>NZ_PNCO02000001.1:2065000-2665000 GCF_005886105.2 Pseudoalteromonas galatheae
CCACATTGCCAGCATTTTTCCATGCTTTGGCTAGGCGATTAAATTGTGCTTCAACTTCTCGCCAATCAATACCCTCGTTATCCAAAGTACTAAGCAGTACTTTCACTTCTTCAATTACCGCTTCACGTGCAATTTTTGCCTGCTCACGCTGCACTTCCTGCTCCGCAAAGTAAGCGCGACAAGGTACAAACAATAATTCAATTTTTTCATCAAATTGAGCTGCTTGTGCCTTTTCCTGTTCAGTTTCAACATGACCAAGTTCGTTCCAACGTGTTCTAAGTAGTTTTACTTCCTCAGCACGTTTAACGGGGTCAACCGACTCCTCAGCCAGTTTGATATCAAGCTCCGCAAGCAATTCTTCACGTTTAGGTGTGGCTGCATACTTTTGCCAATCTTTAAGATCTTTTAATGTTTTAGACAAGCTTTCATGCTGACTTTCGAGCTGTTTTTTGTAGCTTGGTGTAAGCAGCTCGAAATGCTCGATAAAACCATTAAAAACACCAAATGCTACGTTAAATCGACCTTGATCAATTAATCGTTGAACATCGCGTGCTTTCTTCTTCGCGATTTTGAGTGCTTTTTCTTGCTCATTTTTAAGCGGCTCAACAGCTGTCATAAACACATGGCTTGTGTCTGATAACTCAGCTTTTGCCGATTTATGCAATACCTTAGGCAGTGAATCTAGTGCTTTACGCGCCGCAACATAGCGGTCTTTTTGTTCTTGCATTTGGGTATCGAGCGCTTCTAACGAAGTTGGTACTTCGACTGCCTTCAACTCTGAGAGGGCATTATTGAAGGTTTCACTTGCAGCAATAAGTGCTGGCAAATCGGCAAGATCACGCTCGATATTTTGCAGTTTTCTGGTGAACTCACCAAGTGATTCAACAGCGATATATTGCGGTGCGGCTATCTTACCTTTTAATACTTCACTACGTTTAACCAGTGCATCGTGCGGAGTTAAGTCTAGTGTTTTACATGCAATTTCAACCGATTTTTCAATGGCTTCAAGTTCAGCCGTTAATTCAGCGAACTCTAGGGCTTCATTTTGCTTTTGCATTAACTCAGCTTGCTGCGCTTGATGTTTAACTTGTAACTCATTGAGGTGGCGGTTTAATTTATCTGCTACTTGTTGATACTTTGCATCTAGTGCAGTTACCGTTTCAGCATCTAACCACTTAAGCTCAATGCCTTGCCACTGCGCAAATAACTGCTGTGCTTGCGCATTCACAGTTTCATAGTTTTGCTTATCTCTTAGCGCGTTTAACTTGGCAAGCACAACTCGCGTTTGCTCAGCAACTTGAGTAGGCATTTCTTTTGCTAATCGCTGCTGCTCCAGTGATCCGTTAAGAGAAGTAAGCGCTTCACCTTTGGCTGCTTTTAGGACACTCTTTTCGAGTGAATGCTGTGCAATCAGTTCCAACATGGCAATCTGAAGAGCTTCATCACCGTCTTTGAACGATTTTTCGATTAACGTGGCGTTCGCAAGGCGCTTAAGCAGTTTAACTTTATTTGCTAAATCGGTTTCAATTAACGCGACTTTTTCAAGCGTTTTAGCTGGCGCATAGCGTTCAATGTATTCTTCACGAATGTTGCTCTGCAGCGCGGTGTCTTGGTTAATGACCGCACTCGAAATTTTCTGCTCAGCAAGCTCTTTTAGCTCGCTATCTTGCTTATAAACTTTCCACCAAAGACCAAGGTCATTTACTTTCGTAAGTACTTTTTTTCTGATCTGCGCTGACTCGTCCTCTAGTGCCAACGTGTGTAATAAACTTGCATCTTTGCTCAAGTCTAACTTGTCCACTGCTTGTGAGCGAACATCAACCTTAGGGTGTTTCCATTTCGGTGTAAAAAGGTGTTTAAAGATCATTTTCACTGAACCTAGCTATTTCGTTGTCGGCTTTGAATTCTTGTTGTAATTCGCGTTTGGATTTTTGCACCATCTCACCTTTTTCGTTGATGGTGAATTGTTCATTAGACTTTGCTACTTTTGCTTGATATAGCATGACTAACTGCACGGTTTGCTCTTTCTGCGCATCGCTTAGCGGCGTACCATCAGGCCACTTTCCAGTTGACGCGCCGTATTGCAAACGCTCGAATACTTCAGGGGTAATATTTTGAACTAAGCTATCTACATTCATTACTACTTTTTCTTTTTCAAAATAACGAGGATGACTCGATTAATTAAGTACCAAACCGCACCAATGCCTATAGCGCTTTTGCTTGCGATCATTTCAAACGAGTTAGGTTCAGGCTGCTGCCAATAGATATATAAGAATCCACCTAGCACTAGGATCAGTGCAATAAACGAATAATTCATTACAGATTGCTGACGTTTTACACGATTTCTAGAGACCGCTCTCTCTCTGTCTTCTTGAGAAAAGTCTGCTAAATTGGTTTCACAATGCGGACAGGACTTATGTTTGGAGGAAATAGATTTACCGCAGCTTGGGCACTGTGCTATTGCCATCGTGTTACTTCTCCATAATACAAAAAAGGGCACCTGTGAGGCGCCCTATTCTACTACCTTTGCGAACTCTTGTCCTTAAATGACAAGATAATTTTAATTAAAATTCGCTCACTGTTTGTGTTCTTTGTTGAAATCTTCCCAGTATTCTTTAACCGAAGATTTCATTTCTTTTCTGAGTAGTAAAATACCAAATAAGTTAGGTAAGGTCATCACTACAATGGCCACTGCCGCTAACTTCCATACCAATGTGGTGTCTGCAAACGACGCCCAGAAGAAACCGGCAACATAAAATACGCGATATGGCATAACCGAGCGGCTACCAAGTAGATAAATCATCGCGCGGTCGCCATAGTATGACCATGCAATTGCAGTAGAAAATGCGAATAACAACAAGCCAATTGAGACGATGTATTTACCATTTTCACCTAAATAACCTCGGGTAAACGCTTTTGTTGTCAGCTCTGCCGAGTGCACTAAAGAGTGCCCAATCAAACTAATACTATTGTCCGTTGGCAAACCGTCTTTCACTTCCACTGTTCCTGTGTACTTGTGACGCTCGGTAATACCAAAACGCACTTGCTCACCAATAGAGCGCGAGTGGATAACGGTAAAGTTTTCTGTAACCGCTTTACCCTGTACGACCTCAATTTCACCATTGAAAGGCTTGACATTGTGCTCTTTTTTACCATTCAAGTAAGCATACAGTGCTTCTCGGTCTTGTTGGTTCGACTCCTCATACTTACCGTCTAGAATAACCATAGACGAGCGCTCAAAGTGGGTTTCGAACTTTTCAGTCCACACGCCCGATGACAAAATAACCAATCCCGTCAAGGTACAAATAATGATTGTGTCAATAAATGGTTCTAGAATTGAAACCATACCTTCAGACACTGGTTCATCGGCTTTTGCCGAAGCGTGCGCAATTGGTGCTGAACCTTGACCCGCTTCGTTTGAAAACAGACCTCGGTTAACCCCACGGTTGAATGCATACGCAAAAGAAGCCCCTAAGAAGCCGCCAGCAGCAGCTGAACCTGTAAAGGCATCTTCAAATACAGAAAGGAACGAAGGAACGATATTTTCGATATTATAAAAAATCACCGCAAATGAACCGAGAATATAAATCGCAGCCATTAATGGCACGACGCGAGAAGTGATAGCAGCAATACGCTTGATACCGCCAAGAATAACGAGCGCAAGTAAAACTGAAAGCACTGCCCCTGTCGCCATCGGGGCAAAACCAAAGGTCGCCTCCATGCCTTGAGCAATGTTATTGATCTGCGGCAAACTACCTGTACCAAAAGAGCTGATTACGGTCGCAATCGCAAATAAAACCGCTAGCCATTTCATGTTTAGGCGGCGATCCATATAGTACATTGGACCACCAGCCATTGTGCCATCATCAGTTTGGACACGATATTTATGAGATAAAGTCACTTCCACAAACTTGGTTGTCATACCAAAAAATGCGGTCATCCACATCCAAAACAATGCCGCAGGTCCACCAATTGAAATTGCCAATGCTACCCCACCAATGTTACCGGTACCAACCGTACCAGAAAGCGCCGTAGCTAGCGCTTGGAAATGGGTTGTATCCCCTTCAAGGCCTTTCTTATCGAATTTTCCAGTCACGACTTTACAAGCGTGTTTGAAATATCGGATCTGTGGAAATTTCAAGTAGATTGTAAAAAATAAACCTACCCCTAACAGTACATACGGGAACCAAGGTGAACCACCTAACATTCCATCTAAGCTATCTAATAAGCTGCCTAACGCATCCACGAATATTCCCCTTTATTGTTGTTATTACACCCTGTTGAGGTGTTCTACCTTATTTTTAATATTAATTTGCTTTAAATATTATTTTGTTGTTCTTTTAAACCCACAAAAATAAACGGGTAATCTAAATGGCGATTACCCGTCTTTATACTTACCTTAAGTCGTCAACCACATTTAAGATTGCAGCTAAGGTATCTTGACCAAACTGATATGAACGTCGGTCTGACCAGCCGAAGTATGGATCCGGCAGATTTGCATTGTCCTTAAACGGCATTTCAACGGTATAGGCCAAAGCTTTGAATGCTTCACCAACAGCACATGATGCTACGGTAAGATTTGCTTCACCCGGTGCATCTTTGTCGTAACCAAATTCATCTTGGAACTCAGGTGTGATAGTTAACAGTGCCGCCTTGAAAGATTCTTCCAAACGCTGTAGACGTTCATCATAACTCGGAATACCTTCACTACCCGCAACGAAGTTGTACGGAAGTGCTTCATCACCATGAATATCGAGGTACATATCCAGCCCAGTTTCATGCATTTTATTTAATACATAATAAACTTCAGGTGAGTTCTCAAGTGTTGGCGTTTGCCATTCACGGTTTAGGTTTACGCCTTTTGCATTTGTACGCAGGTGACCACGAACGCTGCCGTCCGGATTCATATTTGGCACGACATAAAATACCGCTTTCGACAACAGTGCCGCGGCATGTGGATCTTCGTCATCCAATAGTTTGTGAAGTAGACCTTCAACGAACCATTCAGCCATCGTTTCACCCGGATGCTGGCGCGCCGTGATCCAAATCTTTTTCTTCTCATCTGACGGCTCACCAATAGTGAGCAAACTCATATCGCGGCCATCAAGCGTTTGACCTAGCGTCTCTACAACACATGTATCGTGGGCTTGAGCCCAGTAGACTAAGTCTAAATGACGCTCATAACTATAAGGCGCAAAGTAAGCAAAGTAGGTATGAGCACATTCAGGCTCAAAATCGATAGTTAATGTGCCATTCTCGTAACGGGTTGGCACACGGAACCAAGTTTGACGATCATAAGATGCAACCGCGTGATACTCATCCCAACCCTCTGGGTATGCTGAGTTTAGTAGTTGGTTGATATGAATTTTGTGCTCTAAAAAAGGCGTAGACTCAAGTCTAAAGTGAAACCATTGAAAAAAGTCAGACTCATTGTCTTTATTGATTTCTAGCTGAATATCCGCAGGTGATTCTGCTTTTACCACCTTGATATTACCACTATCGAAATTACTCGTAATGCGCATAGGTTTCCCTAAATAAGTTAAAAACTGTTGTGTAAATACACTGTTACCATACTTAGCTTGACGTTCATTAAGAACAATATTACAACTTCAAAGGTGTAATGCTGCACTGCTGTTCACGCTAAGTAATTACATAACTTTTTGTTAGCTAATTGTAGCTGGCCTATTTCTGCAAGCCTACCACAATCAATTTGTTTCAAAAACTAAAAAAGCCAGCTGGTGCTGGCTTTTTATCGTAAATTTCGTGTTAGCGAGGTAGACTCGGGAATTTTACTTCCGCCATGTCTTGCATTACACGTACAACTTGGCAGCTGTAACCAAACTCGTTATCGTACCATACGTAAAGCACTACTCTGTCGCCATCAACGATAGTCGCTTGAGAGTCAACTACACCTGCATAACGGCTACCCACAAGGTCAGTAGACACGATTTCTGTTGATGCTGTGTAGTCAATCTGGTCACGCAGTTCAGAGTAAAGTGAAGACTCACGAAGGAATTCATTTAGCTCTTCAGCGGTTGTTTCTTTACCTAGATTTAGGTTAAGAATTGCCATTGATACGTTTGGTGTTGGTACACGGATTGCGTTACCAGTTAGTTTACCAGCAAGCTCTGGCAGTGCTTTAGCAACCGCTTTCGCAGCACCTGTTGACGTGATAACCATGTTTAGTGCTGCACTACGACCACGACGCTCAGCTTTGTGGTAGTTGTCGATCAAATTTTGGTCATTAGTGTAAGAGTGAACCGTCTCAACGTGACCGTTCTTAATACCAAACTTGTCGTTAAGTGCTTTTAATACCGGTGTGATTGCGTTAGTTGTACAGCTTGCTGCAGATACAATTTTGTCTTCAGATTGAATGTCTGCGTTGTTAACACCATAAACGATGTTTTTGATGTCGCCTTTAGCAGGCGCTGTAAGTAGCACTTTAGACGCACCGATTGACTTAAGGTGTTTACCTAAGCCATCTTCGTCTTTCCAAACACCTGTATTGTCTACGATAAGTGCATTTTCAATACCGTATTTCGTGTAATCCACTTCTTCAGGTGAGTTTGCGTAGATAACTTGAATGTAGTTACCGTTTGCTTTAATCGCACCTTTCTCATGGTCTACTGTGATTGAACCATTGAAAGGACCATGAATTGAGTCACGGCGTAAAAGGCTTGCACGTTTTTCAAGATCACCATCGCGACCACCGCGAACAACAATTGCACGTAGGCGTAAATCAGCGTGAGAGCCGCCACGTTCGATAAGTAGGCGTGCTAATAAACGGCCAATGCGACCAAAACCATAAAGAACAACGTCACGAGGTTCTGGACGTGCGCCTTGGTTTAGTAATTCTGCAAGTTCTGCATTTAAAAACTCTTCGATTGAGCGGCCTTCACCTGCATTTTTATAAATGTAGGCATAAGCTAGCTTACCAAGGTCAACACGACCCGGTGCCAATTCCATTTTGCTGATCACTTCTAAGAATGGAAAGCTTTCACGAAGACGTAGTTTGCGCTCTTCAAAGCGTGCTACTGTTTTGTGTGCTTTGATAACATCAATGGTGCTTGCGCTTACAAGAGGACGACCGTATACAGAGATTTCAACGCCTTTATTACGGTATAGACGACCGATTAGGGGTTGCATGCTTTCTGCATAATCTTGACGCTCTTGCCAGCTGTTTTGATATTCTTGCTCGTGAGATAAGGTCATTTTTTCTGCCTAATAAACAATTTTCTTTGAACGGATAGCCCGAATGGGCACGGCTATTCTAATTTAAACTGCCGTGATTCTCCACTGTTACCGAACAATTCATTGCGTTAAACTGATAAACTATTAGCTCTACCCTGTTTATTCGGGCGTAACCCCCTATAATTATAAAAAATCATTGAGGTCAAACTATGGCGTTTAAAAAGTCGCTAGTTTTTGCAGCGTTACTACTTGCTGGTTGCGACGACACCCTAACCTTGAACCAAGTGTGTAGCGAAACGCCTGGTTTTTGTGAAGACTTGAATAAAGACAGTCACTGTAAAGACGAACGTGCGTTGCTAATCTACGCGCGCTATCACGAATACAAGTCACCGACGGACGAAAACAAATATGACTTGTTGCAGAATTTAGAAAGCTACAACCTATGTGTTTCTCGCGCCGCCAAAATTGAGCACATCAAGTTAAAGGAAAAAACCACTTCACGAGTGGAAGGTCATCTCACTGCACTAAAAGAAATGACACGTATTTACAATGAAACAAAAGGCAGTAACCACCCAGGCCTACTTTATTATCATTGGTCTCGTAACAGTGATAGCACAGCAATGAACAAGCTACTGAACATGCAGGATGACCCTAGAGTTCAAAACGATCCCGAAATTCAGCTTTTCCTCGCAGAGTTTTACGCCAAAGTAGATGACGATAAAACCGTCGATATTCTCTACCGTGTATTAGAGCTAAACAAGAGAGGCCATACCCCTAACCCAGAAGTCTATTCATCTCTGGTCAGTATCTTTTACAAACACGAAAAGTATAAGCACGCATATACTTTTGCTAGGGTAGCTCAACTTTCTGGGGTTGAAGATATCGATATTATTCCAGTGACAAACCAACTGGCTTCAATGGGAAAAGATTTAGCCAATTTAGATTCATTGGCGCAGCGAACTTATGAGAGCATTCAAGCTGGGGAGTTCGTTTCCCCACGTGATTTCTGAGCCTTGTTCTCAAAATCAAAACGGGAAGCGAAAGCTTCCCGTTTTTAAAAAATCGCCACTACTTTGCCAGTGCTACGTTAATAAATACCGCGGTCATTAAGATTGGACAAACAAATCTAACGTACTGAGCAAACCAGTAATGTGCACCACGGGATTCTAAGTGGAGCTGATTACCGCGCTTCCAAACCCAACCAACAGTAATAAAGTAGAACAGTCCCATCAATGGTAGCTGATATTGCGTGAATAGACTGATCACCAACTCGAACAGCCAATCAAAGTTTAGAATAATCGTGCTTGATGCTAATAAGATAACCAACGTAACCAACCAGGTCGCTTGCTTACGATTAAAGCCATGATTTTCAACTAAAAACGACACCGGAATTTCTGTTGAAGAAATGGTAGAAGTTACTGACGCAATCGACATAAGTACAAAGAAAGTCAGGCTTACTAATAGCCCCACTTCACCCATATTAGCAAACAGCTCAGGTAAAATGGCAAAAATCAACCGGCCTTCACCGATTAATTTGCCGTCTTGAAATACTTGAACACCATTTTGCTGCGCAACGAATATTGCAGGGATAATAAGTAAACCGGCCAAAAATGCGACACTGGTATCTAGCATTGCAACACTAAATGTAAGCTTAGGTAGATTTTCATTCGGTTTTAAGTACGAGCCATAAATCATCATGCAGCCCACACCTAACGACAACGAAAAGAACGCTTGCCCCATCGCCGCGATGATCAAATCAGGATCGCTAATTTTTGAAAAGTCCGGAACTAAATACGTTCTAAACCCTTCTGCTGCGCCGTCTAATGTCGCCATATAACCAATAAGGCAAAGCAGTAATACCAGTAACAACGGCATAAGTCTGCGCGACCAGGCTTCTATGCCTGACTTTACCCCTTTGAGAATAATGCTCGCAGTCAAAATTAACATCAGTGGTGTAAAGATAAAGTTTCTAAGCATCGAGTCACCGCTCAGAAACTGGTGTGCGACATCTAATTCAGCCATTTGCGCAAGAGGATCAAGTGCATGAGATAGCATCCATCCAGCCACAATGGAGTAAAAGCTTAGCATCACGATAGCGCCAGCAAGGCCGATATACCCCGCTGCAGCACCTATTTTCGGATTGCGCTCACGCCAGGCTGTTTTAAGTGCTTTGACTGGATTTGCTTGTGCCTGATGGCCTAAATACAATTCGGTGTAAAGAGCAGGCAATGCGAGTAAGAAAATCACCGCAAAATAAACCAGTAAAAATGCACCGCCACCGTGATTTGCAGCTTGTGTGGGAAATCCCCAAATGTTGCCAAGTCCAACAGCCGCACCTGCTGCTGCCAACACAAAGCCAAGTCGGCTTTGAAATCCATCGCGCGTATGAGCCATGTCTGTAATCAATCATTATTTTTGTAGACGGCCGATTATACGTACTTCCGCTGAAAATGCGAGAGGTTCTCGGTACACCTTAGAAACTCGAGTTGGGGGTCTCTAGAAAGTCCATTTCTTCTTCTGTTGAATCACGATTGAGTATTTCATTTCGATGGGGATAACGACCAAATCTATCGATAATTTTTTTATGCGCGACTTCAAAATCATAATTAGGCAGGTCACGAAAATAATGATCTGCAGCGCGATGGATGATGCGACTTTCACTATGCATCATGGGTAGGTATAAAAACATCAATTCAGTGTCGTTTAGCTGGCGGTGATAGCCCTTTTCAATGGCATGCTGAGTGAGGCATAGCGCCAGAGGGTCACTGGCAAATGCCTCTGGAGTGTCTCTGAATATATTCCGTGAAAACTGATCTAAGATAATGATTTCGCACAGCGCGCCAAGTGGTGTCGCTCTCCAACTCGAAAGCTCACCTTGATGCGCCATTTGGTGCAAAATACCGAAGCGATTTTTTATTATGCGATCAAAGTCCGCAGACTTCTTCCACCAGTCAACTTCTGTGCATTCAACAAACCAAAACTCGTAGACGTCTTTATAATTCATGATGGCACTCCTAGGGATAAACAAACTTAAAGGTCAACAAACCCTAAACGTTATCAACAAAGTGCCACCCCAAACTCAATAATGCAACTTTTTTATTAGTGCAACACAAGCAACGGAGTTACTTACGCGACCTCTAGTAATTTTGCATGAATTGACTGTACAACCTGATCTGACTCATGTTGTTCAACCAAAAAGCACAAGTTGTGCTTGCTCGCACCATGGCATATTAGTCGAATATTAAACTCTGACAACACATCCATCAGGTTAAGTTGGCACTTCTTCAACTGAATTTCAGAGCCGATCATGGCCACCAAAGTAAGATTATTTTCGACAGTCACATGACAAAACTCGCCAAGTTCATCCAAACAAGCTTGTTCTAACTCTGGCCGTGAAGCATTCGGCGCATTATCTAGTGTGAGCGCGACACTAATTTCCGAAGTCGTTACTAAGTCAACCGATATATTGTAATTACTTAAAATGGTGAAGATACGAGCCAAAAAGCCGCTAGCAAGGAGCATTTCTGGACTCTTTAGCGTCAATAGTATTTGGTTTTTACGTTGTGTCACAGCGCGAATGCCTGCTTGCGCCGTTTTCTCTTTTTCAATCCAAGTGCCGCCCGCTTGCGGGTCACGACTTGAACCAACAAATACTGAAATACCTTTACGACTCGCTGGCAATATAGTTGCGGGATGTAACACCTTAGCACCAAATGTCGCCATTTCTGCCGCTTCATCAAAACTCAAACGAGGAATTGGTCTAGCCTTTGCGCACAAACGCGGATCAGTACTAAAAATACCAACAACATCGGTCCAAATGTGTACACTTGACGCATCAATTGCCTCAGCCAACAGTGCAGCGCTATAGTCAGAACCGCCACGACCAAGCGTAGTCGTCTGACCGTATTGGTCACTACCAATAAACCCTTGTGTCACTTGCACTGTATCGCCAAGTAGCGCGACCAAATTGGTTTGCGCAGCTTTACGCGTCGCTGCGACATTCGGATTCGCTTTACCAAATTGATTATCTGTTTTAAGTACCTTGCGCACATCAAAGCGCGATGCCTGAACCTGGTTATTACGTAGTATTTGGGTAAACAAATAAGAAGAAAAACGCTCGCCAAAACTCAACATTTCATCGCATTGCTGTCTGCTAAGTGCTGGTAAACTCGCAAGGCTTTCAAATTCACTGAAGGTTTGCTTGTAACCCTCAGCAAGATCAGCATCCAACGACACTTGATCAATAATTGCCTGCTGTATGTTATCTACCGCTGCCACAACTGCTTTACGCCCGGCTTCATCTTCTTTTTGTTGAGTGAGCGTGACAAGGTGATTGGTTACGCCAGCACATGCACTAACAACCACTACGCGAACATTTGGGTTGTCACGAACAATATGAGCACAACGAGACATAGCTTCAAAGTCAGCGACACTGGTACCGCCAAATTTGGCTACAACATACTGCGAATTCATTTTCTCTCCTCTCGACTGTTGCCACAGTCAAATTTTATAAGGAGAACTCGGCATGGGATTTCTAGAAAGACGAATGCTTGAAATGACCTTTGCCAGAAGCTCTCCACCAATACGGTGACAGTTCCGAGGATTCAGCCTCGTAAACCGAAGAATCGCTGCGACGAGCAACTTTTCTCCTCGGCGAATACTTCCCTCACTAGTGGTCATTGGTCTCGTCACCTCACACTAACTACCTAAGCATCGCGCCTCTTCTGTTTATTTTGCCTTTGTTAATCTGAATAAAAGCAAAATAAAAGCCCGCAATCAATGCGGGCGATGTAAGAAAATTATCTTTTAGCCGTCTAGGTGTCAAGTTATTTATGAAAAACTTATCCCAAAGCGGTAAAAAATTAAATCCATTAGTCTTAAATAAGCTGACCCGCGAAGTACGCGCCACTATATCCAATGGTATAAGCGATAAGCAGGTAGATACTCATTTTAAGATAGCTTGAGAAGGTTAAGGCTTTAACCTTACTCATTGCAATGATCCCCGCTGCAGAACCAATGATGAGCATAGAGCCACCAACGCCAGTCGCATAAGTAAAGGTTAGCCATTGCGCTGGAGTCATCGTAATGTCTGCTTTTAATAGCGCAGCCGTCAAAGGCACGTTATCTACCGCCGCACTCATTAAACCGACCAAGTAGTTTGCGTATTCCGGTGCAAGATGCAGGTATAAATCGGTAAACTTAGACAGTACACCGACCTCTTTCAACGCTCCAACTAATAACAGCACACCCACAAAGAACAATAACGTGTCGTATTCAATTTCACGGATATAGTCGATGATTTTTTTATTGACGTCCTTCTTACGCATCAAGAATTGCGCCATTAAGAACATCAAAGACAAGCCAAATAAGAAAGTCAGCATCGGCGGTACATGGTATTGCACGCTTAAGAATAACGTAGCAAAAATGGTTGATAAGAAGATGAGCGCAATGGTGATATCAGTCTTTTCAATTCTGCGTAATTCAGCCTTTTCAAAGGTAATTTTTTCATTCATACCAATAGAAAGCATGGCTGCTAACACAAATACACTCAACATCGACGGCATGATCAGCAATAAAAGGTCTGGGATCGTGACTTTATCGGCCAAAAATATCATCAAGGTGGTTACATCACCGGTGATCAATGATACGCCGCCCGAATTGACACTAAAGATAATTAACGTCGCATATTTTATTAACTTTTTCGGGTCAAGTTTCAAAGACATGACAACAGCTAATGAAATAAGCGTCGCAGTAATATTATCCGAGATGGATGAAAATATGAATGCAAAAGCACCAACCAAAAACATTAGCTTGCGTTCGCTAATATGGGTTGGCATGATCCGATGAACAATATTTTGGATGAATCCTTTTGAGTTCAAATAGGCAACAAATGTCATTGCAGCCATTAAAAACAACCATAAAGTTGCGATTTCCAAAATGTTGTGGTCTAGCTCAATTTGTACAATTTCTGGGCTTTGGCCATTAATCGGAGAGATAAAGGCGATAATCCAACATAAAGTGCCAAAAAAAAGCGTTGTTTTGGCCTTGTTTACGTGAATAATATCTTCTATAACGATGAGTATAAAAGCGATGGCGATCAGGGTTAGAATAATGGGCGTGACCATAATGCGCAAACAACCTGTAATTAAATGTAACAAGGGGTGGGTTCGTTTTCGCGGCGGATTCTAGCACCATCACAGTCCCCATGCTACGTACGATAAACATTTTGTGACAAATTGATGAAGTTGTGATGTAGCCTAGCTACTATACCTTGGAAAGTTATGATCCCAGCTAAAAAATTATTAAATACGATAAATGAGCACTGGAATGTGTTGGAGCTACTTTTTAAACGATTTAAGCTCGCTGATTTCAGTCTAAAAGATGTACAAAACATCCTAAAACAGAAAAACCCAAGCTGGTCGAGTGAACGAATTTATAAAGAAACCAATCGATTACTCCAGCAAGAAATTATTATTCCTTTAGCTAAGTCCTCACAGTTAGAGATCAACCGTGCAATCGCTGACTTTGCCAGCTTCCTCTTGCAAGAAGAAAGCCTTGGTTTAGCGGAAGAGATCACGGTGCTGGTAAAAGACTTAGAAAGATTAGGTAATCGCATCGCACAAGCCGGTGAAGAGGCTGACTACTCTGAGCTACGCCGTTTTAGCCGCATTATGGACGAACGCGTTCGTAAAATTGTTAAGCTGTTCGAGCATAACGAAAGCGCTATCATGAACCTCGTGGAGCAAGCCAAATCAGACACCTCAACGCTGTCTCTTGGCATGAGATATAAAGCGGTATTGGAAGCGTTTGACGAATATATCGAACCTATGCTGGAAATGGTCGATATTCACGGCCCTTTCCAACGCTGCTTTGATCAAATAGAGCTTCAGGTCAGTGAGCAAATTGACGAGATTGAACAGTTAGGCCGTGGCGCTGCAGACAAACGTATGCTGGAGCAGCTCAGAACACGTATTTTAGATATGCACCTCATTGGTAGAGAAAGCTTAAGCCGCAGTGCCGATCTCCTCATGCCGTTACGTGAAGAACTGCGCCGCAATACACTCATTACACGGCAAGCCTCTAAAGTCCTTGGACAAATTAGAAAGCGCGGCGTTGACCGTTTACTCTCACCAGTTCAACCAGAATTTGTGTCAGACATTCAACGTTTTAACCTTGGGCAAAAGCGTCACATGGTCGCTTATATGGCAAGTCTCGTTGAGTTTGAACATGAAGAATATCAGCTGCCCGATCAAGACGATGTACCAGCTTATCAAAGCCCTTACATTCCAGATTACAACTCGGTAAAAACGAGATTTCAACAAACCGGTAAAAAGCGCCAGGCACTATTAGGCTTTTTAAGCGATAGCTACCCTGATCTTGAAGCAGACGAAATGCTGTTTCTTTATCAAAAGCTGATCAACGAATCTGACTTGGCACTTAGCCAAGAGCAACAAAAGAGTAAGATCACTATCGCATCGCATACCTTCTCCTTATATCCATTTAGTGCCAAAGCAAAACAAGATTAGCATTATGACGACAATTAACTTAGATATGCTCAACGAGCTCCAAGCCATCAATAAAAAACTGGTGAGCGGGTATCATATCAGTGAGCAAGACACGACCCTTTGGCAAGAATTAGATCAGCAAATTGATAGCTATCAAGCGCTATTTTCAGCTTTAGGCCATGACTTACAGCACGATGCCCGTGGCTTTTATTATTTGGCAAGCGATGAAAGTACGCCAAATATGGGGAAAATTTCCCGCGCGATTGCCTTAACCATTTATATTTTGATTGAGCACTATGCCAACCAAGGTAAAGATCCGCTTCGCGTACTATTTGATGAAAGCTGCGATTTAGAGCTAATGCAAACCATAGTGCAGCTCAATAAGCATCTTTTTGACCAGTTGGAGATTTTTTCGGGCTCAGATCTCAGAAAAGACGTGTTTTTACGTATGGTGAGATTGGGTCTAGCCCGTGAGGTTGAACAAGGCTTTATGCTACTTGCACCAATTTATCGCTACATTGACGCGCTAATGGAAGTAAACGAAGAACAATATGATATTGAGGACGAGCTATGAGCGAGCAGTTGTACGGCTTAAGTAAACTAGCATTATTAAATACCGCCGGATACGCTAAGTGTGTCATTCCTCTGGATAAAAGCGCGTCTATCTGCGCTCCGAATAACACCGGTAAAAGCTCGGTGATCAATGCGCTGCAGTTTCCACTTATCAACGATTTAAGACTGACTGAATGGGATGGACACGATTTAGAAGAAACACGTAAGTTCTACTTCTCTTCTGATCAATCCTATATTTTGCTTGAAGCCAACCTCCCCCACGGCGATGTGGTCATTGGCGTTGCGGGGCTGGGTAAAATTGCCGGTTATGCGCATCAGTTTTTTTGCTATCAAGGCAAACTCAATCTTGATGATTACACCGAAGGGAAAAGTATCATCAAGTACACTAAGCTATTTAATCACTTACAGGAAAAACAACTTAAGCCTGTAGAACTAAAAGCACAAGAGCTTAATGCCCTACTCACAGGTGGCGCCACACCATTTGATGGCGATATCAACCTGAAGATGATCCCACTGAATAATGTCCAAGATGCGCCTGTATACAAAGAAATATTCCGTCGTATTCTGAATCTGCATAAACTCGGCGCGCAAGACGTAAAACGCTTTATGCTCAAGGTGTTTGAACGTCATATGTCGAACTCGAAAGTCGACTTTTATGAAGTCTGGCGTCGCGCTTTTGATAAGGTTAACCGTGCGCGTCGTGAACTAAATGCGCTGGAGTCAATGCAAGAGCCAATTTCAGCCCTTGAGAAAATGCTTGAAAATGAAGCGGTATTAAAAGGTAAACTGGCGGCTTACGCACCGAAACTCGATTTAGCTTTGGTTGAATATGATAACTATCACAACGAGCAAATTGCAGAGCTGGCAACACAGCTAGAAGACATCGAAGCCGAAAAGCGCGAATTTGAGTCTAAGCAGCAGCTGTACGTCCAACAGTCTCGCGATATCGAGCGTAAGCAAACCCAAATCGAGCAATGGTTTACCGATTTCCACGCGTTAAAGCGTGAATTTGAACTGACTAATCATGCAACGCTTAAAACCAATTTAACGCTGTTGAAAAAGGAATATGAGCAACTTTCCTTCTCTATTAATAGTGCACAAGGGCAAAGTCTCCATACCCTTGATTTTCGCATCAACGAAACGCAAAAGCAGATTAAGAGTTTAAAACTGCAACTCAAGAACCTTGAGTTCAACCTGTTTACTCGTATGCGTGAAGATCTTTCTTTAAAAGAAGTGGAAGAGATCTCACGGATCTTGAATCCAGATTTATTATCGTTTTCAACCACCTCTCAAGGTGAAATTGATATCACCGACGAAGATGCCTTTGGCGCATTTTTGGAGTCCCTATCTAAGTCAGTTCAAGGCGGTGAGCTTAAAGTACCTGGCGCTACCGTTAAGTTGAAAAAACTGAGTCCAGTACAAATGCAAAGCGGTGAGAACAAAGCCCAACTGCAAGCACAGCTGGAGTCACTACAACAGTCGCTTAACGACTTAAAGCAGCAGCGTGAAGTAGCTGCAAACGTCGCTGAAAAACAAAAAGAACGTGATGCGCTTTATGATGAACTCATGGCTACCGAAGCGGCCATGAAACGCTTTGAGCAATATCAAACCATGTTGCAATCGGTCGATGCTCAACAAGCACTAAAAGAGCAGCTAGAGATGGAACGAGAGCAAGTTGATGAATATTTGCATGATATTCAACGTAATGCCGGTTCGATTTCAGACCGCCGCTCTATCATTAAAAGCAAGCAAGACTTATTGGTACGCCAAGCCGACCGCCTAAAGCAAGTGAAGTCAGAACGTATCGATCACACACTAGACCTATATTCGGGTAAGCTGGCACCGTACGAAATCGACATTAATCTAGATTTTGATAACCTGTCTGAAGTGATCCACCAGTTTAATAAAGACTGTAATGAGCTTCGAAACTTAGACGTTAATGTGCGTAATACCTATTTGCATATCTACAATGCTGGGATCACTAAGTTTGAAAACGAGTCAGACGTTACTATTAAGTATCAAAAGCTGATCAGCGCGTATCATAACTTAGATAACGAACGAGATGCCGTCGATAAACAAGCACGAGTGGCGCTCACTGAAGTGGCCGCAACCATTAAAGGATTGCGTCAAGACTTAGACCGCTTACGCCGAGAGATGAACAGCTTTAACAAAGGCATAAGCCAGCATCGTATCTCTAACTTGCAGGCATTCAAAATCAATGTCATCCCTCGTAAGATGCTAGTTGATAGTATAGATACCATTATTAGCACTTCAGATTTATATGAAAAAGGCGAAAGCTTAGACTTACTTAGTGAGCAGCCTAGCTCGGAAAAGTCTGTCAATGAGGCGAAAGATCACATCATCAAACTTGCAAGTGATAAAGCGGGATTGACGTTAACCGATCTCTTCGACATTCGCTTTGAAGTGGTCAACCGCGCGGGTGAAACCGAGCACTTTGATAAAATTGACTCGGCCGGCTCAAACGGTACGCGGATCACCATCAAGCTTTTATGTGGCATGCTATTTATCCGCTATCTATTATCTGATCAAGAGCAAGCAATGTATCGTATCCCAATTTACATCGATGAAGCTGCGGATATCGACCCACAAAACCAAAAGGCCATTATCGAAACCGCACTAAGCTTTGGGTTTGTACCAATTTTTGCATCGGTGAAACCACAGATCAGCTGTGACTACTTGGTGCCGATCCGCAATGTCGCACAAGGTAGCCAAAACTGGGTGGATGAAAAAGACTGGATTGAAGTGGAACATTAATCTCAAGTTAATGTCTTAGATACAATTATTAAAGGATGCTTGTCTCTACCATTTAACGCCTTAACACGTTAAGGTAGAGCAGACATCCGACTAAGGAGTAAAGACACATGTTTAAGAATATTGTTATCGCCACTTTGGTGCTGATGTTAGCGGCCTGCGCCAAAACCCCTGATTGGGATTATGATAAGTCTGTACAATTCGCTAACTACAAAACCTATGCTTGGTCACCCGAAGCGGACCTAAAAAATAATGGTCGTGAATACCAAGTCAATGACTTAATGGAAAAGCGGATCCGCAGTGCAATTCAAAACGAAATGAGCAAACAAGGTTTCACCCTCACCGATCCGCAATCGGCTGACTTACTGGTTAACTATCACGCATCAGTTGATACAAAAATTGAATCTGACTCGCTTCACACCACGTATGGCGCGCGTTGGAATTACTGGGGTATTGGCTGGCAAACACAGACCACAACACGTGAATATGAAGTAGGTACGCTAGTACTCGATATGATAGACAAAGCATCTAATCAGCTAGTTTGGCGCGGTGCAAAAGAAGGCCGCTTGCGTAGCAACCAATCACCTGAGCAAAGAACAGCATCAATTAACAAAACCATTTCAGAGTTGCTGGCTAACTTCCCACCACAGCCACAACATTAAGCGAAAACCGGATCAAGCCTAGGCTTGATCCGAATTCTTCATCACTATTTTGAAGGTGAACAGTCTTAAGGTGAATAAACCTTAACTTTATCTGCTAGGTTTGATTATTAGGGCTTAATCAAATATAAGTGCCAAACTCGGCCGTCCAACAGCAACTCCATATCTTAAACCCAATTGCAATAACGGATGCTCATCCGACTAGTATTTGGACAGAAATGTTTTTGGTCGTCGGCTGTATTAGGCGAATTTCGCATAAAAATTTCTATGGGTTAACGCCAAAATCAGCCGCGCTTATTCAGCGTCGGCTGCATTTTTTTGTTATACATCTATGTAAGATTTAGTCGCCTGTTAACTTCATCAATTGGGTTGTCACCCTTCCTTATTTCTAAGGGGAACCCCTCTACCTCAAGAATGTTTGTATTCAGTTCAACGACCAAATAAATTTCATTATTCTCAATTTTTGTTGAAAGATTAAATAAATCAGACTTTGCTCCAAACATATTTCTGCTTGACGACTTTAATTCAGCCTCAGTCGTTGATGGGGAGATCATGGCGAGAGCTGGAGTTGTGATCGCCAATACAATTTCTCTAATTGCTTCAGCTTCATTTATTTCCTCTGCATTAGATGCATACCTGATTGCTCTAACTATATCACCATAACTATTTTCTATAGCACTAGTCTCCATTGACAGAATTGACGTGGCTTCATGGGAGGCTGCATTTGGCTTTTCATCTGCTGTTAATTGGTCTGAATATTGATAGTAAGACTCTATCGTTCCAAGCCTCAAAATAAAGCAGCCTAGTTTCTCCAGCATTCCTAGAAGCATTAACAGTCTCGTTTTAATCGAAGACCAGTCTTGGCTATTAGTTACATCATTTAATTGAGGCTGCTCTGCCCCCATAAGCCAGCAAAAAGCAGCTCTTCTTTTTGCAATTATTTCATCTCGTTCCAGATCTCGATGGACCCAATAGGAATGTAAAGAAGCAAATGGCTCAATATCACTCCAGTTTGAATCTACTAAATTAGAAAAATCATTGTATACATTTCTAGAAAACGTAGGTGCGTCCCGGTGCCCCATTTCTGACGCAATTGAATTTGCCTGAGGCAAAGAAGTAAACGAGCTGATAATATCTAAATTATCAGTTAGAGCATCTGCATCTCCCATCATTACCGGGTTCTTACCAATTAGGCGCATCAACTTGATTACTACAGGAAATT
This sequence comes from Pseudoalteromonas galatheae, assembly GCF_005886105.2. Lineage (NCBI taxonomy): Bacteria > Pseudomonadati > Pseudomonadota > Gammaproteobacteria > Alteromonadales > Pseudoalteromonadaceae > Pseudoalteromonas > Pseudoalteromonas galatheae. The sequence continues at coordinate 2,084,923 of NZ_PNCO02000001.1, forward strand.
GCCCCTTACCTGTGACTGGCAGTATCTGGGATCCAGCGGCTTCAGTATTTAATGACATCTTTCTACTAATTGACGAACACATAATTTGATCACTAGGGCCCTCAACCAATAATGGCGAATGACAGAAAAGTGCTAATTTATGTTCTTGCCCGATTCTTGAAAGCAATGCCTGTATCTTTCTACTCCTAAATTCTGGAAGCTGTGGGTCAATTTGTATCGGAGCTGTAAATACATCGTTGCAAAATACGATTGATGCCAATTCGTCAACTGAATTTAACTCAACAAACTCGGTCGAATGAGTAGATAGAACAACTAACTTCTTACCATCTTCCTCTGGGTTTCCTGCAACCTTCTTTATTTCCTGCAATAGAAATGACTGCAACTGAGGGTGTAATGAAACTTCTGGCTCATCGATTAAGACTGCGCCAACCTCATCATCATATATCGCTGCCAAGATAGCTGTCAGATGCAGTAACCCACTTGCTTCTCTTGAGGAGGAATAGTTATTTGTATCAGAATCAACTCTAGTAAAGTTAACTCTTAGGTGCCCACCATCCCACTCAATAAAGATGTTTCTTTTAAATAGCTTTTTAAGACGTTCCTGAATCTTAATTAAAATATCAGGTCTTTCGGAAAGGGTTCCAAAGTCACCCAAGACAGTTTCATTTTCGTGACGATAGTTTAATGACATTTTATTACCGTATTGGGCATCATCAAATCGAATACGGCCACCCCTTTGTCCGTCATAGTTGGAGCGATAAGTCTCAAGTGGGCCTAACCTTCCTGCTGAAATATATCTAACCTTTTTCGCGCTAGAATGAGGACTAATGGCTTGTTTCAATGCTCTCATTAGTTGAGTTTTACCTGAGCCGTTCGGACCTAAGAGAGTGGTAATACCACTATGTACCGAGATTTCCTTTGCTTCTACACCGGAGAGTGAAGAAACATTTATATTTACTTGTATATTTGTTGGAAACTCCATTACTCGCTAATTCTCCTTTGGTGTATAACATTTTATTCATGCGCATGCGCGTTTACCTCGTTGGACCAATGAAAACGCGCACAGTTAACTACCTGTATGCAAAGAACTTATCAGCATTCTGCTAAATATACCATCTGGAAAAATGCGCATGCGCGTTTCCCAAACCTATTATCTCAAATCGCAGATAGATAACCTATTGATAAAAAATAACATTTTTAATTTATTCATGCGTAAGCGCGCAAAATTTTTTTCATTATTTTCCTTGATATCCGAGAACTTCAGATGGTAAATCGCTGACACCCACTTTCATTACTATCATTAACACCCGATCTGAGGAGGCCAAGTAAAAAAGTATGAAAATACTTCCATCACGTTGGTCAAAAACGCTCATCAATAGGTTATTTTTTAGCACTCAAGCATATCTCTACACTAAAACAGGATTATCACGCACGACAACGCGCTGCAAATACAGCAGTATGAAATTCTAGCGTTGAGAATGTGAGTTTTGCTAAGCCAACAAGCGCTCGCAGTTTGTTAGGTTTGTCCGTCGTCGTTTTTGAAGTGTTTCGCAGTAAGCGGTTATTGTTCGCTCTCGTCCAACTGCACCGTGGAATGCCCGAGAAAATTGCGTAGTGAGTTTTATCCAGTTCTCCGGTTCGATATTTAATCGAGTAAGAATGGGTTGAGACTCACAGATATAGCCTCGCTTGTCGGCTCGAATGCACTGGCCTGTGAGTTCAACTAACTCAATATAAGATTTGAGTTCAAAAGGCAGGCCTTTTGGCATATGTTTTCGTGGGCTGCCAGCAAAGCGTAGTAGGCTTTTTGGTTGTTTTCCCAGCTTTGCATGGTCGATGCGTTTTTTGATGCTGGTGTAGTCTGAGGTTTCAGGCGTTGCGGCAATTTTGGCTCTAATGGGGTTTAGGTCTACGTAAGCGAGGCAGGCAGCCAGTGCAGCTTCATCCAGTAGTGCTTGGGATTTGAATCGTCCTTCCCAAAACCGACCTGTACAATTATCTTCTTTATTTGCTCGGCGGGCGATATCTTCGTTGAGTACTCGCATAAACCAGCTAATATCTGCGAGCCTTTCTCTGTATTTGGCGACATGCTCATTGAGTATCAACTGCTCCGACTCATTGAGTGGCTCACCTTCAGTAAATTTTTGGCTTATCCAATTGCCTTTAAACAACTTGTGCCACCGTATCACAATCGCTTCATCCGACAGGCGCTTAGCCTTTGTATCATCAACGTATAAAACAATGTGAGTGTGATTACTCATCACGGCATAAGCACTGACATTAATACAAAACACAGACCCCAACATCAATAGCTTTTCTTCAACCCAATCCCGGCGGTGTTCGTATGATTTGCCAGTAAATTTATCTTCACCGCACAGAAACGCACGCCTTACGCAACGGGAGATACAGTGGTAGTATTTGGTGTCGGTTAAACTGATTTGCTTTTTACGGGCAGTAGCCATAGTTTGGTTTCCTCAATCCTTTGAGTGCAGAATTAAAGCTTAGGCGGTATCTTAGAAAGGTGCAAATTAGTGGTGGGTGTCAGCGATTTACCGCAAATTAGTGGTGGGTGTCAGCGATTTACCGAGCGATTTACCGTATTAGCAATATGACGCAACAGGATCTGAAAAACTGTACGTACCAGCCAAATGCAAAGATTTTGCTATTTCGACAGTACAATTACTTTCAAAATAGTCGCCTTCTTCATCCCATACATCTCTCATATAAAAGTAGTCGTGAAACTGGAAACCTTCGTTAAAGTTAAAGAGAATTGCTTGAATGTAAACAGCACTTGCCCTGGAAGCGTGAAAAAGGAGATTCAACAAGTTTCTCTTTTTGTCTTCACCTCCCCAATACTCTGGATTGTCAATTATTGGGAAGACACCATGAGCAATGTGATTTCGAAGATTTCTGATAAAATGCAAACCAGCGCTATTATCGGTTTCCTTCACATCATCTATACCATTGACTCTTAAAGAAAAGTGGTCAATATACTTTCTAAAAGTTATCTCTAAGTTTTTCATTATATGAAAAAAATTGTCAGGCAAAGACTCTTTGGGAAGAAGGTCAATTACCACTGTTGCTCTCATGCTTGGCTCTCGAAGCCGTTTATTCTGTGGCATATTAGTAACAACATCCAAAGAATGATACTCCTTATCAATAAACCGATAAGCCTCTTCCATTGCATTTGCAACGTACATAAAACGAGTTAATGCTGTAGAGTATTGTGTGAAATGTTCCTCATCTAGCGCCTCATCGTCAATATCTGAAGGACAATACATTTCTGACACTTCATCTCTATATCGCCACCACTCCATATCAACTCTTTTTAAATGAGCAGCAAGTTTTAACCAGTCTCCTATAACTGATGTTTTCACTATGCGAGTAGTGCCATGCTGAGTAAACTCAACTGAGTTACCTAAATATTTACAGAGTTCCGAAAGCTCAAATAGATGTGATTCTAGTGGTCTATTTTTAGAGCAAATTGGACACTTCGTCATCTACCACTCCATTTAAATAATATTGCTAACGCCTCGTTAATAGGCAATAAAATAGTTGGCTAAAATTAGTGACGAAGGAACAAAAGCCAACTGTTTTTTGTCCTTTTAAACGACTTGTTAGCTTTTGTTACAACAGCTTTTTATACCAATTTACATTATCTTTATCCCTAGAAGTCTTGAGTTGCTCTTTATTTTGCGTATACGTCATTCCGTGAGCAAGCCCACCATCAAACTCTCGTATAGTGCCTTCACTATCTAGCTTAACAATTTGATGTGATTTGTGATGGGTTTTAATAATTATGAGCATCCCCAAAAACACAAAAACAATTCCCGGACTAGCATTTACCAACTTACCTTGTATATCTACAGCATTCACCACAATTTCTACAGAACCTGTGACACCTAGAATAAGCAGAACAAAACCACCTATACACATTAGCCCAGCGATAATTAGTTTAATTACCGTTGAATAGAAAAAATTTTGCTGTTGAACAATGAGCAACTCCTTTACATCATTTTTCATCGGTATTCTCCTTATGCTAAAGAAAGCTAACATTTTATTCGTGCGCATGCGCGTTTACCTCGTTGGACCAATGAAAACGCGCACAGTTAACTATCAGTATGCAAAGAACTTATCAGCATTCTGCTAAATATACCATCTGGAAAAATGCGCATGCGCGTTTCCCAAACCTATTATCTCAAATCAAAAAAAATAACCTATTGATAAAAGTAACATTTTTTATTTATTCATACGTAAACGCGCAAAATTTTTTTCATTATTTTCCTTGATATCCGAGAACTTCAGATAACACTGTATATGTACACAGCCACATAAGGTAAGCAGTTATCATGAGTCTAAAAAGCCCATTTCTGAAAGGTCTTCAGGAAGAAATGTGTATACGTGGTTACAGCATTAGTACAGAAAAAACCTACCTATATTGGATTAAGGGATTCATTAACTTTTACCACAAGCGTCACCCTGAGACAATGGGAACGGAAGAGGTTACACAATTTTTAGTCTTCCTTGCCAACAAACGAAATGTGGCTATCAACACACAAAAAATTGCACTTAACGCGTTAGCCTACTTGAGAGGAAAATAAGGAGAAAATAAGTGACATATATGGACGTTCGCTCTGAATGGGAAAAACTAAACGTAAACAACTCAAAAGCATTAAAAAATCTATATTTTTCAATACATTAGAAGATAGTTGTAAAAAGGCGATATCTGAAGGTTAGAAACTTTATATAAGTAAAAACACAGCAAACCAAGGTGCTCGCACAAGTGGTTTTGAGGCGTTGCGCTATGTTCAAATACAAAACACGACGCAACAATTATACAAATCTGTAGTTGGTTTTAAGATTTGCTCTCGCATTTTATCGTCTCTTCCCCAAGACGATAGGCATTATTTGCCAGCACATAAGTTCCCGAAATAATAGCAGTAGTAGGAACGAGTATCGGCGTTAATATAATTCCACTCACGGAATAATACGTATTGGTTTCGTCTGCAACATCGACTATCTTTAGGGTTTTTCTATCCGATGAAATCTCGCACTTGTTGGTGTGAGCGGTATCTTGAACTGGCATCACTACACAAGCGCTGAGTGAGATTACCGGTAACATAATCAATAAATTTAATTTCATCACTTTTCCTTGAATTTGGGTTGCAATACTCTTGTGACGTAAGTCTTAAATATTACCTTCCTCTATAGATTCCCTGTACTTACGCTTAAAGTACTTCAAACTGGCATTGATCTCTTTAATTTCCATCCTTGATTCCACCGCTAAATCTCTCATTTCTTTGACTCGCTTTGAAATAAGGTAAATAAAGAGGGGAATTGGTATACATAAAAAAATAAAACCTATGTAAACAAGCGCACTTATGACGCTGATACTACTCCACATTACTTCCATCATATAATTCTCCTTGAAATTTCCTATGTATTATTTATGTAAAGCTGGCAAAAATACGTAAATAAAGTTACTCCTTTCAACGCCATAAAACTAGCTTTATATGACCTGCGTCTACAAATTTTGGAGAATTATGAAACGGAAGTATTAGGTAATGGCACTACTTGGGTCAAGGTGATGAAAAACATGCGACCTTCAAAATGGTATAAATAAGTCCGAGGTAGCTCACTTAAAATGAAGCACCCCATACCAATAAGTCGAACCGAAATTTTAAGATTTACCGAGGTTTTTTTCGTAGACTTTAAGTGCGTGTTCTAAATCTTCTATCAAGTCTTCTACGTCTTCAAGACCAATGTGAAGGCGGATCACGGGGCCCAATGCCCAACCTGTGGTTGATCGCAAATGCTCCATGGTTTTATTAGCTGTAACTAAACTTTCATAGCCGCCCCATGAGAAACCCATTTTAAAATGGGATAAGGCATCTAAGAAGCGGTTAATCGCCTTTTGGCTACCTTCTTTCATTACGATTGAAAATAAACCATTACTACCATCAAAGTCTCGCTTGAAGAATTCATGGCCTGGGCAAGTCTCAAAAGCGGGATGTCTAACGTGGTCCACGAGCGGATGCGTTTCGAGCCATTTCGCCACTGTCATTGCCGACAGCTCGTGCTGTTTTAACCTTGCAGGCATAGTACGTAACCCACGTAGTGCTAAATAGGCATCATCTGCAGAGGTACATTGACCAAGTAAATACGAGTGCTCTCTAAGCTCAGGCCAATAGCGCTCATTTGCAACGGCAACCCCCATCATGACATCCGAATGCCCAACAATATACTTGGTTGCGGCTTGAATGCTGATATCAACACCATGATCGAGCGGACGAAACTGCCAGCCATTACCCCACGTATTATCAAGCATAGTGATAACGCCACGGCGCTTTGCAACTTCAACCATCGCTGGCACGTCTTGAACTTCCATGGTGATTGAACCTGGAGACTCTAAGAACAACACTTTGGTATTGTCTTGAATTAACGCGTCAATACCAGCGCCAACCATAGGGTCATAATAAGTGGTTTCGATACCATAACCTTTTAACAACTTATCGCACAAATCTCTGGTTGGTTCATAGGCAGTATCCACCATCAGCAGGTGATCGCCTGCTTTTAAAAATGACAGTAGTGACTGTGCGATAGCAGCAGCACCAGACGGATATAAGGCGCAACCCGCACCATTTTCAAGCTCAGTAATGGCATCTTGCAAGGCGAAATGGGTATTGGTGCCACGGCGGCCGTAAAACAGGGTGCGATGTCCACGGCCTTTTATCGCTTCTTGCATTTCGGCAACACTCTCAAAAACTACGGTAGAGGCGCGCTGAACAACTGGGTTTACTACCCCTTTGGTATATTCTGCTTTTCTTCCAGCAGCAACGATTTTAGTATGCTTTTTCATAATTACTCTTCTGATTGTGCACGCCAGTATTCAACTAAATATCTGGAGATAGAGTCTTCTCTGGTGAGTTTATAGCCGGGCTTTGTATCACCCCACTCTGAAAATGTATTAAGCTCCGCCCGTGAAAACCATTTAGCTTGCTCAAGCTCATCTTGCTCGACAAAAATCTCTGTGGTTTTCGCCTTCGCGATAAACCCAAGCATAAGTGAAGACGGGAACGGCCAAGGCTGTGAGGCAATATAAGTGGCGTCGTATGCTTCAACCCCCGCCTCTTCCATCACTTCCCTTATCACGGCTTGCTCTAACGTCTCGCCGGGGTCAACAAACCCAGCCAGCGTCGAAAATACACCTTCTGGCCAAACAGCCTGACGGCCCAACAAACAGCGTTCAACGCCATCAGGGAAAACATGAGTGACAAGCATGATAACGGCGGGATCTGTACGTGGAAACGTCATATGGCGGCATTCAGGGTTAACACAACGTCTTGCATGACCTGCTTCAACCATTTTATTGGGTTGCCCACAACGCCCGCAAAAACAATGGGTTTTATGCCAGTAACATAAGCCTCGTGCAAGCACACCAATTGAGCCCTGTTGCTTTGGTAAGTTACGACCCACTTGGCGCATATCGATAAATTCTGATTCGGAGTCAATAAAAGAAAGCTTTTCTTGTTGTTTGGAGACATCAAGCGCAAAATAGCTGTGCGCTTCGTCACGACCTAAGAATATCGCGTCTTGAAGTGCTAAATCAGCGACTTCTGTGCGAGAAAGATAGTGTAATTCATTATCTCGGGCATGCACTAAATTAGCGTCGTCTTGAATTAATAACCAGCGACTGTTGTCACCCATTTGAGATAATAACCAGTTTTGATCTTTTCTTTCGTTAGATGCTCTGTCCAACGTCATTTGAGTGTAATACAGCAAGCCCCTATCCCTTCGTGTTTTGGAACAATTTATCCACCTCGGCGAGACCTTAAAGCTACCATAGCACAAAGGTACAGGCAAAAAAAAAGCCCATAAATGGGCTTTTGAAAACTACAGTGTGATTTCACACTACAGAGAGGCAAGATAGTCCAACAGCTTTTGATTTTCGTTTTCAATATGCTTATAGAATTCAATATCTTTTAGCTTAGATGCCGCAGCTTCATCGATGACGATTACAGCATCACGATGCATTTGTAGTGCCGAAGCCGGACACGCTGCCGTTAACGGGCCTTCCACCATAGCAACAACGGCATCAGCTTTATTTTCACCAGTCGCTAATAACACGACTTTTTTAGCATCTAAAATCGTGCCAATACCCATAGTGATTGACAAGTGAGGTTGGTACTCATCTGCTTTAAAAAAACGGGCGTTATCATCAATCGTCGCTTTCGTTAGGGTTTTAACCCGAGTGCGTGACGTTAAGCCTGAAGACGGCTCGTTAAAGCCAATATGGCCATTTCTGCCAATACCTAACAGTTGTACATCAATACCACCAGCCGATTTAATACGCGCTTCATATTCGCCGCACGCCGTAATTGGATTTTTTGCATCCCCCGGCGGTACGTGCGTGTTACTTTTATCAATGTTGATATGGTCAAACAGCTGCTGCTGCATAAAGTAACGATAACTTTGTGGGTGCGAGCCATCTAAGCCTAAATATTCATCTAGGTTAAAGCTGGTAACTTCAGCAAAACTGATTTCGTTCGCTTGGTTACGCTTAATTAATTCTTGATACAAAGCGACCGGTGTTGAACCCGTCGCTAATCCCAACACAGAGTTAGCTTTACGCTTTAATTGCGTTGTAAAAATGTCTGCACCATATGCTGCCACTTCGGCAGCGTCTTTTAAAATGACTACTTGCATACGATTAACCAAATGTTGAGATGATTAGAATAAAATGGGATCTGAGCCTTGCCTCGCGTGCAATCAAAGCAAGGTCAGATCGAACCTAATTGGGATACACAACATTAGGTTATTACCATTATGACAACGCTGTCATTATTATCAGAAATAATTCGCTTGTAAAGCAAAAGTGAAAAAAAAATATGGATATTTTTTACTCTATGCAATCGAAAGATGTTAAAAAGCCCAAAACGGTGGGCTTTTTGGAAGAAGGCTTGTGATTATTATACACTTACAAAAATACGGCGTTTATACATCCAATGCAGCACTAAAAGCTGTACCGCCAGTAGCGCAAAAACAGCAATTAATGGTTGCCACGCAATTGGCACTGAGGCGATCACGCCACCGAATACGCTTTTACTAATAAAGGTCCAATTCACTAAGCTTGATGCTAAATAAATAATAATGGAGTTAGCCCCAATAATAACAAATGGATACGCCCAACGCTGAAAACTCAGTACATCTACTATCGCGTAAAATACCGCAAGTAGAATTGCGCTCCAGCCAACGGTTACTAGCACAAATGAGCTTGTCCACAGTTCTTTATTAACTGGAAATTGCATGTCCCAAAGCCAACCTAGTGCTAAGACGAGTACACCTGAGGCTGCCAAAATACCAACGGTTTTCCACTCTCCTTGCGTTTGTGCATTGGCAATCGCACGACCAGCAAATACACCTGCGATAGCGTTTACAATGGCAGGTAAGCTTGACAGCACACCTTCTGGGTCAACCGGACGGTTTTGATAACTGATCCCTGGTAGAAAATACGTATCAATAAACGCATTCCAACTACCAACACCATTTGCACTTAAGTCCCCCGCTTGCCCACCAGGAACCGGGATAAAGCAAAGCAGTAACCAATAAAATAACAATATGCCTAAACCCGCATAGGCTAAGGTTCGCAAGCTGGTATGCCAAACCAGTAAAGCACAAAAGAACCAAGCAAACGCGATACGACCTAATACACTGGCGTAGCGAATACCGTCAGGATCCATTGGGATCCCAGTTCCCCAACCATGGTTGTATAACACGCCAAAAGCACACAGTAACAAAAGGCGCTTCAGTGCTTTGAGATAAAACGGTTTACGTTCATTAAAGGGCAGATGGTCGATACGTTTAGGTGACAAGCCCATCGCCACACCCGATAAAAAGATAAATAGTGGAAAGATAAGATCATAAAAAGTGAAGCCATGCCAAGGGCTGTGCAGCGTGTGCGCTTCGAACGCCTTCCACCCTTGCCACCCAGTTAGTACAAACAGTGCCGCAAAAATAGACTGGCCACCTAAGATCCAGAACATATCCATGCCGCGTAAGGCATCTAAAGACGCAAGTCGCTTTGGCTTATTATTCGTTGTCATTGTTATTTATCCACGTGAAAACATTTACTATGGAGCGCTCAATCACGCAAATCCATTTGCCTCAAGGTGAGTTTTGATGCGCGTTGCAATCGCGACTGCATCATTACGCACACTACTCTAACTTCCTGAGTTGTCGATCCACCAATGCTTAACCAAATACCGGTTAAGCTAAAAAAACAAAGCCCCGCGGTACTGCTGCGGGGTTTTATCAGGGAAACTTAAACGGCCATTTCGGCCCACTATTCAATTGCAAATCAGTTATAACAACTGACCACCAATATAGGTTTGCTTCACAATCAAATCGCTGTCGAGCACCACGAAATCAGCATCAGCACCCGATCTTAGATGCCCCTTTTGGGACAAGCCAAGATATTGCGCAGGGTAAAGAGAGGCCATGCGCAAACTCTCCGCTAGACTCACGTTAAGCGTATTGACGGTATTTCGCACCGCACTTGCCATATCCAATACACTGCCAGCAAGCTCACCGGTTGTTGAATTTAATCGATCACCGGTACGAATAACTTTTCTGCCATCAAAAAAGTCAAACTCCGTATCATCTGTCCCAACTGGAGGCATGGCATCCGTCACTAGCATCATTTTGCCACGCTGCTTAGTACGAATCGCAAGCTGCGCCGACAATGGGTGAACGTGATGACCATCAACAATCAAACCACACCAGCTATTGTCATTCCAAAGCGCGGCACCGACAACGCCCGGCTCACGGGAAGTAAACGCAGACATTGCATTAAATAGATGCGTAAAACCATCCACGCCAACGTTTAGTGCAGCGTTAGCGGTGTCATAGTCCGCGTTTGAATGACCGATACACACTTTTACGCCCAATGAAATCAAGCGTTCGATATCACTAAGTGGCACGGTTTCAGGTGCTAAAGTCACCATTTTGATGCCTAAATCTTGACGCGCGTAAACCGCAAATTCTTGCTCTGAAATTGGTCTGATGAACTTTTCGCTATGCGTACCCTTTTTAGGATGAGATAAGTGTGGACCTTCAAAGTGGATCCCAAGCACTCCGGGCTGATTAGTAGCAATCGCTTCTGCTGTTGCGTCTGCCGCTTGTTGCATCACTTCAATCTTGTCAGTAATAAGGGTTGGCATTAATCCCGTGGAACCAAATTGGCCATGTGCTCTAACCATAGTCGCCAAGCATGCCGTCGATTGCTCGGCGTTAAAAAATGCACCGCCACCACCATTAACTTGAACGTCAATAAAGCCTGGAACAACCAACCCTGAAAGTTTCCTAACATTGGTTACTTGCGACTCAGTTACATAACGAATTTGACCGTTCTTTACCTCGAAAAAAACGTTATTTTTAAAACATTCACCATCAAAAAACTCTGGAGCAAAATAACATTGAGTTGTCATTAGTTCGCCTTTTTAAATTCTTGACCTGCACTTTGAATAGCAAAGTAAATAGCCCCCATTTCAGGAGGTTGCTTTGGTAATTGGACTTGCTTTGCAACGTCTGGGTCGAGCCAAGGTTGTAGCGGCTCGGATAATCCGCCGATCATAGAGAGTCTAGGCGGGTTTAATTCAAGTAAACGCTGCGCTAACCGACTGATATATTCCGCACCTGACTTCACAATTGAGAGGGCAACTTCATCATTTAGCTTTGCTTGCTCTAATACATAACGAGCCAGCTTTGCATAGCCGCTAGACGGCTGCCCCGCCATTTGCTCTGCAATACCCATTGCCCCTTTCGCACTGAAATGCTCTAGCAATACTCGGCTCAATGACGTTTTTTCGCCAAGGCCATCGAGATCGAGTAACGCAGCTTTTACCGCCTCTAATCCCATCCAAGCGCCACTGCCCATATCACCTTGCGCAAAACCATGACCACCATAGTTCACTGTTTTACCATCAACTAACGCAAAACCACAGGAACCGGTGCCCGTAATAATCACGGCACCATCGCTACCTTCATGAGCACCAATACACGCGGTGTGTAGGTCTGTGGTAAGGAACATTTGTTTAAAGGGATGTTCCCACTGCATGATTTTGTCATAGAGCGCGGGTAAGTTAACACCTGCAAGGCCAAGACCTGCATTTAGCTCATGTACTTGTTCAACACGAAGACCCGCGTCTTGTAACGCCATTTGTGTCGACACCATGATAGATTCAAGCGTGCGCTCTAGACCATGTAGGGGATTCGCAGGACCGCCTAGACCCGTACCCAAAACGCCATGTTGAAGAGAATAAATTGTAGCGCGGCATTTTGTTCCACCACCATCGACGCCGATGTATAGTTGGTCTTGGTTAACCTGTTTAGCCATCATGTAAAGACCCCTACTTTGTTCTGGATTAGACCGCGTTATTGTTTTCGTTGGACACGGTTTTTCATTCATGTTGAATTGATGTTACACAACAAATGACAGCGTTGTCATTAAATTTTTCAAGAAATTTCTTCATTTTGAAAAAAACTAATATTGCATAGTTTGTGAGGATTGTCAGTGAAAAATTGCAATAATCGTCAAATTACAAGGGCTAACAGAGATTAGGGATTGTTAGACACATAATAAAAAAGCGACTCAATATTACATCAAGTCGCTTTAAAGATTTAACCTTATCGTTCAGGTTATTCGCTATCGTAAGTCTAGATTACTTAACCCCAAGTTCTCTTAAACGCTCTTGCAAATAGCTATCTGCAGTGTAACGCTCTGACAACACAACATCCGGTCTTGGATGTAAGAATAGTGGCAATGAAATACGAGATTTCGTCGACGCTTTTCCTGTGGGGTTAATCACACGGTGAATTGTCGATGGGAAGTAATCACCCGACGCTTCTTGTAGCATGTCACCAATGTTAATAATTAGCGAACCAAAGTCGCATGGTACGTCTAACCAGCTGCCATCTTGTCTTTGCACTTGTAGGCCAGGCTCATTTGCCGCAGGCAATACAGTAAGTAGATTGATATCACCATGAGCTGCGGCGCGAATTGCACCCGGTTCTTCATCACCTGTCATCGGCGGGTAATGAAGAATACGCAGCAATGTTTGCTCTGATTCTTTGATCATATCTTTGAGATCAATAGAGAATCTCGCTCTCACATCTTCAGGCGCTTCAGCTTGTACCCAGCTTAGTAATTCTTGCGCAAACTCGTTCGCTAAACGGTAATATTCACGAATTTCTGCTTCTAATTGAGCCGGTACACGACCTTTTGGATAAACGTGAAAGTACTCTTTAATGTCTTTTACTGTAAAACCTTTCGCAACCTCGGATACTTCTGGTGGGAAGTAACCATCTTGGGTTTCTTTATTGAAAAGGAACTCGTGTTTTTCTTCTGAATTAAAAAATTCTTGCCAATGTTTGTAGATTGATTCAACCAACTCTTGTGGGATTGGGTGATTTTTTAGTACACCGAAACCCGTGTTTCTTAAAGATTCTACAAATTCTTTCGCAGCATTTGGCGATTGATAGTCTACGGTAGGTAACTGTTGCATAATGGTTCCACCAAAATTATTAGTAATTCATGGTTATTTACTCAATTGCACATTGGGGTAAATAACGCACTTCCCGTGTCATCTCAACACTGCGTACCTAGTAGAAGGTAAGGCGTATGTTATCGGGTCTGTTAACCTAGTGGGTTGTTTTAAACAATAAACTTGTGTTTAACAAGTCTCGCTAAAAACAGCAACAGCAAAGGCTAAAAAGCCCTTATACGATCGTGTTGTCGATAATTCTTCAAAAAGTGTAGCTAATTACATAGTTAGCAGAGTACTTTTTAAAGATTACGTTTTAACAGCGAGCGAGCTTATTGAATTAGGGCAAATGATATAAGGACTTATGTCCGCTTTTATATATAGGACCTGCTACTTTTGACGCAGATCAAGCATTCTCGGGAGGATCTATCGGTATTTGGATATCCCACTCCAATCCTTGCGGTGTATTTCTCACACTAAACTCTCCGTTAAGTGCCCCTGACACCAAATTAGCAGCTAAGTTCGCGCTTAATCCAACATGGCCTGCATTACCTCTTTTTGTCGTCACAAATGGCTTTAATAACTCGTGTGTACTAATTCCTCTGAGCCCTACTCCATTATCGGAGTAATTAACATGTAAGTTGTTACCCAAAAGCGTAAAAGTGATGATGGCAAGATGATCATGGTCAATCCACGCATGAGCGATAGAATTTTCAACTAAGTTGCTCAAGACCTCAATCAATGCTTGTCCATCAACATAAACCTCCATTGATGTGTTACCAACAAACTGGATTTGTACGTCTTGCTTGGAAAAGTCTTTTTTCAGTCTTGTTTCTATTTCTTTCAATTTGATTTCAATACAGCAACTATCTCGCTCTGACTGAGAAATTGACTTTAACAAACTGACAAACTTAGCGACTTTCTCTAAGTTGCGGCTACACAGCGCGCTGCTGTCTTTGATTTGCTCAAATCCCGCAGCCAACCCATCCTGCGTAAGCTTACCTGCGGTAAGTGCACTCTGCAGCTCTTCCATGACACCTTCTAAAAAGGTGTTTGATGTAATACAGGTACCGAGGGGAGTATTAATTTCGTGTGCTATCCCCATCACCATTTGGTTTATGGCTTTAGATAACTGCTGTTTTACTGCTAACTTTTGCGCTTCAATTAACTTAAATTGGGTGTTTACTCTGGCTATAATTTCAGCGGGTTTATAGGGTTTAGTGATGTAGTCAACACCACCAACCTCGAATGCTTGTACTAAGCTCTCGCTGTCTTCGTATGCACTGACAAAGACAACAGGAATGACCGCCGTCGAATTGTCGGACTTAAGCACCTTACAAAGTTCAATTCCCGACATATTTGGCATTTTTATATCGGTAATTATTAATTCAGGCTGATGCTTTTTAACGATACCCAGTGCAATGTCCCCTCCTCGAGCTGCTAATACTTTGTATCCTTCTTTTCTTAGTATGAGTTGCAATACTTGAAGGTTTTCCGGCATATCATCAACAATTAGAATGTCAGACATTTAACGGTACTCAACGTCCTAAAGATAGACACTTTTTACATCATAGCTTGAGAATTTGTATATCGCGACTATGTTTATATATAAATTCACGCGTAAATAATAACTTATGTCCTCAAAAGCATTATTAAGTTGGGTGGCACTTTTCGCCATAATGGCAGCCATAGGAAGCGCAGCGCTTATATACTATGCAACAACTACCCAAAGCACACTCGCGACCGACATCAATACTGCTTACCACAACCATTTGTCTCTTGAGATGTATAGTAAAGACAAAAATTCCCAATGGCTCGATGACATCAAACCTGCACCGAGTCATACAATACCACTTCCGCTACAACAAATTTATGAAACCCAAGCAAGATTAAAATCTCGATTGTTAGCAGATGCAGTTGAAAATACGGATTTCCCTCAAAGCTATCAAAGCGCCATTTCACAACTGCCTATCATTGCTAACGCTGAACTTGAAACAAGTACCAATCAACAACTACAAATATTGTTTATTACTGGTCTTGCTTTCGCGGTATTAACACTATTTTTAAGCTTTTATGTTTGGTTCATGCGCACCAAGCATTTTTCACCGCTCTATCGCATAGTCAATACCCTACGTGCACAAGCGTTAAACGGTGCCCCCCTTTCTGTTGGTCCTACAAATAGTGATGCGGATGTAAAACGACTCACACATGCAATCCATGCAGCCACCACCTCACAAAGCCAAAAGTTAGCGTCAGCCGCAATTATCGAAAGTTATAATCGCGAACTCAAATCTATCACCGGCTCAGAGCCTATTGTTCGCCATGCCCTAGAGTTTATTGCCAATGAGTTCAATGCTCCGAGTGTCTGTCTCTACGCCAATTTAGAAGATAGTACCGTGTCTCTAGTGAAAAGCCATGGGGTTACGCCGAGCCAATCAATTATTACGTCCACAATTGAGCTTTGCGCGGCAAATAACGAGCCACAAATACAACAAGAACCCCTGTGGCTCAAAGCGCAAGGAGCTGAAATCAAGATCCAAGGCCGTTATTGCTTTCCACTGACCATTGGTAATCATGTAGTTTACGTACTGCTCGTCGGGAGTGCTCAGTCGCTCATAGACAGTCAATTTGAAGCACTTGAATACTTGTGTAAGGACTTAAGTCTCGCGCTTGCTATTAATGAAAATATCGAAAAGCAACAAAAAACGGAGTCAGCCTTAAGCGAACAGCTTGAGCTTACTCATCATATAATTAATGCTATCCCAAATCCTACTTACTATCGGTCGACTGACGGTGTATTTATGGGGGTAAACAAGTCCTTTTTGGCACTGTTAGATCAATTCGAAGTAGATGTGATTGGCGCCAAACTAGACGAGGTTTTTGATTTAGGAATAGCCAGTCTATTTGAGTCCAAGGCCCACGAAATTATCACCACAACCCAAGAGCAAACCTACGAAGTACTTTTGCTTGATGGCCAAGAACAGGCTCGAGAACTTATTGTATACGAAGCGCCATTTTTTAATGAAAATGGCGCTGTCGCTGGAGTTGTTGGCATGTACCTTGATGTCTCGGAGAGGAACCAGCTACAACGTGAGCTCATAGAAGCAAAAGACTTGGCCCAAAACTCGGCAAAAGCGAAAAGCGAATTTCTCGCCAACATGAGCCATGAAATTAGAACCCCAATGAACGCGATTATTGGTATGTCTCATCTCGCACTCGCAACCGAATTAAATGCAAAACAGCACGACTACGTATCAAAAATAGATACTGCGGCAAAACAATTACTAAGATTGATCAACGATATACTCGATTTTTCAAAAATCGAAGCGGGCAAAATCGAGTTAGAATATCAGGCTTTTTCAACAGAAAAGCTACTCGACAGTGTCGCCACCATCGTCAGTGTAAAAGCCCAAGAAAAACAACTAGAGTTGGTCTTCGATCTCGACTCACAAGTGCCCTACTGCGTGATTGGTGATCAATTTAGAATAAGTCAAGTCCTCATCAATCTAGCGGGTAACGCGGTTAAATTCACAGAAACTGGTGAGGTTGTTATTCGTGTTGCCCTTGTCAATGTCGAAAAAGGGTTAGCAAAAATTAAATTTAGCGTAAAAGACTCTGGTATTGGCATGAATAAGCGCCAGCAAAAAAATCTATTCCAATCTTTCTCTCAAGCGGACAACTCAATCACACGTAAATATGGTGGTACAGGACTCGGCCTCACTATTTCGCAACAACTGGTTAAGCTGATGGGGGGAGAGATATACGTAGAGAGTGAAGAAAACGTCGGTTCGGAGTTTTATTTCACATTAGAGATGGAAGTCAGTGACGAACTGAGTCAGGCGAAAATGGCCTCAACTCACTTATCTGGACTGTCAGCAACAATCATTGATGACAACCAGCACGCTTTGGACGTGCTAAGCGGCATGCTAACAAACTTTGGTATGCAGGTTTGTGCTTATTTAGACCCTCATAAGGCGTTAAATCAGTTCGTCCTGACACAAGACTTACCAGACCTTATTTTCGTCGATTGGCATATGCCAAAAATAGATGGCATCGAACTAATTACTAAGCTGCAATCGCAAATTGATATATCACAGAGTAAATTTATTTTAGTCACAGCTTATGGTCGGGAGTTAAACCTCAACGATAGCCAAGCCAATTTAGTCGATGGTGTACTTTTAAAACCGATTAATCCATCAAATCTCGTGGATGTTATTCAAAATGCCGTGTTTGACTCACCAGAAGTAAGAACCACTATCACCAAAAAAGAACAAACAATTAGTAAACAAGCACTAAATGGCATATCGATTTTGGTTGCGGAGGATCAACCTGTCAATCAGGAGATCGCTGTAGAGATATTGTCTAGCTTCGGAGCTCAAGTGTCAGTCGCTGATAATGGGCAAGAAGCCATTGAGCAAGTTCATAACAAACACATAGATATTGTTTTAATGGATATGCAAATGCCAGTGATGGATGGTATTACCGCGACGCAAAACCTTCGTATGGAGTTCGATGAAAGTGCGCTTCCTATTCTTGCTATGACCGCCAATGCGATGGAAGAAGACATCCAAACTTGCATTGATGCTGGTATGAATGACCACGTCGCCAAACCCATCGATGTTGAGCAACTCGTTAACAGTATTTTGAAATACGCAAACGCTGAGACCGATATCCTTTCAACGGAACCTGTGGCAACCCCACCAGAAGCCTCTGCAGAAGTAGAGGAAGTTAATGAAGTCATTGAGTTTGAAGGCATTGATATTGCGGAGGGCATTGCTCGAGCCGCAGGCAACCAAAAGGTTTACTTCGATATATTAGAAAAGTTTCTATCCCAGCAGGTTGAGGAGCTGATCAATTTAAAACAGGCTTTAGCGATTGAGAATTTTGAACTTGCACATAGTATGTTACATGCATTAAAGGGCGCTAGCGCTAACCTTTCGATTGTTAAGCTGACCGAGGAGTTTAAGCAGATTGAAGCCTCTCTAAACGTCCGCCCTCCTAATGCGAGCGAAATTGACGAGCTGATTAAATACGTTAAATATGCACAGGAACAATGCCAAAAGCGCCGTAAAAGAGAAGCGTCTCAACAAGTAGAAAATGTAATGAAAAACAATGAGGCGACAGCCGGAAATAGTCAACTAGAGGAACTCATTCAGCTCGCGTGTGCGTTAAGAGATTATGATACTCAAGCTACAGAACTCGTAGACTCAATTTCAGTAAGTAGCTATTTGACTGAACCAGAGCTACAGAAATTAAAAACCGCCATTGCCCGTTTTGAGTTCAATGAAGCCTTTATGATGCTGACATCTATTAAACATGTAGAAGAAGCACCCGAGCTGAATATAGAAAAAGGCGCACTACATTAGGGCTATTGCTATATATTTATCCGAAGCCGAAATGAAGATTTTGCCGTAATAAAAAGGCCAATGATATGGCCTTTCTTTATATGCTCCAAGATGTTTACTTAAAAACGGTTATTACAGTCCCAACTGATCCATAAAGTCGTCATCTACAACATCTTCTTCCTGCGGCTTCGCCGGCTTTTTCTTTTCAGCCTGACTTGCAATAATGTCATCTGGATCTACCGACTCAGCAATATCAAAGTCATGTAGCTTAATGAATTCAGTTTTATCCATTGCCAATTCAAGATAGAAAATATTCTGGCCTTGAGTGGTAAAGGTAACGCGTCTTGCCTGCGGGCGATCCATCGTTGTGTCTACCGAGATCTGCACCTGTTTGTTGATGGCCATCATCTTAGGCTGGTTTTGCGTGATAGAGGTATGTAGCTGCTCGCGTACTTTGTTGGTGAAATCACCGACAATCTGGTTCATCAACTCACCCAATACGTTGGCAACGTCATCGGACAAATGACTATGCGCAATTTCTTCTTCAGGCATGCCCATATTACGCATGTAGTCGGTATACACCTCCATTGCTGCTTGCGCGGTAAAGTTAGTTACGACTAAACCGGTAAAACCGCCATCAAACAATACGAAACAGCCGATGTCAGGTCTCATACAGGTACGAGTGATCTTCTGTACCATCGCGGAATAGTTAATTTGGTTGCCGCTTGCCGATGACAGAACTTCTGTTACTGAGTGGCATAGCGTTGAAAGAATATCTTCTGTGCTAATCACTTTGCTTTTCGCCATTTTTGGTCTCATATTTACTTCTTATTGTTAATAGTAGCCAAGCTACTGAATTTATCACTGACTATCCAGCATAAAATGCTAAAATAGCGAGATTATTTTCAAAGAGAGATTTAATGTGACGGGCAAAGACAGTATTTATGCCACTGAGCAAGCAGTAAAAGATTTCACTTTTGACGCCAATGTCGTCGAAGTGTTTCCAGATATGATCCAGCGCTCAGTGCCGGGCTACGCGACAATAGTAAGCACAATGGGCAAACTTGCGGGTACTTACGCGCAAAGTAACTCTAACCTATATGACTTAGGCTGCTCTTTAGGCGCGGTCACACTAAGCATGCGTAGAAATATAGATAAAGAAAACTGTCATATCATTGCCGTGGATAATTCCCAGCCCATGGTAGAGCGCTGCCAACTGCATTTAAAAGGCTTTAAATCCGATGTCCCAGTCTCAGTCACTTTAGGTGATATCAATGAAATAGAGATTAGCAACGCGTCTGTCGTTGCGATGAACTTCACCCTACAGTTTATCCCATCAGAAAACCGCAAAGCGGTTCTAGAAAAAATATACCAAGGCCTGAAACCTGGTGGCGTACTGTTATTAAGTGAAAAAATTCGCGGTGAAAACGGTACTAAAGACAACTTACTTATTGACCTTCATCACGACTTTAAACGTCACAATGGCTACTCAGAATTAGAGATCAGCCAAAAACGCACCGCGATCGAAAACGTAATGCGTACGGACTCATTAAGTACTCATATGACAAGATTAGAGGATATCGGCTTTAATCAAACTCAAGTGTGGTATCAGTGTTTTAACTTCTGCTCAATGGTAGCAATAAAATAGAGGCAATTATGAATCATTGGTTTACCGACTTTTATGCAACCATTGCAAAAACACCACTAAGCCATTGGCTAGAAACATTACCTGCTCAGCTTAGCCATTGGCAGAAAGAGGCCCAACATGGCGACTGGCCGAAGTGGGAAAAAGTCATAAAAAATCTACCAGAGATCTCAACCACGCATGTTGATATAAAAACCAAAGTTGAGATAGGTACTGGCGAAGACGTTAGTGAAGGTCATCAAAAGCAGTTAACACATTTACTAAAACGCATGATGCCGTGGCGTAAGGGACCTTTTCACTTGCATGGTGTCCATATTGATACTGAGTGGCGCAGCGACTGGAAATGGGACAGATTGCTTCCTCATATTAGTGACCTTTATGGCCGTAATGTGTTGGATATTGGCTGTGGCTCTGGTTATCACTTGTGGCGTATGCGCGGTGAAGGCGCAGAGCTTGTAGTTGGTATTGATCCTTCCGATCTGTTTTTGTGTCAATTCCAGACTATTAAACACTTTAACCCCGATCCCAATGTACATTTACTACCGCTAGGTGTAGAGCAACTGCCTGAGCTAAAAGCATTTGATACTGTGTTTTCAATGGGCGTGCTGTATCACCGTCGTTCACCAATCGACTTCTTAGCACAGCTAAGGTCTCAACTAAGAAAAGGTGGCGAATTAGTGCTAGAAACGCTCGTGGTAGAAGGCGATGTAAATACAGTATTAGTGCCGACCGATCGCTACGCAAAAATGCGCAATGTATGGTTTATTCCAAGCTGTGATGCATTAACATTGTGGCTGGAGCGCGTGGGCTTTAAAGATATCAAGGTAGTAAACAAAGATGTCACGTCGTTAGACGAACAGCGCCAAACTCATTGGATGGAAACAGAGTCGCTTGCTGACTTTTTAGACCCTAATGACTCAAGCAAAACGATAGAAGGCTACCCAGCTCCGCTCCGTGCAATTTTTATCGCAAAGGCTTAAGCAGTCTATTCCAAGTGAAAGTGAACGCTAAGTCATTTCAGCTAGATGTTGCCTTGTTCTCGAACGAGGTCAACATCTCAATTTGAGTACAGCTTAGGCTCAAGGGTCAGTCTAGTATCTTATTAACTATTGCGATCTCACGTTATTTAGCAATATCGCAGTAGGCTTTGCTTAACTCTTCAAACCAGCTCGATGTAAAACCACCACCCCCTACTTGTGGTGTTAACTTTTGGTTAAGTGACTTTTTATCGGACAGGTTCAATATGCTCTTCTTTTTTATTTTTAACTTCATTTGTTATCCTTAATTACGATTCAATGTTACATACCTTTTACCAAAATATAAGCAAAAATAAAACACTTCGCAAATACTTGGCTATCTCTTTTCGCTTAGTTAGTGTCTCAATTGAGCTAAATTTTGAATCCCAGAAGTGCTTACATCGCATGAGCTATATTAGATCCACTAGATGGAAATTGAGCCCTAGTTGCTTGCTCAAAGCCAAATGATATACCAGCAAGGCTAGAAAGTTACTCCCTGCTATTGCGAGAGCACAACTGTGCAATGAGTAGGATCATGCAAAGTCACACAAAAATTGAAGCTCGATAAGATCGAGCTTCAATTTTTAATTCGATATAGCATTAGAAGCTATAAGAAATAGTCGCATAGACGAAGCGACCAATATTATCGTACGAACCACTATCACCGCCTGTGGCTGTAGTATATTTGATTGGCTTTTTATCAAATATATTGTCTACTCCAACTTTAATCGAGAGCCCCATATCAAAGTTGTAGCCAGCTGTAATATCGCTTACAACATACGACGGCCACTCCATAAAGTTCGACGGGTTAGGGTTAGTTTCTAATTCATCTGGGCGGAAACGATCTGAACGCTCAATGTAGCGCATTCTCCAAGAAGCAAAATAGTTCTCATAATCATAGTTAATATCCAGCGTACCTTGCCATGATGGTTCGGTATCGACACCTGCATATTCTTCAAAACGATCTAATTCCTCTTGGAAAGGATACCTTTTTCGTTCAATCAATCGCGTTGCCATTAAACGTGAACTAAAGTTACCAATATCAGTGTTAAAGGAATAATTTAGTTCGAAATCGACACCCGATGCCTCTTGTTTCGATATATTCAGCACCTGGTTCTTAATATTCGTAATCTTACCGGACGTATCACGTGTGATTAAAGCACAGTATTGATTGTCTATACTCGCAGCGTCAACACAACGTTCGAGAATTTGCTGAGCCAAGATACTACTGATTGAATCCTCTAATTCAATATTCCAATAAT
Organism: Pseudoalteromonas galatheae; assembly: GCF_005886105.2. Taxonomy (NCBI): domain Bacteria; kingdom Pseudomonadati; phylum Pseudomonadota; class Gammaproteobacteria; order Alteromonadales; family Pseudoalteromonadaceae; genus Pseudoalteromonas; species Pseudoalteromonas galatheae. Next base: position 2,107,732 of record NZ_PNCO02000001.1, read on the forward strand.
CTACTGTAAAGCTCAGACCTGAAATACTGCTAGGTGTAAATACTGCACCTACGGTATAACTACTTGACTCTTCAGGTGATAGGTTACGATTACCACTAGACTCTCCAGGTAGCCTCGAATCATCGTATGGTTCATCGAACCCTACTGGTACACCTAAAGCCGAACAACTCGCTTGTCGAGCAGCTCGTTTGTCACCTGATATTTCATTAAGGTATTTGGCACGGCAAGGATCGTCTACACCAAAAAAGTTTTGACTTTTTGCACCAAAAATTTCGCTAATATTTGGCGCTCGAATCGCTTCAGAGACCGTTGAACGGAATCTTAAGTCATCATATACTTGCCAATCCAAACCCACTTTCCAAGTAGTAACATCACCAACCGTACTGTAATCAGCATATCGCGCAGCAATTTCCACAGTCATTGTATCGATTAGCGGTAAATCACCGAGTATAGGAATAGACGTTTCAGCGAACACTTCTGAGACATCATATTTACCTTTGTCTTCACCTAGAGCATTGAAGAATGTATCACCGTCTTTCGCGTTATCATCCTCAGTGCTTTCACTTTTTTCTTCTCTATATTCCAAACCAAAAGCAATACCTACAGGGCCGGCTGGTAGCTCATAAATGGCGGAGTTAGTTATCGTCGCACCGACGTTTAGTTGTTCAATTGTGCTTGTACCAACTGATACTGTATTAACGTAATTAATCGACTCTTGGCTAGGACGACCATAGCCCATAATGTCCATTGGGATACAACCATTATTTCGAGCATCTGCACTGCGACAAACTACATTACCACTGCCATCGTCTATCGCATCAATAGCTGCCATAAAATTAGGTACTACTAGGTTATTATGATTCGCTCGTTCAATCTCAGTCTCACCTGAGTTAACAAACACCTCATAATCCCACTCTTCAGCGACTACCCCTTTGATACCAGCAACAAAACGAGTCGTTTCCCTAGTATTTATTTCGTACCTTCTACCGATATCACCATTGAATCGGTTAACTCTAATAGAATCAAGCCCATTTTCATCCATTAACTTTGCGGTAGTTGGGTGTAAAAAGGCGTTATCACGAGTAATGTTTAAAGCAGAACCTAAATAATAGAAGCTTGGCTGTCCCCAATCTTCAGATTCAATTTTTGAATATTTACCTTCAAAGTAGACTCTCGTGTCATCGTTAATTTCATAGTTGGTTTTGAAGTTAATAATGTGGCGATCAAAACTAGGCTGTATTTCTGTAAACTTACGTAGATTCATAAATTCACAGTTTTCACAACTTATGCCGTCAACTATGCCATTTAGTTGTATTGGACGAGAAGAGCCATCTGGGTTGAAAGTATACCAAGTGCCTCCCACATTAAATGCGCCAGGCTCATTCAACGCGAAGAGGCCCGCATTCTCATAGAAAATCTGGTCTGGATTATCTAGTGCATCTGGGCGAGTTGGGTCTTGATTTGGGTTAGTTAATTCTCGATAAGAGCCATTAGTAAAGTCACTATCTAGCGCGTTCAGTCTATCCTGTTGAGCAAACTCATAGGAAATACCAAAATTTCCCTTGCCGTTTAGGAAGCTTTGTCCATATGAGAAAGAAAACTTATCGTTACTATAATCGGAGTGCTCAGCCTCTCCTCGTGTATAAGACACCGATAAGCCCTCGATATCTTCTTTAAGAATAAAGTTTACAACACCTGTTACCGCATCAGCACCATAAACAGCAGACGCGCCACCAGTGATAACTTCAACTCTATCTATCCATGCCGTTGGGATAGTATTTGTATCAACAGACGCAGTACCTGCGCTACTTGCAACATGACGCTTACCATTTACGAGTACTAGAGTACGATCTGTACCCATACCACGAAGGTCCAAAATATTAAGGCCAGAAGTACCAATATAGCGTCCTGAATTCTGAAGACCAAATGTCGGTTTCAAACTGGGCATTTTATTCAATGCTTCACCAATATTGAGCGCGCCAGTATTAATTAGCTCCTCTCCAGAAATAACAGATACTGGACTTGGTGCAATAGCTCCTTCTCTGAGAATGCGAGAGCCAGTTACCTCGATTGTCTCTATTTCTTTTTCTTCTGCGGATACCGCTTGGATAGGCGCGCCAACAACAGTACTGACACATAGAAGCTTTACCGCAGCACTCAAGGGATTTATTTTAACCATTTCACATCCTTAAATTTATTATTTTAACATCACTTATACATTTAGAAATCGCAACAAAAAAATCAGATCAAAATATAAGCAATAAAGATACTAATACGGGAACATCTCAGTTGTAAACAATATGATGACGAATGAAAGATCAATTTAGAGGATCAAAGGTAATAAAAATGAAATTAAAATGAAAATAAAACAAGGTAAAATGTAAAGCCCTATCCCACCTTTTAAACTAAACCCCTCCTGCAAACCGAAACTAGAACTTTTACCAATTCCCGCCCATCTAAAAGGTTTAACCCGACACAAACTACACTAAAGTTTATTATTTACCCAGATGTTCAAGTGAAGCTCTGATTTGGTATTAACTGCTTAAAAGTAATGGAAAAATAATGAGGGAAAGTATAGCGAGTGAAGTTATTGAAGGTAGATATCTCGCATTCATCCATGAATGCGATACCTTAACTTAACCAAATTAAGCAACATACATCATTTCTTCTAATGCAACTGCCAATTGCTAACAGCCTAATACTTCTCGACAGATCGCTTTTGCGTAGCATTGTGAACTTAGTATCTTTTCGCTAACTTCTCTTAAATCAACACCTTTATTTAAATATTATCGTTGCACACCACCTGTACTTTCATTTGCTCCGAACTTTCACGAGCAATCAAGAGCTATCTTGTGACGCTGATACCCATGGTAACTCTGCGTACTTTTCGGCCAACAAAAGCGTAACTCTTTTAGTCGTTGACTCTATCTTCTAAAAATCCATGGAAGTCGTATTTATGATTTAAAGCAAAGCCTCAGGCCATTTGAAAGCACATTTGTCTTATCTATTTTTTGTGAACTCTCTGTGTAACTAAGTCATAGAGTCGTTGGTTGGAAAAGTAATCCTATTGAAGACTGTATATATCGGACTAAACTTAGCTTATCGCCGTATTACAAATACGATATTTTAACCTGAAATACTTGGATAAATACTTGGGGAAGTAAATTACGGCACCGTTTAATACCTCTTTCCTCAATTAAGATTCCTGTTTTGAGGCAAGAAAAAACGTCTGATTTACATCCTAAAATTGGGCTAGCATTAAAAGAAGCGGTATAGCACTCTACTCTGTCTATGCAAACGATGAGTATGATGAGCTTTGTCCTCTAACAAGGTATTTAATGGCTAAGGAGACTCGATGACGGTAAAAAAATCAGAACCGAATTATACACATGTAAAACAATTACTTCGTAAAATGGAGCCTGAAGTAGCCGCTAGCTTTAGCTATAAACAACGCAAAGCATTACAAAAAGCGATAAACACTCGAGGATGGAATAATCATAAGATCGACTTTAGGCCGACACTAGCACTACCGTTTTTACCTTGGAGTTTTTACTTTGTTTTTCTCGGAGGATTAAATAGGCGTACGTTGAGCTCAACTGAAAGAGTCAGCGCCGCAATAATGTTTATAATTGCTTTGCTAATTTGTGGGCTAATTCTACTTGGTACTCTTTTTGTGCTGCTCTATTTACTTAAATCTTGGCTCGGTATAGATGTTTTTTCCAATGAATCACTGGGGTTATGGGACCAGTTTAAAGCGTTATTTTGGTAAGTAAAAAGTCGAATGGCAAGCCAGAACTTCAACTTTTAGCTTCTATACAAATCAAAAAGCAATGGCACGTAATGCCTTGGCTTTTGCACAATACTAAAAAAGGAGCAACGATATGCTCCTTTTTTAGTACGTACAGCTAATGGGGAATTAGCCCAATAGTTCACCTAACTGCTTGCTTACCGCATCAACAGCTTGTGTACCATCTAGTTTGTGATATTGCGTGTTACCGGCGTCTGCTTCCGCACTATAGTAATCTACTAGAGGTTTTGTTTGCTCATGGTAAATCGCTAGACGTTTACGTACTGTCTCTTCAGTGTCGTCATCACGAATGATTAGGTCTTCACCCGTTACGTCATCTTTACCTTCAACTTTAGGCGGATTGTAAACGATGTGGTAAACACGACCAGAACCTGGGTGTACGCGACGACCGCTCATACGCTCAACGATGATCTCATCTGCCACGTCAAATTCGATAACATGGTCAACTTTGATGCCATTTTCTTTCATTGCATCTGCTTGTGGAATTGTGCGAGGGAAGCCATCAAGCAAGAAGCCATTTGCACAATCTTCTTTTGCGATGCGCTCTTTTACCAAGCCGATAATGATTTCATCAGATACTAGCTGACCTGCATCCATGACTTTTTTCGCTTCAAGACCCAGCGGAGTCCCTTCTTTGATAGCAGCACGTAGCATGTCGCCTGTAGAGATCTGAGGGATCCCATATTTGTCCATTAGAAATTGAGCTTGAGTACCTTTACCTGCACCCGGCGCGCCTAGCAAGATGATGCGCATAATTGAATCCTCGTTTGGAGTTATTGGTGTTTGTGTGGTGAATTTTTCCATATACGGTGCCGATCCTCAAGGAACTTATACTAATTGATAAGGAAGAATGGCAATTTTTCCGTCAAAAACAAAAAAGCTCCGCGATCTGCAGAGCTTTTGGTCAGAAATTAATCCTGATTATAAAAATGCACCTAGTGCTTTAACTTGGTCTAGCATGCGGCAAGAGAAGCCCCACTCGTTATCATACCAAGCCATCACTTTTACCAGCTTTCCATCTACTTTGGTTTGTGTAGAGTCAAACACTGAGGAAGCCGGGTTATGGTTGAAGTCGATAGAAACCAAGGGTAATTCATTGTATTCAAGGATTTCACTCATCGCGCCCTCAGCAGCTGCTTTGATTGCTGCATTCACTTCTTCTTTTGAAGTCTCACGCTTGGCAACAAACGTTAAATCAACCAGTGATACGTTGATGGTTGGCACACGAACCGCCATACCATCTAATTTACCCGCAAGTTCAGGAAGCACTAAGCCAACCGCTTTTGCTGCACCTGTTTTTGTTGGGATCATCGATTGTGTTGCGCTTCGAGCACGGTACAAATCTTTGTGGTATACATCGGACAAGTTCTGGTCGTTCGTGTACGCATGAATAGTTGTCATGCTACCTTGCTCAATACCAATAGTGTCATTCAAAACTTTTGCAATAGGCGCAAGACAGTTTGTGGTACAAGATGCGTTAGAGATAATAGTTGATTCAGCATTTAGTACTTCGCTGTTAACGCCATGAACAACCGTTGCATCCATATCTGTGCCCGGCGCAGATACAATCACTTTTTTCGCACCGGCTTCAATGTGTTTAGCCGCAGCTTCGCGAGAGGTGAACAGCCCAGTACATTCAAGTACGATATCAACGTTTAGCGCTTTCCAAGGAAGATTTGCAGGGTCACGCTCTTGCGTTAGCGTGATTTCGTCACCACCGATAACAAGTGTGTTGTCGCTCAGAACAACCTGCTCTTGAAAGCGGCCATGTACAGAGTCAAATTGAGTCAAATGCGCGTTTACGTTTGCAGGTGCGAGATCGTTGATGGCAACGACTTTGATGTCTTTATTCTGACCTGACTCGTACAGTGCACGAAGTACGTTACGACCGATACGTCCATAGCCATTAATTGCAATATTAATCATGATAACTGTCCCCTAATCTATTTTACTTCACTTGCTTGTTTCGCAAGCGCTTCAATGGCTTGCCAGTCTTTGTTTGCGATAAGTGCTTTATCAAGCATCCAAGTACCGCCCACACATACCACATTGTCGAGTGCAAGATACTTAGGTGCAGTTGCCAACGAAATACCACCCGTTGGACAGAATTTTACTTGTGGAATTGGTCCGCCAATGGATTTAAGCATTGGTGCACCACCTGCAGCTTCTGCTGGGAAAAACTTTAAGAATTCAAAGCCATGACTTGCAAGCTTCATCACTTCGCTTGGCGTTGCAGCACCCGGAAGAAATGGAATACTTGACGACTTAGCCAGTTCCAATAATTCATCATTGACACCTGGACTTACCATGAAGTCAGCGCCAGCTTCTACTGAGGCATTAAAGGTTGCCTTATCCACTACCGTACCAGTACCAACATAGGCGTCTGGTAAAGCCGCTTTAATGTCTTTTACCGCTTGCGCTGCCACCGGTGTACGAAGTGTCACTTCGAGTGCTTTTAAGCCACCATTAAACAATGCCGTAGCAAGCGGCACCGCGTCTTCGAGGTTATCAATAACGATAACCGGAACCACTGGTGCTGCTGACAATATCTCTTTAATACTCATGCTCACCCTCATTCCCACTGTTATTATTCTTCGATGCCAAATGAGCATGCGCCTTGATCTGCACTGCTCACTACGTGTCTAAATCCTGAGAATAGCTCTCGACCCGTACCAAATGTTTGCGATTGCGGTGAAAGCTGTAATTCGCGCTGTGCCATTTCTTCATCAGATACGTGTAACACTAATTCGCCTTTAGGTGCATTTAGGGTGATCAAGTCACCTTCGTGCACTTTTGCAATTGCACCACCTTCAACCGCTTCCGGCGCAAGGTGGATCGCCGCAGGTACTTTACCCGAAGCACCTGACATACGACCATCTGTGACAATCGCCACTTTAAAGCCTTGGTCTTGTAATGTAGCCATAACAGGTGTCAGTTTATGTAACTCAGGCATACCTTTCGCTTTAGGGCCTTGTTCTTTAATCACGGCAATAAAGTCTTGGTTAAGCTTGCCAGCAGCAAAGGCTTCTTGTAATTCACCTTGAGAACTGAATACCTTCGCCGGTGCAGTCACAGTTTGATGCTGCTCTTGTACCGCAGACACTTTAATCACCGCTTTACCCAAATTACCATTAAGTAATTGCAAGCCGCCTTGCTTGTTAAATGGATTTGCCACTGGGCGAAGCACTTCTTCATCCAGTGAGTTCTCAGGTACCGGTACCCATTTCACTTTGGCAGGGCCTTGATTATCGCTGATGATCACATTGCTGTTGATATCCAGTAGTGGTTCCATCGTGTAAGCATCAAGCCCCGCACCCACAATCGTTTTTACGTCATTGTGTAAGAAGCCGCCATCTCTTAATTCACGCATTAAGAACCCCATGCCACCAGCCGCTTGAAAGTGGTTTACATCGGCATGGCCATTTGGATAGATACGCGTTAACAGCGGTACCACTTCAGACAAATCCGCCATGTCTTTCCAAGTGATTTGAACACCCGCCGCTTTTGCCATTGCGACTAAGTGAATAGCATGATTGGTAGAACCACCAGTAGACAACAGACCAACTAAGCCATTAATAACGGTTTTTTCACTCACGATATCCGCAAGTGCATTGCCGCTTTTACCGTCAAGTAGCTGAGTTAGCATGGTCTCAACCGCACTCGCCGTTAAGCCATCTCTTAATTCTGTGTATGGATTGATAAACGAGCTACCTGGTAAATGAAGACCCATGATCTCCATTAGCATCTGGTTCGAGTTCGCCGTACCGTAGAAAGTACAAGTACCTGCACTGTGGTATGAAGCACTCTCAGCTTCCAGTAACTCTTCGCGGCTGACTAAGCCCTGTGCAAACTTTTGACGAATGCGCGCCTTTTCTTTGTTCGGGATCCCTGATTGCATTGGACCTGCGGGTAAAAAGAAAATGGGTAAATGACCAAAAGACAAAGCACCGATTAATAGTCCTGGGACGATTTTGTCACAGACACCAAGACAGAAAACCCCATCGAAGACATCATGTGACAACGCCACCGCTGTTGACATGGCAATGACATCTCGAGAAAACAAAGATAGTTCCATGCCATCGCGGCCTTGGGTCACCCCGTCACACATTGCAGGTACACCGCCTGCGACTTGTGCAGTCGCGTCAAACTTATTTGCCACTGCTTTAATTAAATCTGGATATTCTTTATATGGTTCGTGCGCCGACAACATGTCATTGTACGAATTGATAATTGCTAAATTTGGTTGTTCGTCTTCCTTCAGACGTGCTTTGTCACTGCTTGAGCAAGCAGCCATTACGTGTGCTAGGTTTCCACAGCCCAGTCCCGCTCGTACGCGCGTTTGTTTTTTTGCTTGTTGGATTCGAGCTAAATAGGCTTGACGTGTTGCTTTGCTTCGCTCAATGACGCGTTCGGTGACTTCCTGAATTCGTGGATGCAACATATTACTGACTCTCTAGTGTTAGAGGAAAAAGGCTCTGCACGATTACCAGCATTCGTGGTAATCCTTGTACAGAGCTGCTTTGATTTACCCGTTCAAAGGTACGCTATCAGGTTGTCTCTCACCTCAACCTGACACCGGTGTCACTATATTTACGCATAAAGCTGACACCGGTGTCAACCTTTCTTATAAATTTAGTCTAACTTTTTAAAATGACCAAATTATAACCATCTAAAATTTCTTATACGTGCGTTTTTTTAACTGGGTTGAATGTCAAACTTAGCAGCAATAACTCTGACACAATCCACTGCGCCCTTCATTGTCTCAAATCACAATATCACGGTTGTATTGCGACAGTTCAATATGCTGGAGTTGCTCGCATCAAATGACCAAAACCGCAAAGAGTAGTATTCTGACTTGGCATTTAAATGATCTTGTCTATTTGAACTGGAAACTTTGACAGTAGTTAAGTGTGGAATTGAATATCCAAATATAGGCTATGTATAGCGAGAACAAGAAACGCTGATTTACTCAGTGATACCTAATCTAGGTATATCAACTTTCAGCGTTTTACATTATGTACATTGTGGTTGCAGAGTACTGTTATAGCAATTCCACTATTCGCGCTCCCCTCAATAGAGAGCAACTAGAAGTAATTTAGAAAATGCCCTATCTAAGTATTGTGGCCTTAGACTTTTTCGCCCAACTTAAATAAAGCAAATTCACCAGGCTCAAGCTTTTGCCATTGCTCATCGTTAGTAAGCGGTCGAGTTGCGATCACTGTAACGATATCATCTGGTGTGGTCTCCTTTTGAAAATCCACCACCATATCAGCATCGATTAATGTGGCCTTACCAAATGGGGCTCTACGGGTTATCCAATGCAGGTTATTAGTACAATACGCCAACACATAAATGCCATCAGTGATCAACATGTTGAACACTCCTTTATCTCTCAAAGTATGTGCTAACTTTGCGATGTACCTAAAAACTGAGACCATGTTTGACGGACGACTTGGGTATTTCTCTCGTACTTTGTCCAAAATCCAACAAAAGGCTAGCTCACTGTCAGTGTTTCCAACGGGTCGGTAAAAGTCAGTTTTTAGGTCTTTATAGTCTGAAAGCTGACCATTGTGAGCGTAAGTGATCTCCCTACCCCATAATTCTCGCGTAAATGGATGAGTATTTTCAAGACAAGTCCGCCCCCTATTTCCCTGTCGAATATGGCTTATTACGGACACACTTTTAATCGGATACGCTTTGACCAGTTTAGCAATTTCTGACTGACAGCTCGGCTCTGGATCTTTAAAGGTTCTACATCCTTTCCCTTCGTAAAAGGTGATACCCCAGCCATCTTTATGAGGGCCCGTATTGCCACCGCGCTCCAATAACCCAGAAAAGCTAAAACAAATATCTGTCGGTACGTTCGCCGACATCCCCAAAAGCTCGCACATAACCACCTCAAGTGCAGGATAATAAAATTGCCAATATAATACCCTATAGGTTTTGGTTACAAAAATACTCAGCGTTGATAAATTCCAGAGTCATAGAGCCCAACGGCCACAAAAGCCAACAATAAGATAATTATTACAAAACCCGGGCTGAGCACGGTAACAAGCGCTCTATTTATTTTGGCTAGAGTCAACTTTCCCCTGTTGCACTGTCGCACTAACGAAAGCTGGACTACAGATAGCAATTCTTGAGCGACAAAGTGTGCTTCTTTGCAAAGGACATTGGTTCCTTTCGTTACATAACGTGCAACTTCACTGTAGGCAAGTCCAATATCCCCTGCAGGAACAGCTTCAAGGTAAACGGAGGCTTTTCGCAAAAAGAAAAATAAGAGTCCAGCGATTAATATAGGCCAAGTACTATCCCAAATCTTCTCGATTGCTAGCGACCCTTCGAAGCTCTGTTTTGAAGAAAAAAGTGTAAAGATCAACACAAAAGACACGATTATTAATCCTATATACGAAGAGGCTTGGGTGCTCTTAAGTACGGTCTTAGATACAGAGTTCACGCGTTTAAGGTCTACTAGGTATAAAAACCTCAGCATTAGCAGACTTGTTCCAAGTGTTGTAAACGGCAATAGGCTATTTATAAATATATCATGCTGCAGCGCATCCTTTAGAGCGAATTTACTCAGCGCACCAGTAGTGAAAGGCAGACCAGCAAGTGCAGCCGCTGGCACACAAATAGCAATCCAACATAACCACTTATGTCGTTGCCATGGCAACTTATCAGCTGCCCCTGCTGCCATAAAGAGTGCAGCTTTGGCCATACCATGATGCATCGCATATAAAACAATTACAGGTAACAGTACAGGCCAAATCTCAGGGTATGTTAAGCCACCTCCAACAGCGGCTATAACTATCCCCATTTGACTAATAGTAGAATAAGCTAGCAAGGTCTTTAAATCGTGTTGAGTAAATCCGATAAAGACGCCATAAAATGCTGAAAAAAGACCAATCATTATCATTAATGAGCCTAATTCAACGAATGCCGAAGTTCCAAAGGGGATGAATTTAATCCAGCCAAGCAGGCCCGCCTTAACCATAATACCACTTAGCAATGCACTAGCCGCTACGGGCGCAACAGGATGAGCCTGAGGTAACCACACATGAAAAGCGAACATACCTGCTTTTATACCAAACCCAACAAGTAACAAAACAATTACCCAAGAGGGGTGGCTTACTAATGCCGCTCCCTCCGCGGTTTGAAGAGCACTATATGCTAAACCTGCAAAAGCAGTAAATAATAGTAGTTCACCAAAAATAGCCCATTGGATATAGGACTTGCCAGCTTTAATAGCCTGTGGCGTGCCGTAATGGATGACTAAACCATATGATGCCAAACTCATCACAGTGAAGAAACTAATGAATCCAGACATATCTTGAGAAAGAACGAGACCAAAATTACCACTCATTGACAATAAGAAGAACAAACAAAATCGCTCTTTGTTGTCATCACTCCTGATGAAGTCTACCGCATAAATAGATGCTGCAAGCCATAGTACCGCTGCCAACAAGAAAAATGGTGAAGTAACTTCGTTTAGCGTTAACACACTACCGAAAAACAACCATGGAGTTAAGTTTGATCCTTGAGGTGATAAAACATACATAAGCAATGCAATCGCGGACACACCGGCGGGTAACCAGTGCAGATAGTTTCTTATCCTGTGGTTCATGACAAATAAACAGCAGACTAATGGCAAAATAATGGTTAACCACATTGCAGGAATTTGCTGAACTCCGATATTGATAATGGTTGTGAATTCCTCACCATATTCTCTCGCAGCAATCAACTTAACCCAATTAATAGGGCTAAATTGTGCATCAGCAAAAAGCCCAGCAGCTAAGGCTAACATTGCAGTCAACAAAGGTGGTAAAACCAGCATCCAGTGTGCTTCAAATCGCATTTTAGGCTTTTCCGATGGCCATTCGTCTTTTTGGTCTTTAAACCAGGCTGAATATAGTATTGGTAAAAAATACATAGCATTAAGTAGACTACTGAGAATTAGCACACCTAATACCCAAAAATAACCACTTTCCAAAGCCCCTGTACCTAAATACCACTTTGATACAAATCCCGCCGCAGGAGGTATACCAATCATACCCAGTACCGCCAAACTAAAGGCAATCATAGTAAGCGGCATTCTTTTGCCGATACCAGCCATCTGGTCAACTTTGGTAACGCCTAATGTCTCAGCAATTGACCCTGCACAAAAGAACATTGTAATTTTCATCAGGCCTTGATGAACCAAATGAGCAATCCCTCCAATGGTTGCAATCGGGCCAGCAATCGCAGTACCCAACGCGATATATGAAACTTGGCTGACTGTAGAATAGGCTAGGCGCTTTTTAAGATCATTTTGAAACAGTGCACGCGTTGAGCCATATATGATTGTGATCGAGGCCAGTATGGCGAGTAGCATGGTTAATCCTAAATCTCTCGCAAACTCAACGCCATAAACATCATACACCACCCTGACAATACCAAAAGCCCCTGCTTTCACCACAGCTACAGCGTGTAACAATGCACTAACAGGTGCAGGCGCTGCCATCGCTGAAGGCAACCAACCATGAAAAGGAACCAATGCCGCCTTTACCCCTAGCCCTAGTACGATAAGCACAAAAATAACTTTTAGGCTATTCGGGTCCAACTCGGGCATTGCTGCGAGTAAACCAGTAGCGGTAAAATCCAAAGGACCCGCAAGAGACTTGAGCCAAACAACCCCGATTAGAAAACTAGCACCACCTAGCATTGTGTAGATCAGGTATTTTCTACCAGCAGCCAAAGATGCTGAATTTCCTTTATGAACAACCAAGGGATATGTCGTTAATGTCAGTAGTTCGTAAAAAATAAGAAACGTGATGAGGTTGCCAGCCAACGCAATTCCTATGGTCGCAAATACACACAAGCTAAAGAAGCCAAAAAATCGACTCCTATTTGGCGAGTCTTCTAAGTAACCAATTGCGTATATGGTTGTTAATAGCCAAAGGAAGCCTGAAAGGGCAACAAATAGCAAAGAAAGTGCATCCGCATGCAAGACCAAATCTATATCAGGGAGTAAAGGAAAACGCGCTTCAAAAACTTGCCCTTGGTAAACGCCTGCAATTAATAATACGATCAGAACAATACAAGTCCCTGCTCCAGTAAAGTTGAGTGCTTTTCGCAGTTTTGGTTTTGCTTCACTTACAAAAAATATTGCGATGCCAGATAACAATGCACTTAACAGGATCATTGTAGGTAAAGCCGATTGCCATGTCATTCTCTACCTCCTAACGATACAAGATTAATGATTACCTCAGCATTAAAGCCCAAAGCAACTGTACACAATGCTAAAAATAGTCCAGCATAAGGCATAAAGGGACTAAGTTTATAAATACTCTTATTTTTATCAAAAGCCAAGGTACTACTTTCGGGTTTAATAAATGCTAAATCAAGCACTCGAAATATTGCTAACGCCGCAAGCAGTCCCCCCGTTATAACAACAATTACCCACCACCATTGGGCAGTGTCCACGGCAGCGTTAAGTAGAAGCCATTTAGCAATAAAACCCGCACTTGGTGGTAATCCAATTAGGCTAGCTCCAGCGATGGCAAAGGTAAACAAGCTCACAGGCATGTATTTAGCCATACCTTGTAGCTGGGCGATATTGTCATGCCCAAGTGTCTTAATGATATTTCCAGCAGCAATAAACATTGCAGCTTTGGCACAGGCATGCGCAACGATAAAATAGCTAATTGCGGTTAAAGTATGCTGGCGTAGTTCCGAAGAGTCGATCTCAGGATCAGCGCTAGTCAAAAGAGGAAAAAGTAGAAATAAATACCCAATTTGAGCCACTGTGGAATAAGCAATCATTATTTTCAGGCGCTCAGCTCTTAGGGCTTTTACACAACCCCACAACACCGCCCCAGCCCCTAATCCCCCCATCAACATCAACGCTGAGTTTGAGACAACCGGAGATAAAATCTCCATCCAGAACCGTACAAGTAAATAAAAAGATGCCTTCACTACCAGAGCTGAGAGAATAGCGCTCACTGGCGCCGGAGCACTACCATGAGCATAGGGCAACCAAAAATGAAGGGGGACAATCGCAGTTTTTAGTGCCAGTCCCAATGAAATTAGGATTAGCACCATTAGATTCAGCAGATTTACCTCTACCTGCTCAGCCAAAGATAAAAGTGATAAGGTGCCATAGCTGTGATATAACAAAGCGACTCCAGCTAGGTAGAGTAATGAGCCAAGCAAACCTACGAGTAAATAACGAAGCGCAGCGATTAGACCTTCCTTGCTGTCGTTTAACGCAACTAAAGCAACGGAAGCAAGACCTATAATTTCGAGCGTGACATAAATATTGAAAATATCTGACGATATAAATAATGCATTCAGTCCTGTAACTAACAACCACCATAAAGGCCAGAAGCGTTGAGCTACAGGTTTATTGTTAAAATAAAAAGCCGCATAAAATGATAGTACGCTGATCAAAAAGGTGCTGAGAATAATCATCAACATTGATAAACCATCTATCAAAAAGCCAATTCCTAATGGAGCAGCCCAACCACCAACTTCATACTTCAATGTGCTCGAGTCAACATTGAGACCAAGGTACAATTGCTGAACAACAACGCATAGTCCTAAAGCTGCCAGAAAGCTGATTACTAACTGTACAGACCGGGTGGTAAAAAGCATAGAAAGTATCGATGCTACTAATGGTATTAGAATTAATGCTGGAATAATTAACTCGGCTGTACTGTGCATATTTACTTTCCAACCTGTTGTTTAGTCTTGTCGTAGATTCTACAAACTAAGGATAAGGCTAAAGCCGTTCCTGCTACGGCAACAACGATCCCTGTAAGTACGATGGCATGGGGCACATAATCAACACTGCCATTTACAGCTGTTGAATTTGCAATAAAAATCATAAAAATACCCACACCACAAATATTTACGGCTAATATTTTTTTCATGGCCTGTGCAAGGGCTACGACACCAAACAACCCAATCCCGAACATCGCGATACCAATTGCAGTATAAAGTGAACCCTCCATTATCATTATTCCTCTTTTTCTATCCTATCAACGTTATAGGGTGCGTATTTATCGGACTCAGAGTTGGTCAGGCTGTGGTATAAAAGCACTAAAATCATCGCAATAGACAATGTCGCTGCGACTTCTATAACGAGTATTAAAGCCCCAGCGTATTTATCTGGAAAGTCGAGTATTGTTTTGGAGTTTGTTGCAACACCAACTCCCACTATCAAAAATATGACTAATCCAACGACCATCATTTTTTGAGCAATATCGCAGCTAAAATCTACACGATAACTTCCTGTTAGTAACAATAATATCCCGGCGCCAGCCAATAATGCGCCCGCTTGAAAAGCGCCACCGGGTAAGCTAGCTCCTGTCCACAGCAAATACCCTGCGGTTACAACAATACTCGGCAACAACCATCTTAGAAATGCTTCCAGCACATCATTCCTATGTGGATTTTTTACATGTGTAATAAAACCTTGACTAGTGGAATCTAACTTATTCGGCATAACAGCTAATGCAACAATTAACAGCACCGCAATCTCTAAAAGTGTGTCTAAACTTCTAAAGTTTAGTAATACTGCGGTAACCGGATTAGAAACACCGCTACTTGCCAGGTTTTGCTCAATAAGCTCCACGACAGGCCTTGAGGGTACTGGTACTTGCAGGAGTGAGAAAAATATCAGCGAGCAAAACACACATATCACTCCGCCAAGAAAAACTCCCAGTCCAAAGTTATTTTCCTTTGACCCTTCTTCATTATGTAAAGTCATCGAATGAAACATAATTCCCCCCAATTCACCAACGTAAGACTGTTGAAGACAACGCGATGACGAGTCTGTAATCTAGCTCTTATCTTGTTGCATTAGCCGACGGCGAGTCGCGAGTAATAGTGCCCCCGTCAGACCAGCTCCAATAGCCGCTTCGGCAATTGCGACGTCCCATGCCCCAAGCCGAGCCCAAATTAAAGTAACTAGCAACCCCATACACATAAAAACCAATATTGACTGAAATAAGTCTCTGATAGCCAAGCAGAGTATCGCTGTGATAACCGCACCGACACCGAGCATTAGATCAATGAAGAGCGCATATTCAATCATCAGATTTACTCCTAGGCTCAATTTCACGTGAATTTTTGAGTTTTTCTTGACCTTGAACCTCTTCAGATGAGCTCGCTAGCAAATAGCAAGAAATTGCTCCCGAGAGCATCACTGCAAACCAAATAACCAAGAGTTGAACAGCATCTACTGCATCGGTCACTAACGGAATGACACCCACAATAATGAAGCCTAAACCCAAGTTATCCGCCTTAGTTAACGCATGAAGGCGACTTAGCACGTCAGGAAAACGCCATAATCCCACAGTTCCTGCAAGAAAAAAAAATGTGCCAAGTGCAATCATTAGTACACAAAGCCACTCAATGTTCGTCATCTGTAACTCCTCCCAACCTGACCAAAATAACAGTCGTCGTTGGTGCTAACAGCGCCAACACCAACGCCACATTAAAAAGTGCACTTTGATCCATATAAACAGCGAGTAAGATCATCACAGCAACACCCAACGTACCAAAGAGTTGTAATGACGAAATGAGATCTAACCGAGTTGATCCAACACACAACCTTAGTAGTCCGAGTAACAACACTATCGTCAGAATACTAATTACAACGCCGAGATATACTGTCATTTTGATTTTCCCCATGTTGCCTTATCTTTATCAAGACCAAAAAGAAAAGCGATTTTTTCTTCACACTGCGTAATATCTCTGACGTTATTGCTACTTACTTCAAGCATATGAACAGCAAGCTCATCTCCCTCAATTCGAGCGCTGAGGGTTCCCGGCAATAAGCTAATTAGGTGAATAAACCAAAGCCTTACCTCCCCTTGAGGGAGGTTAACTGAGTAGCGTACCAAACCTGATGTAGTTAATGATTTGCGACGAAAAGCTAAACGGGATGTTTGAATACCACCTTTTAGTGAGTTCATCA
Source organism: Pseudoalteromonas galatheae (assembly GCF_005886105.2). Lineage (NCBI taxonomy): Bacteria > Pseudomonadati > Pseudomonadota > Gammaproteobacteria > Alteromonadales > Pseudoalteromonadaceae > Pseudoalteromonas > Pseudoalteromonas galatheae. Next base: position 2,124,498 of record NZ_PNCO02000001.1, read on the forward strand.
GAAAGTAAGGGAGCAGGCGTAGTAGTCTAAAGAGACTAAAATAATAACTTTTAGTCTCTCCTTTTTTATCACTAACAACATGATGTCGAGGAATAAAAAGTCTCAGGTTTAACCAGGCTGCAAACGGGACCACAACGATGCCTATAACCCAGGAGCTCAGCTCCCCATTGGTCAGTAGCACCCAAAGAAGAGAGAAGAAAACTAGTCGAACAATGGCTTTTGTGTAATTCGCCGTAATAGACTTCTCTCTTCGGTTCATACTTCTCTCCTCACATGTGTCTGAGTCTCTGGTTTAGCTTTGATTTTGGTTTCTGTATTATTTCTATACCACTTTTCAGCACCAACAATAAGCGATATCAACCACCCACAAATAAAGACTCTAAGCCAAGAGCCCAGGTCAATAGGCTCACTTTGAAACCACTCGTTCATTAACGATGAGTAGGTAAATAGCAATTGCAGTAACATCATGGAGCCAATACCTACCCAAACCCAGATGTTAGAAAACAATCCAATTGAGAACACCGAGCGATGTAATGAGCGGCAATTAAATAAATAAAAAGCTTCACCGACCACGAACATAGCAACAGCGACTGTTCTAGCTTGCGCCTCAGACGCCCCCCAATATAGCTCCAGTTCATATAAACCAAATGCCATGACACAGAGTAACGAGGAGACAAGCAAGATACGCCACGCTAATATCCTATCTATTATCGGAGCAGCTGGATCGTAAGGTGGTCTTTCCATGATTCCCTGCTCTTTTGGCTCAAAGGCGAGCATCAAGCCAAGAAAAATAGCTGTCGTCATATTGACCCACAAAATATGAACGGGTAGTAGTGGCAACGACACTCCCAACAACACTGCAAGCAAGATGACCAAACCTTCTCCACCATTAGTAGGCAAGGTCCAGACAATAAACTTTTTAAGGTTATCAAATACACCTCTGCCTTCTTCAACCGCTGCTCTCACTGTCGCAAAGTTGTCGTCAGTTAACATCATGTCTGATGCATCTCGCGCCACCTCTGTACCATTTAGGGCCATCGCCACCCCAATGTCGGCTCGCCTTAACGCTGGCGCATCATTCACCCCATCTCCGGTCATAGCCACCACTTGACCGCCAGATTGCAATGACTGTACTAACTGTAGTTTATTTTCGGGCGTCACTCTTGCAAATACGTCATAATTTTCAGAAACATGGGTAAAATCTTGTTCTGACATTCCCGACAACTCGTAACCAGTGATGGTTTTGTTATCACTGTCAGATGTCAAAATTCCAAGCTGACGCGCTATGCTAGTCGCCGTTAACGCATGGTCACCGGTGATCATTTTGACTCGAATACCTGCTTTATGACACGCGGCTACGGCTTCTATTGCCTCAGGTCTAGGGGGATCAATCATCGCCTGTAAGCCTAAAAACTCTAGTCCCTCAGCAACATCTTCATGAGATAACGTTTGCTTCTCCGTAGTACAATTCTTAGAAGCAAACGCAAGCACTCTCAACCCTCTACTCGCTAGCTTCTCCGCCTGCAACTTAATATCATCAATATCTATCGGCACGGACTCACCGACACGATTAAGCATACTGTTACACTTCGGCAAGATGCTCTCAATTGAACCCTTAATGTGAATCAAAGTATCACTAGCAACTCTATCCAAAGTTGCCATATATTGATATTCAGATTGGAATGGAATACTGTCGCTACGTAACGCTCCCAATGACTCACCTGTCAAACCTGCCTTAAGACCAGACACCAGTAATGCAGCCTCGGTGGGATCTCCATTAATTTTCCATTGCTCTCGCTCTGACACCGGCGCAATTAACTGCGCATCGTTACACAAAACCCCGGCTCTTAACATTTTGTATAACGCAGCCTCTCCCATCTCGCCAGACTCAATTGCTTCTTGATTATCTCTAGAAATAACACCAGCAGGATTATAGCCATTACCGCTAACGGAAAAATGCTCAGAACCTGCGTAAATTTGCTCAACTGTCATTTCGTTTTTAGTCAGAGTGCCTGTTTTATCCGAACAAATAATAGTTGTGCTTCCTAACGTTTCCACTGCTGGTAAATTACGGATGACAGCTCGACGCTTGGCCATTCTCGATACCCCAATCGCCAGCATGATAGTGACAGCCGCAGGCAATCCTTCAGGAATAGCACCTACTGCAAGGGCAACAGCGGCCATAAAAGAGGTTAACAATGGCTGACCGTGAAGGTAACCTATGACCAATGTTAAAGCCGCCAAAATGACAATTGCATAGAGTAAAACATGGCTAAACTGCTTGATACGTTTGGTCAATGGGGTATCTAGGGTCGGTGTTGTCGCAATTAACTCCGATATTTTACCGATTTCTGTATCATCACCTGTACTAGTGACAACCCCTATTCCGCTGCCATAGACCACCAATGTCGAGGAAAATGCCATATTCTGACGATCCCCGAGTAGTGTTTCTTTATCTAGTTTTTCGGTAATTTTTTGCACAGGCACAGACTCTCCTGTGAGTGCAGATTCATCTACTTGCAAGTCCTTTACCTTAACTAACCGTATATCCGCACAAACCTTGTCACCGGCATGCAACAACACAATATCACCAGGTACTAGCTCCTCAGCAGGGATGGAGTGCTTTTTACCATCACGTAATACTGTTGCAAACGACTTAATACTGCCAGACAGTGCGTTTATTGCATTAATCGCTTTTGACTCCTGAATAAACCCAATAATTGCATTTAACAAGACCACGGCAAATATTACTGCGGCATCAACCCATTCTTGCAACACCAAAGTCACCGCAACTGCAGCGAGCAGGATATAAACTAGAGGTTGATGAAACTGCAGTACAAATCGTTTGAATGGGCCATCTCCAGTATGTTTGGTCAGTGAGTTAGCACCATGCTTTTGCCTACGTTCTACTACTTCACCATCACTCAAACCCACAGTTTGATTAGCTGTGAGCTGCTTTAATACTTCTTCGGTGTGGTAACTATGCCATTCTATCGGGTTTTTCATGTTACACCTCTGGAGCTAGTTAAGTTAAAGATATACTAGGATGTAGAAATATGATGTAAAACTCGAATTATTTAATTTAAAAGCTCGAAAAAAACGATGTTTTGAATTTAGAAACCTTTATTCAGCTTGCAAATAATGACGCTTTAGCAGCTTCGAAAATAGCGGCAATAGCAGGGTGTCGGATTTTTCTTTCCGCCGAAATTGCATAAAATTTTTGCTTTACTTCAGGCAGAGTACCGAAGGCCTCAACATGAAAAGTTTCAACAATACTCTGTGCTATTGCAGATGGCATAAAAAAGGCGCCTAACCCTGATTGTCCAAATGACTTAAGTAGTGCGCTGTCATCAAATTGTGCCACGATATTTGGACGAATATTCTTATCACTCAGCCAAAAGTCGAACTCTTTTCGGATTTCATGCTGATTAGTAGGTAGTAGTAAGGGCGCTTCACTTAGCGAATTAGGAAAATCTTTGCGGTACTGCTCAGCCAAAGACGGGGCAGCAAAAAAAGTAATGCCACTCTCCCCAAGAAAATGATTGTAAGCTTTAACGCTCAAAGCACCTGTAACCGGCACATCACTTAACACTAGATCAACTTTGTGTACTGCCAGATCAGCCAGTAAACTTTCGACCGGCCCCTCCAAACTAGTTAACCTAATTTCATGATCTATGGTCAATGCAGGCGCTATAATCTTATGCACTATTGTTTTGGGTAACCCGCTAGATGCAGCCACAATAAAGTCAGCGGGCCCAACCGTACCGCTTCCTCGGATCACATCACCCAGCTCATTCCCAAGCTCAAAAATCTCATCAGCATAACGCAGGACGAGATGCCCTGTATCGGTCAAGCGTAACCCTCGGCCTTCTTTTTGAAAAAGCGCGCAGCCAATACGCTCCTCAAGAAGGGATAATTGTCCACTGATTGTCTGCGGAGTAATATTGAGTTTTGTACTTGCTCTGGCGATACTTCCCTCGTGAGAGACAACCCAAAAATACTTCAAGTGCTTGTAATTGATCATATCTTGCATTGACACATTCCTTACAATAAAGCTCGTTTTATTCGAACTATATACATATAACAAACGATTTAAATTTAATCATTACAAGTTATACGATTTGATTTAAAGAAATGATTTTCAGCGAAACGATAGCCAAAGAAAGAATATGAGTGTCAAAAATGATAGTGATCTTTAATGGAGCCCAAACGCCAAATCTTGCCAGTAATGAGATCCAGAGCAGAATTGAAGCGAAGGTGCGGCTGGCGTTGGGAAGATATGAAAGTGACATAGAAAAAGTCAACATTCAGCTTGAAAAAATTGACTCAGAGGAAAACGAAAAAAAAATACGATATGTCTGTATGATTAGAGCAAAATTAACCTCAAAAAAGCAGATAGAAATCTCTGAAACAGCAAGGCAAATTGAGGTCGCAATTAGCGCTTGCATTCGTAGAATTGGTCGGTACGTAAAACGCGCCTTCTATCTACCAGACAACGCCAAAAGACATATTCGCTGAGCATCAGATTCTGTGCATTAGGAGACAGATATTGAGGTGAGCATTGTTAGGGATTAACCCTATCGTGAGACAACCTTGAAAAATATCCGAATTTCCCACCAATAGAAACTCGGATTATGGCTGTATATAAACACTCAAGATATTAAGTTCAGTAAAGTCTATATTGTTACCACATGCCATTGGTATGCGAGGCTAGCGCCAGCCAATGAGCATGCTAATAAAAAGTTCATTACCTCTTTTGAGCTAAGTGAGCGAGACTCCCGAGAAAAATGCTTAGCATGTAATCTCATACCTAGTGGTTGCAATTCTTTTTCATGCTTTGGCAATGCAATTAATCCAGCAAATAGCATAACTAAACAAAGCATATAACTACCTTGCACGATAAAGAATAGAGTAAGTGAAAATGCGGTGATAGAAAAAATCCAAGAAATGAATTTAAACATAGCAGCTCCGTTTGCTATCAGTGTTACCAGTTCGATTTTACAATCATCAAGCTGGCTAGTTTCTAATTTTAATACAGAGTTTAGAGCTATTAGTTTAAAAGCACAAGCAGACTAAAGTATTAGCCCTTATTTTCGAACAATTCCTTCATAAATTCATAGAATGCCTCTGCCTTGCGTGTCTTCAGCGAGTGCTGTGGCCTGACAAACCAAATAGGTGCGTCGCCACTTTCGAGACAACCTGGAATAATAGGCACTAACTCACCCCGTTTTAGGTTATCTCTGATGGCGATGTGAGATTTAACTGCAATACCGTGGCCAGCCAAGGCGGCAGAAGTCATGTTGTCTGAGTTTGAAATCGTAAAACGAGTTTTTGCGTTAAAGTGTACAATTCTACCATTTGGTTCTTTTAACTTAAATTCTCGTTGCCAAGGTAAGCATACAAAAAAGTGATTTTGTAATTCGCTGATATTTTCAGGCATGCCATAGCGGTCAATATAGCTCGGCGCTGCACATAATATCCGGTGGTTATCGCATAGCTTTCTCGCCAATAACCCCGAATCAGCCAGCTGCCCAACACGTATCGCAACATCTTGAGCACCTTCAACTATGTTTACAAACTGGTCATTGATCAGGAAATCGAGTGCTAACTGTGGGTGCGCTTGCTCAAATTGACTAAGATTTGGCATCACAAATTGTGAAAACACCCAAGGCGGCATAGTGACACGAAGTAACCCACTCACTGCTGAGCCCCTTGCACCTATTTCATGCTCAGCATCATAAAGCGCCTCTAATATATGCTCCACCCTCTCTCTAAAAGCACTTCCGGCAGGGGACAATGTTAGCGTACGACTATCTCTAAACAGCAAAGTCGTGCCTAAATGTTGTTCTAACTTATTAAGACGATGACTAACTGTCGCAGGCGAGAGCCTCAATTGCTTCGCAGCATTAACCACTCCTTGATGCTTAATAATAGCTAAGAATGTTTCGAGTTCAGCAATTGAATACATGTCGATTTAGTTTTTTCGAATCTTACTTTCGAATATGCGCGCTTTGTTTAAATTTATCAAATAAATATACTGCTTCTCATCGCAACTAAATTGGAATTATCAATGAAACGCACCTTAATTAGTCTATTCGTTATGTTAGGAAGCCTAATGCCGAATATTAGCCAAGCCAACTCAAAGGTTGAACGCCCGGAAGTTATTTTCTTCGATGTCAATGAAACCTTACTTGATTTAGAGTCAATGAATAAACCAGTTAGCCAAGTTTTGGCGGGTGATGAGTCCCTATTACCCCTTTGGTTTTCCACTATGCTACATCACTCGTTAGTGACTACAGTAAGTGGTGATTATCAAGATTTTGGCAAGATAGGCGTTGCCGCGCTACAGATGGTTGCAAAAAACAAAGGCCTAACGATAACTGACGCACAAGCTAAGCAAGCAATTGTGCCCGCCCTGCTCTCTTTGCCCCCGCATCAAGATGTCATTCCAGCGCTAAAACGGCTCAAACAAGCAGGCTTTAAACTCGTGAGTTTAACCAATTCATCGAATGCAGGAGTTAAAGCGCAGTTTGAAAATGCCGGTCTAATTACCTATTTTGATCAACGCTTGAGTATTGAAGATATTAAAGTGTATAAGCCCGACCTTAGAGCCTATGAGTGGGCGTTACAGCAACTAAATATTCGCCCAGATCAAGCGCTAATGGTGGCAGCTCACGGCTGGGATGTTGCCGGCGCTAAAGCCGCGGGCATGCAAACTGCGTTTATTGCAAGACCACAAAAGCAACTTTATCCACTGGCAAAGGCACCAGATTACGTGCTGACTGATTTAACAAGTTTGGCTGATGAACTCACCACTTCTGAAAACGAGTAGTATTAAAAAATATCCGTAGGCAACCTGACACTAGCAGATAAAAATGGTAAAGGCATATCGGGACTTGAACTAAATCGGCTATGTGAGCCTTCTTGCACCACCAGCGTGTCTGGTAAAGGGCTCAAACGTAGGATAGTGTTTGCGAATAGACAACTTAGCCTTATGACTGATTAATTGAGTACTGCCAACTTTGTCAGTACTCAATTAATAGAATAACTTAGGTTATTAGAAAAACCCTAAAGGACTGGTGCTATAGCTCACCAAGAGGTTCTTGGTTTGTTGGTAATGATCCAGCGCCTTTTTATGAGTTTCTCTGCCAATGCCTGATTTTTTATAACCACCAAATGCCGCGTGCGCAGGATACATATGATAACAGTTAGTCCAGACGCGACCCGCTTCGATTTGGCGACCAAATTGATATGCGCGATTCATATCTCTAGTCCACACCCCAGCACCTAAACCAAACTCAGAGCTATTCGCCAATTCCAACGCCTCCGCTTCATCTTTAAAAGTACATAAAGAGATCACCGGACCAAATATTTCCTCTTGGAATACCCGCATTTGGTTATGCCCTTTTAACAGCGTAGGCTGAATATAAAAGCCTTTATGATAACCCTCGCCAAGCTCTGCGACTTCGCCACCAATTAACACTTCAGCCCCCTCCTTCTTGCCAATATCAATATAGCTAAGAATTTTATCAAATTGAGCTTGTGAGGCTTGTGCACCAACCATGGTTTCTGTATCAAGCGGATTACCGCGTTTAATCGCCTTGGTGCGTTCGATGACTTTGGCTATAAAGTCATCATATATATCTTCTTGCACGAGCAATCGCGATGGACAAGTACATACTTCGCCTTGGTTAAAGTAGGCCAGCACCGCGCCTTCAATACACTTACTTAGGTAATCATCGTCAGCTTGCATCACATCACTAAAGTAGATATTGGGCGACTTCCCCCCTAGCTCCACCGTTGAGGGAATGATATTTTCAGCGGCACATTTTAGGATGTGAGAACCCACAGGAGTCGAGCCTGTAAACGCAATTTTTGCGATACGTGTACTCGTAGCAAGCGCTTCACCTGCCTCTTTCCCAAAACCATTCACAACATTAACCACGCCATTTGGTAATAAATCAGCGATAAGTTCCATCAACAACAAAATAGACGCAGGCGTTTGCTCCGCAGGCTTTAGCACTACGCAATTCCCAGCTGCGAGAGCGGGTGCCAGTTTCCAAGCGGCCATAAGTAATGGGAAGTTCCATGGGATGATCTGTCCCACAACGCCCAGAGGTTCATGAAAATGATAGGCCACGGTTGACTCATCAATTTCACCAATGGCTCCTTCTTGAGCACGAACGCAACCTGCAAAATAGCGGAAATGATCAGCGGCAAGCGGTACATCCGCGGCTAGCGTTTCACGTACAGCTTTACCATTATCCCATGTCTCGGCCACCGCTAGGTATTCAAGGTTTGTCTCTATTCTGTCTGCGATTTTGAGTAATATATTGCTTCGCTCAGTGACCGAAGTTTTACCCCACTCAGCCTTTGCGGCATGGGCGGCGTCAAGTGCCAGTTCAATGTCTGCATTATTTGAGCGCGGGATCTGACAAAACACTTCGCCATTAACAGGACTAATATTGTCGAAGTACTTGCCGTTAACGGGTGGCGTCCACTCACCGCCAATAAAGTTTTGATATTGCGACTTAAAGCTGACGACTGCACCTTCAGTATTTGGGTTTGCGTATATCATTTTTACCTCTGCAACTTGTGTTATTTATTTGGGCTTCATTCATCCCAGTTTTGTTTTTACTAATATTTGACATTAGCCAAATTCACCTTTAAAAACTTAACTTAGGGTCTCGGAATGTATACGCACAGTCCAAAAGTAACCGAGAAGGAGTGCATTGTTTGCAGATCTCTAAACATCGCAGTCGTGTCGAACGCTTAGTTGAAAACAAGATAAGTTTTGCCGCCAATCACGTAGAGCTGAGCGTCTATGACACTTACGAAAGTACCAATGGAGTCAAACTCGCCTCTAATGAAGTGTTGTTTTGTGCAATGATCACGGGCAAAAAAGTGATGCACGTAGACAGTTGTGACTATCACCAGCCCTTTTTACCTCATCAAAGCTTCGTATTGGCACCAGAACAAACCGTATTTATAGACTTTCCCGACGCCAGCTTATCCGCTCCCACCACCTGTTTAGCAATTGAGATCAGCCGAGAGAAAATTAATACCGTGAGTGAGAAGTTAGCGCTTTCGCTTCCTAGTGATTTTAATTATCAAAAGCAGCTGGTTCACACCGAGCATAACTGGCAAACCCAGCACTGCTTGGGGCGATTGCTCCATCTGTTCAGTGAGAATGAGGCTGAGCGGGGGTACTTTATCGATTTGGCAATGGACGAACTAATTGCAAGACTACTACAGCAACAAAGCCGAGATCTGCTGTTAGGCGCAGTAAAACAAACACCAGATCAAAACGGTTTGTATCAAGCGATGCATTATTTGAAGACTCATTTAGACGAGCCATTAGATGTAGAAAAGCTCTGTAAAATTAGCTGCATGAGTAGAAGTCGCTTTTTCAATCAATTTAAAAAGTCATTTGCGACGACGCCACAGCAGTGGCTCCAAGCACGAAGACTAGCTGAAGCAAAGGCAAAACTAAAAGCAGGAATTCAGATCACCGCAATTAGTTTTGCACTCGGCTTTAAACATCCAAGTCAGTTCAGTCGAGCGTTTAAACAAGCCTTTAATATCACGCCAAAGGACTATCAACTTCAGGCACTAAAAGCCGATAAAAACGACTGGTTACTCCGTTAGTCCAGCCAAAACCCTGTTGCACCACGTATTCTCCGCCACTTGCCTGTTTATCCGGTTCAACCACATTATACTTCTCAAGCAAACAGCCGATTTGCTCAAAGCCGGTTTCAACAGCATAAAGCCATGCTTGCATAATCTTATTCGCGAGTTGATTTTGACCATATGCCCTTAAACCTGACACTGCAAACCACTGCAGTGGTGCCCAGCCATTAGGACTGTCCCACTGCTGTGAAGTAGTGACTAAGGTACTAACCAATCCACCTTGCTGCAAAAACTCTGCCTCGAGTTTTTTGCCAATATGCTCTGCCTGCTCGGGTGTAACCAGCTCAGCAAACATAGGCACAACGCCCGCTAGAGATTCAACTGTGGTACGCGCATAATCATTAAGATCCACATCGAAAAACCAGCCTTTTTTATCACACCAACAATATTTCTGTATCAGTGCACTGCGATTTGACGCTAAATTGGCATAGTACTGAGCTTGCGTTAGCTCGTTTAATTTCTCAAAACACCGCGCGATTTGCGACTCAAGCAATACCAGCAGTGCATTTAAATCCACAGGGATAATGTCCGTCGTACGAATGCTCGCTAAATCGTCAGCGTTTGCTAACCAGCGGCTACTAAAGTCCCACCCCGACTCACAAGCCGCACGAATGTGCTGATAAAACGTTTCGCTGTCCGTAACCGCTGCGGCTAATTCTATATCCTCAATAAAAGACTCTGGTCGCGGTGCTGCAAGCGGATCCCAGTAGCGATTCAGTTTGCCCCCACACGGCATGATTACGACTCGGTACTGCGCTTTTTTATCCGTGCAACTCAAACCCTCTCCGGTCTGCCAAAACTGATGTTCTTTCAGTAATGCCTGAGTAACTCGCGATAACCACTGCTCATCGTGGGATTTTTCCTGCCACAGCAAATCAACCATTAATGCGGTTACAGGCGGCTGGGAGCGGCTTTGGTAATAATCTCGATTACCGTTAGGTACATGTCCAATACGATCAATAAGACTCACAAAGTTATCTAACATTCCCTCAACGAGATCGCTTCTGTTCGCATCCAAAAGCCCAAGTGCCGTAAAGTAGCTATCCCAGTAATAAATCTCATTAAAACGTCCACCCGGTACTACATACGGATGAGGTAAAGGTAGCAAGGAGCCTTTAGCAACGGTACTCGGCTTTCTAGATAAACGCGACCACAGCGCACTGATATACTGCTGCGCACTAGTAAAGTCAGGTAAGGCATCTAGCTCTTTGTTGGCAACAAAGTCAAAATGCGCATGCACAAATCTAAGTAACGCCTCTCCCGTCGGCTTTTGCATCACATACTGGTTTTCTATCTCTGCGAGCGGAATTTTTGCGATGGCATCTGCAAAAACTTTACTGTCTGAAAACAAGCCAGCGCTTTGCACCGCCTTGAAAATCTCTGTGGAATAAAAGTTTGATTGGTACTGCATGTAAAACCTCAGCTCACCTTTTGTTGATTTGGCGTGTGAGCATGATTTGATTGGCTAGACTCACTCATCGATTTAAAAAAATATAAACATACAGCAATCACCAGCATGGGAATAAGTGCCCCATAAAACGCTTGTTGACCGCCAAAATGTTGAAATACTAAACCTGTGATCATTGAACCCGTGCTACCACCCAGCGCTGAAAATACAACGATTAGCCCTGTCATCGAAGCGTGCTGTGTAGTGGGTAAACTACTTAGCATTACCGAATTAATCACTGGATAAATAGGCGCCATAAAAAGACCGATCAGCGGCATGAGAAAAGCCACGAGGGGTGCGTCAAATAACGAAGAAATAAGCGTTTTCTCAATACCCTCAGTCATAGGTAAGGTTAAAATCACTAACCCTGCCATAGCGGCAAGACAAACATTTAACACCACATACCAATGTACTTTGGTTAACACAATGCCAGCACCTAGCCGACCGAGTGCTAAGCAGGCAGCAAAAACACTGGTAATTTGCACGCTAATGTTCACCGGTAATGACAGGATCTCATTATTAAAAGTAGGCAGCCAAGTGCCTATACTCTGCTCTATCAATACATATAAAAATGCGGAAATCACAAATACCAGCACAAGCGGCTTAGCAACAAGCTTTAGCATCGCCATAAATGCAGAGACACTAGACTCGGTGGCTTGCGTTGGCTCTGGCTTTGCAATTGGGGAAATCCAAACGATAAATGCAGTAAAAGCACTCAGAACAGCTAACACGAAATAGACGTTTAACCATCCAAGAGAGTTATCGCCGTTGTCAATAAACGCCGCGAAAATCCAATAACCGCCGAGGACCCCCAACATAAACACGCCTTCAATGAAATTAAGCAGGCTTGAATGCTGGTTGCTCCCTTCAGTAACTTGACCAACCAGCGCATAAACCGACACTTTAACCACCGCAAATGCCGCCCCTACAGAAGCAAATACTAATTTAAGAATCCAAAACTCAGCGACCATGGGAGTGATACTACAAATTAATGCTACGCCCGCGAGCACTGCAGTCAGAGCGATCTTAAACCCAACCCTGGGGATAACCGACGCAACCAGAAATGAAACGATGGCGATAGGAAGATCTTTAAATGCCTCTAGCGTGGCGGCCTGGGCTTTTGTAATACCAAAACTATGAATGGACTGCAAAATGACCGTCCCTACACTATTAAGCAAAATAGCGAATAGGAAGTAACTAACGGCCATGGCAAGTATGATACGTGCTCGGTTCATTGTTATTCTCGTTAAAACACTGTGATTTCTTTTTAGTCTAGACAGACTTTTTCTTTTTTGCAATCGTTTGCATTTTAAATCATAACGAGGCTTTATAAGCTAATGATTATTATAACAATTGCAAAGGTTTAACTGGATTGTCTGATAACCAATGAGGATGGAACCTCTTGAGAAGTGGTTTTTTCACCACTTAGCTGAGAGAGTAGCTTCTCCACCAATAACTGCGCCGCCGCACTAGTGTCTTGTTTAATCGTCGTAAGTGCTGGAAAGCTAATTTGTGCCATCGCAATATCGTCAAAGCCAACAATTCGAACGTCATTGGGCACGCTGACATAACGCTCTTTTAGGGCTTTTAGTACCCCAAGTGCAACCATATCACTACAAGCAAATATCCCATCAAAGGTTAATCCTTGTGCACGCAACAAAGCGTTTATACTAGCGTAGGCTGCTTCTGAGGTAATATCGATTTTAACCATTTGCGCTTCTACTTGAGCTTCTTCTACCGCATGGCAAAACCCCCGATAGCGCTCACCAAGTTCAGCATGACCTGGGTCGCCCATAAACAGAAGTTTAGACGCACCCTTGGCTATTAAGTGCTTCGTTGCGCTAATACCACCAATAAAATTATCACTACCAACGATAGGATAATTAGCAGAAGTTTTAGGGTCGCCCCACACCACGATTGGCGTTCCTGCTTTTGCGGCCCGCTCGATTCGTGCTTGCTCTTTGCCTTGCCCTACGACGATAACTCCATCAGCTCGGCGCCCAGAAATAAAGTAGCCATGCCAGTCCTCCCCCGCCATATATGAATTGGAGAGCAGTAACTCGTAACCTTTTCGATTCACTGCACGATTTATATCGCTCACTACCTTAAGTAAAAATGGGTCGTCAACGGATTGTTTGGTTTCAGCTTCGAGATTAATAATAACAGCGATGACTTTGGTTTTTTGCATCCGTAAGCGACTAGCCGCTGCGTTGATACTAAAGTGATGCTCTTTTGCAAGCGCCTGAATACGCTCTCGAGTTTCCTTTTTTATCAGTGGGTTATCATTGAGTGCACGGGAAGCTGTGGAGGTAGAGACTCCAGCTAACCTTGCTAGATCAGATAGCTTTAATTGTGTAGTTCCCATCGCAAACCTCTTAATAAACGCACTTAATAGCACTGCTATTCTTACAATTTTTTGATAATTAGACCATAACTAATTGAATCCCTTAATCTAACTGAGCAGAAAAGAACACCAATCAAGCTATATTTGTAATGCCTTACATCATTTTATGACAAAATTTTAAACAACATTATTGCAAACGTTTGCATTAAGATCTATTTTAAAGAGTAGACAGTCGTTAAATACCAGTTTATGACAACAACAAGAGGGCTTTAGCCGTGATAAAAACGAACTCCTTAAGCTTGATCGCTGCTGCTATAACGCTTGCGTTAAGCACATCAGCTCAGGCTGAGCAAACACCGAAAGATAATAAAGAGAAAGTAGAAACCATCATTGTGTCAGGTACACCAGGTGGCGCAGGGATCAGAAAAATTGATGCAAGCTTTGCTGTAACTAATATCGATGCAGTGCAAATTGATAAGCTCGCTCCCAAAAGCACAGCTGACTTACTGAAAGCGGTACCAGGGATCTGGGTTGAAAGTTCAGGTGGAGAATCCGGCGCTAACGTTTTTGTTCGTGGTTTTCCAGGTGGTGGTGATGCGCCATTCTTAACTGTTAGTTTGCAAGGCAGTCCAATCTATCCTGCACCAACACTCTCATTTTTAGAAAACACGTCGATTTTCAGGCTCGATGAAACCATCAGCATGATGGAAGGCCTGCGTGGTGGACCAAATCCAGTGGTATCTAATGGTCAGCCGGGCTTAACGACGAACTTTCAACTTAAACGTGGCCAAGCCGATACCGAAGGCACATTTAAATATACCACCACAGACTATGGCCTAAATCGTATTGACGGCGTGTTAAGTGGTGAGATCTCCGATGACCTTTATTATATGGTTGGCGGCTATATCAAACGCTCTTCTGGGATCCGTGATGCGGGATTTACTTCAGAAAAGGGTCATCAATTTACCATTAACCTAACTAAAGAGTTTGCTAATGGTGAATTTAATCTTTATACCCGTCAAACTGATGACACTGGCGCATGGTACCTACCAACTCCCCTTAATGTTGAAGGTGTAGATGCCGGTTTTACTCAACTAGGCACAAACAATCGCAAAGCAACTATTTATTTTGGTGAACACAACACCACGATGAATGTAGATATAGGGGATGGTCGTGGCTGGAAGGGTCACGTGTCAGGCGGTAGTTTGAAAGTAAATTTCGACAATGGTTGGCAACTAAACGACCGCTTTAGTTTAACGCAAGGAGATGCTAATACAATAGGCCTAGTGCCTGCTGGCAGCGCAATGCTTTTAAGTGATGTAGCGGACAATGGCGAAACAGCTACTGGCAGTGTCACTGGTAATGAGTATGCTGGTGATACAATGGTGCAGCAGTATGGTCGCTGGATTGTATTAAAAGATATCGAAGCTTTCACCAATGACTTAGCTCTAAGCAAAACCTTTGGTGATTGGTCAAGTGCCTTTGGTATTTATACTGCAACTACCTCTGCAAAAGACTGGTGGAGCTTAGGTAATACCGCCTACCACGTTTTAGAACAAGGTGGCGAGGTGTTAGATGGTATCGCGTGTAATAGCGATGTTGCGGGCTGCGCCTTCAACTACGACATTAACAGTTCTGGTGATGCGACAACGTGGGCCATCTACACCACCCAAAGTTACCAAGCAACGGAAGCCCTTAAGTTAGATTTAGGCTTACGTAGCGAGCAGCACGAGGTTGAGTATTCAGTCGACGAAGGTTTAGATGGAGCTATCACCAAAGCGGTTGACTATGATGAGCGCAAGACTTCATGGACCTTAGGCGCTGACTATAGTTTGAGCTTAGATTCAGGTGTTTTTGTGCGTATGAACAAAGGCTACAAAATGCCTTATTTCGACGACTTCAGAGACAACTATAGCACCTATGAATCGGGCGAGTCGCTGATTAAAGAAGTCACACAAGCAGAGCTTGGCTATAAATATATGGGTGAAACTGGCGACCTGTTTGTTACTTTATTTACCAATGAAGTGAAAGGCGACACGTTTGTAAGGCGCCCAGGCGTACCTGCAGAAATTCTCACCAATGAAGCAACCGGTGTAGAACTTGATTACAGCTATAACCATGAATCGGGTTTATCGATAAACTTGAATGCTACTTGGCAAGACACTGAAATTACTGAAAGCCCAACAAATGAGGGAAATAAAGCACAGCGCCAACCTGATTGGATGCTGCGCGTTACACCAAGCTACGACTTTGAAGTATCGGGTATGTACGCCACCTTATATGGCACACTCTCAGCCGTAGACGACCGTTTTGGCGATAACGAAAATACCGTCGTGTTAGAGGGCTATGAAAAGCTCGATGTTGGTCTCATTGTAGAGCCTACTGAAGGCGTAAAGCTACAACTAGCGGTAGATAACCTTACTGACAAGCAAGGGATCACCGAAGGGGATCCACGTAACCCAGATTCACCTAACGGCCGATATATCATGCCAAGGAGTGTAAAGTTTAGCGTTGCGTATACGTTCTAGCTGCTGTAACTAAGTATTCGACATAGCGCTACCTATTTGTACTATTATTAACGTGGTAGCGCTTGCAGATAATTTCAAATTATCCGTTGGCTGTTTTCAAGTACCTTCGAAATGTACTCTCGCCCCGACATCACCAATACGTGAAACATCAGTCCATATTGAATTAGCTCCTCATACTATCCCTGTTATCTACTGTGGCAAATGCAAGAATAACACATTCAGGAATCCCTATTATCGAATTTAAAACTTCCTTCTTTACGAAAACTAAACGATGAGCGATATTATTGCACCAAATGTTAATGCAATGAAATTAAAAATAAAAAAATGTACGACTGTTTATTTTTTGTATCCAAACCATTGACTTTTTGAATTATCAGTTATACCTTGGAGCTGCCTCATAATTATTATGAAGCACTTAATTTTATTATAAGGAAATTTACTATGTTTAATAAAAATACATTATTCGCTGCGTTATCTTGCTTTTCAATTTTTTCACAAGCTAATGCGAGCGAGATTGATAATAGCTCGGTAAATATAGATAACACTCCAGTTAAGATATATCACTTCTTTAATAGTGGCGTACATCCATTTAATCATACAACTTACCAAACTTGGGGCTCCAATGGTTTATATTGCCGAATTCAGGGTGGCAGCTATAATAGAAGCGTACCAAAATCAGGTAAAGAAATCTTTAATGTCGCATACGGTAGACAAATGTGGGTGTTAACTTGCCATGGTTCTATGGGCGATCAAGCTAGAAGCGTTAACTGGACTAACCTTGCAGGCCGCTTTGTCAACGCAGAGGGTGATGTAAAGGCTCCAAGCATTTCAATTGATGAGATTGAGAATAGATATAATGTAGACTTATCTGAATTAAATTTAGACCACGGTCATTTTGATATTGAATTCGGTGATTTGGATGCTAACTCATTCGATGATATTGTCATCGTTGATAAGTATAGCAAAAAGCTCTACATCTATACATCTGATGATAATGGGTTATTAAAATTATCGTATCATCAAGATTCTATTTCCTCTATAGAGAACATCAACAGTATAGATCTTTATAACGGAAAAGTGATAAAAGCCAGCACCAAGTAAATTTAAGGAATATTATTTATTATTAAATAATAAATAATATTATATAAAATAATTTAAGACTCGAAGCCCAGTTGCTTTTTCGGGTCTTATTGCTATTTAAAAGTAAAAATAAAGATTAATTTGATTGGGGTTTAATAGGACCTGACTTCTAAGTAACAAAAAATAAGCGACCAACTTTCATCTTTGAGGTTAACTAATTTAAACTTTGATGATTGTGCCAAGAGAAACTGCCACTAACTTCTCTTCGTTTCCGCTTTTCGCATACACCTTACATTCGCATGTCGCCTGACGTTTACCCGAATACAAAACAGTTGACTTCGCAATTAGCTTATCGCCAATAGCAGGCCTAACATAGTTCACTTTATATTCTGAGGTAACACAGCTGCCCAGCACGGATGCGCCAGCAAACGTAATACAATTATCAGCTAGATAGCTAACCACGCCGCCATGTGCAAAACCATAGTTTTGTTTAAGATCATCTCGAATAGCGAGACTTAACTCAGCAGCGCCAACCTCAAACATCTCCAACTCAGCGCCCAACAACAAACTAAAAGACTGCTGTGCTAGGATCTCCTTTCCTTCCTCTAACATAGTATTGCTCAACTTCTTCTCCTTAGTAATATTTACGCTCAAATAGACTCTACATCGCGAATGGTGTTCACGTTTATGGGTAAACGAGTTACAGCGATATGATTAGCTCAACACGAATAAAAGCTGGACTAGAGATATTATCTACAATTAGATTCCCATAGATTAATCACAATGTAAACAAGCAGTTATATCCATTACTTTGTGTATGCTGAATGAGATTGAAATGTTTCAACATAATTTAGGACGAGACATTTAAAACAAAAAAGCCGCGTAGTAAGAAACTAAGCGGCTTTTTCTATATTCAAACTAGGGCTGGATTAATCTAACCAGAACTCTTTTTTGAACTTAATACCAAACTCACTGCGGTCATTGCTGCGCATGACACCAACAAAGCCACTTTGCTGTAGACGACCTACATCGTACACTTCATTAAGCACGTTTTCACCGTATAACGTTACTTCCATATCGCCTTCAGCGTTGGTGTATGAGATGTTAAAGCCTAACAATTCGCGAGAATCAATATGCTCGCTTGCACGTGTTACAGACTGACCTTGCATGTCTGAGCGGTACGAGTAGCTTGCGTTAACTGCAATCGTTGCACCATGCTCTAAGTCATGGAAGTAAGATGGTGCCACCATCACAGTCCATCTTGGCGTAAGTGCTGGCGCATCGCCTTTACCAATACCAATAACACCTTCATCAACATGGGTAATTTCAGAGTCAAGGTAACCGATTGAGCTGCGTACTGAGAAATCATCAGTAATTGCGACTGTCGTTTCAAGTTCAATACCTTGTGCTTTCGACTCACCCGCATTTTCCACGATAGTGACGAAACCACCGCCAGCTGTCGGGTCGTTGAAAGGTAACGCCAGATCAGTGTAATCCGTTACAAATGCAGCAACCATCATAGATACGTTTTCATGCACTTGGCCTTTGAAACCAATTTCGTAGTTAATTGCTTTAGTTTCATCAAACGCAGCGAATTGATCTGGGCCACCAAATGGGCGAGGTGGGAAGCCGCCACTTTGGTATCCTTTTTGAACCTGTGCGTAGACATTGATGTCACGAGTTAGCTGGTATGACGCATTCACATCCCACGTCACTTCGTCAAAGTCTGCGCTAACGTATTTACGAGCACCAAAGCTTGGGAATAGCGCGTTTGCCTCTTTTTTGTCTTCAGAGTAACGTAAACCACCACCAATGCTGAGTAACTCAGTCACGTCAAAGCTTGCATTGATATATGCCGCATAGGCATCGGTTTCTTGGTTGATGTCAAAGTAACCGTAGCCACCAAAAGAAGCCGTCTGACCATCATTCAATAATCCATTTGGCGTGTTCCATGGGCTAAATACAAACGGACCAGAGCTGGTAAAGCCATCTTCGTTAAAGTAATAAAGACCCGATACAAAATCCCAAGAGTCATAAGTACCATTTAGCTGTAGTTCAAATGAGTACTGATCTGCACCGCCCTCTTCTGGGAATTCTGAGAGATTAAGTGCTACCGCATCGTCATCTAGGCCGCCGGTATATTCAGAGCTACGCTTACTTGCGATAAATTTAACAGAGTAAACATCACTTGCTTGCCAATCGGCAGTCACGGAGCCGCCCCAACCAGAATAATCAGTGCTTTCAATGCCAGCAACCGTTGTTGCCAAATCATCAGGATTGTTTGGCAGCATAGACTCATCTAGCAATGGGAAGTCACCATTGAAAGGATCATTTGAGTCAAGCGGATCTGTTAATTCGATAGTATACGGCGATTGACCAGACTCGTTCTCAACGCCGTCAAATGCAGCGGTGACAACTAAATCATTCGTCGCTTGCCATCTAAGTGCTAAGCGACCACTAAACTCTTGTTCTTCGCCGATTTCTTTTTCAGGATTTGCTAAGTTAATTGCTTTGCCTACACCATCGCGCTCTTTATAAGAAGCACTTGCAGAAAAGCTTAGTGTGTCTGTTAAAGTTTGACTTGTATATAGATCAGTCGCTAAACGACCGCGAGAACCTATTTTAGCTTCAACGCGTGCAACTTCTTCAGCGCCAGGTTGTTTAGTGATTACATTTACTGCACCACCTAATGTGTTACGACCGTACAGTGTACCTTGTGGACCACGTAGTACTTCTACGCGTTCAACATTTGGCAATGAAAGGTTAGAACCCATCTGACGGCCAAGATATACACCATCAACGTACACACCAACACCAGGGTCTGTTGTGATCACATGGTCTTGCAGACCAATACCGCGGATAAATACAGAAGCATGTGCAGCGTTACCTACACCATAGCGAGTAATATTTAAGTTTGGAACGAACTTACCAATATCGTCTAGATTGCTGATATTGGCTTTATCAATATCACTAGCACCGATAGAAGTAATTGCGGTAGGCGTTTCGAACAAGCTTTCTGTACGTTTACGAGCAGTCACTTCTATTTTTTCAAAAACTTGTTTTTCTTGCTCTACATTAGCTTGTTCAGCCAATGCTGTACTAGGAAGGGCTACTGCTGCTAACACTGCAGCTGAAATCGCAGATAAACCAAGGCGAGGTAAAACTGTAATCATATAATCTCCAAAGGAATCACCGTGTGTGTACTAGTCGCGAGAGGTCACAAACTAGAGAAGCAACAAGCTCAGTGTTATTACTTCTAGCCCTGTAATCCGTCAAATCTAAATAGACTGAACGCTACAAATTTTGGGCATAAAAAAAGATGCACTAGGCGCATCTCTTTCCTCTGGAAGGGTATTATAGTTAAAACCGACACAAATTGAAATAATTATTTAATAAAAATTAATATTTAGGTTTTTGTAGCTACTTTAAACACAATTAAAGGAAAATAAACCTCAAAAAAATCCTTATACAACAAACAATTATACTATATAACTGAACTATAAGCTTTATTTTGTTACTAAAGTGATACATCACTAGAATGCCAAATTATTGCCTTGACCTTGCCTTTAGTAGAACAATTGGCTGACCTTGCGAAGTCTAAAATAAGCAGTAAAAGGCGAACTTTACCTTGGTCAAAAAATACTTCTACTCGTTTTTGAGCCAGAACTTTCATTGCAAGTTATCGGTGGGTAAACCACCTCCGACCACGCT
Organism: Pseudoalteromonas galatheae; assembly: GCF_005886105.2. Taxonomy (NCBI): domain Bacteria; kingdom Pseudomonadati; phylum Pseudomonadota; class Gammaproteobacteria; order Alteromonadales; family Pseudoalteromonadaceae; genus Pseudoalteromonas; species Pseudoalteromonas galatheae. Next base: position 2,145,298 of record NZ_PNCO02000001.1, read on the forward strand.
GCTCATTGCTGATGTGGTGGTAGGAGCGAGTTTACCTCGCGATCTTTAATAAGGCCCCGGCTCGCTACGAAGTAAGATGTTCTACTTTCACATGGGAAGCCCAACAGCTCGGCGGGTAAACCACCTCCGACCACGCTGCTCAGTGCTGATGTGGTGGTAGGTGCACATTTACTTAGGTTTAGAAAAGCTCGTGATGTTACGAAGTGATGCTTTTATTCTTTTTTGCCAAGCCCAACAGCTCGGTGGGTAAACCACCTCCGACCACGCCGCTCAGTGCTGATGCTGTGGTGGGAGCGAGTTTACCTCGCGATGTGTTGATTTTGCGAGGTTTTCTAAAATCCCAAACAGCAAAAAACCCGTCACATCTCTGCAACGGGTTTGACGTACATGGAGGTACTAATGTCGATTAGAATCATGGATGAATGCTGTTAATCGACCTTTAATAAGGCCCTGGCTCGCTACGAACTAGGATGTTTTACTCTCTTTGTTTGGGGAGCCCAACAGCTCGGTGGGTAAACCACCTCCGACCACGCTGGTCAGTGCTGATGCTGTGGTAGGAGCGAGTTTACCTCGCGAGGTTTTATACCTCAAATCTCTATGCCCCAAACAGCAAAAAACCCGTCGCATTGCTGCAACGGGTTTCTTTAATAAGGCCCTGACGATGTTCTACTTTCACATGGGAAGCCCACACTATCATCGACGCTGTTTTGTTTCACTTCTGAGTTCGGCATGGGGTCAGGTGGTTCCAAAACGCTATGGTCATCAGGAAATCTGGGTGCAAATGTCTAATGACATCGTGCCTCGCACGAGCATTCCATTTGCGCAAGGTGAACCGATTTCGCGATACCGCTGAGGTTGGTCACCTTGTTTAATTCTTAAATCTGGAAAAAGCTTATTAAATTCTTTTGTCTACTTCAGTCTATTAACTTCTGTCGCTTATAAACCACTTTGGCGTTGTATGGTTAAGCCTCTCGGGTAATTAGTACGAGTTAGCTTAATGCCTCACAGCACTTCCACATCTCGCCTATCAACGTTGTAGTCTTCAACGGCCCTTCAGTTGACTCTAAGTCAAAGTGAGAACTCATCTCGAGGCCTGCTTCCCGCTTAGATGCTTTCAGCGGTTATCAGTTCCGAACGTAGCTACCGGGCAATGCAATTGGCATCACAACCCGAACACCAGCGGTTCGTCCACTCCGGTCCTCTCGTACTAGGAGCAGCCCCTCTCAATTCTCAAACGCCCACGGCAGATAGGGACCGAACTGTCTCACGACGTTCTAAACCCAGCTCGCGTACCACTTTAAATGGCGAACAGCCATACCCTTGGGACCGACTTCAGCCCCAGGATGTGATGAGCCGACATCGAGGTGCCAAACACCGCCGTCGATATGAACTCTTGGGCGGTATCAGCCTGTTATCCCCGGAGTACCTTTTATCCGTTGAGCGATGGCCCTTCCATTCAGAACCACCGGATCACTATGACCTACTTTCGTACCTGCTCGACGTGTCTGTCTCGCAGTTAAGCTTGCTTCTACCATTACACTAACCGTACGATGTCCGACCGTACTTAGCAAACCTTCGTGCTCCTCCGTTACTCTTTGGGAGGAGACCGCCCCAGTCAAACTACCCACCAGGCACTGTCCTCAACCCCGGTTCAGGGGCCTAAGTTAGAACATCAACACTACAAGGGTGGTATTTCAAGGTCGGCTCCACAGAAACTAGCGTTCCTGCTTCAAAGCCTCCCACCTATCCTACACATGTAGGGTCAATGTTCAGTGCCAAGCTGTAGTAAAGGTTCACGGGGTCTTTCCGTCTAGCCGCGGGTACACAGCATCTTCACTGCGATTTCAATTTCACTGAGTCTCGGGTGGAGACAGCGTGGCCATGGTTACACCATTCGTGCAGGTCGGAACTTACCCGACAAGGAATTTCGCTACCTTAGGACCGTTATAGTTACGGCCGCCGTTTACCGGGGCTTCGATCAAGAGCTTCGCCTAAGCTAACCCCATCAATTAACCTTCCGGCACCGGGCAGGTGTCACACCGTATACGTCATCTTACGATTTTGCACAGTGCTGTGTTTTTAATAAACAGTCCCAGCCACCTGGTCACTGCGGCTCTCGTTTGCTTACAGAGCAAGTCTTTCACAAACAAGAGCGTACCTTCTCCCGAAGTTACGGTACAATTTTGCCTAGTTCCTTCACCCGAGTTCTCTCAAGCGCCTTAGTATTCTCTACCTGACCACCTGTGTCGGTTTAGGGTACGATTCAGTATGAACTGAAGCTTAGAGGCTTTTCCTGGAAGTAGGGCATCAACAACTTCACCACCTTAGTGGCTCGTCTCGACTCTCAGCCTTAGCAACCCGGATTTTCCTAAGTCACCAGCCTACAGCCTTTCACATGGACAACCAACGCCATGCTTGCCTAGCCTGCTCCGTCCCCCCATCGCATTCATACCAAGTACGGGAATATTAACCCGTTTCCCATCGACTACGCTCTTCAGCCTCGCCTTAGGGGTCGACTCACCCTACCCTGATTAACATGGGATAGGAACCCTTGGTCTTCCGGCGGAGGAGTTTTTCACTCCTCTTGTCGTTACTCATGTCAGCATTCGCACTTCTGATATGTCCAGCATGCCTCCCGGCACACCTTCAGCCACTTACAGAACGCTCCCCTACCCCGCATACTTACGTACGCAGCCGTAGCTTCGGTGGTATGTTTAGCCCCGTTACATCTTCCGCGCAGGCCGACTCGACTAGTGAGCTATTACGCTTTCTTTAAAGGGTGGCTGCTTCTAAGCCAACCTCCTAGCTGTTTTAGCCTTCCCACATCGTTTCCCACTTAACATACACTTTGGGACCTTAGCTGACGGTCTGGGTTGTTTCCCTCTCCACGACGGACGTTAGCACCCGCCGTGTGTCTCCCGGATAGTACTTTACGGTATTCGGAGTTTGCAAAGGGTTGGTAAGTCGGGATGACCCCCTAGCCTTAACAGTGCTCTACCCCCGTAAGTATTCGTCCGAGGCTCTACCTAAATAGATTTCGGGGAGAACCAGCTATCTCCCGGTTTGATTAGCCTTTCACTCCTAGCCACAGGTCATCCCCTAACTTTTCAACGTTAGTGGGTTCGGTCCTCCAGTTGATGTTACTCAACCTTCAACCTGCCCATGGCTAGATCACCGGGTTTCGGGTCTATACCCTGCAACTTAAGCGCCCAGTTAAGACTCGCTTTCGCTACGGCTCCCCTAAATGGTTAACCTCGCTACAGAATATAAGTCGCTGACCCATTATACAAAAGGTACGCAGTCACCCACCCCAAATAGCTCTGCTATTTGAACCACCTAGGTTCTATTTCTTCGAGATGTCTTTTATCATCGGCTGCTAAAGCAGGTCGATGTTAAAGAACCCCAACAAAGGTATTTGGTGGTGGGCTCCTACTGCTTGTACGTACACGGTTTCAGGTTCTATTTCACTCCCCTCACAGGGGTTCTTTTCGCCTTTCCCTCACGGTACTGGTTCACTATCGGTCAGTTGGGAGTATTTAGCCTTGGAGGATGGTCCCCCCATATTCAGTCAAAGTTTCACGTGCTCCGACCTACTCGATTTCACTTTAGATAAGTTTTTGTGTACGGGACTATCACCCTGTTTCGTCATGCTTTCCAGCATGTTCCACTAACTACACTAAAGCTTAAGGGCTGCTCCGATTTCGCTCGCCGCTACTTTCGGAATCTCGGTTGATTTCTTTTCCTACGGGTACTTAGATGTTTCAGTTCTCCGCGTTCGCCTCGTTAACCTATGTATTCAGTTAACGATACCTGCAAGCAGGTGGGTTTCCCCATTCGGAAATCCTAGTCTCAAGCGCCTCTTACTGGCTTGACTAGGCTTATCGCAAGTTAGTACGTCCTTCATCGCCTCCAACTGCCAAGGCATCCACCGTGTACGCTTAGTCACTTAACCATACAACCCAAAATGGTTTATTACTTTGAGGTGTATGTGTCAAAGACAGTTTAACTTCGCCAGAAGTTAATATTGAATACTAAAGTAGACGCTAATTAATCATCGAAATGATTAATCGGCATTTTCTTTCGAAAACTCGATAAATAACTTTTCGTTATCTATCAGAATTTAATTTTTCAGCTTTTCCAAATTTTTAAAGAGCAATATCACTTAGCCATCAGGCCAAGCAACAATCATCTGTGTGGACACTTCGAACAAATAAGTTCTAAATCGTATAAGGAGGTGATCCAGCCCCAGGTTCCCCTAGGGCTACCTTGTTACGACTTCACCCCAGTCATGAATCACTCCGTGGTGAACGTCCCCCCGAAGGTTAGACTATCCACTTCTGGAGCAACCCACTCCCATGGTGTGACGGGCGGTGTGTACAAGGCCCGGGAACGTATTCACCGCAACATTCTGATTTGCGATTACTAGCGATTCCGACTTCATGGAGTCGAGTTGCAGACTCCAATCCGGACTACGACAGGCTTTAAGGGATTCGCTCACTATCGCTAGCTCGCTGCTCTCTGTACCTGCCATTGTAGCACGTGTGTAGCCCTACACGTAAGGGCCATGATGACTTGACGTCGTCCCCACCTTCCTCCGGTTTATCACCGGCAGTCTCCTTAGAGTTCCCGACCGAATCGCTGGCAACTAAGGATAGGGGTTGCGCTCGTTGCGGGACTTAACCCAACATCTCACAACACGAGCTGACGACAGCCATGCAGCACCTGTATCAGAGCTCCCGAAGGCACCAAACCATCTCTGGTAAGTTCTCTGTATGTCAAGTGTAGGTAAGGTTCTTCGCGTTGCATCGAATTAAACCACATGCTCCACCGCTTGTGCGGGCCCCCGTCAATTCATTTGAGTTTTAACCTTGCGGCCGTACTCCCCAGGCGGTCTACTTAATGCGTTAGCTTTGGAAAAGTTGTCCGAAGACCCCAGCTCCTAGTAGACATCGTTTACGGCGTGGACTACCAGGGTATCTAATCCTGTTTGCTCCCCACGCTTTCGTACATGAGCGTCAGTGTTGACCCAGGTGGCTGCCTTCGCCATCGGTATTCCTTCAGATCTCTACGCATTTCACCGCTACACCTGAAATTCTACCACCCTCTATCACACTCTAGTTTGCCAGTTCGAAATGCAGTTCCCAGGTTAAGCCCGGGGCTTTCACATCTCGCTTAACAAACCGCCTGCGTACGCTTTACGCCCAGTAATTCCGATTAACGCTCGCACCCTCCGTATTACCGCGGCTGCTGGCACGGAGTTAGCCGGTGCTTCTTCTGTCAGTAACGTCACAGCTAGCAGGTATTAACTACTAACCTTTCCTCCTGACTGAAAGTGCTTTACAACCCGAAGGCCTTCTTCACACACGCGGCATGGCTGCATCAGGCTTGCGCCCATTGTGCAATATTCCCCACTGCTGCCTCCCGTAGGAGTCTGGACCGTGTCTCAGTTCCAGTGTGGCTGATCATCCTCTCAAACCAGCTAGGGATCGTCGCCTTGGTGAGCCTTTACCTCACCAACTAGCTAATCCCACTTGGGCCAATCTAAAGGCGAGAGCCGAAGCCCCCTTTGGTCCGTAGACATTATGCGGTATTAGCCATCGTTTCCAATGGTTGTCCCCCACCTCAAGGCATGTTCCCAAGCATTACTCACCCGTCCGCCGCTCGTCATCTTCTAGCAAGCTAGAAATGTTACCGCTCGACTTGCATGTGTTAGGCCTGCCGCCAGCGTTCAATCTGAGCCATGATCAAACTCTTCAATTAAAAGTTTTTTGAAACCTAAGTTTCATGCTCATTGAATTCTGATTTTGATACCTTTCGGTATCGAATTGACTGTGCTGAATAAACTATGTTTATTCTGTTGGTCACTCAGTTCAATTGAGACTCTAAATTTGTTTGCGCCATCTAGCGAACTAGAATCTGCTGTTAGAACTCAATCTGTACGAGTACCCACACAGATGATTGCTTCATATTTTTAAAGAACGTTTCGAAACATTTCGTTGTTTCGAGGGGTGTGCATTCTAAGCATTCCCAATTTTTTGTCAACACTTAATTTTTAATTTCTTGAGAAGTTTTCAAAGCTAAGTTTTACTCGACTACCAACTCGTTGGCTCATTGCTTTTCAGCGCTGCTCCCCGTGTCGGTGGATGCGCATTATAGGGAGATCCGATTTTAGTGCAACCCTTTTTTCATTAAAACTTATAAAAAAGGTTTGTTCGAACAAAAAATAAACGAAACATGTCGAAACAGTATATTTTTCGCCCAAAAAGACCGAATTGAGGTCACGCGAGTCTACATAAACTTTAAGCATCACTAAGGAACAACTAGCGTTATGTAACATCTGTTAGCATATCAACTTGCCAACTTACATATAGAACTCGAAACAAAGCCAGGTCAATTCTGCTTTATGTAGAGAAGGTGTACGTAAATTATGTGGAAGTGAAAATACAAAGCGACTAAGAAGCAGTAAGTCTATCCGATAAGCAGGACTAGATACCAAAATGATACCTTTTATTGAAAATATGAATATAGATGCGTTTATAAAGGCATTGAATATTAACTTTCGATTCTTGTTATTAGTTAGTGGTTGTAATAATTATGGGATCTAAAGAAACAGTGTTTAAGTAAAAGAAGATGTGGATAAATCAGTAACAGTGGTGTTCTTGGATAACAAAAAGGTAAATTAGTGGGATATTAAGAATAAAGAGAATATGCGATATGGAGGCGGAACCCGGAGTCGAACCGAGGTAGACGGATTTGCAATCCGCTGCATGGCCACTCTGCCATTCCGCCATGAAGAATATTGGAGCGAGTAACGAGGTTCGAACTCGTGACCTCGACCTTGGCAAGGTCGCGCTCTACCAGCTGAGCTATACTCGCATTCCATTTTTCACACTGGTAAATTTGATATGTGAAAAATAAATGGTGCCCGGGGCCGGACTTGAACCGGCACGCTGTTACCAGCGAGGGATTTTAAATCCCTTGTGTCTACCAATTCCACCACCCGGGCATCGGGCTTGCTTTCGCATGTGGATATGTTGAGAAATGGAGGCGGAACCCGGAGTCGAACCGAGGTAGACGGATTTGCAATCCGCTGCATGGCCACTCTGCCATTCCGCCGCAAATTTGGAGCGAGTAACGAGGTTCGAACTCGTGACCTCGACCTTGGCAAGGTCGCGCTCTACCAGCTGAGCTATACTCGCGTTCCATTATTTAAATCCACTTATTTACTAAGCTTCTTTAAACTTTAACTTGCTAGGTGATGCTATCTAAATTTCATTTAGATGACACATTGCCCTCTCAACACGGACGCATTCTACAGAAGTTCTGGAACGCGTCAACATAAAAAATGAATGTTTTGAATCGTTTGCTCAAAATTTATCTAAACCGCTGGGTTTATAATCATTTCAAGTCAAGAATTAGTCAATTCTCCTTTTGCAGCATAGAGATACTGGATCATAGAAACTAATGTTAGCAATGTCGCGATAGCTAAAAGTGCGTAACTTAGCATTGTCATCCACTCTGATAATTGCCAAATCAAACCTATAATAGCTAACATCTGCGCAGCTGTTTTAAATTTACCCAGCCAAGATACTGCAACACTTCCTCTTTTACCTTGCTCAGCCATCCATTCACGCAGCGCAGAAATAACTATTTCTCTACTAATAATGACAACAGCAGAAATAGTAATGAAATAATTATCATAATGTGTAGCAAGTATCACCAAAGCGACACTGACCATCACTTTGTCGGCAACAGGATCTAAAAAAGCGCCAAATGGTGTTGACTGTTCCAACTTACGAGCAAGATAGCCATCGAGGATATCGGTAACTGAAGCTAACCAGAAAATAAAAGCGGCGGCAAAAAATGCCCATGAATAAGGAAGATAAAAAACGACTGCAAACACAGGAATGAGTAGCAATCTAAATGTTGTGAGCGTATTTGGAATATTCCACATAACTACTTGGTATTGTCTTTTTTTCTATGTTCGCATGATTGCTTAAGCTTTGTCATGCAAATGATTAAATATCTTTTCAGCCATTTCAGGGCTGATCCCAGGAACTTGCTTTAATTGATGTATATTTGCAGATTTAACTCCCTGCATGCCTCCTAAAAACTTAAGTAGTGCCTGACGTCTTTTCTGACCTACGCCTTCAATCTCTTCAAGCACAGATTGCGTTCTTTGCTTTTGTCTTTTATTACGATGCCCTGCAATTGCAAAGCGATGTGATTCGTCGCGGATATGCTGGATAAGGTGTAATGCAGGTGAATCACTTTCGACATTCACCGTTTTACGACCACCATCTATTAATAACGTTTCTAATCCCGGCTTTCGGCTTGTGCCTTTTGCAACCCCTATCAGTATCGGCATTTTCTTGAGTTGCCAATCAGCGAAGAAAGACTCTGCCCTACCTAACTGCCCCTTACCACCATCAATGAAAATAATATCGGGAACTTTAGCTTCATCCGACATTTTGCCGTAGCGCTTATTTAATGCAAAATCCATCGCTGCGTAGTCATCCCCAGGGGTGATCCCTGTGACGTTATATCTGCGATACTCTCTATTGTTTGGCCCTTGACCATCGAATACGACACACGATGCAACCGTGTTTTCTCCCATGGTATGGCTGATATCAAAACACTCCATTCTTTGAATGTCTGAAAGCCCTAGCACTGCTTTTAGTTTGGCATATCGTTTGGTGATTGAGTCTTGTGCACTTTGTTTAACTTCAATACTGTTTTGCGCATTTTTATTTGCCAATGCAAGATATTGGGCTCGCTCACCGCGAACGTTACATTTGAAATTAACTTTGCGCTTCGAAACTTGAGTCAGCGCGGCTTCTAATGCACTTCCCTCTTCTATTTCGAATGGCAATACAATTTCTTTAGCAATTCTAGAGTGGTTACCCGTTGAAATATAATACTGTCCAAGGAAAGAAGTTAGCACTTCATCTGCGCCAGAATCTTTTGGTACTTTTGGAAAATGTGTTTTCGTCCCAAGTACCTTATGTTCTCTTATCATCAGTACATGAATGGCCACTAAACCGTTCTTCTGCTCATAACCAATGACATCAAGCTCTGCAAAGTTTCCTGCAATGGACTGCTGTTCTTGCATTTGCCTTAATAAAGCAATTTGATCTCTGTGTTTTGCCGCTTTCTCAAAATCCAAAGACATACTAGCGGTTTCCATTCGTTCCACCAGCGCTGAGATAACGTCCTGTGAACGTCCCGTCAAAAACTGTCGAACCATGGCAACTTGTTCTTGGTATTCTTCGTCGCTTACCTTGCCAACGCATGGTCCTGAACACCTTTTTAGCTGATACTGTAAACAAGGTCGGCTGCGTGCTCGGTAATACGCATCTTCGCATTGCCTAACCGGGAAAATCTTCTGCATTAATCTTAAACTTTCTGATACCGCAGCACTGCTAGGGAAAGGACCAAAGTATTCACCTTTTTGTTTTCTACTACCACGATGAAATGCAAGTCTTGGATGTTGGTGAGCGCTCAGGAAAATATACGGATAACTTTTATCATCTCTTAAAAGGATGTTATATCGCGGTTGATATTTCTTAATTAAATTATTTTCTAAAAGCAGCGCTTCAGTTTCAGTGTTCGTTAACGTGACTTCAATATGGTCAATATTACTGACCAATACTCGCGTTTTACTATCTGTGATATTTGAACGGAAGTAACTAGAAACTCGTTTTTTGAGGTTTTTTGCTTTACCAACATAGATAACCTGATCGTCCACATCGTACATGCGGTACACACCAGGTTCTGTTGTTAATGTCTTGAGGAAAGGTTTGTAATCAAATTCAGTCATTTAAAAAGAACTTAATGACTACTATCTATATCAATCATTTTATGGCGAATAGCCAAGTGGGTTAATTCTACATCACCGCTCACATTGAGCTTTTCAAACATGCGATAGCGATAACTATTTACCGTCTTAGAGCTTAAGTTCAAGCGATCTGCAATATTTTGTGCTTTCTCACCTTTAGTGATCATGAGCATAATCTGCAACTCTCTTTCCGATAACGATTGGAAAGGGTTTTCGTCATTGCGGCCACTAAATTGCGCAAGGGCAATTTGCTGAGCAATTTCTGGCGCAATATAACGCTGGCCAGCATTGACCGCACGTATCGCATTGATCATTTCATCGGGGCCTGCACCTTTTGTTAGGTAACCATGCGCACCAATTTGCATTACCTTGCTTGGGAAAGGATCTTCACAATGTACAGTAAGCACAATAACTTTTACATCTGGACAGTAACGGCAAATCTTTTTGGTCGCTTCCAATCCACCAATACCAGGCATGTTCATGTCCATTAGCACAATGTCAGGTTCACTTTGGCGACAAAACGTTACGGCTTCTTCACCGGTTTTGGCTTCTCCTACCACTTTAAAGCCACGCACATCATCTAAAATGCGTTTTATGCCAGTCCTGACAAGTTCATGATCATCAACTAAAAGCACATTAATCAATGGCACACCCTCTACATATATATTGGTAAAAGGAGCGAAGCAACCAACAGCCCCGCTTCCAGATGTTTGAGATTACCACATATTTTTTAAAAGCATAACGATAGAGACAAGAGAAAAATACAATTTTGATATGAATTAACTAAATAGTTAATTCATGAAAGAAGCTTTGATTATAATTTCACCGCTTTGCGATTTTTGTTTCAGCCGCTACAGCATTTTAGCAATAGCGGCTCAAAGTAGGTTTATTTACACACTTCAACTTTGCTTGGAAAATTTATCGACCCAAAGTGCAATCACACCGTCACCAGTGACGTTACATGCCGTACCAAAGCTATCTTGTGCTAAGTATAAAGCAATCATTAAAGCCACTGCGCCCTCATTAAAACCTAGCATGCTGGTCAATAACCCAAGTGCAGACATAACTGCACCACCCGGTGCACCAGGAGCCGCAATCATTACTACACCAAGCATAAAGATAAATGGCAACATTTCTGATAATGACGGTACCACCATGTCAGGAGAAAGCAACATTACAGCCATTGCACAAGTTACTATGGTAATAGTCGACCCTGACAAATGGATCGTGGCACAAAGTGGTACGGTAAAATTAGCAACCTCTTCGTTAACATTATTGGATTTACTTGCACGAAGAGAAACAGGAATAGTTGCCGCGCTCGACATTGTACCAATCGCAGTAAAATACGCAGGTAGCATATTTTTGATTAATTCTAGTGGATTTCTACCAAGTAACAGGCCGCTCACCACAAACAAGGTGCTTAGCCATAACCAATGCATAATAATCGCGGCAAGCAATACCACACCAAACGTACTTAGGGTGTCGAATACCGTACCTGCTACTGCCATTTCAGCAAAAACACCAGCAATGTAAAGTGGTAATACTGGAATAATGACTTTCGCAAGCAGTGCATCTATCACATCTCTCGCTTCGTCAGTAACACCTTTTAGTTTAGTTAAACCGCACTGGCTCATTCCAATACCAAAGATAAATGCCGTTGCAAGTGCCGTCATCACTCCCATAAGCGGCGGGATCTCGATATTAATAAAGCTCTTAAGATGAGACTCTTCTACAGCCTGATAAGCAATGCCACCGTCAAAGAACGGAACGAAAGCATTAACTAATAAAAATGCCAACGTGCCTGCAATAATGGTTGACCCATAAGCAAAGCCGACAGTCTTACCAAGCAAGTGGCCCGATCCCTTTGGTAAGCCTGCTATACCTGAAGCAATAAAAAGCAGGATTATCAGAGGAATAGTAAAGCTGATAAGTTGCCCTATGATCACCTTGAAGGTGTATAAGAGCTCAACCAACACAGTTGGCAAGTACAGACCCGCCAAAATACCAGCGACGATCCCCGCCACTAGCTTCAATATAAGAGACATAGTTACTTCCTAGCAGATTTTCAAAGGCGTTGTTGTAACATGTTTTTGGCCATGTTTGCTATTAATTCGATGGAGATAAATCGATTTGTACATTTTATGTATACATATTCGCCACCTAACGTAAATAATTGCAACCTGCCGAGAATAAATTGTTTCGATTAATTGCATATTATCTAATACTGGAAAAGTCTCTGTAAAATAATTAAATTCATGCTTAAAGCTGTAACCTACTCTTTTGTCGCGCTTAGTCTATCTAGTCAAGCATGGGCACTAGACCCAAATAAAATCCCATTTATCGATAGTTCTGCAAAAATTGATGGGATACTTGAAGCCAATATTTGGCAACGTGCATTAGAAATAGATATCAACAACATCACTTGGCCATACGAGAACCAATCAAGTCCAGTACAAACTAAGGCCTACGTATATGAGAATGGTCAATCTTTATTTATTGCTTTTGATGCAAAGGACCCTAATCCTGAATTGATCCGCGCATTTTATCGTGACCGTGACCGCGCCTGGGAAGATGACCTTGTCGGCATTAAAATTGATTCATTTAACAACGCCCAAAGCGCTTATCAGTTTTTCATCAACCCACTAGGCGTACAACAAGACTCCATTGAAAACGAACTCACTAAAAGTGAGAATGGTTCTTGGAATGGTATCTGGGATAGCGTAGGAAAAATAAACAAAGGCGGTTATGTTGTTGAAGTTGAAATCCCACTTCGAGTATTGAATTTTAACGACTCCCTCGAGAGCAAAACCATGGCTTTAGAGTTTCTGCGTTTTTATCCAAGAAATGAAAGATTGCGTATCTCCAGCATGCAACTGCAACATGCAAATTCTTGCTGGATCTGTCAAATGCCCAAATATCAGGGGTTTGCTAAGGCTAAGCAAAGTAGTAACTTTGCCGTTATTCCAACACTTGTCACCAATAGGCAAGAGTCTCGCGACATTGATGATGGTATTGCAGAGCCATGGCAAGCCAACAATAATGTCGAGCCGGGTTTAGACGTAAAGTGGGCAATCACACCGGACACGACGCTAAATGCAACACTAAACCCTGATTTCTCACAAGTTGAAGCTGACACAGGACAATTGAGCGTTAACAATAGCTTTAGCCTATTTTTCCCTGAAAAACGGTCTTTCTTTTTAGATAATTCTGATTACTTTTCTTCTCACCTTAACCTTATCCATACTCGGAATATTTCAGCACCAGATTATGGCGTCAAGCTTACCGGTAATAAAAATGGCCACACTTTTGCCGGATTTATTGCCAACGATGAAAGACTCAATGTCGTTGTTCCCGGAAATCTGGGCTCGAGTGTTGTCTCATTAGAGAGAAAAAGCCAAAACATGGCGCTTAGATATCGTCATGACCTAAACAAAACCTTGTCTATAGGCGTGACATCGACGACGAGGCAAAGCGACGACTATCGCAACCAAGTTGCGAGTATAGACGCCAAATACAAGCCTACAGATAACGATACCTTGCAGGTGCAGTTAATTGGCTCAGATACAGACTATGATAGTGCTTTTGCTGAAGCATTATGTGATAGTACGCTCGTTGAGTGCGACCTAAACGAAAGTGTACTCAGAGTGATTGACGAAGATGACCGTGGTGCTGGCTATTACGTTAATTATGAACATAATCGCAAGCATTGGAAGGCATTCACCAGCTACCAAGTTCGCGATGCAGCACTTAGAACCGATATGGGCTTTATCACTCAAGTCGACTTTAATAAATTTCTTTTTGGCGGTGAGTACCGTTGGTATGGCGATGACAACAACTGGTGGAACCGTGCACGTTGGTACGCCGACTGGGATATTTCCCACAACGAGCAAGGCGAGTTATTAGAAAAAGAAGTGCAAACTAACTTTGCAGTTGACGGCCCATTGCAAAGCTTTCTTGATTTCGGTGTTGAACATAGAAAACGCACTGGTCTGCGACATGATGAAACCCGTTTAGCGATTGACGGCAATACCGATCTATTTACCGAGAATTCACAGTGGACCTACATGGAGTTCAAGCCAATGGCTGGCGTTTTCGCAGGCTTGAAATTAAGTAAAGGAAACCGTGTTGACCTTGCAAACAACCGTGTTGGTGATTTGTACTTCGCCCGCCCGGTTATTAACGTCAATCTTGGCAAGCACTTTGAAGTTAGATTGCGCCACACATACGAAAAAATGAAAGCGGATGGCGCGGAAGTTTATAGCGCAAATCTGAGCGATATACGCCTGACTTACCAATTTAACATTAATAGCTATCTGAGATTGGCAATCATCAACACGGATATTTCGAGAAACCAGAGCAATTATAACGATGATGTTGATGCGACTTATAAAAGCATCAGCACCCAACTGCTCTATTCCTACAAGCTAAACCCACAAACCGTTTTCTTTGCAGGCTACTCCGATCACGGTTATCAAGACGATGATTTGTCAAAGATAACTAAAGACGAAAAGACGGTATTTATGAAGTTCAGTTATGCCTGGTTGATTTAAATACCAACCGTTAAATAACTATTAGCTATAAGCAAATTTGATATATCTTATAGCCAATCTTTCCTTTCGTTTTGCGAAATGCGCAGTAAAGTGATGGAATACAAGTAAACCTAGATTAGGGAACACAAATGACTAAAGTATATGCAGACAACAGTCTAACTATTGGTAATACACCGCTGGTTAAAATCAATCGCGTTTCTGGCGGCAATGTTTACGCAAAAGTGGAAGCGCGTAACCCAAGCTTCAGCGTTAAATGCCGTATTGGTGCGTCTATGATCTGGGAAGCTGAAAAAGCAGGTCTTCTTAGCGAAGGCAAAGAGCTTATTGAACCAACTTCAGGTAACACGGGTATTGCACTGGCTTTCGTTGCTGCTTCTCGTGGTTATAAGTTGACGCTTACTATGCCAAATACGATGAGCCTTGAGCGCCGTAAACTACTTAAAGCACTTGGCGCAAATTTAGTGCTAACCGAAGGCGCTAAGGGCATGAAAGGCGCGATTGAAAAAGCAAATGAAATCCAAGCAAGTAACCCTGAAAAATACGTGTTACTGCAACAGTTTGAAAACCCAGCAAACCCGAAGATCCACTTTGAAACAACGGGTCCAGAAATTTTTGATGCACTTGAAGGTAATATCGATTACTTCGTTGCAGGCGTTGGTACAGGTGGCACGATCACCGGTGTTTCACGCTATCTGAAAAATGAAAAAGGCCTAAATGTTAAGTCAATTGCTGTTGAACCAGTTGACTCGCCGGTTATCACTCAAACCCTTGCAGGTGACGAAGTAAAACCTGGTCCACACAAAATCCAAGGGATCGGCGCTGGTTTCATTCCAGGCAACCTAGATATTGAGCTGATTGATGGCGTTGAATTGGTGTCGAATGAAGATGCAATAGCAATGGCACATCAGCTGATGAAAGACGAAGGTATTTTAGTGGGTATTTCTTCAGGTGCAGCTCTAGTTGCCGCAAAGCGAATTGCCGAGCAACCTGAAAATGCTGATAAAAACATCGTGGTTATTTTACCAAGCGCAGCAGAGCGTTACCTAACTAGCCCACTCTTTGCAGACACATTCTCCGAACAAGAATTAGTACAGTAAAGATAGAGCTTCATATTCTAGATTACCAAGGGGCATGACTGCCCCTTTGTTTTTTATATTATTCCTTTTAATTTCACCTCCCTTCACTACACTTTATCTATTCGCTACGCTTTTTTGACTTAGATGATTGTAAAGACCTTATTACTCTTGTTTTCTCTCATGTTTAGTAGCTTCATCTATGGGGAGAATTTAAACGTCGCCTACTTTAAAGCTGGCGAGTTTCGCCTTGTACCTGGAGAAAAGTATCAAGGAGGTTACCTATATAATAAGAAGGGTAAAAATGCCTTCATTCATGTCGTGACATTAGATTGGCCACCTTATATCGGTGCAAACCTCTGCAATAAAGGCTGGGCCTTTCAGTTTGCTGTCGCACTGCTTACCGACTTAGATTATCAAGTGTATGTCGAATTTTTACCATGGGCTCGTGCTGTAAGAGCTGCAGAAACGGGCAAAGCTGATATCTTATTCCCAGAGTATTACATTGAGGACTCAGCTCCTTCTGACAATAACAAGAATAAAACTCGCAGAGAGCTACTTGCATTATCTAACGCTTTTCCTGGTGGTGAAATCGGTTTTTTGAAGCGCAGAGGCGAAGAAGACCGCTTTGATGGTAACTTAAACTCAGTTAAAAATGAGCTTATCGGTGTCGTAAGAGGCTATCAGAACACCCCTGAGTTTGATGCTATGATGGATAACGGTGAGTTTATAACGGTAGAGGCTGTTGATGATTTACAACTGGTGAAGTTACTCGTTGGTAAGCGCGTAAATTTAGTTATAGGCGATCCAAAGGTGCTTCGCTTTACGGTCAATTATTCAGATTTGCCTAGAGCGGAGAAAATTGAATTGCTAAGAAACATTGAAAGCGTGACACCGCCTATAAAGTATAATCACCTCTACTTTGCACTTAGCAAACAAAAACCACATTGGCGTGAATTGCTCAAAGACATCAATCGCAATCTCTATCAATTTGAAAACAGTGGTGAAACGCAAAGAATGATCGAAATGGTCAGTAACGAGTGTTATTAGCCTCTACATTGAGTTTAACGCCTAAGCACGCGGTTTGTTCAATGCCTCTGCTTAAACACACCGCATTTTTAGCTAAAATACGCTTAGGAAGATCACTTTAGTTAATCCCTAAATATTTGTGCACTTGAACTGATAAGCGCCAATTTTTCGCTTTGCAATTGTCTATTGCGAGCTTAGTGGCCTTGGCTTTTTGGCTGATTGGCTGAAGATAAACTAGCTTTGGCTCAACTCCAGTTTGTACAAATAACGCCTCTAATTCCTCAATATGTTTTTGCATCGCGACAGGGTGCTTTATCTCATCGGCACGAGCCATTGCGCTTGGAAGTACTTTGTAACCCCCACGCATATTAATTTTTGGCGACACAGTAACCCAAGTGTCAGTTGGTGCGAGGATCTCAAATGTACCGCTGGTTTCAATCTGTGTGCTGTACCCTTTACTATGCAATAGCTCGCATAACGGGCGGAGATCAAACATACAAGGTTCACCTCCAGTGATCACCACATGTTTTGCTTGGTAGCTCCGCGCCTCAAAAATCGCCAAAATCTCGTCAGCACTCGCGTTCGCCCACCACTCTGAGTCAGCCTTTTTTTCTACAGTGTTATCCAATGAAACAATAAAAGTGTCGTTGGTTTCCCAGGTTTGTTTGGTATCACACCAAGCGCAACCAACTGGACAGCCCTGCAAACGTAAAAAGATTGAAGGCGTACCAGTGAAGCTTGCCTCACCCTGAATTGTTTCAAATATTTCGTTAACCTTGTACAAAATGGCCCCGTGTTTAAGATAAAGTTGTCGAAAAATACCGCGAGAAAATTGTCATTTCTCCAGCGGCCGTGTAGTATATCGCGCCCTGAAGTAAACCTCTATCAAAATCGAGGCAAATCACCTATGAGCGAAAAAGTTGTCGTAATCTATTCTGGCGGAATGGACTCTTACACTGTATTAAACAAGGCTGTCCGCGAGGGCCATGAGGTTTATGCATTGTCTTTTAACTATGGCCAGCGACATGTAAAAGAGCTACAAGTTGCCGCTGACGTATGTGCAAAACTCGGCGTTGCTCATAAGGTCGTTGATATTTCGGCTATCAATCAATTATTGTCAGGCTCCAGCCTAACAGATGATATCGACGTGCCAGAAGGCCACTATGAAGAAGAGAGCATGAAGAGCACGATTGTGCCTAACCGCAATATGATTTTGCTTTCTCTTGCTGTAGGTTACGCAGTCTCTCTAAACGCAAATAAGGTATTTTACGGTGCTCACTCTGGTGATCATGCTATTTACCCAGATTGCCGCCCAGAGTTCGTTAAAAAGATGGATGATGTTTGTCGCATTGCGAACTACGACGCCGTTGAAATTGTGAGTCCTTACCTTAATAACTCAAAAATTGATATCCTTACTGATGGTCTAAAAATGGGATTAGATTACGCTGACACTTGGACGTGTTACAACGGTCGCGAAAAAGCGTGCGGTAAGTGTGGAGCTTGCCAAGAACGCCTCGAAGCGTTTGAGTTAAACCACGCGACAGATCCGCTCCCGTACGAACAATAGTATCGAAAAAGGCCTCTGTTGAGGCCTTTTTCATATACTTTTCAAGTGCTTCACTTTACTGGAAGCGTCATACCTTCAAACAGCTTGTCGATATCATCTTGATTTCGTAATAAGCTTGCACGCTCTACCACATCTTTTGTAAGATGCGGTGCAAATCGTTCGATAAAATCGTACATGTAGCCTCTTAGAAAGCTTCCTTTCCTAAAACCGATTTTCGTCGTACTTGCTTCGAATAAATGACTCGCATCGATACAAACTAAGTCGCTGTCAGATTTTTCGTCAAGTGCCATTGATGCCAACACACCAACACCAAGTCCTAATCTTACATAGGTTTTGATCACATCAGCGTCTGTTGCAGTAAACACGATGTGTGGCTCCAAACCATGAGCATTAAATGCTTTATCAAGCTCTGAGCGGCCAGTAAAACCAAATACATAAGTGATCAACGGATATTTAGCGACGTCTTGCACCGTCAGTGCAGTGCCTTTTTGTGCAAGAGGATGGTCTTTGGCGACCACAATACTGCGATTCCAGTGATAACAAGGTAGCATGACCAGGTCACTGTACAAGTGCAGCGCCTCGGTAGCGATAGCAAAGTCAGCATCACCTCGAGCGGCAGCATCAGAGATTTGCTGTGGCGTACCTTGATGCATGTGTAGAGAAACCGCCGGGTATTTTTTCATAAACCCTTGGATCACAGGAGGCAACGCGTAACGAGCTTGTGTATGCGTCGTTGCGATGTTCAGTTTACCCTGATCTGGTAAGGTATGTTCATTTGCGACCGCTTTGATCCCTTCCACTTTAGAGAGGATTTCACGAGCAATATTAATTATTTCATTACCTGCGCCCGTAACATGCGTTAAATGCTTACCGCTACGGCCAAAGATTTGGACCCCCAACTCGTCTTCAAGCATGCGCACTTGCTTTGAAATACCAGGTTGAGAGGTATATAAACTTTCCGCCGTCGCTGACACATTCAGGTTGTGATTCAACACTTCGACGATATATCTCAATTGTTGTAATTTCATATTGCTTTTATTCTTATGATCTCTTGATATTGAGCATCAGCCCATAGCAAAACCGCTTTTTGTTAGCGAGTTTAGTGCAAAGCGATAAAAACCGCCTGCTACGACCTAATGTAGGCTAGCACATTTGGTAAAAATGAGGTAGCCAAGAGGTAGTAAATATCAGCATTTTCATAGACACACTGACTGACATTTGACCGAATAACCAGCCTGTTGGCATGCTTTTGCGAACTCCCGAGCTAAATCTGGCGACTATCTTTCACTAAAACTAACCGCTCATTTAGGCATCGGCTATACTAAAAAATAATGAATTCTTTATCTTTTTTACAGGTTATTGTCGTAAACCTGTTCAGAATAGTACGAATTCATGTAAGATTAAAAAATTACACTGGTGGTTACATGAAAGAGATTTCAGTATGTTTGTTTCTATTATAATAATGTTGATTGTTGCACTTATCGTCATAGCAGTTTGGGTAAGTGCGATCCAGCAACATAAAGAGAAACAAGAAGCAGAGAGACGCAAAGAACTCGCTAAGCAAAAACGCGTAATTGAAGAAGCGGAAGACGTCATCATGAATGGCAGCAATATTCCAATGTCTGAAGTCATGATCCGTATCATTCAGCGCCGCGTGCACGACGCTTTAGCCGCAATGGTGGAGCTGTCTCCAACTTCGAGAGAGTTAAAAAGTCGATTGAATGAATCACAAGAACGCTTGAATACTCCGCCTGAAAAATCAAATGACTCTGATTCAATTGCGCTCCCTGATAACGACAAACAAATTATCGCGCTGGTTCAAGGCATAAAAAAGTTACGCCAACTACTGCGCTCTGAACATAGTAAAGGCAAAGTAGATACCCAACTGTTCGTTGGTGAAGATCGTAGGCTGGAGCGATTTCAGCTTAAAATCAATGTTGAAAGCCAGATAAAAAGAGGGCTTTCAGCGAGGACCGCAAATATGGTCGGTTCAGCAAGACAATACTTCGAAAAAGCTTACGCTACCATTTGCGCAGTTTCATACAATGATGACTATGTAAAAGAGAAAAAGGCACAGCTGGAAAGTTATTTAGAAGAGATCAGCAGTGAACTTAGAGCGTCTAACGCATCAGCGGTGAAAAAGAAAGCAGAGCAAGAACAAGACGACTTGGACGTATTATTTGCACCGAAGAAGAAGTGGTAACACCATAATTTACGTAAAAGGCTGGTCTCCCAGCCTTTTTATTACAAATGAAGTAAACCCACTAGCTTAACCAAAAGCAAACTTAACGATAAAGAGTAGTGTCAGTACCCAAACGCTGATACTAACTTCATTTGCTTTGTTGCACGCCACTTTCACTGCTGTATAGGAAATAAACCCCAGGGCAATACCATGTGCGATAGAAAACGTAAGTGGCGTCATCAATAACACAACACTGACCGGAATAGCATCGCTCATCTCATCCCAATTAATTAACTTTAGGTTTTGTAGCATTAATACCGACACATACAATATCGCGCCTGCCGTCGCATAGGCAGGAACCATCTGTGCCAGTGGCGCAAAGAACATCATGAGTAAGAAACAGATCCCTACAACCACGGCAGTCAATCCTGTTCGGCCGCCAACGGATACACCTGACACTGATTCGATGTATGAAGTCGTCGTTGAGGTACCGAGCACTGAGCCTGCAATCGTCGCAGTGCTGTCAGCTGACAGTGCCCTACCCAACCTTGGCATGCGACCATGCTCATCAGATAATCCGGCCTTTTGCGTCACCGCAACCAATGTGCCACTGGTATCAAATAAATCGACAAATAAAAATGCAAACACCACGCTGAGCATGGAAAGCTCAAAAATTCCGCTCAAATCCAACTGCATATAGGTCGGCGCGATGCTCGGGGGCATATCAACAACCCCGTGATAATCTACAAGCCCAAGCCCCCATGCAATACCCGTCACCATTAAAATGCTGATAAGCACACCACTTTTGACTTCACGGTACATGAGCGCCGCAATCACAAAAAAGCTGGCAATGGCTAATAATGGGCCGGGAGAAGTGATATCACCAAGCTGTACTAATGTGGCATCGCTTGCCACCACAATTTTCGCGTTTTTTAACGCAATTAACGCTAAGAACGCGCCTATACCCGCAGCGATCGCACGCTTTAGCACAATGGGAATAGCTTGGATCACCCACTCACGAACTTTGAAGACACTCAAAAATAGGAATAAACAGCCTGACATAAATACCGCGCCTAATGCACTTTGCCACGTATAACCCATACCAAGCACAACACCATAGGTAAAAAAGGCGTTTAAACCCATTCCAGGCGCAAGCGCTAATGGGTAGTTTGCCCATAGTCCCATAATAAAGCAGCCGATTGCAGCTGCGATACAAGTTGCTACAAAAGCAGCGCCGTGGTCCATACCAGCTTCAGCTAGCATTGCAGGGTTTACGAAAACGATGTAAACCATAGTAACGAATGTCGTCAAGCCAGCAATCACCTCAGTTCTTACATTGGTGTGCATAGCTTGCAGTGAAAATAACCGCTCGAGCATAACTAAAATTACAAATTTGAGGAACAAGTGATTGGATTTTAACACGAATCACTTTAAAACTCGGACAAAATAGTTAAAATTCAGCTACACTCTGCTTATCAACATTATTGCGAATACATATATGGATCAAAATAGCACCGATAACTCAGCAAACCATGACTTAGAACAGCAACTGCTGAATGTGCTTGAATTTGTGACGTCACCATTAAAAGCGGACGCAAAATTCCCAGATCTTCACGACAATACTCAAGCACTGAAAAAAGGTCTCTATTACCTAAAAGAAAAGTCTTTCCCGCTTGCAGCAAAGTGGCTAAGACTGGCGGCGATGACTGGTGATTTAAAGGCACAGTTCTTTTTAGGTTTGTTGTTTATGAAAGGCCAAGGAGTGCCACCCAGCCCATTTCATGCAGCTGCTTGGTTGAGTTTGGCCAGCAGTCAAGGACACAAAGGCGCCGAACAAGTACTACTTGATGTTCGCCGCTTTCTTACTACTAAGCGCTTTAGAGATGCACAATGCTATGCAGCAACACTTTACGAGCAAATTCATCAACTACAGCATATTAGCCAATAAATTAAATTTTACTCCTCAAAAAAATGTAGGCTAGGCGTAGCCAAGCCTCTCTTAAGTAAACATACGCTTACCCTCTGCAACGGTCACAATAGTACAGTAGGAAAACTACTGTATAGCAGCTGAGAAAATTTCCTATTGCTTTATTCATATTCAAATTTCGTCAATTAAGCTCTCATTTCAAAAAATCACAACCATTTGTTTTATATTGAAAATTTAAACCAAGTAAAAATTAAGCTTGAATATTGATTAAAAAGCTAGCAATTTTTCTTGCATTCACACACTGTATAAACTACTGTATACACATACTGTATAGATAACCAGTGAGACAATTATGTTACACAGCAATACACTTCTACAGCCAAACAATTCGACTTATTACACACTTAACGAAATCAATAATGTTATCGTTGAAGATGAGATCGTCGCTAGCTTAGAGTTACTTAAAGTTTTACATAAATGTCAGCATAAACAAGGCTGGACGCTACTCGTTGCGCCCGATAATGTACCAAACAAGTCACTGCTAGAAAGTGCTTCTGTTGATGCAAGCAAGTTGCTCGTCATTAGGCAAAAGCACATATACGACCTTGAGTATGTACTTAAAAGTGCTATCAGCAATGGTAATTTCGCTGCGGTGGTGATTTGGACTGATATTGCATCAGTGCAAACTATCAACAAAATGGAACTGCCGGTATCTGACGTTGCAATACACTGTTTTCAAAGCGCTTAACAAGCTACAATAACAGGATATAAATTTGTTAAAACTGAAGTTTTTATGTCTTGTTATTGCAATTCATCCCTTCCCTATTCGCAATGTTGTGAGCCGTACCTTAAGGGACAAAAATTCGCAGAGCGTCCACAAATACTCATGCGTTCTCGCTATACTGCATACTGCTTAAAAGATGCAAAGTATATTCATGACACCTACGCCCAGGCTAAACAAGCACAAAATAGTGTCGACGATATTGCTACATTTGCTAATTATGCACACTTTATAAAATTGGAAGTGCTAGAAGAAGCAGTAGAAGCTACTCAGGGGATCGTTGAGTTTAAGGCGCACTATATCGCAGAAAACACTCACTATATACTCCATGAACGGTCAAATTTTATCACCGAAGCAGGCAGATGGTATTACTTAGATGGCGAATTGTATGATACGCCTACAACCAAGGTAGGCAGAAATGACCTCTGCCCGTGCGGCAGTGATAAAAAGTACAAAAAGTGCCACGGTAGCTAAAATAGCCTGAATTAGAGATTAGATACAAAGCAATAAAAAAGCTTGAAACGAGCGAAAGATGATTAAGGGTAGTTTATACCAATTGAATTAATTCTCTAATCAATTTGAAGGGTGAAATAGCATATTAGCTTCGTTAAAAATTTCTCATTTAGAACAACTAAATAGCAAAATCTTTGCCTTGCCTATATGGATATAGGTACCTTAGCGG
Source organism: Pseudoalteromonas galatheae (assembly GCF_005886105.2). Classification (NCBI taxonomy): domain Bacteria; kingdom Pseudomonadati; phylum Pseudomonadota; class Gammaproteobacteria; order Alteromonadales; family Pseudoalteromonadaceae; genus Pseudoalteromonas; species Pseudoalteromonas galatheae. Next base: position 2,168,927 of record NZ_PNCO02000001.1, read on the forward strand.
TAGCAGGACGCGAGAGCGGTGCTACTAAAGCTATTTCCCCGCTTCAAAATAGATCATTTACTTAATACAACTGGTATTAGCCTAGACATGAAGCTCGATAAGCGTGGCGTTTAATGTCAGTCTAGTAACGAAGCAAACAGTTGTAAAATGACAAGTTTAATACCAGGTTGTCTTAAATTCGCTCAATTTAGCAGCTAATGTTGTTACGCCGTCGCGCGTAACATACTCTGCATATCTCCCGTTGCAATTTGATCATAGAAACCAGCCGCATCCATTGCCTTTTCAGCGACTAAGGCAAGTTTACCTTGCGTACTTGCCAAACGTCTTTTAACCGCTGGTTCCAAATTTTCTACAACTTCGAGTGGAATATGCTTTTTATCATTTCGTGCAGCAAAAGGTTCTGGATTTAAATTTTCTTGCAATCGCAAGGTCGCCATCGCTCCCATAGATACCAGCTGCGCATTATGCTGACCAATAAGCATATTGTACTCTTTTGGTGCAAGCGGCTTTTGTGGTCCTATTTCAAATTGCTTTTTTAGTGTTTCTTCTGAGCTATCTTTCGCGGCAGCTTCAGATTTTGGTAGATGAAATTGGCTAAAGTCTAGTGCATCAGTTGATAGCATAGATAACAGCATGGCAAAATCGGCAGAGCGCGTCTCATGAACACTGATATTTAATGCGGGCCCTAATTGCGACTCACTGATTAAAACGCCATCAACTTGCATGTATTCCAACCGATTATTTTGCTAATTACGAATTTATCGGCCTTTTTCCGAAAAACTTTAGTAGTTTTCTTTACTTCGAAAAAAACTTTGTTATTATCACCGCCGTTGTTTAGGAGGGGTTCCCGAGCGGCCAAAGGGATCAGACTGTAAATCTGACGGCTCAGCCTTCGCTGGTTCGAATCCAGCTCCCTCCACCACCTTCTATTGCTTTATCTCACAATAAGCTTACATATATAAACGAGCTTAAAAACAATCCAAAGCCAAAAATCAAATGTGCTGCCATACTTTTTACCCTTGCCTTATTCGGTTCTGGTAATTTAGATGCTGCGACCCCTGCACCAAAACAGGGTTGCATAATAAAGAATGGAAACACACACGTTATTAAGCCAAAAACTAATGCAATCAAAAGGCTTGGCTCAGTCAACCAAGGCTTGCCCACGCCCAGCAGTATCGCCAAGGCGAATACAATCCCAATGAGATAATGCATGCACCAACCAATGACACGTTCACCAGATATTGGTTTACTATGCCCGATACCTTGATGCGTAAGTTGACCTTGACACAAGTGTCCAATCCACCTACCAACTAATGCATAGTCTAAGCCCTTTATGGCAAACACGCGACTGAGCATAAATGCCCACAAATCCATAACAAGCGTTGCACCTACGCCAATCGCTACTGCTGGCATTAACATCGAATATAGGTTTTCCACTATTTTTACTCCTCTTTTTTACTGATAACCGCTATCCTACTAGTTCAAGTTAACTTTAAGTCAAGGGCAAGAATGGATATCAGTGAAGTTGCAAAAAAATCAGGTTTGCCCGCATCCACGCTTAGATATTATGAAGAAAAAGGGCTGATCCGGTCGATTGGTCGACAAGGGCTTAAACGTGTTTTTCCCCCGTCGATACTTGAACGTCTAGCGCTTATTACCCTTGGTAGAAACGCAGGCTTTTCGTTAGATGAAATAGCGCACATGTTTACCCCCGAGGGTAAAGCGGATATTGATAGGATGAAGTTACAATCTAAAGCGGATGAATTAAATGAAACCATTAAGCATTTAACTGCAATGCGAGATGGCCTCTATCACGCTGCAAAATGCCCTGCGCCAAGCCATTTTGAATGCCCGACATTTAAAAAGTTGTTAAAACGCGCGGCAAAAGCGAGGCCCGACAAATAATAGGCATAAACAGGGCGCTATGCTAATGCTCAATCATCAAGTCACGACCGTGGTCACGTAAATAACGCCGAGCCATTTTATGGTCGTCGCCATAGTGCTTTGTTACCAAATGCCAAAATGCGCTATTGTGTGCCATAACATGAAAATGGCAAAGTTCGTGCACTACCACATAATCAATTACCCACTTAGGCGCACCAATCAAAAGCGTATTAAACGCAAGCACGCCTTTAGATGAAAAACTGCCCCAGCGGCTTTTGTAAACGCGTATTTTTAGCGTATCAAAGCGAGCTTGAATATCAGGTTGATACCGCGCAATAACCATATCTACATAGTCATTTAGCGTTTCGCTTAACAGCGCGATTAACTCACCCCATTCATTTTTGACAGCCTTAAGTAACACTCTTTTGTTATCAAAATCAATTACAGAGGTCGTACTTTCGCTTCTATGAATAGTAAAGGTCTCGCCGAATACTTGCAAAATTCCTGTTTCAAGCGGCCGAGGGCTCTCAGGTATGAACTTTAGAGCAAGCTTTGATTTTATCCAATCGGATTTACTTTCCACCCAAGTATGTAACCAGCGCTCGCAAACTTGCTCTGGTGCATACACAAATACTTGGCCAGCTTTTATTTTTATCGCAACGCTCTTACGTTTTCGGCTTTTCTTCAATTGATATTGCAAGGTAACAAATTCTTAGCCACTAAAGCATGCATTATAATATGAGCAACTTATCAGAGTCACTGCAAACGCCATGTAAGATGGTGAATTTGATCAACAATGACAATAAACTCATCAATAGTGTGGTTTCTAACACACTATAAATTAGAAAGATTTTTTCGTTAAATCACCGTATTTATTATTTTTGCTGCTACGCTTAATGAAAAAGGCATTTTGATTTAGGCAAGCTATGGCTGATAAACCCATTTGCCAATATGTGTCACCTGAGGGAAAAAAATGCAGTGAAATCGATATGGGCTCAGGTTACTGCTTTTGGCATGATAATAAATTCGATAAAGGTGGCTTAGAGCTAAGCCAAAAGCTTGAACGCTACGCCAAGCGAGGCGGCTTGCTACAAGGCTTAGAGTTGAAGCGAGCCAATTTGGAAGGGCTCAACCTTGTTAACTTTGAAAATCATCATGGCTATGATCTATCTTATAGCAACTTTTATCGTGCCAATTTGAAAGGGGCGCACCTGTTTAATAATACCATTAAGCATGCGTCTTTAATGAAGGCGGATTTGAGAGAAGCAAGCCTGCACTGCTGTAATTTAGAAAGCACCAATTTGCTCGGCATAAAGCTGGAAAACACCCGTATCGATAATATGGAACTCGGTGAGCAATTACTGCAAGAGCAGCAAGCTTTTGAAGCACGTAGAAACCGAGCTAAAGAAGATGCGGAAGACTTGTTTCTGCAGTCCGAAGAGATCTATCGTTTACTACGTAAAGGCGCAGAAAACCAAGGACTATTTGAAATGGTTGGGCGCTTTACATATAAAGAGCTGCGCATGCGACATGCTCAGTATCCACGATTTTCAAAACGTCACCTTATTTCCAGCTTTGTCGACCTGCTATGTGGGTATGGAGAAAAGCCAGAAAATGTCATTCGCTTCAGTCTAGGCATGATAATTACCTGTGCATTTTGTTATTTTCTATTTGGCGTTTCGTTTCAAGATCAGATAATGCAGCTAGACTTAGACAGCAGTGTATCTGAAAATGTAATGGCGCTGCTGAATAGCTTTTATTTTAGTGTTGTTACCTTCACAACCTTAGGTTATGGGGACATTACGCCTGTGGGGATCTCCCGGCTGATCGCAGCGGTAGAGGCTTTTACCGGCAGCTTTTCATTAGCGCTATTTGTAGTGGTTTTTGTAAAGCAAATGACGAGATGATACTCATCTCGTCATTTTTAATCCGCGATTTCTGATTTCAGTTGTTCTAAAAAATCCAGCATATATTGAGTGCGGGCTTGTGCCTGCTCACGAGCTGCAGTGGTATGCATGTTATCTTTAATATGCAGCAGCTTAATGAAGAAGTGATCTAAGGTATATTTGGTATCGTCCGCTTTTCTGTGCCCACAAAAAGGGTCTTCTACATTGTAGAGATTACGCGCTATCGCCCCACCTACTTTCATACAGCGGCTAACACCTATCGCCCCTAACGCATCCATTCTGTCTGCATCTTGGACAATTTTGGCTTCTAATGTCGTGGGTGTGACACCAGCGCTAAAGCTGTGTGCAACAATGGCGTGGTGAATCGCCTCAAGTTTACCCGTGTCGTACTTCAACTCTGTTAGGAAGGCAATCGCCTTATCTGCAGCTAATTTCGAAGCCAGCGGTCTATCTGGATGATTTTTTGCTACGGCAACACAATCATGTAACCAAGCGGCAGGGATCACCACAGCAGGATCCGCCCCCTCAGCTTCGCAAAGCGCCTTTGCAACTTTAACTACACGCTTGATATGGGACAAGTCATGGGCGGTATCTGCACATGGTGTCGACAGCATAAACTCTTCACATGCTTTTTCTAATTCATGCATTTTTAACGTCATTAAGCTCAACTTTTATTAATATCCGACAAATAAGCCCACACAAATTCAGCGGGAAAGGCATTACTGATTGTATGTTGCCACACCCTTCACTAAAATGGCAGCTATCAGGAAAGATTAGAGAAAATATATGACTTGCGCGCTATATCTGCAACCAGGCAGAGAAAAATCCCTTAACAGAAAGCACCCTTGGGTTTTCTCAAAGGCCATTAAAAAAGTAAAAGGCAAGCCTGCCCTTGGCGATACCGTCAAGATTTACAGCAATGAAGGTAAATACCTCGCCACAGCCGCTTACAGTCCAGACTCTCAGATCAGAGCCAGAATTTGGACATTTGATGAATCACAACATATTGACCAAGCGTTCTTTGAGCAAAAACTCGCTCGAGCACTAGCAGCCAGAGAATATGTTATTGCTGAAGGTGGTTTAACTGGCTTTCGATTGTGTGCCGCAGAGTCAGATGGTCTGCCAGGTGTAACAATTGATAAGTTTGATAACTACTTGGTTTGTCAGTTGCTAAGCGCTGGTGCCGAGCGTCACAAAGGTGAAATAGTAATGGCATTGCAATCACTATTTCCTGATTGTCATGTTTACGAGCGCTCAGATGTTGATGTGCGCAAAAAAGAAGGCCTTGATAAAATTACCGGACCGCTTGCTGGCGATGCACCAACCGCACCTGTCCTTATTAGCGAAAATGGTTTAAAGATTGAAGTCGATATCATCGGCGGCCATAAAACTGGCTTTTATCTAGATCAACGCGACAGTAGAGCCGCGTTAGAACGCTTTGTAAAAGACAAAGAAGTGCTTAACTGTTTCTGCTACACCGGTACATTCGGCCTTTATGCGCTGCGCGGTGACTGTAGTAAAGTTATCAACGTTGACGTATCGCAGCCAGCACTCGACACTGCAAAACGTAATGTAGAACATAATGGACTAGACTTGTCGAAGGCTGAGTTTGTGAAGCAAGACGTGTTCAAGCTACTAAGACAATATCGTGATGAGGGCCGCCAATTCGATACGATTGTGATGGATCCGCCAAAGTTTGCAGAAAGTAAGGCGCAGCTTAATGGTGCCTGTCGTGGTTATAAAGATATCAATATGATTGCCATGCAAATATTAAAGCCTGGTGGCACATTACTCACCTTCTCGTGTTCTGGCCTTATGGAACAAAACCTATTCCAGAAAGTCGTTGCAGACGCTGCGCTCGATGCAGGTAAAGAGCTGTTGATTATGGAAAGGCTAAATCAAGCCGCCGACCACCCTATTGCGGGCAATTATCCAGAGGGCTTTTACCTAAAAGGTCTTATTTGTAAGGTTTATTGATCAAGCAACTCACAGTGGTATTGGAGAAAGCTTCAATACCACCCTTAGGGCTTTAATTAATCTAATTGAACTTGGTGATTTCAAGTCCTACAACCCACTGCTCATCCTGCTCTTGACTACAGCGGATCACGGTTGCATGAGCACTAAGTGGCTGGATCATATCGCCACTGGAATCAATGAAAATGTCAACGGTTGAATTTGCTTCGATTGGGTCGCTCACTGTCACCGACAACCCCGTAGCACTTAAATCGTGGCAAACTCCTTGGTACACTTTACCTGACTCAAGCTCAGTTAATTTTGCTACCGCATCTACCGACATACGCATAAAACGGCGTTTATCTTCATTGATCATATAACGCTCCTACACCATTGATTTTATTTTTTCTAATAGCGATTGCATTGAGAATGGCTTAACCACATAGGCATCGCAACCTGCATCGAATCCCGCTTTTTGTTCTTTTTCAGACTCTAAACCAGACACCATTAGTACCGGAATGTCCTTAGTTTCTGGTGTATTTTTCAACATTCGACAGGTGTCGTAGCCGTCAAGACCCGGCATACACACATCAAGCAAAATAGCATCTGGAGGATCAGCAATTGCATTCGACAGGCAACTCGTACCCGAGTTTGCATAGCTCAGCTCAAACGCCCCTGACAGTGCCATTTCGAGCATTTCATAGTTAAAATACTCGTCGTCGACCACTAGCAGGTGCGGTGCATTTTTCCTTTTCTCTCGTGTGGACATATTCAATGCCGCTTCCTTCTCACAATCCAAAGTTTTACTTCCTCATATAATAAAGTAACTGTCGTACTCTAAAATGCAAGTTTATATTTCGCACTCTTTTATAGAATTCAGAACGCGTTTAGCCGAAATTGGATAAGCCGTTCCTAATGTTTGAGCGAACAAAGACACGCGAAGTTCCTGTTGCATCCAAAAAATATTTATAAGCGACTCTGGTACAGGTAATCCAGAGGGAATTTTTGCCAACTTGTCTTGATAAGCTGTAGCAACTTTTTCCAATTCTAATACACACAACCTATCTCTGTTTGGATCTACCGCAAGTTTTTCAAGCCTTTTCTCAATCGCTTTCATGTAGCGCAAGATATCAGAGATTTTGTCAGCACCGTGAGCGGTGACAAAGCCTTTAAAGATAAGACCGGATAACTGAGATTTTATGTCGCCATGCGCGGTGATCATCGTGAGATCCACTCTGCCTTTCATGCGCTTGTTAATACTGTGGGCAATGCTAAGCACAGCCTCAACTTGCTTCGCAATTTCAACTACAGTATCGCCTAGCTCAGCTCGAATGTGCTCTTTGGCTTTTTCAAACGCGACATCATCTCTGATCTCACCAAATCCACGCAGCAGCTTGTCAACCCCAGCTTGCGTACAGTCATCAACTAAATCATGCACTTTTCCAAAGGGGTTAAAATACAATCCTAACTTAGCCTTATTTGGTAAGTGTTGCTGTAGGTATTTAACAGGCGAAGGAACATTGAGTAGCATAAGACGGCGCAATCCTGCTTGATGCGCCGCTTGAGCTTTTATTTCGTTATCAAACAATTCTATGGCCGTACTTTGTTTTTTATCGACTAATGCTGGGAACGCCTTAATCTCATAATTTCCTTGCTTTTTAGTATATTGCTCCGGCAGCTCGCCGAAATCCCACTGCTGAATATCCGTTTGCTCGATCCCTTGCTCAGCCACTTGCGAAAGCGTCTCGGTCACTTGACCTTGCAACTTTGCCTTGAGTGCTAGTAAATCAAAGCCATGGGCTATCACCTTGCCTTTGTCATCGACTACCTGAAATTGCATTTTTAAGTGCGGTTCAAGTGCACTAATGTCCCAATCTGACTCGGCGACTTTAACACCTGTCATTCTGAGTAAACGATTGGCCACCGCTTCTCTAAATGAACCTTGCATTACCTCAACGGCGGCAAGCACCGCATCTGCATAATTTGGTGCTGGCACAAAGTTACGTCTTAGGGTCTTCGGCAGTGACTTAATAAGCCCACAAACCAGCTCATGTCTGAGCGCAGGAATATGCCAATCAAAACCTTCATCTTGAACTTGGTTTAATAGTGCCAGAGGAATATTGACCACCACGCCGTCGAGTGCTTGGCCTGGGTCAAAGTGGTAACTGAGAGGCAAAATCAAATTCCCTTGTTGCCACGTATCAGGATAATGTGTATCCGTGATATGTTCAGCGTCATGCTTCATTAACAGATCGCGCGTCATATGCAAAAAGCGTTTGTCTTTTTGCTTTTGTGAACGCCACCATTTATTAAACGCAGCACGATTATTTACGTCTTTTGGAATTCGATCGTTATAAAACGCAACAACATCTTCTTCGTCGACTAGGATATCGCGACGCCTCGCTTTATCTTCAAGCGCCTGCACTTCTTCAACCAACTTTTGGTTTGCGCTCAAAAAGCCTTCGCTTTGGCCAAGTTGACCGTTTGCCAGCGCTTCACGAATAAATATCTCTCGGCTAACCACAGGATCAATATCGCTATACACCGTGCGTTTACGGCCAACGATGATCAAGCCGTATAAGGTTTGCTGTTCAAATGCGATAACCGCTCCAGCCTTTTTCTCCCAATGCGGCTCGCTATAGCTTCTATTTACTAAATGCTTAGCGATTGGCGCAATCCAATTTACATCGATTTTGGCATTAACCCGAGCATAAAGTTTACTGGTTTCCACAAGCTCGGCAGACATCAACCACTTAGGGCTTTTCTTAAACAGTGTTGAACCTGGAAAAATATGAAATTGGCTGTTACGTGCGCCTTTAAATACTTGCTTTTGCTTTTCGTCTTTTACACCAATATGGCTAAGCATACCGCTTAGCAATGATTGATGGACGGCTTCATCGCTTGCAGGACTGCTATTTATTTTAAAGCCGAGCTCCTCACACACCGTAGTCAGCTGATATACAATATCTTGCCATTCACGTACACGCATGTAGGCCAAAAAGTCTTTTTGGCATTGCTTTCTAAACTGGTTACGCGTCAGTGCTTGCTGCTGCGCTTCGATGTAATTCCACAGATTTAGATATGCAACAAAATCAGAGTGTTCGCACTCAAAGCGGTTATGTTTTTCGTCAGCTGCTGCACGTTTGTCTTGAGGACGCTCTCTTGGGTCTTGAATAGACAGTGCCGCAGTGATCACTATCGCTTCCCAAAGCGCGTTGTTTTGTGCCCCTGACATCACCATCTTAGCAAGCCTTGGGTCTATGGGTAAGCGGCTTAGTTTGCGACCTGATTCTGTGAGCTTGGCTTTTTCTCTGCGCTTTGCAGGAACTATCGCCTCCAACTCTTCAAGTAATGACATGCCATCTTTGATATTACGGCTATCAGGCGCTTGTACAAATGGGAATTGACTTATATCACCAAGTCCAAGTGCGAGCATTTGCAAAATAACGGAAGCTAAATTGGTTCTTAGAATTTCAGGGTCGGTAAACTCAGGGCGCCCTAAAAAGTCGTCTTCAGAATATAAACGAATACAAATACCAGATGCCACACGCCCACATCGACCTTTACGCTGGTTTGCACTGGCTTGTGATACTGCTTCAATCGGTAAGCGTTGCACCTTTGTTCGATAACTATAGCGGCTTATTCTCGCAGTACCCGGGTCGATAACATAGCGAATACCTGGTACTGTCAATGACGTTTCTGCAACGTTTGTAGATAATACAATACGCCGCTGGCTATGCGGCGCAAAAATGCGATTTTGTTCGGCATTAGAAAGGCGCGCATACAAAGGTAAAATCTCAACGCCTTTTAAATTGCGTTTTGCCAGCGCATCAGCGGTGTCACGAATTTCACGTTCACCGTTCATAAATACCAGAATATCCCCAGGTCCTTCAGCACAAAGCTCATCAACCGCATCAAAAATACCCTGTAACTGGTCGTTTTCTGCTTCGCTATTTTGTGAGTCTACATCTTCAACTGGACGATATCTCACTTCTACTGGATAAGTTCGTCCTGACACTTCAATAATAGGTGCGTCACTAAAATGTTTAGAAAAACGCTCAGGATCAATGGTTGCTGAGGTAATAATCACTTTAAGGTCTGGACGCTTCGGCAACAGCTGCTTTAAATAACCCAAAATAAAATCAATATTCAGGCTGCGCTCGTGCGCTTCATCAATGATGATTGTGTCGTACTGGTTGAGGAATCTGTCTTGTTGAATTTCCGAGAGCAAAATACCGTCGGTCATCAGTTTTACGTATGTATTGTCAGAGACTTGATCTGAGAAGCGAATTTTAAATCCAACTTCTTGCCCCATCTCGCAGCCAATTTCTTCTGCAATACGGGTAGATACACTTCTTGCTGCTAGTCTTCTTGGTTGTGTATGACCAATATAGCCATCCACGCCTCGACCTAACTCTAAGCAAACCTTTGGCAGCTGCGTGGTCTTCCCCGAGCCCGTTTCACCGGCAACAATAACCACTTGGTTATTCGCAATGGCCGCTTTGATGTCGTCTTTTTTCTGGCTGACAGGTAGTTGCTCAGGATACTCTACTGCTGGAATATTGGCGCTTCTTGTTACCTTTAATTCTTGGCTTTTTGCAATCGCAGCCGCTACTTTTGCGACTACCTGCTTTTGCTTTTCTTGATCGGTAATTTTTTTCGCGCCATGGAGGCGCTTTTTGAGGATGAAGTGATCCTTTTTAAGACATGAATTTAGCTCTTTGAACAGCGAGTCAACCTGCACTACACGACACCTTGTGATTACATAAAACGCCGTGTAGTTTACCAAATCAGATTAGGCGAACCCAACAAAATTTGGTTAGGAATTGAGATTTTTGCCGTTATTCACAAGGCTGCTCCTCATGAGCTACCGAAACGGCCTGTATATTTTATCGCTTCATACGTAGCGGTGGCCAGAGACATAAGCATCATGTAAATGCTTATCTAACGCTAATAACACGTTTGCGCGACTGATGACCCCGAGTAAGCGCCCTTCATCGTCAACTACCGGGTACACTTTGGGTTTATTGCAAATCATCAAATCTGCCATTTGCACTATACTATCTTCACGTTTTACGCAAAGAGGTTCTTTTGTCATGACGTCGGACACCACACTGTGAGACTCATTTTGATAGGTCGCCTCTAGCATTTTTTTGAGACAATCTTGCTCAGATAAAAACCCAATAACTCGCTTTGTCTCGTCTATAACCGGCCCGCCCGATTGACCGCTTTGTAGCAGCTTCTCTACAGCTGATTCTACGCGCATATCTTGCTTGAATGTTACGGGGCGATGATTTAAGTAGTCTGCGACTTTTATTGATTGCATTGCTCATCTCCATTAAAAACGCCAGCTATCATGATAATAATAGCTGGCGTTTGAAGAACTTGCTTAGTCTCAACGAAATATTGTTTTACTCGCTATAAATACCAACATAGGTCTTTGTTGTTGACGACTTGCTCGCACGGTACATCCCCGCGGTATTGAATGGCATACTAATATTGCCTTTCGGGTCAACAATGATCACCCCACCCGTACCACCAATTGGATAAAGCGTATCAAAAATCACTTCTTTCCCTGCTTTTTCAATCGACTTGTTTTGATAAGCAACACGAGCACAAATATCAGCTGCGACATTATATCTAATAAAATACTCACCATGTCCCGTAGCTGAAACAGCACAAGAGCGATTATCCGCAAATGTGCCCGCACCAATCACCGGTGAGTCACCTATGCGTCCAAAGCGTTTAGCCGTCATCCCACCGGTTGACGTTCCAGCCGCTAAATTGCCTTGTTTATCAAGAGCGACAGCCCCCACAGTTCCCATCTTATACTGGCTCTTCAATTGTTGGTGTGCCGCCTGATAGTCCTTGGTCGCCGCTTCTTTCATCTGCAGTCGCTTTTTCGCTTTTAACAGCGATTGATAGCGAGAGTCGGTGTCAAAGTAGCTGTTTTCCACTAACGTAAAACCGCGTTTCTTAGCAAAGTCTTCTGCACCTTCACCGCTTAGCATGACATGTACTGAATGCTGCATCACTTCTTTTGCCAGGTTGATTGGGTTTTTAATGTGCTTCACCCCCGCCACAGCGCCCGCTTGGCGATTACGACCATCCATGATTGACGCATCTAGCTCATGTCCTTCATCATAAGTGTACACGGCACCCTTACCAGCATTAAAAAAAGGCGAGTCTTCAAGAATATTAATGGCAGCCGTCACTGCATCAAGACTTTCTCCACCTTGTTCTAGTACCTTATAGCCAGCCTCAACAGCTTCTTTTAATTTAGCTTTGTATTGTTTTTCTTTTTCTGGCGTGAAGTTACTGCGCTCAATTGTGCCAGCCCCTCCATGAATGGCGATCGCAAACGGGGACACTTTCTCATCAGCGACAGCAGCTGTCGCCGACAAAGCTAATAAGGCTGCTAGCAAAGAAATTTTTTTCATTTTTATACCTTGGTTCGTTGTTAAACTTCAGCATGAGGTGAATTTTAGAGCGATGCAAGCTTTCGCGTTAAAAGTTTTTTATTTAGAACAACTAAATAGTATCCACAAAAAAAGCGCTTCCATCAGGAAGCGCTTTTCTCAAATCATTCTACTATATTAAAAGCAATTAGCTTGCTTCGCGCTGTGCCTTCATACGTGCAAGGCGTGCTACTTGGTGAGTAGAAGTCAAGAATGCGAAGATAGGTGCTAAATAACCACGTTTACGTAGCTCTAGGAAATCTTCGTCACCTAATTCATTTAGCTTACGCTCATCCACAAGGTAAATACCGTTGATGTCTTTCTTCTCACCACGGATTTCTACCGTTAGTGTTTGTTGAACTAAAAGCTCTTTATCAGCAAGATACTGAGTAAATGCTTCAGTTACGCGAGCAAACTCAACATAGCTTACCAACGCTTCTTTACGACGACCTAGATATTCAGTTTCTTTACCGTCTTCGAAAAGCGCATTACCTTCTTCTTCACCAACTAGCGGGCTTGCTTCGTCTATCACAATACCAAACTGATCTTGTTCAGGATGCTTAACCAAACCAAACGGGTAACGTGCTGCGGCCATTGGTACAAAGCTGCCAGTCCACTTATCGCCATCTACAAATAAGTTTTCACCTGGCTGAAGACCAAACATAGCAACCGCTTGAAATTGACCTGACTCAGTGTTTTTAACAAACGCCATCGGGAATTCTGTCGCTACACGCGCAAACTCATGCGCCACTACAGGCATTAAGTGCTGAGTTTTAAGGAAATCAACGTTCACGCCATTTTTTACTTTGATGTTCGCGTGCTTTTCGTTGTGTAAAGGCTGCACTTGTTGTTCCGCCATAATACTGCTCCATTATTTTACGTATTTGTTACTTTATTTATTGCCCCTAAGGCTAGCGGTTTTCGGTGCAAATTGGAAGTTAAATATTTTTTAAGGTGGGCCGGAGCCTTATCACCTATTTAATTGGTAGTTTGTGTATCTAAAGTTTAAAAAGTTATGTCTCTATATTTCTATTGAGATATTAGTGACACTGCGTAAACACCCCTACGACTTTATCAAACGTATGCAACGATCATTTAAGTACCACTGATGAGTAATATTCAATCAAAAAAGTTATTCAAAAAATCAAACCCCTTAATAATCATTAGTTTGAAATAGCAACCTAAAATTACAACTTGAAAAAACTGAATAACATATTGACACCTATAATTTACATATTAAAAATAACGTATCCAATTTCGGTGCTAGTTTTTGCAATGAATGCAAACCAAAGGAATAAATAAATGAAAGATTGGAGAACAGGGATCAGCGTTATTATCCCCACCTATAACCGTAGCCAGCTATTACGTCTGACATTACAGAGCTTAGAAAAACAAACCCTCGATATCACTCTTTTTGAGATTATTATCGTAGACGATGGTTCGAGTGACGATACCCGTGAGGTCGTGAAATCATTTTCAGACACATTGTCAATAAAATATTACTTTCAACAGGATGAGGGATTCCGTGTCGCTCGAGCGAGAAATATTGGCATCTTAAATGCTCAATTTGAACATGTCCTCTTTTTAGACTCAGGTGTTATAGCCGAGCCCTCCTGCCTTTCTCAACACTTAACACGCTACCAAAGAAGTGATGTCGGTGTATTAATTGGGCTTTGCTTCGGATTTGAAGAACTAGAAGAATCAAACTTACGTAAATTCAAGCATCGATTATCTGAAGAAAATATCTTTACCGATAGCGCTTTCCTAGAACAATACCAAGACTGTAGAGCTGCCTTTTTACGCTCCCACCATTTTTCTCTTCACCAAATCAATGAGCCTTGGCTTATCTTTTGGACCTGCCATGCATCATGCAAAACTCATGCACTTTACGAGGCTGGTGGCTTCGATGAGTATTTTTGTAGCTGGGGAGGGGAAGATGTAGAACTTGCGTTAAGATTACATAATCTGGGCTGTAAATTCGAATTGATAACAGAAGCTAAAGCTGTTCATTATCCTCATCCAAAAGTAAAAGAAGATACCTACAGCAGTGCCAAAGAAAATATTGCTTATATTCATAATAAACATTGTTCGGTTGCAACATACCTCCTACAACAAGGCTTGAGTTGGCAAGATATATTGACTGCACATACCCGCCCAAATAGCGCCCTGACAGGTACCCTGTTTCACAAAAAGTCTAGCCCAACACTTAGTCAAGCAATCTAATAAATTACCGAATTTTGGAGTAAAAGATGAATAACAACCAAACTGCAACTGAGCAACAAAATGACATCGCTGTCATTGGTATATCATGTCGTCTTCCGGGAGAAAATAACTCCCCTTTTGATTTTCATAACTTCCTAATAAACGGTGGTAATGGCATCACGGAAATTCCTAAAGAGCGTTGGGATGTCGACGCCTACTATGATAGTGATCGCGATAAAGCAGGAAAAATGTATGTTAAAAATGGAGGTTTTTTATCTGGTCTATCGTTATTCGATGCCCCTTTCTTTGGTATCTCCCCTAAGGAAGCCCCCTATATCGACCCGCAACAACGCTGGGCACTCGAAGTCGCCTATGAAGCGCTAGAAAATGCAGGATTAGATGTTGATAAGCTTAGAGGCAGTGATACTAGTGTATTCATGGGTCAGTTTATGCACGACTTTGAGCAATTACAAACCGATAGCAATGCCCATGAATTGGTTTCTAGTCACTCTGCGACAGGGTCTTCAATGACGCTCACGGCGAACCGACTATCCTACTGTTTTGATTTTCACGGTACCAGTCTTACGCTTGACACCGCTTGCTCCTCCTCACTTGTAGCACTAGATTTAGCATGTAAAGCGATTCACAGCGGAGACAGCCAAATTGCCTTAGCTGGTGGTGTAAACTTATTACTGAGACCAGAGATGACAATGTCGATTTGTAAAGCCTCCATGCTTTCACCTGATGGGCTCTGTAAAAGCTTTTCTAGCGATGCGAATGGTTATGTTAGGAGTGAAGGTGTTGCGGTAGTCGTGTTAAAAAAGCTGTCTGAGGCGATTAAAGATCAAAACCCGGTTCTTGCGATAATCAAAGCAAGTGGTACGAATCAAGACGGCCAGACTAGCGGGATCACCGTACCAAATGGACATGCACAGCAGCAACTTTTATCAAAAACCCTGGCCATTGCAGGTCTTACTGGTAGTGATATAGATTATGCAGAAGCACACGGGACTGGCACTGCAGTCGGCGACCCTATCGAAGTAAATGCGCTAGGCACTGTACTCGGTGCGCGATCCCAAGAGATAGAGCCGTGCTTAATTGGGTCAGTTAAAAGTAACATCGGCCATACTGAACCAACAGCAGGGATAGCTGGCTTGATTAAAACGATCAATGCCATGAATAGCGGCATAATCCCAAAAACATTGCATTGTCACACTATTAACCCCGCTATCAACGAGGCACAATTAAATATAAAAATAGTGACAGATAACACTGCTTGGCCAAATAGGGGCGATTACACTCCTCGTCGCGCTATTGTAAATTCGTTTGGTTTTGGAGGTACTAATGCCAATGTCGTGATTGAGCAAGCACAATCAACCTCCAGATCCTGCTCTACCCGTCCTAGTTTGTTGCAGCTATTCGTCAGCGCAAAATCAGCTGCTGCGCTTAAGTTACAAGTATCCGCCTATCTAGACCACTTAAAACCACTTGATGAAAGTGACGTACCCGATTTTTGTAGTAACTCAGTGTTATTACGGACTGCCTTTAAAAATAGAGCGGTTTTCACCGCGCGAGACAAAACCGCGTTGATTACGCAACTTGAAGACTTTATTTCCGAGCGGCCCAACAAAGTTAATCGTAGCGCAGCCTCCCAACCAACCTCCTCTGCCCCAATCGCTTTTGTTTTCTCTGGAATGGGAACTACTTGGCCAAAAATGGGACAAGCTTTATATAGCAGCAATGCTTTATTCAAGGCTGAACTGGATAAAGTTGACATCGCACTACAACAATATGTGTCATGGTCTTTAATTGAGAAAATGCACTATGCTGGTGACGAAATACATGAAACACAATACGCACAACCAGCAATATTCGCGATTCAAATTGCATTGTTTAAGCTATTAGCTCATTACGGTATCAAGGCTGATGCCATCGTTGGTCATAGCGCAGGAGAAGTAGCAGCAAGCTATTGTGCTGGTGTTTATAATTTTGAAGAGGCGCTTCGTATTATCTATCACCGTAGTCGGCTACAACAAACAACCGCTGGTGAGGGGAAAATGCTAGCTGTTGGAATCAATGAAACCCAAGCTCAAATGCTTTGTAATAAGCACTTTGGAGCTGTGTCAATCGCTGCAATCAATAGCAAAACTTCTATTACTCTCTCTGGTGATACCAACAATCTACAAGCAATCTCAGATGAGCTAGAGCTACAGGGCAAGTTTTCTAGATTTTTAAACGTTGAAGTGCCATATCACAGTCCAGTAATGGATAAGCTTAATAAGCCACTGATTGATTCTTTGTCACCTCTTCATCCAAGCGAACCAAATATTTCACTATACTCCACCGTGACAGGTTCAATTGCCGATTGGCAAAAGTGGACCGCTGAATATTGGCCTCAGAATGTTCGGGAGCCAGTTTACTTTGAAAAAGCGATACAAAACTTACTGGATGATGGCGTAAGGAATTTTATTGAAATTAGTCCGCATACGGTACTGTCAAATGTTATTAAACAGGTGGCCTCGGACCTCCCTATTTTTGCAACCTCTTTTATGATCCGTAACGAAGACGACGAACTCCAGTTTGCAGCAGGGTTGGGAGCTTTAGCAACATCAGGTTTGTTAGACCCTAAAGAAGCTTTACATGTGAAAAATTGCCCCCCTAATCACAATGTTCGGCTACCAAATTATCAATGGGAACATCAATCCTACTGGCATGAGCATCCTGATGTTCAACTTTCTCGCATTGAAAACAAGCAAAAGCGAGACGCTTTCTTAGATCTTAGTTTGCCAACACTCGGTCAACAGTTACTCAGCCAGCAGCCTATTTGGCAAAACAAAATCAGTACAAAAAATCAGCAGCACTTAACAGGACATCAGGTGGGTAATGAAACCATCTATCCAGGCGCGGCATACATTGAAGCTGCATTGCAACTGGCTCGAGTCCAAGCAGACGATACGAAATACACCCTCAGTGATGTTGAGTTTAATAGACCATTATATCTCAATGATGAGGAGATCACTCTTGAGACTCGACTTAATGTTGAAAACTCAACTATCTCTTTGTTTAGCTTTGAAAAAGAGTCCTGGTTCCAGCAAAGCCGATTTACTGTGGAGTGGAGCGAAAAAACAATCATCCAAGGCAAAACTTTTGACCAAAACACACGAGAATTTGAGCAGTGTATAAGTAAAGATGAGTTTTATACTCATTGCCATCGCTTAGATATGAACTATCAAGCACTCTTTCAAAGTGTGGTGCAATGTTGGAAATCATCATCGCAGGTTTTAGTAGAGATACAATGTGACTCTCAGGAAGACTCGAAAGTTATGTTAAGCCCTATGTTGCTTGATGGAGCTTTTCAAAGCTTCTTTCAATTAGTCGAACATTCGTACCTTCCTGTGAAAATTGATGAAATTATCTACCATCAAAAGCCCCCTAGCCATTGCTTCTCATTACTTGATGTAACCTTACTCAGTGATCCGCTTTGTGTTGGCGATCTAAATATCTATACGTTAGACGGACAGCTTTGCATTTCCATTTTAGGAATAGAGCTAAAAGCCAATACGCAACATCAGCTGAACCCTTTAAAAGAACTTAAATATCACTACACTTGGCAAAATTTGACAACGCCTATAACCAAAACAGAAACTCAGGCCAATACGCTTTGTATTCTTCGAAAAGGCTTTCCAATAAAAGGCTTAGGGCATTATCCAGTGGTTAATATTAGCAGTAACGATGATGTTGCTTTGATCACAGAAAAGTTAACCCCTTATTTAACCAGCACTGAACGCTTAATTATAGATCTTAGCCATTTATCCGATATCAAAATGCCAAATGAATGTCTTCCGCATAGCATTATCGATGAAGCTTTGGTCGCACCACTTAGCTACTTTCAAGCGATCCAAGCTGCAGCCTGGGGTAAGCCATTAGAAGTAATCGCCGTGACGAGATATGCTCAAGCTGTTAGCCAAACTCTAGTTAACCCCTTGCAAAGTGCGCTTTGGGGTATGTTGAGAGTATTTGCCGCTGAAAACCAACAATTCAAGCTCAGATTACTAGATATAGACCAACAGTTATCTAGTGTTGACACCTTTGAGCTGCTACTTAATACAAAACAACTCAGCGATACTGAAATGGCGATTCGTGATGGTCAAGCTTTCGTTCAACGACTTGAGCATCTAAGTTCTCAAGCTTGCGCTGAAGATAAATATTTTACCGTTACTACGCAAAAATCAAAATATTACAATTGGCACCTTGATGGGGAAAGTTGGGTTGCCTACGAGCATGATGACG
The DNA here is from genome assembly GCF_005886105.2 of Pseudoalteromonas galatheae. Lineage (NCBI taxonomy): Bacteria > Pseudomonadati > Pseudomonadota > Gammaproteobacteria > Alteromonadales > Pseudoalteromonadaceae > Pseudoalteromonas > Pseudoalteromonas galatheae. The sequence continues at coordinate 2,187,621 of NZ_PNCO02000001.1, forward strand.
AAAACAAAACTACTCCTGTACATGCCATCTCAATCAACCGTGCAGTTTTGGCAAATCGACCTAGTTACTTTGTTTATCAGCTTAAAGATGTTGCTGAACCCAAAGTAGCACTCGCCAATTGTGGCATCACCAATTACCTAGATAACACAGTGCCGTTCGTGTCGCTACCTGACATTAGTACATCTTGGTTAACTGAAAACTTAGCGGTTGTTCATCAATCTCTTGCCTTAGTGCAAACACTTTTGACACAAACTACTACTGTGACTTTTTTTAGCCCTACCACAGCTGCCAGTCTTGCTGCTATTTCCTGCTTAAAAACCGCGGGGTGCTCCATTCATATTATTGAATCAGCCGACCATCTCGATGTACTAGAACCTATTGACATCTTGGTCATTGATACTGTGATGACGATGCCAATCATACTGCAAGAGAAGTTAAGTTACGGCGCACATATTGTGAGTGCTGAACCACGACCAAAAACTAAATTAAATGAAGCCAACTACAACTATATAAAACCTACAATACAGTTAAATAAAACCCAATCTATAGAATCATTACATGCGTTTATAGTTCAGATTGTCGAGTCATTAAATGAGTATGAACAGATAGCTTTAAGTCAACCTTTGAGCGTACCAATTGATGCACTCACAACAAAGTTTCAACAGGAATATCAAGTAGTAACTCTTAACACTTTGCCTCCGGTAGCACGCCTAGCACATGCTCCGAGTGTTCACTTCCATGACAGTAGCTATCTTGTTACTGGAGGACAAGGAGGAATAGGCCTTGAAGTGGTAACTTGGTTATTTAATCAAGGCGCAAAACAAATCTTTGTTTCGGGTAGAAGTCCACTTAACAATCGCCTTAATACTATTATCAAAACCGCTGCACAATCAGGATGCACTATTAATTACATTCAAGCTGATATTAGTCAATATAATGATGTCATTGAGTTGATAAACAAGATTACTGCTACGGCGACTCCGCTAAAAGGTATATTCCATGCGGCTGGTTTGCTTAAAGATGCAACTTTCTCAGCCCAAACAGCAGAACACATGTATTCAGTTTTAGCACCAAAAGTGAATGGCGCTTGGTATCTGCACCTCGCCACAAGCTCTTTAGCACTCGACTATTTTGTTTGCTTTTCCTCAATCGCATCAATTGTTGGCTGGGCGGGTCAAGCGAACTATGCAACTGCTAACGCTTTTATGGATGGTCTATGTGTCGCTAGAAGACAGCAAGGGAAGCCGGCCCTTAGCTTAAATTGGGGACCGTGGTTAGAAGCAGGCATGGCGGCACAACTTTCAGAACAAGAGCAACAAGCTATGTTGCAAGCTGGAATGCATCCTCTCACCTCTAACGAAGGGGTCATTGAATTAGCACGCTCACTACAAAGTGCAAAACCTCAAATTGGTATTTTCAAAGTAGATTGGCTCAATGCAAAAATGGCAACAGGTAGTAGCGTATTTTCACAATTCCAATCAACAGACTTAAATAAAGATGAAGATCCAATAAAAGCCCAGTTACTTGAGGCAAGTTCAGCATCTCGACATACGCTACTCGAATGCCGTATCAAGGATGAATTAGCTAAAGTACTTGGGTTACAAGATGCCAACAACATTGAAAGTGGCTCCAGCGTGTTTGATTATGGCCTCAATTCATTAATGGCTATAGAGCTTAAGCAGAGATTGCAAACACTTTGTGATAACCCCCTTCCCGCTTCTTTAGTTATGAAACACGATTCCGTAACTAAGCTTACGAGCTTTATCGCGGCCTTATACGAAGAATATCATCAACCTGCAATTGATGTCGTTACCAATGAACAAGTCGTAAAGGTCACTTTATAATGGAACAGTTAATTGAAAAGTGCCAAACGCTTGGTATTTCATTTTCACTCAGTGTTGATGACCAACTCGAGTTACACGCGAAAACACAACCAAGCACTGAGTTGATCAATGAAATAAAAGCGGAAAAACAAAACCTTATTGCGATGCTAAAACGCAATAAAATGAAACAGTTAATACTCAAACTGTCACAGCCGATCAAGACAAGCCGGTCACACACGCGGTCTGAGGTATCATTTCAACAACAACGTATGTGGCTGGCTGATTCGCTACGAGAGGGAGCGACTGAGTATCACCTTGCTAAGGTATTTGACCTAAAGGGATTACTGAATTTAGCGCTTTTTGAACAGTCAATCCTACATGTTATTGCTCACAACAACATACTGACAACTCAATATCAAAAGACAGACTCATCAATACAGCAATACCTTGGAGACAACAGCACTGGAGTCTTTAACATACATAAATGTTCAGGTTTGAGTGACTCAGCTATATTTACCGCTATCCAGAAATGTGTGGAAAAGCCGTTTAACTTAAGTAGTGAAAACCCTATTCGTGTTGAGCTGTTTCAAAAAAGTCCTAATCATTATTACTTTGTTTTTGTAATACATCATATCGCCGCAGATGGATGGTCTATTGCGCTTTTTTGTCAACAGGTTGCGAGCGTCTATGCTCAATTAATTGATGGGCTCTCCGTTGACACAGAATACGACTCCATAAGCTACATTGACTACGCACTGTGGCAACGCGCAGTTCTAGAACCACAACAATTGGATTTACTCAGTCAGTGGTGGCAAGCCAAACTCAAAACTTGTACAACAAATGTTACTTTTCCTAGTGATAAAAACAGACCTTCTTTCTCAGATCTGCCAGCACAGGTTTATACAAGCCATATCAATAGCGAGCAGTTTGCATGCATAAAAGCATTTGCTAAAGCACACGCTTGCACTCCTTTTACTGTTGTTTATAGCTTATTTAATGTTTTGCTCGCATTCTACAGCAATGAAGAAGATATCGTGATTGGTACTCCTGTGGCCAATCGAGATCACCCTCAATTACAGACGTTAATGGGCTTTGTTGCCAATACCGTTGTACTTAGACAAAGTGTTGATTTAGGTAGTTCATTTGCTACGTTAGTGCATGCTGCAAAACAGCAAACCAGTGAAGCATTTGAGCATGCGCATTTACCATTTGAAGTGCTGTTAGAAAAGATATCGATCCCGAGGCATCATAATCAGCCACCGTTGATTAACATATTCCTTGCTATGCACAATATGAAGCCTATTGTGCCAGAGTTAAAAGGTATCGAGATCACACCGACCAAGCAACAATTTCGTAAGGCTAAGTTTGATCTGACTCTCGATATATTTGAGCATTCTGATGCGTTGTTGTTAGAGTGGGAATATGCGTGTGATTTATATCATCATCAAACTATCGAACAGCTAGCCGAAAACTTCTCACACCTCTTGGATACCTTGCTACAAAATGCAACCTCACCTATGTCCTCTGTTGCTTTTGTCGCGCCAAAGCAACGCAACGATATTCAACAAAGTTGGCAAGGTGCACATAGAGACTATAGCAAACACGATGCTTTACCCGAGGCTCTACAACATACATTTGCTCAATATAAAGATAAGATTGCGATAGTAGACGATTCTGGAACATATAGTTATCAAGCGCTACAAAAACTTGTCGAGAAATACACTACCCTCATCCAAACACAACCACTTCACCATAATTGCTTTATTGGCGTGTATTGTCAGCGCTCAGTTCATATGGTTGCGGCGATGTTAGCTATCTTGCGTAGTGGTCATGCCTATCTGCCATTAGACCCAGACTACCCAGTAGTAAGAGTTGAGCATATGGTGAATGATTCAAATGCACAACTTATCTTATGTGATTATAAATTGGAGACACGCTGCCAACTCTTTAATGTTCCAGTGCTGAGCTTACAATGCAACCATGGAGAAGTGGCAACTCATGAAGACTTATCGCCTTGTACCGCAATAGATTCACTTGCTTATGTAATTTATACCTCAGGTTCCACGGGTAAACCCAAGGGTGTTACTGTCTCCCATCTTGCATTAAGAAATTTTATAACCGCGATGCAAGAAACATTTGTACTAAGTACCAATACCCGTGCACTAGCAGTGACTTCGATCTCATTTGATATTCATGTATTGGAATTATATCTACCGTTACTCAGTGGCGGCAGGATCCACCTAGCAACCGCGGAGCAAGGCAAAGACCCTCAACAGTTACAATCGCTTATCGATAGAGCAGGTATTAATTTTATTCAGGCAACTCCGACTTCGCTCGGTATGCTTAAGAACTTTAATGTACAATTTAGTGCTAATACCACAGTGCTAAGTGGTGGAGAAGCGCTGCCATTGGAGTTGCAACACTACCTCAACCAACAAAATGTTTCTCTTTGGAATATGTATGGGCCAACTGAAACAACGGTGTGGTCATCAATTGCATTATTAAAGCATGATGATGACATCCATCTAGGGAAGCCCATTGCCAATACTCAATTTTATGTTGTTAATAAGCATCACCAAATATTGCCAAGAGGTGCCACTGGTGAACTGCTCATCACTGGCGATGGGCTAGCTAATGGCTATTTGAATCTCCCCCAGCAAACCGCTGAGAAATTTGTATTACTCAATATCACTGATACCCAAACTAGCGCTTATAAAACTGGCGACTTAGTGAAAATTGATAGTAAGGGACAACTGATTTACCAAGGACGTATAGACCAACAAATTAAGCTAAATGGTTTTAGAATAGAAATTTCTGAAATAGAAAACACTATCTCTCAATACCAAGGTATTGACGCCGTAGCCGTGGTGCTGAATCAGGCTAATATGCTAACTGCCTTTATCGTTACCCAATCGCCCAAAGATATAAATCTCATCGCATTGCGCCAGTATATTGCAGAGCGATTACCACACTTTATGCAACCCGCTGAAATAAGGGTACTTGAACAATTACCGCTTACACCAAATGGCAAAACAGATAAACTCGCACTGTCTAAACGAGCGCAGCTCGAGAACAATACCCAGCATACAGATGGCATGTTGCAAGGCTACTCTAAGACACTGCTTCAACTTTGGCAAAATAAGTTACACCTAACCACTTTTGATCCGTTTAAGTCCTTTTTTGAACTTGGCGGCAACTCAATTCAATTGATCGATCTCGTTGCGACCATCAACCATGAGCTCAATCTATCTATTACAATAAAAGCCTTTGTTAGTAACCCTTGTTTGGATCATATGGCCATGCTTGTGGGCCAAGCTCGGTCTGATGCATTAGACACGATAAACCTGACTGTAGATGAATCTAGTTATGTAGATAGTGACGCAATACAGATACCTAGCCTGCCTAATCGTCAACATCTACTGGCAATGGGTGGTAAAAATCACCTTTGGGTAGTCAATCATACTATGGCACTAAAAGACGAAGATCACACGCTGACTTATGCGTTAGTTTATCGTGCACTTACCCTACTTATCGCTCACCACCCAGCATTCAGAACTACGTTGCATCCCGAGTCGCAAACTGAATATATTCAAAGTGTAAAAACCACCTTATCACAAAAAATATGCTTTGACTTATCCCACTTGGATGTCGACCAAATCGCCCCCTTTATCACCAAAGAGGTGAATACGATTCGTTTAGCATCAAGTTTATTAAGACTCTTTTATATTAAGAAAAATGGCAGTGTGTTCCTTACCTTGTCATTACACCATCTTATTTTTGATGGTTTTAGTATGGAGGTCTTTGCAAGAAACTTAGAGTTAGTTGTCTCAGCATTGAAAGCCGAAGAAACTACATGCAAACTTCAAAAAGACCCTTATATTAACTTTGCCCGTGCATATCAAGACTATTTTAGTCAACCCTTGAGTTCGGGCGTGTGGCAAGAAGACCTTGTGTTTTGGCAACAAGCTGCCAAGCGGCAAAATCAAAGGATGTTTTCCGTAGAGCAAGTTATGAAGGCTAATCAAGGTAAATCCCAACGTCATACAATTACTGCGCTACCACTTCAACTCAGTGATCACATTAAGCAGGTTTCAAAACAGCTTGGTGTTTCACAAGCGAACTTACACACGGCAGCAATCGCCCGCGCACTGCAACAGAGCCTCACACTGAGTACTGTCTCTATCGAGCTCTCTCAGTTTAATCGGTTTAATAGACATATTGATGTTGCTACAGAAGCGATCGTTGGCTATCTCATTTCGCCAATAACTTTGATACTTGGAGAACAGGCATTTACATCACTAGATGCGACTATTTCGTCTGTAGATAGCTTTTTAACATCTGCTCCTCACAATGCCACGGGTTACTATGCATTATCACATTTGAACCCAGATCCTAAGGTTCAACATGCCCTCCCAATATTGCAAACCGCTGACTTTAACTTCAACTACCAAGGTGAGTTAAATACATCGACAAACCAGAATATCGTCACCGAGCTGGAAGACTGGCACATCAAACTAAAGCAGACCATTCCATTCGTTATTTCGGATGAAACAACATCAAGCCCATACAGTTTGTACATTTCAACCTATTTTGAGCAAGGCCAGCAACGAGTGTTTATCGGCTATAGCGCGCAACTGTTTGACGAACAACAAATCACAACTCTGACAGAACAATATATAAATAATCTAAAAGGAATGTAGCAATGAAGTATTTTTATTTAATGGTGTTCATATTTTGCAATTTTGCAATTGCGAATACCAGTAATACGGAGTTTAAACTCAAAGGGTATTACGATTCAGATTTTTATCACCAAAAGTTAGGGCTAACAAAATCGCAGTTTGACTCAATCGCAAATCAACTGTTCCTAGTTGTTGATCAAATGGGTAAAAAATCTGTTGATGAGTTAATCCAAATAGCATATTTGGAAAACCCACAAAGCGAAACAACCACTGCACTTGCAGCAGTAAGATACCTTTCCAGCTCGTTAATGGCCAACAACACACTTACAGCAGAGTCATTAGAGCACAGTATTGTAGCCCTCTATTATCTTGAGCGACTTAATACCATTTCAAAAAAACATGCTTGGGCAAAACAGGTCCGAATAACGCTTGGTAGAGAGGTGAATAAGGTGCTTGAATACGAGGCACTTACCGTGAATGAACAGCTGGAATCGCATGCTCAGTTTCACCATGCTTTCAATGTGCAGCCCGAGCACGGAGTTGCAGCTGGACTTGCTTTGGTGGATAGCTTAATTGCCGATCCTGGAAATGTGATGACCTTAACTTTAGTGACAGGTTCAAGACTTTGGCTAGGCGGTGAAGTGTCATATTCTGATCCAAATACGCTGTATTACTTTATTCTAACGAGTTTCTACAGTACCAGAGCTATTCTTTTATCTCACGAATTAGAGAAACAGGCAAATCAGTCCGCAAGCACAAAGAAGACTATGAGACTTTCTTCAATTCTTGGTGGCTGGACTACCTTACCTAGACGCTGGCTTGCAGAGATACACCACGATCCACTCAGCCAATCACTGATAGAGCAAGAGCATCACCAGTGGTTTTCTATCAACCCAGGGTTTCATTCGATAACGCTCGCCTCTAGTTACTTTAATGAAGATCCTCGATTTTTTTGGGGCTATGGCTACTTGATGCAAGGGTTAGGTATTTGTAATCAAAATCTACTGTTTAGAAGTTGTGCTGACGACCCCCGGTTTTCATTTAATCGACTGGTTTTCTTAACCACAATTATTGACTATTCAATAAAAGCAGGCGATTTTGATACAGCGCAAATGCTATTAGGGGCGAGGTATTGGCCCGAGTTCCATTGGAATGACTGGTCTCAAGGTCATGCTCCATGGCAACTAAGAGAGCAAAATATGCAACTGTTACATGAACAGTGGAATAATGCTGATGCATCAGACGATCTCCCTTTGATCACTACGATGAAAAGGCAATGGGGTGATAATACGATGACCTGCCAAACATGCCACCAAGAACAGAATCGCAGTTGGACAGCTGAAGAAAAAGAGCGAGCACGTACCCCCTCACCTAGTGTTGAGTATTTACAGTTTTGGCCTGAAATATCAACCAGCTGGACCGGAGACCAACACACCACATTAAAATGTGACAATATCAATTCATGGCAAAGTAATACGGTTTACCGAGCGAAACAGCAAGTTGTTTATCAACATGCGTTATTTGAAGCAAAATGGTGGACACGAAATGAGGTACCGTCAAAATCAAAACAGTATGATGTATGGCAGTTTGTTGGGTTTTGCCAGACTGGCAGCGTAAAATAATATGCAGCTACTGTCCAAAAATAGTAAATTTCACCTCCATTGGGTTGGCGTTATGCTAACCCAGATAGGTGCATACTTTACGCTTATCGCCCTTCCTTGGTTGACGCTGTCTGTTGCGAATAATAACCCAACAACACTTGCCATTATCATGGCTTGCTTTGGCATACCTCATAGTATTTTTATTTTGCTAGGTGGCTCGATTGCCGATAAGTACTCTCCGCTTTTCGTTATCAAATTATCACGCTTCGGCTTTGCATGTTGTACGTTGATATTTGCACTCGCGCTTTACTTCATCACCCCAAGCATCTGGCTACTAGTCGGCTTTGCAATCTTCGCAGGTGGATTTTCAGCGCTCGGCTTCCCCGCAAACCAATCGTTTATTCCACGAATTGTGCAACATGACGATATTTTGAAAGCCAATGTACTTACGATGGGAAGTAGCTTTGTAATCCAAGCTTGTGCACCCGTAATGGCGGGATTTTGCTTATTATGGATTAAACTATATTTAGAACGTCATGGATTGGTGAATAGCAATATTGATCATCTTACTTTTGCTTTTCTCCTTGATGCAGCTTTGGTGTTTATAGCGGCCTGTTGCACCTTGAAAATCAATCTAGGAGAAAAGAATGAGACCAAAGCTCTATCAAAAACACATACTTTATTTCAAACAGTGCAAACGAGCTTCCACTATAGTTTTACACATCAAAATCTCAAAATCATTCTGTTGTACTTGATGCTCATTTCAATCCTGATCCATGGCCCACTCTTAATCTTGCTTCCATACCTTGTGAAGGTGACTTTGAATATGGATGAATCAGCACTGAGCTATTTATTGGCAAGCCAAGGAATAGGCACTTTTGTCGGCGCAACTTTAGTCGCAGTTTGTAAGCCGAATATGCAAAATCTCGGAAAATATATCTTATGCTTTGACCTCATTACCGCGATTGTGTTTATTCAACTTGGTTTTCAATCATCTCTCGTTTTGCTATGTCTAAGTTTAGTCACGATTGGATGTGCTGCTGGGTTTACCGTGGTTGCAGGTACTACTTGGTATCAGGTGAATATTCCTATAGAGAAGCTGTCTGGCGCCATAGCATTCGTGCTGTTCGCAATCCACGGATTGATCCCACTTTCTTCCATGCTGATTGGTACTCTGATAGAACTATTTAACGTCGCACAGATCACTACCTTATTTGGTACGTTTACTGCCATCATTTGTTTTGTTGGTTTACTTTCTCCCAAGGTAAGAAATATGGGTAAGGTCCTATCTGTAGATACCGAATCTAAAAATGCACCTCAGGACATAACAAGTAATGCCTAAATACCTTAATCATCCTTTTCCTAACAAATCCAAATCATGGTTGGATCTGTTACAAGGAAACACGCAACTTTTTGCTTCAAAACCAGAAATATTAGGCAAGCCTAAGTTCAATTATGTTGAGGTATACGAAATCGATGACACGCTCCCCCCAAAAGTTAATGTTGAAGCATTTGCAACTTCAATCCGTATAGGAAAAAATGCCTACTTAGACTCTAGCAGCGCAGCCGCATTTCCGAATGATATCGTCAAATTAACCGCTGTAAAAAGGCCTGGTCACCAGCCTGGTAAAATCTCTATTGGTGATAATGCTTGCTTACAAGGAACAGCTATCGTTAGCTATCAAAGCGTCAAGATTGGTGATAATGCTTTATTTGGGCCAAACGTCATCATCATGGACTGCGACGGTCACACCTTGAAAAATAGAAATGCTCCGGATGAAGTATCAAGACTAGTAGCAAGACCTGTATCTATAGGCAATAACGTTTGGATAGGCTATGGCGCGATCATCAATAAAGGCGTAACAATTGGAGACAATGCGGTCATTGGAGCTGGAAGTGTCGTAACAAAAGATGTGCCTGCCAACACGATGTTTGCAGGCAACCCCGCTCGGTTCATTCGGCAGTTAACATAATACCGATGATATTCATCCTTCTGCCGATTTGATTGATGAGCTGTAATATCAGCTCCATTAATAGTTATTAGTAAAATTCATAAGGGGTTAATAAAGCACAAAGTCGGCTACAGTCTCTTTGCTAGATACTTCACTGGGTGTTGTCGCTAGCAAATAGCTCAGCCTGGTCAATAAATAGGTCCGCTGTGTCCTCACAATAAGCTAAGGCTTTTGTTGCAAGCGAGTCCAGTGTTGTTCCGGCCTCAATATCCAAATCGGATAACCCCATTCCACATAAGATGCTATACCATGATGCTTTCGCATATGCCGAATCTCCGAGCAATTCTTTATACGAGGATTCGAAATCACCGGAGGAAGTCCAAGCTTGTAATATCGCATTTAAATTAGCTGAGATACTGTTATTTTCTCTACAGTCTTGCCAATACTTTCCTTCCTTGGAATTTATTTTATAGTGACACACGACGTAATCTCGCACGCTATCAAATTGATCGTTTATTTTTTTGTTAAGTTTTTCTGCGCTATATTCATTTTCGACACCATTAATGTATGACATCACTGTATATTGTACTAGCATAAGTGCTGTTGCTTCTAAAGGCTCAATAAAACCTTGTGATAGCCCAACGGCTAAACAGTTTCCTAAAAAGTGTTCATTAAGCCGGCCAACTCGCATTTTGATATGTCTTGCATGACACCCTTTGCCCTGTTCCGGCAATAAGCTTCTTAACTCATGCTCAGCTTCATCACTAGACAAATATTTACTTGAATAAACATAGCCATTACCATCTCTATTGCGTAACGGTATTTGCCAACGCCAACCACAGCTCATCGCGGCCGAGATAGTTTTACTTTCTAATTGCTCAGTAACTTTTGGTGTTTGAATAGCCACTGCAGCATCGTTAAACAACATATCGCTATAAGAATGAAAGTCTCTTTTTAAAGCTTTATTTACCAAAACCCCAGAAAAGCCTGTGCAATCTACAAATAGTTCCGCCGTAACGGTCTGTTTTGTATCGAGTACTAAAAAGTCAATATTTTTGTCGCTGTGGATTACACTATCGACCGTCGCTTCTTGATAAATTACACCTCGCTCAATGCTTTTTTCTTTGAGGTAATCACCTAGTAATGCAGAATCAAAGTGATAACCATAATCAAGCTCAATGGGCAAAGGCTTCTTTGTTATTATCGCTTTGTGTTTTTTCGCCAGTGATGCTGCTACAAAAAAGTTGTCTGGCAGTACATTAACCCGCTCTCCTTGTCGCCATTTTTTTGCTTGTTTTACAAAAGCTGTGCTTGTTTGGCTATCCAGAGCTGAAAAAAATGGATGAAAGTAACTCTCATAGCCCTGTACTGTTGACCAGTTTGGAAACTGAATGCCGACCTTGTAGGTTGCATTGCACCTTTGCATCCACTCTTTTTCATCGATATTTAGTGATTGAAAAAAATATTTTAATGCAGGTGTTGAGCCTTCGCCTACACCTATTACAGGCACATCAGGTGACTCTATCAATATAACTCTTGTATTAACCCAATGAGACTTAAGTAAAATAGCGCTCATCCAGCCTGCAGTGCCACCACCTATAATCGCGATACTTTTGGGCACACTGTTGCTTATTCTTTCATTCATAATTACACCTTAGGAAACTTGTACTCTTTTAGTTTTTCTATAAGCTCCCTGTGATTAGGCAGTTTTTCCTGCACTAAGGTTCTATATTTATTAACTTCCGCAAACATAGCGCGTGCTTTTTTTGTTTTCTCAGCACTGAGTCTACTCGAATCAACTTCTGTCTTAAAACCCATACCATAAAGTACATATTGGTAACTATCCATGACAAATGGTTCGAAAGCACTAGCAAAATCATACTTACTTAAAGGGTTATTCTGCCAATGGGCTAGTTTACTTCTCAGCTCGTCAGGAATACTGTTAATATTTTTATTATCTAGCCAAAACTGCCCATCAGTTCTTTGAGACAAAACATAATGCATTTTTATAAACTCAATGGTTTTATTCCACCGAAATAAAAAAGATTGATTAAATTGCTTCTCTATAAACTCAAATTCATGCTGTGAATGAGGAAATTTGTCACATAACATATTTACAGCGGCTTCCACTAAAAAAATAGCTGACGCTTCTAATGGCTCTACAAACGCAGCGGAAAGCCCAATAGCGACACAGTTTTTGTGCCAGAATTTTTCTCGATAACCAACTTGAAATTCTAAATGCTTCGCAGAAATGTCGTCGGTATTAATACCTGCGTACTCTCTAATGCGTTGCTCTGCACAACCCTTACTGATATATTTATCACTATAAACAAACCCGATCCCTCGCCTAGATTGCAATCCTATATCCCAAATCCAACCCTCAGGCTGAGCAGTAGAAATCGTTTCACAAGCAATAGGACTGTTGGGGTTTTCATAAGGAACTTGCAAAGCAACAGCTCTATTTACAAATAAAGTATGCGATAGGTCAACGAACGGTACTTTCATTGCGTCACCAAGCAATAAACATTTAAAGCCTGTACAGTCGATGAATAGGTCGGCGTGTAATTTTTCACCCGTGACCGTTTCTACATATTCAATACTACCATCACTCTGAACGCTAACATGTCCAATATCAGCGATAATGTGTCGGACTTTCATTTTGTTTACAGCTTTATCTTTTAATAGATTGGCAAATTTAGCTGCATCAAGGTGATAGGCATACCCTTGTAGCCCTTCATATTGAGGTGTCGTGATATTTTTAGGTGCTTTACCCTGCTCACAGACATCTCCTTGCATACTGACAGCTTCAGAGTATGGTACTTCTCCAGCAATACCGCTCGACCAAAAGGGTGCAAGGTTAAACTCCCAAGGATCGTAAAGTGATGTAAACAAATGGCGGTAATAAATGTCCTCGTTTTCATCAGCCACTTTTTTCCAATTTACAAACTTAGCGCCCTGCTTGAAGGTTGCATCACAGGTATTTAAAAATTCAGTTTCACAGATATCAAGAGTTTTTAGCGTATCTCTGATCGTTGGCCAAGTCCCCTCACCCACACCAATAGTTGGAATATTGGCTGACTCAACAATACTCACTTCTATGTCACTGCCGCTATCAATAAATTGTTTGGCAAGTCTAGCTGCTGTTAACCAACCGGCGGTACCACCTCCAACAATTAATACTTTTTTTACCATGCCACTACTCACTTATTTACCTAATCTACTTTAGCACTATCTATAAAAAAGGAAGGCCTAAGCCTTCCTTCTCTTTTTGGCAAACCTAATTTGCTTAGAAACGGAATGAAGCACCAACGAAGTAGCGTCGACCATTCTCAGCGTTGAATTTAGTATTGTTAGTTATACCTGCTGTGGTGTGCTCAACTTCATTTAAAAGGTTAACGGCTTCAAAAGAAACGTCAATGTTTTCCGTTACATGATAAACAATTGACGCGTCTAAATAGCCTCGAGAACTAGCAACATCTGGAGTACCAAATGTAGAGCCATTGAAGAACTCATCACGCCAGTTATAGGCTAAGCGTGCTGCAATTAGATCGTTTTCGAAATAACCTGAAATGTTGAATGTATTTCTAGAATTACCAACTAAGTCAGCTTTCTTACCATCTTTATCTTCGCCTGAAGCATCTGAGTATGTGTAGTTAGTTACAATACCAAAGCCATTACCAAAGTCCTGCTGATACTGAACTTCAATACCCTCAACATTACCATTACCACCATTTTCTTGAGTTGTTACAGTCCATATTCCCGGATTATCAGCGTCTGGAACAAACTTCTCTACCGTCGCAGGCAGTACGAACGACTCTAATGATTTACTAAAGAATGTAACTGAGAGCATTGAAGACTCGTTAAAATACCATTCAGCACCAAAGTCAAACTGAGACGCTCGGAATGGATCTAGCTCAGGGTTACCCTGGTTCACAAGCTGTAATGTAGGATTGGAGCCTGAGTACGCTGGACTCAAATCAGTATACTTTGGTCGTGCAAGTACTTTTGCGGCAGCGGCGCGGAGAATCACATCTTCTGATAAATTATACGCGATATTTACACTTGGTAGCCAATCGGAGTATTCGCTTTCATGCTCTACTAGTTTAGTTAGAGAAGGGTCATAAGCAATTGCAGTTAAATCAGTTGAAACATGGCGTAGACCTATGTTCCCTCGATAGTTTTCACCACTAAAGTTACCTTGAACATAAAAGGCCAAATGATCTTCTTCTAGCTTGGAGTAACCAGTTCGGTCTTCAAATTCAGAAACACCGGCGTCAGAATACATAAAGTTAAGCAATTTTGCGTGGTCTGGTTTTAAAAACTTATCAACCGTTGCATCAGGTCCTGATTCCGGAAGCATTGATTCTGTCAGACCACCATTAAAATCTGCCACTGTTTTATTGTCAAAAGCACTTTGATTTGTGAAATTTGATGCAATTTTCTTTTGACCAGTTTCATGATCCCTTACTTTAAACCCTGCTTCAATCGAAGTGAAGTCACCAGAGTCTAGGTGATATTTAATATCTGCTTGTAAATACGCTTCTTCATCATACTTGGGGCTTCGACTAAATGAAGGGGCCATAAACTCATCATTTGCTAACTTCAGAGCTGAAGCATCTGTTCCGTCTAGGTTTAACCAACGGTGACCCAACCCTTTTGAAGTAATTTCAAACTCAGCATCTGAATATCCACCCCACTGTGCACCAACTTCTTTATCAGTGCCGCCTGTTGCTTCTGTTTTACCAAACTGTACAGTTAGTGTGTAGGCATCCGTTTCGTAGTTAACCGTAAAGTCTAGTACCTCTGTTTCCATCGTGGCTTCACGATAGTAAGCATCGATCACAGCATCATAATCAGTGGCGCCGTCAGTTCTATGAATACCTTTAACCGGCAGATCATCGTTAGTAGCAGTGACCTCTAAATCCGCACCAGAACGCCCAGGCATAATCAAGTAGTTACTATTTTGGTTGTTTGCCTTTAGCTCTGTAGTGAAATAGTGAGCAACCATATCTAGCGAATCATTAGGTGCCCATTGAGCAGTAATGTCATATGCCGTGCGCTCACGTTCCTGATCAAAATGCGCAACACCATTACCCCAAGTCCAATAGTTCTCACCTTGGTGACGGACAGTATGACGCTCGGCAGAAGAAATAGCTCCTAGAATACCAAAAGTCTCATCTTCATTTTTCCAGCTTGCTAAACCTGAAAAAGCAGGGTCTGTACTCTCTGATAGTTCGGAATACTGTGCTTCAACAGAGCCAAAAAAGCTATTAGATTCCAAATCTAGAGGTTTGCGTGTACGCATGATTATAGTACCGCCCACACCACCTTCATCTAATTTTGCTTGAGGCGTTTTATATACTTCTAGACCTGAAACCATTTCAGATGGCATCAGCTCAAAGTTAAATGAACGACGGGCTGGATCTAAAACGTACCAACCTGTTGACGCAACCGATTGGCCATTTAATTGTGTTTTGGTTAAATCAGGATCAGTACCCCTAATGGAAACTTGAGAACCTTCACCAAAATCTTTGCTAATTTGTACACCAGAGATACGCTGTAGAGAATCAGCGATGTTCTTATCTGGGAAGTCACCAATATCTTCAGCAGTCACCGCATCAACAACGGAGTTGGCAAATCTTTTCGTGTTCATTGACGCTTCTAAAGAGCGGCGAATACCGCGAACTTCAATGACTTCTACGTTTTCTTGTACTTGATTTTGACTTTCTTCTGCAGCAACAACGCCTGAAAAGCCCGCACCTAGTGCGATGCTGACGTTAACTGCAAGTAAGCTTTTTTTGAAATTATTAGCTAACACAGGATTCCCCTTGAATCATTTTGTTGGTTTTTTAAATCACTTCTGCCCAGTGATGATGACAACGCTGTCATCTAATAACAAACCATACACCCTAAATTACATATTCGCTACAATTTTTTTGGCCTGTTATTCAAAAAATATTCATATAGATATATATCTTATTGATAAATATAGACTTAAATATAGCCAAGATATGGTTTGTTACAAAAACGAATGGAGAATAGCACAAAAAATTTTGCTGCTGTAGAGTTTTAAGATGGAATTGTCTCAATAAAGGGACATTTTAATTATCTGAATACACACAAGGGGATGTGTATTCAATTCCCTCATCAAGCTTGGGCAGAAGCTAAAGATGAGAATCAATATCAATGACAACGCTGTCATTATAGATTTATCTGTAAGTACTGTCTAGTTATTTTAAGAGAAATTTTTATGACAAAGGCCTATAAAATCTAAGATCAGCGAGTTAGTTATCACTATCTTTTGCACAAATTTGAATACCCCATTACGGGACTTGTTGATTTTCTCGGGGTCATGCTTTGAATAGGAAAAATTTATTGCCTTTATTCGCAAGAAGTAAGAAGTAAGAAGTAAGAAGTAAGAAGTAAGAAGTAAGAAGTAAGAAGTAAGAAGTAAGAAGTAAGAAGTAAGAAGTAAGAAGTAAGAAGTAAGAAGTAAGAAGTAAGAAGTATTGTCGCTTCGAGCTTAATGTCCAGAGGTATTCAATCAGTTGACTCAAATAATCTAGGTAAGGCTAGCTACCACGCCAACCTTACCTTCTACTATTTCTAGTACCTATGATCTTAGGTTACGGGCACCAGAATACGGTCAAATTAATATCAGGATGATTTAATACAGCACGCAGTGGTACTTCATATTCTGAGCCGGGTTGTTTTGCCGCTTCATACACTGCCTTTTTTTCATCACCTGAAATCAATAAAACTACCGTCTTAGCACTAGCAATCCCCGCAAGAGACAGACTCATACGTTCTGTGATTTCGCCTGTCACTTCGCTTTGATGGGCATTAATTGCGCATACGGTATTTGTGGTCGTTAACGCGTGCTCTAGACCTTTCGCATTTGGGAATAAACTGGCGGTATGGCCATCCGGCCCCATTCCTAAAATAGTAACATCAAATGGCTTTTTTAGCGCCGCATAATCAGACTCACATGCACCAGCTCCCTCTTCTGCCGACTTTGCCGCATTCTTCATTGTCACAAATTGAGCATTCGCCGCTTTGTCTTGCAGTAATGTCGACTTGATAAATGCTTCGTTAGACTTTTCGTGATCCGGTTCGACCCAACGTTCATCAACCATAGCAACCGTAATTTTGTCCCAGCCTAGTTCAACACCAGAAAGGTGACGATACGCTGGAGCCGGTGATGAACCACCAGACACTAACAATACTGCTTCACCGTCTTGCTCAATACCTTGACTGATCCCAGCTTGAAGTAGCTCTGCAAGCGCTGCTGTCATTTCGTCTTTGGAGCTGAAATTTCTTTCTGTCAACTGTGCCATTACGCTTGCTCTCCCGCGTTGAACCAAACATGTTTGTTTTCTTCTAGTAGTTCATCAGCATCTTCAGGACCCCAAGAGCCAGCACGATAAAGTGATGGAGCCCCTTTACTCTGCCAACGCTCAATGATTGGATCAACCCACTGCCACGCTTGGCGCACTTCGTCACGGTGAATAAATAAAGCCGGGTTATTTGCAGCGGCGTCTAGCATTAAGCGCTTATACGCATCTGAATGATAGCCATTGTTATACTTTTCACTCAATGAGATATTTAGCGTCACTGGCTCTAGTTGCATTTCAAGGTTATCTAGACGCTTAGACATTAGCGTTAATTGAATACTTTCTTCAGGCTGTAATCTTATTACCAAACGGTTTGGCTGAATTGGACCTGCCGAGTCACCATAAACATTATGAGAAACTGGCTTGTATTCAACCACAATTTCAGCACAACGCTTTTTCATACGTTTACCTGTCCTTAAATAGAAAGGCACGCCAGACCAACGCCAGTTATCAATGTGAGCACGAATAGCAACAAATGTTTCTGTTTTACTCGACCCTTCACCCAACTCTTCTAAGTAACCAGGCACTAGCTTACCTTCAAGGTCACCTGGCACATATTGACCACGCACAACATTATTATCTACATTCGAGTCAATTAGCGGTCTGAGCGCTTCTAATACTTTAAGCTTTTCAGTGCGAATGCTGTTGGCATTCAGTTTATGTGGTGACTCCATCGCAACCAAGCAAAGTAGTTGCAATAAGTGATTTTGCACCATATCGCGAAGCGCACCTGCTTTGTCGTAAAAACCAGCTCTGCTTTCAAGACCTACCGTTTCAGAGATACTGATCTGAATATTATCTATAGCTTTAGCATCCCATAAATTCTCGAAAAGTGCGTTTGAGAATCTAAGCGCCATCAGGTTTTGAACCGTTTCTTTACCTAAATAATGGTCGATGCGGAAAACTTGCTCTTCCGAGAAGAATTCACCTATTTTTGCATTAATTTCTTCTGCCGATTTACCGCAATAACCAATAGGTTTTTCAACAACTACACGTGATTGTTCGGTAATGAGCCCTTTGATTGAAAGTAGCTCACAACAACGGCCATAAACCGCAGGAGGAAGTGACAAGTAAAAGACACGAGACTTATCTTCGCCATCAGCCAAAATATTCTTTAGCGTATCCCAATGCTCGTCTTCTTCTGTAACATTGACTACCACTGGGACTAAAAACTGTTCAAATTCAGACCAATCTTTCTTGTTATATTCGCCTTTGCCAAGGTGAGTTTGTAATGCGATATGTGCCGTTTCAATAAATTCTTGTTGTTTGTTTTGTTCACGAACGGTCGGTAAGATGCGAGTGCCTTCAGGTAAGTTGCCTTCTTGATATGCACGATACAAAGCAGGTAGGAGTTTGCGAAGTGCTAAATCGCCTCCCCCACCAAAAATTACGATGTCAAAAGGATTAAGCATAGTTCACTCTCATAAGTTAGGCGTGCACTACAAGCACGCAGTGTTTATTCGATTTGGAGCCACTCCAAAGCCTACCAAACTCATTATGTAACGGGTGATGATTTCTATTGCAATGCACTAGTAAATGAGTCTTAGAAACCTGTATTTCCTCTCACAAAAATACAGGTTCTAAGTACTCCAGCGCTACCCGTTCAAAGGTATTCTGTTTACTTCAAGTTCCACTCGAAGTATTAATTCGTTCTCTTTTGCTTGTAATAAGCGATTAGACCCGCCGTTGAGCTATCATGAGGGTTAGTAACACCTTCTTGCGTTAGCTCAGCTTCAATATTTGAAGCAAGCCCTTTACCAAGCTCTACACCCCATTGGTCAAATGAACACACATCCAAAATGATACCTTGGCAGAAAATTTTGTGTTCATACAGGGCAATTAGCCGGCCTACTGCTTTTGCATCTACCTTATCTAAAATAAATGAAGAGGTTGGACGGTTACCTTGGTGTATTTTATGCGGGATCAACTTGTCGATTTCCGCATCCGACTTACCTCTAGCCGTTAAATCTTCACGAACCTGCTGTGCATCTACACCCGCCATCATCGCTTCAGTTTGAGCGAAGAAGTTAGACAATAAAATATCGTGATGCTGACCTACTTTGTTTTGCGGCTCAATGGAAGCGATAAAATCAGCAGGTACAATCACATTACCTTGGTGCAGGCATTGATAAAAAGCATGTTGGCCATTTATCCCTGTCATGCCCCAAATAATCGGCACAGTCGTATAGTTCACCTGTTCTCCAGCAAAGGTAACATGCTTTCCATTACTTTCCATTTCACCTTGTTGTAAATACGCAGGTAGCATATGAAGCGCCTGATCATAAGGTAAAATTGCTTGTGCTTGATATCCCAAAAAGCTGGTATTCCAAACACTTAGCAACGCCATCAACAAAGGAATATTGTCCTCGTTATCTGCTGTTTTAAAGTGCTCATCGACTTCAAATGCACCTTCAAGCACTTCAACAAATTTATCGAAGCCTAAATAGAGTGCGATTGGTAATCCGATTGCACTCCATAGCGAGAAACGACCACCAACCCAGTCCCACATCGTAAACACATTGTCATCGCTAATACCAAACGCTCTGGTTTTCTCCAGGTTGGTACTCACTGCAACAAAGTGCTTGGCAATTGCCGATTTATCATTAGCTGCGTTCAAAAACCACTCAACTGCGGTCTTTGCATTGGTCATAGTTTCTGAGGTCGTGAAAGTTTTTGATGACACAACAAATAAGGTTGTTTCTGCGTCTAAATCTTTCAGCACCGAAGCAATCTGTACGCCATCAACATTCGAAACGTAATGCACTTTTAGCGTGTCATCTGCATACGCGGCAAGCGCATCAGTTACCATTTGCGGACCTAGGTTAGAACCACCAACGCCAATCGCAACCACATCTTTGACGGCTTTGCCTGTATACCCTTGCCATTCGCCCGAACGAACTCTGTTACTAAATGCTTGTAGTTTTTCTAATTCCGCATTGACTTGTTCAGTAACATTTACACCATCCACATAAATAGGTGTATTAGCACGATTACGCAGCGCCGTATGTAAAACAGCTCTGTCCTCAGTGATGTTTATTTTTTCACCAGAGAACATTCTTTCTCGCCAAAGTGCGATGTCACTCTCTTTTGCGAGCTGCATCATCTCAGAGAATATTTGGTCGTCAATGCGTTGCTTGGAAAAGTCGAACAACACACCCGAGATTTGACGAGAGAACTTTTCAAACCTTTGCGCATCGTTTTCAAACATTGTTTTTAAATGCTCTTGCTCTACTCGCTGCGCAGAACTACTGAGCTTTTGCCAACTATCCAAATCTACACGACCACCCATAACACACTCCCCTAAGACGTAAGTGATTGTTAGTTACCTTACTTTTCAGGTAGTAACAACAAAGAAACATGACTAAACAAGCACATTATGCCAAAATGACAACGCTGTCAAATTGCTTCTTTTCAATTTTACACTGCGAATAATAACCTAAAATAAAATTTTTGACACCGGTATCATTCATTTATTTCTGTGAATTGTAGTGCTAAATTCCGTACTTCTTAGATAGACTAAGACAAACAGATGATCCTTTTATTAAGCCAATGGTCGCTTTAGGAGCTAAATATTGTAGAAACTGGGCGCTAGCTTCTGCATACATAAAGCGCTACTATTCCACTGTGCTTAACAATGATCGATACAGACCGTAAATAGAAGAACAACTACATGAAAGTCACTATTAATGATGTTGCCAAGCTAGCTGGCGTATCAATGAAAACCGTATCGCGGGTAATCAATAAAGAACCTTCGGTTAGAAAAAAAACTTACGATCAAGTAATGCAAGCAGTCAAAGAGCTTAATTATCAGCCCAATATTGCTGCAAGAAACTTAGCTGGTACTTCTTCATTTGCGATTGGCTTAGTCTACGACAATCCCAATGCCTATTACGTAATTGATATGCAAAATGGGGTGTTATCTCGTTGTAGAGACGAAGGGTATGAGCTCGTTATCCACCCATGTGAGTCCAACTCGGAAAATATGGCCGAAGAGTTCATCACAATGATCAAGCGCTCGCGTCTCGCGGGTTTAGTCTTGACTCCTCCCCTATCCGAGCAACAAGCTATTATTGATATGCTAGATGAACTTGGCATTCACTACGTACGGCTGCTTTCAGGTCGAGCGCAAGAAGCGAAAAGTAGCGCAAATAACTGTATCTTTGTTGATGATTACGCTGCAGCCTATGAAATTACCGAGCATTTGATCCAACTTGGACACAAAAACATCGCTTTTGTACTTGGGGATGAGGAACACAAATCAACAGCAGAGCGCTTAGCAGGATATCGTGATGCGCTAAAAGCCCACGGTATAACACAGGATGACTCACTGCTTTATCACGGTACTTACTCATTTGAATCTGGGGTAAAGGGCGCTAAGGCATTGCTGGCCGAAGGCAATCCAAACCAAATCACAGCAATTTTAGGTGGTAACGATGAGGTTGCAGCTGGAGCTTTATTTGCTGCGCGGCTGATGAACATAGAGATCCCAGGTCAACTGTCTATCAGTGGCTTCGAAGACTCTCCATTCTCCCGCCAAACTTGGCCTAAGCTTACAACCGCACATCAGGCTAATAACATTATTTCTGAACATGCTGCGCGTTTATTATTTTCTAAAACACGGGGACATCGGAAAAATGATAAAGAGGTCTCACATGTGTTCACACCAAGCATAGTGGTTCGAGAAAGCACAGGTAGAATAACTCAGTAACGGATTAGCTGGTTGTCGGCCCATAGGCCGACCTATCTCAAAAATCAATCTTGCCTAGGCTTTACGAGCGTTAACCGCCGCCAAACCTTGCCAATCTTCTAAATCTTGCTCTGGCTTTTCAGCACGAAATTGTTGATACAATTCAATACCTTGTTCATCTTCTAAAATATCAACCTGTACGCCCTTGCTTTCAAGCAGTGGCTCATTACCTGAAGCATTTGTGATATCCCCAACCACGACTCGCTGAAACCCACGCATGTAGAGTAATGTTGCACATACGTCACAAGGACTTAAGCTGGTGTACAAAGTGGTTTTACTAAAATCAACCCTTCCTGCGTCTCGAATTGCCGAGGTTTCACCGTGGTTATATGGGTGGCTCTCTTGTACTAAAGTGTTGTGTCCTTTACCTACAATTTGATTGCTTTCATTATCAACAATAACCGCACCAATTGGGCACCCGCCCTCTTCATAGCCTTTTTTTGCCAGTAAAACAGCAATGTGCATAAAGTCTTTATCGCAAAGCTTACGCGTAAAGTCGCTATCGAGTAATACGCCAAGACTCTTGGTTGGCATATGTGCAATGGCATTGAGCGCTTCACTATTTACTTGGGTTTGTGCGTTGAGTAATACAGTCATTTTTTAATTCCTTGTCGCTTTTATAGGATCCGAGCTTAACACTATAATTTGGCGTAATTATGAAGTACCCAATCACATAGTTTATCTAACCAAGGTTTTGCCGCTTCAAGTGGCCAACCGCAATTGATCCGAAGATGATCTTGATACAAGTCTCGACTTGTAAATAAGCTGCCTTGGCGAATTTCAACCCCGAGCTCAGCGAGCCGTGAAGCGAGTACATCACAATCAATATTAGGCAGTTTCAGCCATAATGCCATTCCACCCCGTGGGGAAGATATTTTACAGCCCTCCGGTAAACGCGATTTCAAATACATTTGGTAAGCGAAACAGTGTCCAGCTAAAGTGCGATTAAGCGCCCGTAAATGACGCTGATAATGTCCTGTCTCAATAAAGTGTGATACCGCCATTTGTAAACATTGATTTGGCATGCCGTGAAATGCCTGCATGAGCGCTACCACTTGGCTTTGATAACGCCCAGCTTCGCACCATCCAACTTGCAAACCCGGCGCTAATGTCTTAGACACTGAACTGCACCAAATTACATATCCGGCTTTATCCCATGCCTTTATTGGTAAAGGCATTGTTTGATTGTGGCTCAGCTCTCCAAATACGTCGTCTTCGATAATCGCCACTTGATACTGCGCAGCAAAGTCTGCAAGCCATACTTTTTGTTGCACGGACAGACTGTGCCCCGTTGGATTTTGGTGATTTGCCGTAAGCAAACACGCAGATACCCTTTGCGTTGTCACCACCTGCTCTAAGGCTTCTAGATCGAGTCCTTCCGGTGTCGTTGGGATCTCAATCACCTTGAGTTGTAGCGTCGCAAGCAGTTGCAATAAACTTTGATAACATGGTGACGGCACCACCACACAATCCCCCGCTTTTGTGACAGCCTGCAGTCCCGCCATCACGGCTTGAATACAGCCGCTCGTCACCACAAGATTATCAGGGTTAAGCGCCAACCCCTTTTGTTTAAAGTGCTCGGTTAGATTCTCTCTGAGCGACATCAGTCCTATTGCGCTTGGATAATGAAAATGGTGATACTGAGGAGAGTCGAACGCTCGCTTTATAAACTTAGTCAGACGATTTATGGGCATCAACTCGGGCGCTACTTGCACCGTTGATAACATCGTATTGAGCCCTACAACAGAGGAGCTTAACCGTTTTTTAGGAGATTTCACTTCACTTTTAAACTTTGCAAAGTCAATATCGCTATTTTTAGCCGCTGGTTTGCAAATATAAAAACCAGATTTCTCTTGGGAAACTAAAAAGCCATTATCCTGTAATTCCTCATAGGTTCTAATTGCAGTACTCATACTCACGTCATGCTGCTTAGCAAAGATCCTAAGCGAAGTCATTTTTTCACCGCATTGACGTTCACCGGTGTTTATCTCTGCAATCACCTGCTCACTTAATGTAATAAACTTCCTCGCCATCTGTACCCCTAACAACAAAGAACTTTGTATCTGTACTGTATTTTTACCGAAGTTACACTGTAATTCCAGTATTCGTTCACAAATAGGATTGGCACATGACGATGACACACAACCAATGGCAAGTATTACCCCAATTACTCACTGAGTTTTCTAAACTTACCGAGGCATTTATAGAGTCGAGCAATAGTCGCTCAGCCGCAGGTCGCGATATTGCTCCGCCCGACCTAACACTCACAGAGTCTGGAATTGCATTTGAGTCACTGATAGAGATTTTTAGTAAACAAGTGGTACCAAACCTAAGCACAAGTACTGGGCCTAGGTATTGGGGATTCGTCACTGGCGGCGCAACGCCAATCGCTACTTTTGCCGATTGGTTGGTGTCAACCTACGACCAAAATGTCTCAAAGGGTGATGGCTCCATCGCAACCAATATAGAACGCCAGGCTATTCGCTGGCTAACCGAATTATTCGACCTACCAGTAAGCTTTGATGGTCTTTTTACCACTGGGGCAACGGCGGCAAATTACTTAGGTGCAGTCATAGCACGTCAGTTTGCAGGGCACCAACAAGGGATCAATGTGGCAGAGGAAGGGGCCTTCGGTTTGGAAGTCGAGGTTTTTTGCGCGACGCCCCACGCGAGTATGATTAAGGCGCTTGGTCTTGCAGGCCTAGGCCGCAACCAAATCACTAGAGTAACAACGCAAACAGGCAATGAGGCTACGGATACCGCAGCGCTTGAGTCAGCACTTGAAAAAAGTAACGCCAAAGGAAAAATTGTCATCGCCAGTGCCGCCACCGTTACTGGCACTAATTTTGATGATTTAATTCAGATCCGCCGATTATGCGATAAACACCAAGCTTGGCTGCATGTTGATGCTGCATTTGGCATTTTCGAGCGTCTGGTTTCCGGTTCCCAAGGTCGCACTAAGGGGCTTGAGTTAGCCGATAGCATCACCTTAGATGCACACAAGTGGCTTAATGTGCCATACGACTGCGGGATCTTTCTCACTCGTCATTTGCACTACTTGATTGAAAGCTGCGACGTTCCAGCGCCTTACTTAGTCACATCAAAAGCCGACCCCGACTTTTTTTCGATGGGTGTAGAAAACTCTCGTCGATTTAGGGCACTGCCCGTTTGGATGTCGTTACTTGCCTATGGTAAAGACGGGATCCGTCAATGGGTAAGCAAAAATATTGCGCAAACTAAACAACTTGCAGACTGGTTTGCTGATTCTCCAGACTATGATTTAGTTTATTATGGAGAGTTGAATGTAGTGCTTTTCAAGCCAAGTGGTAAAGACGACGACGCGACAACCGCCCTCCTTCATGCCATTAATGCGGACGGCCGTATATTTGTCAGCCCAGGGAGTTGGCAAGGACAGAAGGTGATCCGTGCTGCGCTCAGTAATTGGCAAACGGAGCAAGTTGATTTAGACATAGCAAAAAGCGCATTAACCGAATTAGCTAAGGCGCTTTAAGATTATAATATTTGAAGTTAGCTAACGCTGTGATTAGGAGTGATACTTTGCGCCAATTTGCGACTGTATTCCTCAAAATCGATATTGCTTTGCTCACCAAGTCCAGCCACCGCATGAGAAATAAACTGCGGTGGTACAAATAGATAAGTACGTTTTTTAAATTTCCAATGACGCACGATGTGCTTGGGCTGATGCTTGTCTTCATCTAACCCAGCCAACGAAAATAAGTCTTGCCAGTCACTCTCGGTATCGCCGGTCGACTGGGCAATACTTTGTGGTTCGATACTAAGCAAAATTGCCGACGTTTGTGGCACGCCCATCAACAGCTCACCAATAAAAAAGATGCTTCCACTGCGGCACAGCTGCTGTTGTGCTTCCGTCATCTCAGATTGCTCTGCCATCTTCGCCCTTTGATATTGCATCCCATTAAACATGGACTTGGCAAAAGGCAGCTGCTTTTCAGAAAACTCTCGATTTAGTACATGCTGAAACAGCGCTTTGCCGAGCGTATTACCTACGCCATCATGACTAAAAGTGCCTTCTTCCACATTGGTTTCAATGAAAAGCCCTGACTCTACCAAAATATTTTTCACGGCTTGATAGTTAAATATTGAAAACGGCTTACCCGTCACCGGATTTGTTGTCGACGTCACCGCTTTTGTCATCGCAGCAAAAAACACACTAATATCAACGAATGCACTTTTTAAGTCAGTGTCAAAGCTCTGAATGCTATCCGCCGTGGCACACAACATGATATTACCCGTTTCATTAAACACATAATGTTTAGTAATTGGAGTATATATTGGCTGAGACTGCGGTTTTGACGGTTTATCTTGTTTGCTAAACCAAGTTGAGAACATTATGTACTCCCAACATTAACTGTCCTTTTTAGTCGTTTTACTGGCTGCCGTGGCTTGCGAGGGTGCGGCTATGACACTGCGCATTGATTCAATCAGATTATTAAACTCTGGATCTGACATCGCCTCATTGAGCGATGCCGCTTGCTTGACAAATGCAGGTGGCACAAATAAGTATACTGATTTGCACAGACTTAACTGCACGTCTGTATGCCCGCCTTGTAAACAAGGGCCAGCTTGCCACACCGATTTGACATCATTGGCATCCGCTGAGATAACAATTGGCGCAATAGAAATAGCACCAAGTAAATATTCGCAAACAAAAATAATCGTCCCGACCTTTTTGTCTTGACTGTCGGAACTCGCACTGATACTTACCGAGGCTTGCCCCATACCAGCGATCATATCCATCAATGATTTACCTATGGAGGCTAAATTACCACTGAGCCCCAGTAACGTCTGGATCAATTGGCTTGATAAAGTAACGCCACTTTGCTTACTTTCAAATTGAATATTGCTATCTGTCACTTTGACAAAAAGACCTGAGCTAGAGACTAATTTATTGAGTGCATCGTAGTCGTACAGACTTGTCCCAGCCTCTGCCATCGCTTTTGTAAGCGCGGCAAAAAATACGCTGACTTCACCAAACGCATTTTCAGCTTCTTGCGGCAATACACTTCCACCTGCGGTACTATTTAGCGTACTTGCGATAAATAAGTTGCCGGTAGCATTCACTACAAATTGTTTAGTCGCTGGCACTTCATTGCTGTTTGTTGTCGTTAAATTAGCGGCTCTGGTTTGTGCATTGCTCACTACAGTACCTGGTTGAGGTGTTGGCATACTCGTTCCTTAAATCTTGATGTGGCTTGTCTGTTTCTTATGTCGTTTTAGTGTAGCCGCATTTCTAATTACTTAAAATTTACTTTTGTGATTTTTCACAATCAAATCTATTTCTTAAAAACAACACTAAAATAAATTTGTGGGCGTCCCCTGATGGTGTAACAGCTGCCACTTACCATTTTGCTCAACCCATAAAGATGATCGATAAGCATGCTCTGAAAGCGTGCCATCAGAACTCCGCCATGCAGAACGATAGGTAAGAAGTAAAGCATCACATTTCATATAAACACAGTGAAATTGCTCTACTGCCACCTCCCCATCCGGCCACTCTTCTTCATTCATTAAGCACAGGATCTGGCCCAAATCATACAGGCTCCCAGAGCGTCCAACCTCAATAAATTGAGGATGAAGGAGTTCGTGACACAGCGCCATATTATGCCTATTTTCTTTACGATGAAGCGCACACTCCTTCGCGATGACTTGCTCAATAATTGACGTTGAACACATCAGCGCAAGCTAAGGCTGTTTATCAAATACGGTGACGCCCTCTGGGATGGTATACCAGTCTTGCTTTTCACTAACCCATACATGCGCCGTCGGTTGAATAAAGCGAGTATCGTCCAAATTACTTGGTTTGAGTTTAATTGAATTTGGCTCTGCTGGGTTAAAGTGGTAAATGCGGTTGCCGCAAGTTGGGCAAAACTTAGCTCCGCTAACGTTACCACTATCAGCCGGACGCTGCCATTCTTTCATCAGACCCGAAAACTCAATATCGCCTTTATCAACAATGGCTGTAATGCTAAATGCGCTTGTTGACAGTTTTTGGCAAGCCTTACAGTGACAGGCGACCACCATTTTAGGTGCTGCTTTTAACGTGTAGCTTACTTCACCACATTGGCACGAGCCACTAATTGGAAATGTCATAAAATATCCTTACTTAAGTTCGATCTAACCTCATTGGAATGTATCTAATACCGTTTTTCTGTGCTTCTTGTCCCGTCGCCTGAAAACCTAAAGTAAGATAAAACGATGCTGCATTAAGCGATGAGCACAACGAGATTTGAGCTGCGGATGTACTCGCCAACACAGTATCTAATAACTGCCGACCAACCCCTTTACCTTGAGCTGACTTGGCAACAAATAAATGTGTGAGATAGTTACCATCTCTTAATAAAGCAAATCCAATCAACTCATCGTTTAATAATGCCTTGGCACCAACAAAGCTGGCGTTGCACATTACCTGAGTCACTTCGGGTATTATTTCGTTTAAATAAGTATCTTTTCCAAGCTGCGAAAAATGCGGTAAAACGTCAACCTCGGAGACTTCACGCATTAACCTTTCGATGGCATCCGCATCTTCACCCTGAATCGAATTGATGATAACTTTCACTTATGACCTTTTGATTTATTGCGTGCTTACATTTCTGGCAAACGTTACCCCAAAAAAGAAATGCATTGCAGCTAGGCTAAATATTAACTTACTTAAACTGGCATCGAAAAACCAAATACCAATAGCAAATACGGGATGCATAGCAACCATTATCCACCAGCACACTCGGCCAATTTTGTAGAGTGGGTAGCCATGTTTGTTTTGGAAATTTAATAATCCAAACGCCCAAGGCAACAAAGTCCAGACGAGTGACATACAAAGCAATAGCGTTACAACAACCTTGATTAATACTTCTCCGAGCATCTATAACCCCTCAAGTGAAGTACGCAGAACCTCTTGAGGTTTAATATTGAGCCCATCGCGTCCAAACGCAAAACTATCTCGCTTATAGCGGGGGAAAATATGCAAGTGATAGTGGCTTAATTCGTTAAAGTGTCCGTTGTTTTGCACAAGCGTAATCCCATCTGGGGAGAATTTACGCTCAATTCGCTCATAAAGGTCACGAGCAACGCGGTGGATTTCTGCCAATATGGATTCAGGGACTTGAAGTAGCGTTTCAAAGGGAGATTTGGGGCAAATTAATATATGGCCAAAGTTTATGGGGTCATGATCGGCAAATGCAATCACCTGCCCTGATTCATATACAATAACCGCTTCGATTTCTCTTGCAACTATCTGTTCTACAATCGTCATCAGCTAGCTCTCCTTAACCTGATTCTATTGCGTAATGTACATCAGCAACCAGTATCCTGCCAGTGATATATTCTATTTACTCCTTTGTTAAGTGAATAATTTTCAGGCTTAAATTTACTCACAACACAATTAAACTATATTAGTGTCAGATTTGCTCATTCAAATTGAGCAAGTGTTAAGCTAATGGGTATTGGGATAGAAAGTGCTAGTTAAAGATATTGATCACCAATGCCAATTTCTCAATGCCGTGTGCCGGCAGCCATCGTTTGTATTCAACAAAGCCGTACTTTTGGTAGAGTGCAATAGCAGGCGTGTTTGCCGTCGCTGTTTCTACAAAAACCTTTTCAACGTTAAACTCTGACAACGCAAAACGCAGCAGTTTACCTGCTATACCCTTGCGAAAATAATTGGGATCAACGGTCAGGCTATCTATTTCTAGCGTCTTCTTAACAATGACAAGTTCAATGACTGCGGCAAGATTTTGATTTTCGAAGTATCCGTAAAAGTGGCTTGTTGCACTGCTTATCCCTTCTACAGTGCGAGATAAGGGTGGAAAATAGCTAGCGCCAATTAACATGGCTTCTATTTTGTACGAATTTTGAAAAGTCTGAAAAATCTTCTCAGCAACTAAAACATCGCTATTGTCTAATTGTCGAATCATATTTATGTCTCACATTTTAGTGCAACTAGGCTCGTTGACAGTCGAAGTGAGCTCAACGAACTTAATCTCTATCAATTGGCTACCTAGAAAATAGACGTACCAAGAAGAAGGCACATATTCTAAAGTATGCACCAAGTGTACTATTCTTGATGAGAACGATTAATTCTAACTTTGCGAGATCAATGCAAGAAAATATACAAATGCTGGTTTTTTACTTTAGCCTCACTTAACCAACTTTCGAGCTGCGCGATTTGGGTTTGATCAAGCTCACCATAGTCCGCTTCGTCTGTATTGATGCTGTCAGGTGCAATGCTGAAAATTGCAGGAAAGTCATCTGGGATTGGAAATTTATAAGGCATATTCATCATTGAGGTGAACGGGATATCATAAAGATTATCCATATCGCATGGGTACCACGCACTGTTGTTTAAAAATCGTCCCTTTATCTCGCAAATGGCCTTGAATAAATAACCATAGGCAAAACCTAGTCCAGCTCGGTTTCCCTCACCACTCAGCAGTTCTTTGAGTAAATCTGATGCGCTAACTTGCTCGTTACCACCATCTAAGTGATCTTCTAGCATAGAGTTAATCTCACGCAATTCTCTCGCACATTTTAAATTAACTTCTTCAAAAAGTACTCTTGCTGGTGTGTTTAACAGTGCTTGCGTATCGACTAGATACGCCATAACGCCATAGGACATATTATCTCCTTAATTTAGTCCGTTGCTTACTTAAACGTTTTGCTGATGGTAATCACTAAGCATTCAAATGAACTTGTCGTTATTTGCCGGCCCCGAGGGTACGATAGCATAACGAAACTTAGCCTGGGATTCATCTCGCTTTATACTCAATTAACCGCTATCAAACATGCCGAATAACCAGTTTACCTACCTTCATAGTTTAGCGACGAACACGCTAATATCTTGCCAACACCGAAATAGTTGCCACCTGTGAATAGGGCTAACTTATTCTTATGGTGCTGAACTCACAGCTAAACAGGACTGAGCGCAAGGTAAATACTTAGAATTCTACACAAAATGATGAAAATCAATGGTGCTTCGAGTACACGGAGCCTGTGTTATTTGTAGTGAATTTCAAATTTTTATGATTTTAGGGTATAAATAACTTTCACTAAAAATAATTTACATAAGATCAAGGAAGCGCTTCATGTCGTTAGCTAAACACACACTTGATTTATCATTAACGGATAAAGTGTGGTTCAAATATGTGAGTCTGAAAAACAAAAATGAATTGAACGATAACTCTCAAGTATCACTCAAATCTATAGCCGCACTGGGTATGCTCAGCGGTAGCGCTGAGTTTTTATTTGCATTGTTAGTCTTTGCCTTGGCGATTACAGCGTCGTTTATTGATGGTGAGTACCCACGCTATATCGCTTTTCCTGCTTGTTTAATCGCATTTTTAATTATTTTCTTTACTAAAAGAATCATGCTATACAAAAAATTTGGCTTT
The DNA here is from genome assembly GCF_005886105.2 of Pseudoalteromonas galatheae. Taxonomy (NCBI): domain Bacteria; kingdom Pseudomonadati; phylum Pseudomonadota; class Gammaproteobacteria; order Alteromonadales; family Pseudoalteromonadaceae; genus Pseudoalteromonas; species Pseudoalteromonas galatheae. The sequence goes on from NZ_PNCO02000001.1 coordinate 2,219,242, forward strand.
GGCTCTCAATGGGTGATGGACGTGTCGAAAAACCAATTAACCATTTCGCCCAAAGCGATAAAAACAAAGGTAACTGGTACGCAAAAAATTGCTAGAGAAGACATTACTGAAATCACCTTTCATTACTTACTGTTGAATGATCGAAAAAGTGTGAGAATAAAAACCACAGCCAATTTAAATTTTGCTGAAATCTTATTAAAAGATGGTACAAAAGTAGAGCTCAATGGCACTCGGATCGGTTTTTTTGACTTACTCTACTTACTTATATTCTTTGACTACCCCTTAGTTTATCGAAATACTTCTGCGGGCGGCAGCTCTGATATTGCTATCATTTTACTCAGGTTACTCTCCCTTTCTGCCATTGCCGCCGGTCTCGCTAAGCTTGCGCTGAATTAAAAAAGTTCGCGCTTATTCTCGTTTAAATTGAGTAATAAGCGCTTCTCCTTTGTCGCCATTAATTTTCTCAATAGCCTCGAGCATTTCAATGATCCGTTGACGATCAAATGGGTTAGTGATGGTATTACGCACATCGTCGATGATGGCTTCTAAGTAATTAAATAAACTCTCCGTCGCTTGTTGATCCGCACTTGAGCGAAACAATATATTTTTAAACGCTTCCAACACATTGACCATGACATAACCATCGGTCTTTGCATAGTTTCTTATCGGAGTAAAATTATCATGTAGTAATTCATCAAAAGACGCTTCGTGAATATATAAAAGCGGCTCATTTTTAGCGTGTTTAAAGGAGTAGTTCACATCGCAAATATCCAACCGCTGGATAAGTAAAATACTCAGCATATCAATCGCCTTTACCGCAGTACCGGGGTCATTAATTCCTGGGCTCATGGCCTTCACTGCAATCTCTGAGATTTGTGTTAAGCCATAGCGATAATGGTCGCTGATGTACTCTTCAACATAAAAAATAAAACAGCTAAGTAACGCATCATGTAGTGCCTCATCTTCGCTAAGATCCTTGTTGCACTTAAGAAACGGGTAGCCTTTAACGGTAAAAAACCCTTGTTTAACTGCAATATATATTTTTAAGTCATGTTGCTCACATAACGCACACAATTTGTCACTGTGTACTCCCTTAAAATACCCCTCTTCTGTGCTGGGTAGGTTATGCCAACTTGAGAAGTCAGGAAAATTATCAAAAGGCTGCTCTTGCTGTTTGATGATAATATTCTTCATCTCATTTTTGGTATTGTTGAACAGGTCATTTAGCACATTATCGACCTGTATGGCACGGGAGATTGAATGGATAAAAAACACAAAAAAGCCTAAAGAGATCAATCCAAACACCAGCGAAAATAAAACCCCTAACGCAGGGATCCCTGTTTCACCATTGCCCACGCCACGAATGTTTATCAGCATAATGATGGCATAAATGATACTCCCGAGATAAAACCCCAATACCAGCTGGTGCGACTTTCTTGTGATAAGGCCCGGCAGTACTCTAGGTGACAACCCTGCACTGGCATTATTCAGCACAATCATCACCATTGAAAAGCTAAATACCGTCAATGAGATGATACTCCCCACGAGCGTGCTTAAAATAGTTCGTGCGTTCTCTTCTCTGTCGACCAGTACAATCGCTATAAGCTCTTTAAAGCTATTGATAGGAGCTGCATATTCAAGTGCCGTGGTTATGAGCGCGAAAACAAAAAATGCAACTGCAAGTAAAGAGGGGTAGAAACCGATACTACTTATCAGTTCGCGATAATTTTCGGCCAACTTGCGAGGTGTGAACATTACTATCCTTACACTTTGAGAGTCTGGTTATATAGCCTAGCAAGGCTAATGCAATAGAGTAAGTAAAACAGCAAGTATTTTGGGAAGTTAACTTTGAAGGGTTAGCAGAACTAACCCTAAAAACCTACTTTCGATTATGCAATGATCAAGAAGCCAACAAAGGCAATTGCAGCCGCAATCAACGCATAAGGTAGCTGAGTGATGGCGTGACTGACTAAGTTACAATCTGAGCCTTGGGCTGCCAATACCGTAGAATCCGAGTAGAAACATGCCTGACTTCCAAATGATGATGCCGACAACAATGCGCCTATCACCAGAGGAATATTAGCATCTACAGCAACGGCCAATGGCATCACGATAGGAATAGTCACGGCGAAGATCCCCCAACTAGAGCCTGTTGCAAAGGCCAAAATAGCCATAGATAAAAACACCATCGCAGGCAGCAAACCGGCCGTCATATAAGGACTCAGTGCGTTTATTACATATTGTGGCAATAGCAGTTGATCGCACACATCCTTAAAGATAAATGCGGCGATAACCGTTCCTATCGCGGGTAGCATGCATTTAAAACCATTGATCATTTGCTCAAGCATGTCTGCAAGCGGCATCAACCTTTGCACCATATAAAATGGCATGGTCACTGCCAAAGTCGCTAACAAGCCTTTCCATACATCAATGTCAAAGTACACCGTAAACGCCACGAGCAAACCAATAGGCACCAAAAAGTTAACTAGTTTACCTTGAGTGTCGGCTTGTTCAAATTCCTGCTCAATGGCTTTTGCAGCATAGTGATCCGGTGTATGTACTTCTTCCAAATCAACCTGTTCAAGCGCAGGTTGTCCTTGTTTAGCTGCAAGCTCTGCTTTTTTCATTGGGCCGAATAGTGGCACAATACCAAGTATCACCAGTGGCACCATAATTACGGCCACCCAAGCATACAGCATATATGGAATTGCCTGAATATAGGTACTGACCCCCTGTCCTTCTCCCGCGACACCGTTATCAACCAACAAACCTCCAAAGAACACCGCCCAAGTCGAAAGCGGTACTAAAACACAGATGGGCGCAGCGGTTGAATCCACTACATAGGCAAGCATTTCCCTAGAAATCTTAAACTTATCGGTAACACGACGCATCGTCTCACCTACCGTCAGCGCATTAAGATAGTCATCAATAAAAATGATCACACCTAAAAAATAGGTCATAAGCAAAGACGACCTTGGCCCTTTTGCCATTTTCAATGCATTACGTCCAAATGCTAAGGCACCGCCCGTGTGCACCAACAGCGCTATCAAAGCACCAAACGTACCACATACCAGAATAAGCCAGCCGATAGTTTCATCGCCCATCACTTTTAGCGAAGCATCAGCAAAATTTGCCAATATGGTAGCAGGGTCTAACAATGCGAGTCCTACAAGCGCCCCTAAAATAAGGGACAAGATAGGACGACGTAAGATAATTGCAAGCGTCAATACGACGACTGGGGGAATGATGCTAATTGCACTTGGCTCAGCCATGCGAACTTCCCAAATCAAAGGAATTTGAGCAGCGGAAAAAAGGGACGCAACGTCAGCTATAAACAGCGATTGATGCAGTCTTATCCATTTCCCAAATTCAGAACAAAAGGTTAAAATCACAGGCACTTAATGCATGTGAGGATCTGCCTAATATTGGGTTGACGAGTTGACTGTATGGCCCTCATTGAAACATCGCGGAGAAAATATACAGAATTTGACTTTGCGTCAATTTATTTTTTGTCTAATGCTAGTTTTGCCATGTGCTTATTTACTTGCTCTATCTCTTCAGCGGTCAATTCGGCGTAGCGTCTAGGATAAGACCACCCGTACCCCCAACGAAATGGCGTAGGCAAATAAGGCAACCCACCAAGTCGCACACCCGCTAGCATCAAGGTTCCCACTTCTTCTTGACCTACCGCAGCAACACACTTTTGCAAGGCAATGTCGGCATTTTCGCGCTCTATAGCGGTACCACCTTTCCAGTAGGCAAGGTCGTGTGCAGTGCAACAACTCAACCACAGTTCATTTTGCGCCAAAGTACCATCAGGAAATGCACTACAGCCATCGCTTGTGAATGGCTTTAATTCATCGGCACTGCCGTGACTAGATGCAAACAGCAGCGAGAATATAATTACTATTTTTTTAATCATCGTAAATTACCATATGGCTACTTTTATGACTTCCAACCTTAGCTGGCGCACCTTACACTTTCATCTCCATCAGCTGCGCATCTTCACCATAACTTTTGCATATCTTAACTGGCTTTGGGACAAAGCCTAGGGCCTGTTGATCTTTCAAGTTTGTTTTTGCAGCAGTTTGACTGGCATTTATACAAGGCAGAGCCTGCGTAGCATAGTCACTCTATGTAAGTCTGGCGATAACACAGTAGAAATGCCAATCAAGCGCTGCCCTTTGGGTTCACCTGAGTGCGCTTTGTTCATTGTTGCTCAACTTTTGCCTAGATTACTAGGCGGCAAGTCGAGCGCCGCGACCAAAACACACTCAGAAGAACAAAAATCAAACAGCAAAGGTCTACAGGCCCTAGTTTCAATCAAAACCCTACGCTATTTTGTACAGCCACGAGCCGAATGCGACAGTACCCCATTTGGGTCGCCAACTCAACTAAGCGTTTAATCATCAAGGCTCCAATTCCCTGCCCAGATACGGCTTGTGAAACAGCTAGGTCATGTAGAAACAACGACGAACTAGCCGGTTGTTCAGGAAGTAATGTAAACAAACTCGGCGGCCTTTCATCGTACCAAGGGTGCGCCAGTAAATAGGCATTCACGGCTCGATGTTGTTTAAAAATAAAACAACTCTTTGGCGAGCACATCCATTTACTTTTTAGGATATCCACAGTTTCTGGCGCAACATCATGATACGCCTGACTTTGTAGCGTTAGGATCTCAGGCCACAACGCATCTTCGATAGCGTAATAAGTCATAATTTACTCACATACGACGCTTAGGTTAACTTCACCCTATACGCCACCACTTTGGCCTTCTTGAAATATAAGAGTGGGATTTGGGTTCTAGGGTTTTACGGCTATTGGCATCAAAAACGCCGAGCATTAGTGCAATGATAGGCGCGTCATCTATTGCACCTAATGTGCTACCACACTCAGGGCAAAAAGCGCGCGATGAATAATCCGATGAACGCCACACCTTAGGCGCACCGCCAGGCCCATCCCAGCTTACCTCTTCACTTGCGAACTCTACCCAAGCGACAGTTAACGCACCACTGTGCCGTTGGCACATTTTACAGGAGCAAGTATGGGGGTTATGAGGTACTCCGGTTGCAGTAAAACGGATATGCCCACATAAACACCCTCCAACAAAATTGACAGCCATCCTTGTGTTTCCTTAGCATTTAACAGTTTTTATAAATTAAGTACGAAAGTAAACTATCGTGCTTATTAGGGTTCCAAGTGAAACATAAAACTGAACACTAAGCCACTGAATTTGTGAAGCATTAGTTAGGTATCTCGTAGTTACGCACGGTTACCTTCAAAGCTATCGTGAGGCTCGCCGGCAAGTTCATACTTCAACACTCCAAGCTCCTGATAATAATGCAGAATATCGATAAAAGATTCGTATTCTCTTTGCGGTGAAACCGTCAACGCAAAGCGCCCATTATCAAATTGCTCGCTCTCCACGCCAGATAGAGTAAGCTCTTGAAGCAACTCTATGTTTTTGGCAGTTTCTAACTCGTTTGTAAAGCGGATCCGCAAAGAGTGGTACTCACTTCGAGCCACTATATCGATAACTTCTAAAGAACCTTTGGTATCTGGTGCAACCAAAACGTGGTCGTCATAGTTAACACCAAAAGCAAAAAGCGGAGCGCCTTTTATCTGATAAATGTTATCGCCTACTGCCATAGCAACAATAAATTCTTCAGCACATCCTTGGGGATGGTTTTTAAAAGTAAACCGTACTTTGTCAGTAACTACATCATTCATATGGATACAAACCGCCTTTACATGGACTGATCTCGTTTTATCTAACCGACCGTAAGTCCAACAAATAAAAGTTACCCACAATTACAATGTGTTACTTGTATATGGGCTTAGATTACCAACATGATGCAGCAGCTAAACTGAAGAGAAAATTAAGCTGTAGCCTATAGAAAATAAATTAACCTGAATTAAATTGTTAATTGAAAGCTTGCGAAACGACAGAGACTGGGGCAAATGTAATGGCGAGCTCAGATTAAATGCGCAAATTTACCGTTTTCGATGGGCAGGGCTAACTAGATTTCTTCACAATATAGCAAGTACCCCGCCCGATCCTGGGTGTGAATAGCGCTAACTCTGCGAGAATAGTTTTAGGCCGATAATCCCCATCACTATCAACAGTAAACTGAGTAGCTTAAATAATGACAAAGGCTCTTTAAAATAGACAATGCCCACAATAATCGACCCTACCATGCCAATACCAACCCAGACGGAATAAGCAACGCTAAGAGGTAAAGTTCGAAGTGCAATACTGAGGAAGTAGAAACTTGCGGCCATCGCCACTAATGTAATAATCGAGGGAACAGGCTTAGTAAAACCGCCGGTAAATTTCAAACCAATAGCCCAAGCGACTTCCAATAAACCTGCAAAAACAAGTAGCAACCAGCTCATGACAACTCCAAAATGGGGTCGTCCCCGCCAGTAAAAGAAAGCTCTGCTCTGGAGGTCGTCCACCAGAGCGAGAGAAAATTAGCACGCCCGAGAAGTTAATTCAAGCTTCTACACACAGCTTATATTTCAGGTGCGCGTACCGTTTTAATATCTTGGTTTGCAGCCCAAGCCAATACATCTTCACGTTTCAGTGCTGTAGCCATCAATTCAGGAAACTGATCCGGGGTACAGGCAAAAACAGGTGAACCAATTGCAGCGAAGTCAGCTGCCATTGTACTGTCATAAGCAGGTTTGCCATCGTCACTAAGCGCCAGCAAAGTGATAACGTTCACATCTTGCCTGATCAAATTTGCGACACGAGCCTTGAGCGCTTTTTCATCACCGCCTTCGAACAGATCAGTAATTAAGATCAAGTGCGTTTTTGATGGTCTTTCTATCTTTTCTTCGCAGTATGCAACTGCTTGATTGATATCCGTTCCACCACCTAACTGTACACCAAACAGCACGCTAACAGGGTCTTGCAGCTCCTCGGTCATATCTATGACTGCCGTATCGAAGCACACTAGTTGTGTTTTTACAGCAGGGATGGAGGCCATCACTGCTGCAAAAATCGAACTATACACAACTGAGGTAGCCATAGAGCCTGATTGGTCAACGCATAAAATCACTTCATCTAAATCTGTGATACGGCGCTGCTGGCGCATAAAACCCACCAGTTTTTCGGGCACTATGGTGTTATAGTCTCGCTGGTAATGACGTAAATTGGCATGAATGGTACGGTGCCAATCGATATCATTAAAACGAGGTCTAAACGTCTTCTTAGACTTGTTAATTGCGCCTCGTATGGATTCCGATGTCTTTTGCTCTAATCGCTGCATCAGTTCATCAACCACTTTTTGGATCACTTGCCGTGCGGTATCCACCGTTTTTTCTGGCATTACTGAGCGAAGGCTCACAAGGTCAGCAACTAAATGCACATCCGCTTCTATGGCTGAAAGAAACTCGGGCTCCATTAGCATTTGCTTCAATCCCAGTCGCTCAAATGCATCTTTTTGTACTACCTGTACAACACTCGTTGGAAAAAAACTGCGAATATCGCCAAGCCATTGGGAAACTTTGGGTGCTGAGCGCGATAAACTACCCCGGCCTTTCGCACTTTCACTACTACCATAAACTGCACTTAAAGCTGCATTTAAACGTTTATCTGACTCCGACAGTCCATCATTTTCTTCAGGATCTGCACCAAGCACCAACCGCCAGCGACGATCTTTTTCAGCCTCAGATTCGGTGCTAGATTGCGATACGGACGCTTGCTTTACATCTGCCACTGCTTACCCCCATTCAATAATGTTGAAATGCTAGCCAAGTGTTGAGGCCAGCTCTGTAGCGCACGCTCATTGATGGTAAATTCAACGCTCACCTTTTCTCTACCTAGCAACACTCTATCTATCAAACGTTTGCGCTCCATCGCATCAAGCGAAGCAAATATCCGCCTAAATAAGGGTAAACATTCAACAAAAGCGGTTTCATCTAATCCCACTAGCCAATGCTCTATTGCGCTAAGCAGTATGTCGTCATACAAAAGTCGGTCAACCGCATCAGAGAAAAAGCCATCAAAATATCTGGCAGCATCTGCGGGTATCACTGCAGCTGAGAGCATTTTTCCAAGCAGCAGCTCAAGTTCAGAAGTCGCCATTTTGTCCGCTTGATACATGAGCCTTGCAGCAAGCCCAGCGAGCTGCAAACTAGTTTGACCACTCTCAACCAAGGTATTTAGTGCTTTCCACCACTGGCTTTCAACCGCTCCATTCCAGTCCGTCACAAGTAAGGCATGGTGGCTTGCACTCAATGCTCTGTGGTAGTGCGACGCCTCATCATCATCCAAATTGCGACAAGCGTAAGGAATTGAAATTGCGGCTTGAACGGTCAATCTTTCAATCAGTTCTTCTATATGACCAAGCGATATCTTACGGGCAGTACCGTAACGGCTCACATCAATTAAAGGCGGAATACTCTCCAACAATTCAATACAATCACTAGATTGTGCAGCCCGTTTTTCGAGCAGTGTTATTCCGATACTAGCCGCCTGATCGAGCTGAGCCTCTAGGCACCCACTAACGTAGCTTGCAAGCTTACTCAAACTCCTCTGCGTACGCATTTGCTCAGTCATTTTAGTGTTTGCAGCTTGCGCAATGGTGCTACCGTACACAAGGTGCTCAACCAGTTTCACTGCATATTCAGGCTGCCAAGTTAACCGCCAGTTTTCACGAAATGTGCCTCGACTCTTGCCGCTATCACTGAGCCCCCCCCAAGGAATATCGAGAATGTTTAAACGGTGCAATAGAACAGACTTTCCTTCTCCCGCTTCACTACGTAAGTCAAGAGAGAGATCTCGTGGCAATGCTTCTGGTTTAAGTTTGAGCTTCTTTTGTTGCTGTTGTAAATCTTCAATCAGTGGGATCAAAGGCGCATCAGCTGGGATCTCACCAACCTCGGCGCCCAACAACACCTTGGCTTCAATTTGCTGCCAAATCTTAGCTTCACCGAAGCATAAACACGCAATGACAGCCTCTCGGATTTCTTCAAAACCAACAGATGGTCGGCCGCGCACCGCAGCCAACGTTTGACATAAGCGTGTCGCTTCAATGACCGAAGCAGTCGACACAACTTGGCCAATTAAGCGCATTTGCTCTGTGACTTTTACTAACCAATGGGTCACCAAGTTGGCGTTGTTTTGTTGTTGCCATAAATGTTGATACCACATCGGTGCTGTTACCCCGGCACCATACCCAGAGGCACTAGACAAACGGGCGGAAGTCCAAGGCACCCAAGTTGCCTTTAGTTTTTTTGCAGAGAGCTTTGCAGGCAATGTTTTAATTAACTCTCGGTCGCTTTTTGCAGTGTGCTTTTCTTGTAAAGCGGGAACATGCCACGCGCCACATACAACGGCGATAGGACCTGAACAATGCTTTTTCGCTTTGGCTATTTCAAGTCGCATGTAAGCTTCACGCACTAGGTCACGCTGTATGGCTGGATGAGCAGGATTTATGCTTTCACGCAGAGCCGCCATTGCCGAGCTCACCGCGTTAAACACTTCAAGGTCATTTCCGTGACTTTGCTCTATTAAGTCATTCCACCATGCTTCACCATCTTCATAACCAGCTAAGTTTGCCAACACAGCGATCGGATCTGAGGTCAGTGCACGCGTTTCGCCATGCCCTTCCCTAGTTTTATCCTCCTCGGCTTGCGTCTGCTCGGCTTCATCACTTGCTTGTGCTTGTGATGCCAATTGGATGTTTACAGGCACATCAATAAAGGCCAACTCAGTGCTGTGCTTGATGGCGTACAAAGTCGCCTGATATTCTGGTGAATACTCAGCAAAAGGATAAAACACACTTTGTGTTGCATCTCCAGCGGCATAAGCTAGCAAGGCAACGGGTGGACGCGTATCGTTTGCCGCCAACATTGGTAATAGCGCGGAGCAATCTGCTGGCCCCTCTACCAATATGCACTGGGGCTGCAATGCCTGTAATGCGGCCATGAGTCGTTGGCTTGACCCAGGTCCATGGTGGCGAATGCCAAAGTAATGGACGTTCGACATAGCACGTCCTTACAATACTTCGTTGATTATCTTGTAATAGTCCGAATAGGCTGGGCGTTTCTTAAGCACCGTTTCCAAGTATTCTTCAAGCACCGCTTTGTCTTGCACGGGGTCTTTTACAATAGCGCCAACCAAATTGCTGCTGAGGTTTTCAGCATCTAATCTACCATTGCCAAACCAATTTGCTTGACTCAGTCCACCAACCATCACAGCAATTGCTTCCGCTGTTGAAAGGTTTCCTGTCGGCGTTTTGAGTGTTACTTTACCATCAAGGGTTTCACCGCCACGTAATTCTCTAAACATAGTGACTACTTTTTCAATTTCACTTTGTGCATCCAGTGGCATCGGTAATTCTAAGCTCGCGCTCATTTCTGCGACGCGTTTTGAGATGATTGATATTTCCTGCGCCATATCATCCGGTAGGGGCAGCACCACAACATTAAAGCGGCGTTTTAATGCAGCCGACAGTTCGTTCACGCCTTTATCACGATTATTTGCTGTCGCAATGATATTAAAGCCTCGTTGGGCATAGACGGCTTCATTCAACTCCGGGATTGGTAACATTTTTTCTGACAATACCGTGATCAACGTATCTTGCACGTCCGAACCCATGCGCGTTAACTCTTCAAGGCGGCAAAGCGTCCCTGATTCCATTGCACGATATAAAGGTGTTGGCACGAGCGCTTCACGGCTTGGCCCATTTGCCAAAAGCTGTGCATAGTTCCAACCGTAGCGGATCTGGTTTTCGTCTGTGCCTGCTGTACATTGAATAACCTGAGTACTGTTACCACAGATCCCCGCAGCAAGGTGTTCAGACACCCAAGACTTAGCCGTGCCCGGCACACCGAGTAACAATAAAGCGCGATCGGTTGCAAGTGTTGCTACCGCGGTTTCAATTAATCGGCGATTACCTATGTACTTTGGACTTATTTCAACACCGCTTTTAGTTTTACCACCCAGCAAATACGTTACCACTGCCTGCGGCGATAACGCCCAATTTTCAGGTTTATTGCCTACGTCCTCGGCTTTTAGTGCATCTAGTTCTGTTTGATAAGTGATTTCTGCCGGTTGGCGAAGGATGCCACTCATAGTTAGTTCCTTTTTGTATTAACCCTGATCTGCAATCAGGCCAATTTGTCTTAGTACTTACTCAATTTGAAGGAGCAAATCTGACGCTAACTGCGTTTAAAATTTTTTAATTAGAATAAATTGGTTTCAGATCCGATAATTGAATATTAAATTTAAGCATATCGAGCATGGGATCTACATTCACCACACCGAGTGCGAGTATTTGACTTAACGCCTCGCGTGCGCAACTTGCTGGCAGCAATAAACCAAGTGCCATCAATTCCCGAGTTATGGTGTATTCGTCAATATGGTTAGTTTCTTTTATCTGCTTGCTTATCAATACACTTAACGCCTGCCAAGCCTGAGTCTTACACACCAATTGCCAGTCCAGTTCCAATTGTGGCTGGCTCACGTAGTCCATACAATCAGCAAAACTTAATTGGACTTTGTGGTTAGTCAGTAAGTCAAACATGATTTTGCTGCGGTAGGTTTGATCCATCCTTGGCAGAAATAAAGCCAGCAAGCTCAACCCATCCGGATAATCAGGTAGTGACGCCAATAATTGCTCAATCATAAGATGAATGTATTCATCAGATAGGTTAGCAACCGCGTTACCGACAAAGCACTCGTTATCATGTTGTCGGTTCTGACTAAATTGCCAATGCTTAACAAGAATCGATAACTCTATTCCGAGCGCTTGGGCAAATGCCGACAGCGATACCACTTGTAGCCACTCAGAGCGCAATGCTTGTTGCTTTTTACTTTTCAGTAAAGCGGGAACGACCTCAATTTTCTTGATTAGCAGTCCTGACTTTTTGACTTCAAACCACTGTGCCAGCTCTGGTGCAAGTTGAGACTGCTCTACGCCCTCGACCTTGGCACTCCCAACGCCCAGTCTGGCCAACAATTGTTGAGACAAGGTGACAATCTTTTTTGCACGATCGTTTATTAAACTTTCTAAATAAGGCTGATCGTCAGCTTGTAAGTTAATTCCTAAAACTTCGATGATATTTAGTCGCTTATCCGCAGCTTCTTTGTGTGCACAAGCAGCGATGAGCTCCCTAGCTTCAGCAGCATTACTGCGTCGTAATGCCCGAAGCAGTGCCAAACGCTGCGCAGGGAAAAAATCGTCCCAGTTTTCCTTCGTCAACGGTTCACCCTGTAGGTTCGACGCGCTGTGATGTTGATTTGCCACCCATTCACACCAAGGCCAATAAATAGCAGGGACCTCGTCATTTACCTGCGGAAGCCAATCTGCAGGATGCGCGCAATACCCTCTATCTAAAAGCAAATTTAACAAATGCTTAGTTGATGCAAAATATTGCTTCTTAAGATGAGCAAGGGAAGTACGAAAGCTCGGTCTCAGTGAGTCGATTAGACAAGGCAACGTAAGTGAGGGTAATGCAGACTTTGCTTGTAAATTAGATGGTGGAGCTTGACGTAATAACCATTCACGCTGTTGCACAGCCAAAATGAGTGCCATTCTGCGTTGCTGTATCTCGGTCCGCTCACCGTCTTTACACGCCCAACTAGATGGTAAACATTGCGCTGTTAATGTCGCTGCATTACCGCCTACTAACCAACGTTTATAAAGTGCGTCGATTTTTAATAGCTCATCCCTAGCAACGTTGCTTAGCATGCAATAACCCCCCAATTTTTTGTTGTTACGCTCAGAAGCGTCCCCTTAGAGCCCGAAGAGACGACAAATGCCCGCTCAAGTTCGCTACCTAATATCACGGGATTGACTTCATTGTTGCTCAGCACCAGCGTCTGCGTACCGTCACTTGAACACCACCAAAACGTCCCTTTTCCATCGTCTAGCACTCGACCTGCACCTAATATCGCAGGAAACTCTTCTATCCAAGGCGTCGCACTTAAATGACGCTGAAATTGCAATTGATGATCCATAACAGCGAGCTCAGCTTCATCATACTTCCCCTCAAACGCTTTATATTCACCTAACAAAGCGCGTTGCAAAATTTTAGCTGGGTAAAAAATGAGCTCACCCTCAATTTTCCTGCCAATGCTATTACTCACCGTTTTTCGCCCTGTTGCTGCAGGGTAAAAATCAAGCAACAAGGCCGGTTCAACATGAGGTTCTGTTATGTTTATCAACCATTTTGAATGGGCGATTAGACCATCTTTACGGGTTTCAATACGCTCTCCAACGGTTTCCCAAATACCCTTAACTCGGACTGAGTGCGGGTTGGATAGCACTTGCTCCCGTGTTTCCCCCGTTACAATGGCTCTGCGAACATCAATATTGTCACAATCAACAAACCAAGCTTCACTCAGTAGTGCCAATTTACCGAGCTCTTGATAAACCGCTTGTGGCTGTAAGGTAGAACACAGAGGCATGATTTTTGCGGGCAACTCGTCAATGCGAGCCGCAAAATTAGTGGCTTTTGCATCAACCAAACGTGCAGCAATTCGGCGACAACGTTCTGTTATTTCCTTTATGAGCTGGCTAATACCATTCACTAATTGGTCATCTAACCACTGCTGAAACTCAATTAAACCGTCACTTACGCAGGCCTCTGTTTTTGCTTTACTTTGCGCAGCGCGCTGTTTCTGCTGTGCTTCTTTTTTAGCCAACTCTTCTGCGCTTAATGTTTCACTAGCCTCAGCGGTGGCATTAATGTCTTTGCTCGGGGTTGTTTTTGTCTCTTGCGTTTGATTGTTTGTAGGGGCTCGCCGGCGCCGACCCAACCAATCAGTAACCCATTGTGGTACCTCAGCTTCAGTAAAGCTTGAGCCTGCATCGGAAAATTGCCACAACAGCGCTAATACGTGTTTACAAGGAAATTTTCGAGATGGACAGGTACATTTATAGCCATGATCGACCACATCAGCGACAGTGTAATACGGCTTTGAGCCTGACCCCTGACATTCTCCCCAAATCGTATTGATCTCAGAAGCTTGTCCAAGTACTGGCCATTTTGCTGGTTTTAACAAACCTTTTGCGGCTTTTAGAGAAGCTTGATCGGGCGCAAGCTCCTGAATTGTTTCAAGTGAGATTTCCATATTTCCAATGTGTCACACTACGTCCATATTTGTTCCCATTATATGGCGAGATGGTTTTTAGATCTACGCCTAATACCAAATCCCGAGTAATAGACGTATTGATAAGACTGCTGAATCGGTGTTATTTACGCTCACTATGTTGGTGTACAAAACTATCGAGCGCCGCAACCGACTTAATCACATAGAGCGTTTTGGTTTGCGCGCTTTGCTCTAACTGCGATAAGAATTCTTCATTCCAAAATTGCGGGCAACGCCTTAACGTTTTAATACTGGCAATCGTCCCTTTAAACACTGAGCTACCATCAGGCCAGCCTTCTGGCTTAGTAACTATGCTTTTTAACAGACGTTTTATCACAAACCAATAACTCACTCGATATGGTAAGTCGATGTAGACTAAGGTATCTGCTGCATCTAAGCGCTGTTTAAACGCATCTAGCGGACCAAAGCCATCAATGATCCACGCATCAGTATTCAATATGTTTTGATGTGCTTTATCAAAAGCGGCTCTGTCAACAAACTCGCCATTTGCTTGGTAGAGCATCGAGTCTAATTGATATAACGGAATATATATTGCCGCGGCCAGTCCTTTACTCACCGTAGACTTGCCGCTTCCCGGTTTACCAAAAACTGCTATTTTCTTCATGTAACCTCCTTGCTGTGGCCCCACAAGGCAGATACAAAAAAACCCACCTTACTTTGGTGGGTTCATTAAAAAAGCACACAAAACCACCACTCCTAAGGAATGGTAATAATTCGTGTACTTGTGAGAAATAGTTCTATATTCATAACGATACTTTCACGTAATGATTAGTTATTGTCAAGCACGCACAAGGCCCGATGAGTGAATTGAGAAATAGCATCACTTTGTGGTCAAGCGAATCACTAACTTTGGCATCGCTATTGTCAACTCAACACTAAGTTGCCGCCAGATAGCACTATAAGTGAAGCACATGCTCGATTAAAACGTTTAACCAGTTTAGGTTTGCTAAACCACCGCCTTAGATACAGCTCACGACCAAAGACTTATTTAGTTAACGAGTGCGGCCTCGCTCTAAAGAACACAGTGAGCACTAATAAAGCAAGCATAAATAAACTTATCGAGCCACTACTGCCGTTTCTATGCTCAACTTTAGCGACTTTTTCTTCCTTTATTCGCTTTTTGAAGTTTGAGAGTTCAGCCTCCAAGTTAGGTATCATATCTTCGACGGCCAAGCTAAAGCCCTCTAAAGATTTTTCAGTGATCACCGAGTCTACTCCAACTGCTGTCGTTCTTTTTTCTAGCTTGCTTAATCCCGGCGCCCTAAATAACATCTTTTTGCTCTTGATATCGAAAACGGCTGTATCGACAAATGTTTGAATCGTGTTTTCATTCCCAGGCACTATGTACATTCCCACGATGGTCCAATAGAGAAACGCTGCATTATTTTCTAAAGACTGGGTTACTTGATCGTACGAAATCAGTGCCATGACATCAACGTCATACAACCTTCCCACTTGCTCTAGAGTCGTAAATCCCTCACCTCCTTGTAGGTAGCTGCTCGGTATCACTTCGATACGATCGATATATTCATACTGAGCAAAGGCGCGCTTTACTTTCTCGAGCAACTCAACCTGACCTTTGTTGTGGATACCAGCATGTTGCCACTGTGAAGATGGCACAAACGACACTCCAACCCTCACTGGCAATGTTAACACTGGTATTTCTGGTTGACGCACTGTCCGGCTACTTTCATTTGGGTATAAAAAGGTCATTAAGCTGCTAGATTGCGTTTTTGTGCCTGTATTTTGGCTGACAAGCGCACTGCATGATGTGAGCAAAAGCATACACATAGAGATAATCAAACCTTTAAAAATCATAAACTTCCTTACCGCGTGTTGTTATAGGTATAAACTAAATATGTTACCGTTTGTATTAGCCCGCATCACTTAATCGCAACAGCGGTTCTGTATTTTTATAACTCAGCAAATAACGAAAACAAGTTCGAAAAATAATAAGCTGATTGTTTATATGCTACTAGTTTATAACGTTGCCAAATGAATAACGGCATCGTTAAAATCGGGGAATTCTTCGTCTTCCCCGAAACTCACATTGCTCACATCTCCAATGCAAAAACACGCTTTTTCTGCCGACCAACGTAAAACGTAAAAATCTTTGGAGCCTAACCACAGCTCTTTATCGCCCCACCACTCAAAAATAATGGGGTCGTCACAATGATGCACGACAAGGGAATCTAAACATGGCACTTCAGCGAGATGAGCATAGAAGCTAACTAATTGCGCTATCACTTCGTTGGGTACTAATTGCACTGTTGCTTTCGCTGTAAAAATCACCAAAGACTCAGCTGAAGCGGGTTTAATTTCATGATCAGACATCAGCTCAGGCAATGTCGCCTGTACCCATTCCATCAGGTTCATTTTAATTACTTCCTTATCACTTAAATCTAAGAGTTAATTCCATTGAAATCTAATATACGCTTGTTTGCTTATCCATCCTCGACATACCTAATCGCCTAGCTGGTTTATTAATCAGCCAATGACATGGATCCAATGATTTCACCTTGTTCTAATAAAAATAATCTATCCGCGATTTGTGCATTACCATAGCTATCATCGTTCCACGCATCTTTATGTAAATAGATAAACTTATCGAGCAGATCGTCCGATGCGTCCCTTGCGATGACCATTAGTCCTGTTCTTCTTGCAATTGATACCAACAACTGTTCAGCATTCAACATTTGGTGCGCCTTAAGCATTTGTGTTTTAGATAAAATGGCCTCACTGCTAAAGGACTTACCACTAGCTGTTAACACTTTATTATCAAGCACTTGTGACGGTGTAAAGAGCACATCTAACGCATCAATATTATGAAATGCCTGTTGCACTATGGTATTTAAATCAGCCGCCTCGCCATCTTGATGTGTGAGAAAAACGAAGTTTTCAGGTGTATCGTAACCAAAACCAATCACGACTTCAGGTGCTTCTTCAGGCCCGATTAAAATTGAATACAGCGCACCATATTGCATACCAGTCCAATTGCCAGCTTTGATAATGGGATAAATGGTTCTGTCCTTTAAATTCATAGATCTCTCCTGCTTCAAATTTCCTGATAAAACAGTGGCCGGTCTTGTTTATCACAGCATTCTGTCATGACGAAATTCTCAGTCGTAACGCGAACTTCATAAGAGACTCGTCGCATCGAGTGCTAATTTGGAAAATGCTATGGCCGTGAATTATTGTAGAAAGGGTCAAATTTTGAATGGCTTTCTCAGCAACCCCTGTGAGTATTTATGCTTTTTATTAAATCATCTCAACCCCTTTTTACAAGACTTTTTATTACGCCTAAATAGAGAGAACGGTTTCAAAAGTACACTGACAAGCGGGTTATCTACCGATTGTAATTAACTGTATCGTTTAGTTTCAACGTTGCAATCGTTTTTGCATCCACCAAATTAGATTTGCCAACCCAGTAATTAACACTGACTGTTCTTTGCAATTCATTTCGACCAGCAAATTTAGATTAATTCCACTCTCTTATTTTTTATTCAATTTAAAAACCAGCTCTGGCTAAAGTTTAGCGCTGCTCTTACGCTAGGGAAAACCTAGTCGAGGGCCATACAGCTTTATCAAGAGATATGCAACAAAAAATAGACAAAGTCACATGTGCAATAATTACTCATATTTTATTTTTTTATAAAAAGTTCAGCCTTATTACAAACCCTAATTAGTAACAATTGGTGATCATTAAAAAATGCTCAATATTTGTACTCAACACCATTCATGGAATTAACTACAAAGCTTTAAAATTAACCATAAATATACATTTATTTAACCAAAACACCATTTCATTCTTTTCAAAAAATAAATACGAAAGCAAATCAATCTTAATTTTTATTATGCTTTTTCAATAGACTAGTCCATAACACTTAGACATTCGTCTAATGTTTTGCGTCAACGAAACTGCCCAATACTTTTTTACACAGCCGGACGTTGTATGACAGCTGCTAACTCAAGTGATACCAATTTGCTTATTGGAGTGACAGCGCTTTAGGCGAGAAAAGTTTGGCTCAGTGAGCATCAAACTTTCTCCCATCGTTTGAGCAGATAACAGGGTGAATTGGTATTGTTAATAACCAAAAAAGGAATTACGTATGACCGCAAACAACGTTAATCATCAAGCAGAGCTCGATAAATTCTTGACAGCTTTAGAACATCACAAGATTTTCCAAAATAAATACTTTTTATATTTAGCAAAAAATAAATGGACGCCAGAAAGTTACGCATTGTTTAGAGCTAATTTCTTTTATCGAACGGAGCTGACGGTAAAAGGGATTGCACACGTATGTGCAAGATCAGCTGAGGTTAATGATATGGATACCCTAATCTTGTTTTCGTATATCTTGGGTGAAGAAACGGGGATGGGCAACAAAGCGCATTGTCATGAAATATTTATGGAGAATGCACTAAATCTATTTGGCGCGATGGAGTTTGATTTAGCACCACTCAAGGTTGTTGACGCAAAAAACAGCCGTTACATTTTACCAGAAACACTGGCTTACAGAGAACGAGTCACTTCTCTTCTTTCAAATAGTTACCAACGTATGCTCGGGGTTGCCATGGCGCTTGAAACACATGCCGACCACATGCTCACGGCATTTAGAGAAGGTTTTCGCTTAACACGTCAAAATTTAGATAAAGAGCAGTATCAAAATAAAGTAGAAATCTATTTCAATGCTCATGTTGATAACGGCGTGGAAGAGCGACATGCCGAGGACGCTCGTCAATGTGTCATTAACAACTGCCTGTCCCAGAGTGATCTGAACGAGATCATGTTTGGTGCCAATGAAATGCTCAAAGTTCAGGAACGAATGTGGCAAGCAATGTATAGAAAAACAGTGCAACTTGAGACACAAAATGAAGGTGAAGTATATGCGTAATTCAGTATTTTCAGATTCAGCATTAGCGCTTCGAGACTCGATTACGCACGGTACCAAAGCAAAAATAGCTGCAATTAACGCAAGCTCGAACCAACAGGTCATCGACTTGAGTATCGGCACATTAGACGATACGGCAGACACCCGTATTGACCAAGCAGTCATTAACTTCATCAATGAAAATGCGCGTGCAATTCACGAGTTTGCTCCCGTCACTGGCTTTGAGTTTTTACGAGATGCAATCAGTGATAGAGTCTTTAGACTGCGCGGTTTACGATATGCTGCTGCAGATGAAGTTATGGTCACACCCGGCGGTATAAAAGGCGCTATCACTGTCGCATTTCATACCTTATTAAATCCGGATGATGAAGTGATAGTACCACTACCTAACTGGCCTCATTATGCCGACATGATAGCGTTACACGGAGCAAAAATGGTTCCGGTATTAGTCGAAGAGTTTTATGAAAAAGGCTTACAACCCGCTCAGTTGGAGGCCGCCATTAACGACAACACTAAAATGGTGATTTTAGGAGACTGCGTTAACCCATCAGGTAAAATTTATTCTTATAAAGAACAGTGTAAATTAGCCGATGTTATCGCTAAACATAATATTGAGCGTGCAAAGTGCGCCAAACCAGCGATTCAAATATTGTTTGACTGTCCTTACGAATCCCATATTCTTGATGGCCCTGACACAATTTCTGCCTACACCTTTACTGATAAAGATCATACGCAATATAGCTTAAGAGATTGCACCACTTTCGTGACAGGCCCGGGCAAAACCTATGGTATGCACGGCGACCGAGCTGGCTATATTTGCGCGCCGGCAAACTTAATCAATATGATGGCTCGAGTACAAGTTAACCTAAACTCTTTTGCCGCAACTTATGCCCAAATCGCCACAAATGAAGCAATGCAGGCTTATATGGATGATGTAGCACACCAACGCGCAGTCAACTCAAGAGCAAATTTACAAAATTACACTGATCTTTTAAATGCCATAGACGGGGTTGTGGCGCCCGTCCCTCAAGGTGGGTTCTTTATCTTCGTTGATTTGTCCGCTTATGGCGAAAAGATCCAAGCCGCTGGGTACGATACTGCCGCAGCATTCTTGTTAGAAAAAGCCAAGGTAGCTTCTATTGGTGGAATGCACTTTGCTGAAGGCAGCGAAGCACTTCGTCATTTTGTTCGTATGAACTGTGGACGAGCGAGAGAAACCTTAGAGCAGGCAGCACAGCGGATCCAACAAGCGCTGGAGTCGTTGTAGTCAGGATGGCCCAGCATGATTGGGCCGCAATAAGGAAATATAACTATGCATAGTAATAACATAAGCAGGTTTGGTATTGTAGGTACTGGCTTTTCAGGTACAGCTACATTAGTGCACTTAGTTAAGCAATTAGTGGCTTCAAAACTCGATTGTCGTAACATTGAAATTGTGACTTTTGAGCAACGTGGTGACAATGGTCCCGGCCACCCATACTGTAGCGAAGAACTGCTACCTACCCATTTGTGTAACAACCAAACTTATATGATGGCACTGTTCGACAATGACTTCTTTGATTGGCTCTGTGAACGGCAACACTGGCTTGCCCAGCGATTTCCCCACCTTATAAAAGTAACACATCCAGCACTTGAAGATATCACTGTGTGGCAGCCCGATCAGGATGCCTTTTATCCTAGAGCGTTGTTTGGTGTCTATTTAAAAGAACGATTTAACCAGTATTGCCAACTAGCCAAAGAAAATGGGGTTAAGATACATCATTATAACAACTGTAAGGTGTTGGATGGTTTACCCACTAAAAGTGGCTTTGAACTCCATTTTTGTCAGCATGAACACAGTGCTGTAAAACAACTCGAATTCGATAAAGTGCTGCTTGCAACAGGCCATTGGAATAGCCTTAATAAAGCACAGTATGACGAAAGAGTACTGATGTCGCCCTACCCCCATTCGGCATTAAAAAACTGGTTTTCACAGCAGCTAGAAACACAGCCTGCATATGGCAAACGAATTGCTATCAAAGGAATGGGGCCAAGTGGCATTGATGCCATTTTATCGCTAGTGGATAGCGGTAAGTTTGAACAAGACCCCCAAGGAAATGTCGTTGCGTTTACGCCTGATAAAAGTACTCGTTCACTCAACGTGTATGCGATAAGTCGCTGTGGTTTTTTTCCGGCGGTACGAGACAGGCGCATTGAGCATAGCTTTAACTACTTAACAGAAGACACCTTTTTTGATTTAGAAAAAAAGCTAGGCAAACGCCTTGCACTAGACGATATTTTACATTTGATCGATGAAGAACTTAAAGATGCATCACAAGGCCGCATAGGGTGGCAAGAAGTTGCGGTCCCACCTTTCGAGTCTGCGCTAGAGAAGCTGAAATTTGACGCAACTTTACCTCAAGACAATGCGCTTATTCATGCGGTCTTGCTTCGAGTCAGAAGGATGAAGTTTTACCGCTATTTAAGCGCGGACGAAAAGCAGCGCTACGACGCTAACTTAGATACACACTTTATTCGCACTGCCGTTCCTATTCCACTGCTAAATGCACAAAAGTTGATAGCATTATTTAACGCGGGCATATTGACTAGCTGCCAACTTGGTTATGGTAATAAGCAGGGGGTTACTATCAGCGCAAATCAAATTTCTATATCATGCAATCAGGTTTGCGAACCACTCATTGCCGATGGCCTCATTATGGCGGCAGGTCAAAGCTTTGATTTAAAACTGCACCCAGATCCATTTATACAAGCTTTGATCAAACGAGGTGAATTACAGCCACATCAAGAAGTTAACTACCAAACCGGTGGTATTCGATTGCAAGGACATGAATCCTACAAGGTGATGCGATGGGACCCCATAACTCAGCAGCATCAGGTTTCACCTTACTTGTCGTCATTTGGTGTATTGACGCGCTATTGGCAAAACGAACGTAACTTTGCTGCAGCGTTTGTTGAAGCCGCACAAAGTGTTGCCCATAATTGGGTCGACTATATTTATAAAAAAACTACCGCACAACAAAGAAACACAGACCAGACTAAAGTCCACGCTTAATAACAGTATGACAAGGAGCAAACCATGGAAATGAAAGAGTTTTACTATGAAAATGGCATTCGTGTTAGCCTTTTTAATCTAGATCACAGAGCGGTTCCATACCATTTTCATCAATCGGTATGCGATATGATTTATTGTGCTAAGGGCGCTATCAATATTGAGCTTCCAGACAGGCAGCAGATTTACCATGTACCTTTAGGTGAAGTATTCCAAATTCCATCTAAACTTAAGCACCGGTTCGCCAACGCCATGGAGCCGGGTAAGGCGAGTCGTTATGTGCTCATGCAACTCGGTGAATTTAATATAGAGTTTGTGAAGAACAATAAGAAAATGGATGCGCAACTAGTTGATGCGACGTATTTTGATTATCAACAAACAGATGTATACATTGAGGACCGCAAGAAAGATATATTGGCACTAGTGGATCATTTTTCGCAAAACAAGCCCGAAGTCCTAGATGATGAGGAGCTGAGCGATGTGCTAACCGCACTTAATGCGTTTGCAACCCAAGGTATAGAGGCGTCGTATCCAGAGCATGCACTAGAGAGCGCATAATGGAATACTCAGCAGTAACCATCGCCATCATTTTAGGTGTATTTGGTTTTGCAGGACTCATAAAAGGAGTGGTGGGTCTTGGCCTACCACCGATTGTGCTGGGACTACTCACCGCTATCATCGGGATCCATCCTGCGATGGCGTTGGTAGCATTGCCTGCATTTATAACCAATATCGTACAAGCCGTTTCAGGCGCGCACTGGAAGACTCTTTGGCTCACCCAACGTTTATTCTTTTTTTTCGCAACAATCTCCATTGCAGCCGGCTGCTTACTGACTCAGTTTGTTAATCAAGCCCACATGTCTTTGTTATTAGGTGTATTGCTGATGTGTTATGGCAGCTTAGGGATCTTAAAGTTTAAACCACATATCGATGTTCAATGGCGACCTCATGCGGGCGTTGTGCTAGGAATGTGCAATGGCGTTTTTACCGGATTAACTGGATCCTCTGCAGTGCCTGGCGTATTTTATTTACAGGCAATTGGTCTACCAAAGGAAAAGTTGATCCAGGCAATGGGCATTTTATTCACTTGCTCATCACTCGGGCTTAGCTTGGGGTTAATTTGGCAAGGTGTGTTAACACCATCAGCAAGTGCTTTGTCCGTAGTCGCCTTGATCCCAGCTACCATATGTATGTATTTTGGGGCAAAGTTACGAAAGCACATTTCTATCATTATGTTTGAGCGTATTTTTTATGGTGCGCTTACCCTGCTTGGCTTATATGTGATTTTCAAAAATAAAACACTACTTGTCTGATTTTAAAGGAATATTATCATGGTGAATATTGAATATAACGCCTTACTTAGCGAAGTCGCTGAGTTAGGGCTGAAAAATGATATGAACGCAAAAAGTAAACAAGATAAATACTTAAATATCACCAAAGACACTGGTGAGTTTTTAGCTTTCCTCACTAAAGCGAGTAATGTAACTCGTATCTTAGAGCTTGGCACGTCTAACGGTTATTCTACATTGTGGTTTGCCGGTGCATTACCTGAAAATGGAGAAATCACCACAATCGAAAGATGTGTACACAAATATCAACAAGCGCTAGCAAATATTGACCGAGCAAGACTAAAGTGTAGGATTAATGCTTTCAACGGCGAGATATCGACAATTTTACCTAAGTTACAGCAAGGCTTTGACTTGATATTTTTCGACGCTGACAGAAGTATCTATATGGATATTCTGCCACTGGCCGAAAAACTGCTCGCGCCAAATGGTATTATTGTGTGTGATAACGCAACGTCGCATGCCCATGAGTTAACCGCGTTTATGCAGTATTTCTCAGATAGTCAAAGATACACAACAGCCTTAGTACCAGTAGGTAAAGGGGAATTTGTCGCTTACCGTAACACGCATTGCTACGAATAAAGCACTCTACTTTGCCACACGATTGAGAGGAACTGTGACCCTTTAAAATTCGCAGATATTGAAAAAGGCATGCTTGCATGCCATCTTACCGAGGTTTTTAAGGGGAGTATAACCAAGAATAACTGAGCACTAGCGAGTAGGTCTCAGTGTTTCAATGATATTCGCATCCATCCAGTATGGATTGCCTTCCCAGTAACTGGTGCCGTCCTTTCTGACTTTTTTGTCACCTCGCCAAAAAAATAAATATTTCCCGTCTGGTGATACTTTAGGACGTTGCTCGTACGCAGCCGTATTAATCGTATCTCCCATATTTATTGCGTTTGTCCATGTACCATCTTGGTTACGAAAACTAATGTAAATATCAGGCGTGTTTTCACCTTCCTGTTCAGCATCCCACATAATGTAAGACTCATCTGGCGCGATGTAGGGGTGAGCAATGTACTTTCCTTGATTAATTGCCTTACTCATTTTGTGCGGTGTTTCATATTTACCATCAACAAGCCGTGAATAACTCAAATGCCCACTGCCGTCTTTCAAATCTAAGACATAAAAGTAGAGTGTCCCTTTTGCTGAGGTGGTATAGCCTCTGATTGGAATACCTTTAAAAGACTCGATGTTTTGTATGTGTGAAACTGGTGGACTAAATTTATCCTGATATGCTTTTCTGTCTGCTTCAGGTATTGATTTTTCAATCCATTGATTGTGCTTAAATTGCATCACAATCCATGTCGGTTTTTGGTATTCTCCACCAGCGCGAGTAAAAGAAAGCTCAGACATATCTGGCAAAAATAACACTTCAGTCTCGCGGTGTTCATCCGTAGAAACCACACCTGGAGCAAATAATTCGGGCGTTAATCCCGGTGGCTTTTGTCCTAAATCATACTTGTTTTGGCCATAACTTTTATCGCAAATTATTAAACTGCAAAACAAAGCAATTAGAATGCTCATCTGCTTCATAAACTGTCCTTTTATTAGAGCCTGTTTACTTTTCAAGTAAATATAATTGCACTAAGTAACAGCATAATCCAAGCACCTTTACAAAGCCTGACAATTACACCGCAAAGCCTCGCCATTGCGGCATCAAAAGACCTGCAATAAACCAAGGAACTTGTAGTACGAGTATACACAGCGCATACAGACGCAACTGCTCAGCAGTCCATAGCGCAGCAAACCAGCCAATGATAAAGAACGACCTCCACCCTTCTATCTTTGCCGCTCCACCAAAATTTAAAATCCAAAGCCAAAACGCCACCAACGTGGCATGAGAGAGTATCCATGCAAGTAAACTCATACCTAAATCCTTGTCTCTAAGTTCGTACCCGATCCTACTTTCGCTTCAGAAAGTAAGCTAATGAAGCCGAGCCTATTAACACTATTCCAACGCGTTTGTCTTGGCAATATAGTAAAACCATAACGCTCACTTAATCGGTCGTAATAGCTATCAATATTTTGCAGACCAAAGTGACTTCGGGTACTTTATTTCTATCACATCCAACATCGTTATTAACAATGCATCATAATATCCCTCGTTATCATAAGTTTTGAGGATGAATGCTAACTTTTTATACACTTAAGGCTTCTCTTAAGCTTATTCACATTGCTTTGATACTTCTTTTCCTTTTACAGATCGTCTCCAACAGCAGTAAAATTAATGACCTAGAAATGCGGTCAGTGTTTTAGGCCTACTGACGCTCATTTGTATTCATTAACTTTTTTAGTGCTTCTTGGTCAAGACCCGGTACAACAGTCGCTTGCGAGCTGTTTTGAAGTATTCTTTTGATAGACGTGCCATCCACATTTACAGAAAAGACATCATAAAAGCCATACACATTCTCTGAAGCGAAATACACCTTTGTGCCGTCTGGAGACCAAGATGGATCCCACTCTTGAATGTCATTGCGGGTCAGCCGCTTGTTATTAGTTCCATCAATATCCATGACATATACTTCCTGATTACCATCTCTATTAGATAAATAGGCTATTTTTGTGCCATCTGGAGAAATTTGAGGAGACATGTTATCAGTATCATCTTGAGTGAGTTGAATAACCTCACCACCATCTAAACTGGCAATGCTAATTTGGCTTGGGCTGGCTTTAGATTGATAGAGTAATCGCCCATCTGGCATAAATTCTGGAGCGCGACCCGCCAGATTTTTAATTTGGCGCTGTTCACTACCATCAGCATTCATTAACCAAATTTCTTCTTGCCAAACGCCTTCCTTATTTTCATATTCTCTAGCAAACGCTATCGTCATTCCATCCAAAGACCACGCGGGTGCACTATCCCAGACATATTTTTT
Source organism: Pseudoalteromonas galatheae (assembly GCF_005886105.2). NCBI lineage: Bacteria > Pseudomonadati > Pseudomonadota > Gammaproteobacteria > Alteromonadales > Pseudoalteromonadaceae > Pseudoalteromonas > Pseudoalteromonas galatheae. Next base: position 2,245,539 of record NZ_PNCO02000001.1, read on the forward strand.
CCTCGTTAATCTTTTCAGATTGCGGCCAGTAATATCAACGGTGTGGATTGACCATGTTTTAAAGTTATCGTATTTACCGTAAAAGGTTACTTTGTCTTTTGATGGTGAGACAGCAGGATAGCCGTCACTCGATGTGGCTTTCACGATTCTAACTGGCGATCTACCACCTTGATCACTTAAGTAAATCGCTTTGCTATTACCGTCTTTAAAGCTATAAATAATACCATACGACTCAGCTGATAGTTCGCTATATGATTGAACTTCATGAATAAAAAATAACATTATGCTGTAAAAACAAGCCCGCTTTGAGATGCCAATTTCTTTAACAAGCATTACTCAGTCTCCCTTGATAGTTGTGTATAATAGGAGAACACTACAGCAGTTTACCTACGAAAAACATGATGTTTTATTGACTTTTCGCTGAATTGCACCTAAATGTGTTATCTTCTTGCTGATAACAGAACCCTGATAGTGCTATAGCCCCTTCCATTTATTGCACAAAACCAATCAATAATTACGAAAAACACCTCTTCATAACTCATTGATATTTATGAACAATGAACATAAAATGAATAAATTTACCAGAAACCACGTTATTTTCTTGATATTTTTTCACTTTTGCCTGTATTTTAGCTTTGATAATCTGCATTTTTTAGCTAACTTAACCCTATTTAGCAACAACATTGAAACAAGGTAATTCATGAAAAGAACACTTGCTGCCACCCTAATCGCTAGCGTGACTACAATTCCAACAGTGAACGCTATCGAGATATTCAAAGATGAAAAGAATAGTGTCACGGTTGGCGGCTTTATCGATGCTCGAGTTATTAATACTCAAGGCGAGACTGAGTTGGTAAACGGCGCATCGCGTATTAACTTTGACTTTAAACGCCAATTAAAAAACAACTGGCAGGCTTTTGCACTACTAGAATGGGGCGTAAACCCAGTTGGTAGTAGTGATATTGTTTACAGCAATCGCTTCGAATCAATACAAGATGAGTTTTTATATAACCGATTAGGTTATGTTGGCGTTAAGCACGATGAATACGGCCAAATTACCCTAGGAAAACAATGGGGAGCATGGTACGACGTAGTATACAGCACCAACTATAGCCTAGTTTGGGATGGTAATGCCGCAGGTGTTTACACCTATAACAAAGACGACGGCGCTATCAATGGTACTGGTCGTGGTGATAAAGTGCTGCAATACCGTAATCAATTTGGCAAGCTGAGCTTTGCTGTACAAGCCCAGTTCAAATCTGATGATTTTTATACTTGTGATGTCGTTGACATTTCGAGCAGCTCATGTGAAACCCTGTTCAATCAAGGGAATAACGCGGCACAAATGGTAGAGTTTAATTCAACCTATGGCGCTTCACTGACCTATGCAGCCACTGAGAACCTGACCCTCACAGCGGGCGTTAACCGTGGCGAGTTTGATATAGTGTATGCTGCTGGTCGAAATCAATCGGTTAAAGATTTAATTTATGGCGTCGGTATTACCTATGGCGATTTCTATAAGCCTGGTTGGTATGCTGCTGCAAACATCAATAAAAACGAAAACCACGATACCGACAACTTAGGTCGCTTAATCAAGGATGCCGTTGGGTTAGAGTCGCTTATCAGCTACCGTTTTGATAATGACGTGCGTACATTTATCGCTTACAACGTATTTGACGCGGGCGATGACTATGTTATCCAACCAAACTTCAATGCCGATCCTAATGATGTCTTTAAGCGTCAATTTGCCGTGATAGGCGCGCACTACTTTATGTCTGAAGACACCATTTTGTACATTGAAGCGCGTAAAGATTTTAGTGACTTCTCAAGTGCCGATGCTGCGCAGGAAGCACAAATGTCACAAACCGAAGACGACGGTATCGCCATCGGTTTCCATTACACGCTCTAGTATTAAACGCTATAGTGTCAACCCAAGCGCATCAAAATGCATGAGCTTTGATGCGCTAAACACTGACCAACCACCTAGCTTCTGGGATGACACAGTGAGTCTACTCATCGTCGCAGTATTAGTATGTTTAACGACGCAATTAAAGCCTATATTAGTCGCTAGTACGCATTTGTTAAGCCTTGCTGTAACTCCACCCAATTTAGTACAGCTATTTCGTAGAATTTTATGCAGCCTCAAGATAACCAATTGGTGTCATATCGCCTAGTGAATCATGAGGTCGCTCATAATTATAAATATCTAACCACTCATCAGTGATTTCACGTACTTCTTGCAGTGACTCAAACAAGTATAAATCTAGCACTTCTTCACGGTAACTCCGATTAAACCTTTCCACAAAACCATTTTGGTAAGGACTGCCTGGCTCTATAAATTCCAACTTGATGTCATTTTTCATTGCCCAATCTTCGAGTGCCGTTGAAGTAAATTCTGGGCCATTGTCCACTCTAATCTGCTTTGGTTTTCCTCGCCAAGCAATAATTTGTTGTAGCGTTCTAATAACTCGTTCAGAAGTTAAGCTTGTATCGACCTCAATCGCCAGTGCTTGTCGGTTGAAATCATCCAGCACATTCAGTGTTCTAAAACGATGTCCATAGCTTAATGCGTCACTCATAAAGTCCATTGACCACGATTCATTATGTTGTGTCGGTGCACTTAATGGTTCAGGTGTTCTTGTTGGAATACGGCGCTTCCCCTTACGTCTCAAGTTTAGTTTTAGCATGTTGTAAACGCGTTCAACACGCTTTTTATTCCACGGCTTACCCTTATTGCGAAGCCTTTTGAATAGCTTAGGCAGCCCCCACCTAGGATGGCGCTCTACCAGCGCAAGTAATGCGTCGATAACTTCATCATCTGACGGCCGTTTATGTTTGTAATAAAAAACTGAGCGGCTTAGCCCTGCCACTTCACAAGCAAATGCGACGCTGACGTTAAATTGAGCTCTTAAATGCTCTACCCAAGCTCTGCGCCTACTTGTTTTTACAGCTTTTTTGCGATGATATCCTCAAGCATCGAGTGCTTTAGGCTAAGCGTTGCAAACATATCTTTTAGCTTACGGTTTTCTTCTTCAAGCTCTTTAAGTCGCTTAACGTCTGAAGCTTCCATCCCGCCATATTTTGAGCGCCATTTATAAAACGTACTTTGGCCGATACCATGTTTGCGGCAGATTTCTGGCACAGGAATACCTGATTCAGCTTCCTTGATCATGCTGACAATTTGGGTTTCGGTGAACTTGCTTTTTCTCATCGTAAATTTTCCTATTTTAGTTAATGGAAAATTCTACTTATGAACTGTTTCATTTTTTGGGGGAGTTACATTGCTGCCACGCTAGAAACTTATTCGTTACCCTATCTGTATTCAATTTACTCACCCAGCTTGGGAGATGTGTCGTGAAGGTTTCAGAGTCGCTGAGACAAAAGGCAAGATATAAACGGTTTCTTTCCTCTTCCGTCCCAAAAAAACCTTGCCTGACTAATATTTCTAAACCCTGCACAGTTGCTTCAAATACATCCTCTCTGAATTTTTCATGCCAGTCAGGGTCTATTTCATAGTCTCCTTCATCATAGGCTTTAATTAGTTCATTATTAACGCTCGCAAACGCGGTACCATTGTCAAACTCATCCCACTCTGGTGGTGAAAATAGAAAGTCATTATCTTCACCATGGACAAAACTCTTTAAGCCATGGTGTGTAGCAACCGCGGCGCAGCACGAATCAGCAGTGTCATGAGAAAGAATAGCGTAACCCAGTATTTCATCTTTACGATGTTTGGCACGGCTGGCAGAAAAAGATTCGCTCGCAGCAGCTGCAATCATTTTTGATAATTTATCCACGTCTAACATGTGAATCCTTGAGTAATTTAGTATCAAAAGGTTTATCAAGGCAAAGGGATGGAGTTGAGAATAGGAATTAGATGCCCACGAGGGGGATATAAAATGAGAAACAACGGTAAGGAAGAAGCTGCGCTAAAATGTGCATACAGCCTCCACACTTTAAGCCCTTACCTTATTCGTTGGCCATATCTTCTGAGTAAACCGTTACTCGATTTCTTCCACCTTCTTTCGACACGTACAAAGCGCTGTCTGCCGCCTCAATCCATTGCTCATGTTTTTCAAAAGACTCTTCGTACACGGCAACACCAAGGCTAACCGTTATCTTAATTTGTTGCTCATCGTAATAAATCGATGAATTTTCTATTAGCGAACGTAGTCTTTCAGCAAATGTGATTGCACCTTTTACATCCGTGTCGAGCAAAGTTACTGCAAACTCTTCACCACCGTAGCGACCTGCGGTATCTGTTTCTCGCAGTGTTTTACGCAACAAATCTGAAATATGGCGAATAGCCTCATCCCCTCCGCTGTGACCATATTCATCATTAATACGCTTAAAGTGGTCAATATCAAACATAAGCAATGCACTTTGACCTTGATTACGCTTTAAACGCTTAAACTCTTGTTTTAAAGTTTCTTCCCAAAACCCACGATTATGTAACTGAGTTAAACTGTCTGTGCGGCTGATCTTCTCTAATTGTTTATTCAGAGACTCAAGTTCTAGCTTATTAATTGCTTCATCGGTTACATCATAAATAATCACACAGATATGCCCAACATCGCCTGTTACGGTAGTTAGTGGGATAAACGTTGCGTTCTGATACATATAATCCGCTTTACCCGTGATAGGTCGATAGTTTTTGAAACGGAAAATATACGGCTGCTGCTCCCAAATAGTAAATGAGCGATTTTTTAACACAAATACAGGCTCAGCTTTTGACCTAAACCATTGCTCATCAATACTTGGAAACAAATCAAAAATATCTTTGTCTTTGACGGCACTTGGTAATAAACCAGAATGATTTTCCATAAAGCCGTTCCAAATGCAGACCTTATAATCGCGATCAAGCACCACTAAGCCTACATCTACGGTGTTAAACATATCCATTAACCAATGGATTTCATTCATATCAAAATCGGCTGCAGGCATAGTTAATCATCCAATAAATAGGCTACTTTATATTTTAAGGTTTTAAGCGAGTCTTCCGTGAATAACAGCATAAGGTCACAATTAATGTTGTGATGCTCTATGCCATAGCTAATCTCAATCGCGAGTGTTCTTTGCCATCTCGCCTTGTTAGCTTTCACAAGCTCTGCAACATCGCAATGCTGACCAAGCACAACTGGGTGACCTTGGCTAAACGACATATCAAGCTGCCGTGATAGCCCTGTTAATATTGCACCGATCAAGATATTGCTAATATCCATTAATAGCTCAAGCTCAACCTTGGTATTAAGTTCGCCATGATAATTCATCAAAGACGCGATTTCTTTAAAACTTGAGTCATTGAGTAAGAGCAACGCCTCTCCAGAAACACCACCGCCAATAAAACCTTGGCAAACACCCGACGTAGTTGCACTAGCATCAATGGCTTGCAGTGCCATATGTAACTCGTTGACTTCGAGTACGTTAACGTTTGGAATGGGTAATTCGACAAATACGTTGAGTAACCGTGCCAGCAAATCGCCGGCTTGTCCCATAGCTACGTTGGTAAGTTCTTGATAGATATCACGGATCTCTGGGTCTAGCTGCTCACCAAGTTTATGAACTAAGCTTTCTCGAATAGCTTTATCTTTTATCCCATGATGTTCGATAATTTCAGCAAGCTTAGCTGCATCGCAAGGCTTTCGAATAAAGTCTATAGCGCCGAGCTCAATCACTCGTTGATGTGCGTTGGGCTGAATATCCCCGGAAACAACGACGGTAAGTACCGACAACCCCTGCTCAGTAATGGCTTGCAGCACTTCATAGCCATCCATTTGTGGCATGTTAAGGTCGAGAAATAGAATCTCTGGAGAGAGTGCTTTTATTTGCTTGATACAATCGAGTCCATTCTCTGCAAATTCTACTTTAATATCCCAGTCGTCCGGCAGTGAACGCGCCAGCTGCCGACGGGCAAGTTTTGAATCGTCACAAATTAGGACTAATGTTGACATACAAGCTCTCTTTCTGTTTCCCATGCGTATCGGCACGATGCCGGGAAGTTTTAGTTATAATTATGAGATAAAAGCTTAAAATTGCGACACATGGTAGTAAAACAACGCCACATTTACAATCTAAATGTCACTTAAGCTTGGTTAGTTACTGTCAGTATAATACACTCGAAACAATTAAGTTAACCTCAAAAGGAATACATTATGCTGAAAACTTTAGTTTTGGTGGGTGGATTGTTTAGCGCAGTATCTGTGGCTTACGATTTACCAGAGAATACGCTGGATATAGGTAAAGTAAAAGCAGACGGAAAAGCGGTAGTACTACTTGGAAAAGGTGTAAAGCAAGGTCAAGCCGCCCCAGATTTTAAGGTTGCCGACGCCGATTTCACTCCGGTTTCACTAAAAGATTTTGAGCATCGCGCCGTTTTAATCAGCGTTGTACCTAGCCTAGACACTGGCACTTGCAGCCTACAAACAAAGCACTTTAATGAAAAAGTAGCGAGTCAATTTCCAGATGTCGCTATGTTAACTATCAGTGCAGACTTACCTTTCGCGCAAAAACGCTTCTGTAAAGCTGAAAATATCGACAAAGTTAAAACACTATCAGACGCCGTGTGGCATTCTTTCGGTGAAAATTATGGTTTGTTGATTAAAGATATGGGCTTGCTTAGCCGAGCGATTTTTGTATTAGATAAAGAACACAAGGTTGTTTACAAGCAGCTGGTAGAAAACTTAGCAAAAGAGCCAGACTACAAAGAAGTCGTTGGCGCACTGAAGCGTCTATAATATATCTCTATGCGCTCGTAGATAAACACAAAAAAGCCGGTCACTTAACCATGACCGGCTTTTTCAATTCGTTATACCAATTTACTTAATTGATTTTACTTTTGTAGATCTAGCATTAGCTTGTTAAGACGACTTACAAAGCCTGCTGGATCTTTCAGGCTACCACGCTCTGCAAGCATTGCTTGGTCTAGTAGCACTTCTGCCCACTGTCCAAACTTGTCTTCGTCTTGCTCGTTATTTAAATGCTTAACCAATTGGTGCTCTGGGTTTAGCTCAAATACCGGCTTAGACTCGGGCACGGCTTGACCTACCTGCTCCATTAGCTTTTGCATTTGCGAGCTCATGTCATGATCGTCTGCAACCACACACGCTGGAGAGTCTGTTAGGCGGTGCGTAAAGCGTACTTCTTTCACTTTATCGCCAAGTGCTGTTTTCACGCGCTCAACTAAGCCTTCAACTTCTTTCTCACTTTCTTCGTGCGCTTTCTTCGTTTCTTCGTCATCCATATCACCTAAGTCAAGATCACCACGCGTGATTGACTGAAGTGGCTTCTCGTTGAATTCAGTGAGGTGGCTCATCATCCACTCGTCAACGCGATCTGACAGTAACAGAACTTCAATACCTTTCTTACGGAAGATTTCAAGATGCGGAGAGCTCTTTGCTGCTTCAAAGCTATCAGCCACAACATAGTAAATCTTATCTTGGCCTTCTTTCATGCGCTCAATGTACTGCTCAAGAGAAACATTTTGCGTTTTCTCATCAGTATGCGTAGAGCTAAAGCGCAATAGTTTCGCAATAGCATCTTTGTTTGCGAAATCTTCAGCTGGACCTTCTTTGATCACATTACCAAATTCATTCCAGAATGCTTGGTAATCTTCTGGTTTGTTTTTGCCCATGCGCTCAAGCATTTTAAGTACGCGAGACGTACAGCCTTTACGAATAGCTTGAGTGATCTTGTTATCTTGTAAGATCTCACGAGATACGTTGAGTGGTAGATCGTTAGAATCTAGTAAGCCTTTAACAAAGCGCAGGTAGCTCGGCATAAACTGCTCTGCGTCATCCATAATAAATACGCGTTGTACATAAAGCTTAAGCCCAGCTTGACGTTCACGATTATATAAATCGAAAGGTGCCTTTTTAGGGATGTAAAGTAAGCTGGTGTATTCAGTTTTACCTTCTACTTTATTGTGTGCCCAAGTGAGTGGCTCTTCCCAATCATGACCAACATGCTTATAAAACTCTTTATATTCCTCTTCGCTGATCTCTGATTTATCGCGAGTCCAAAGTGCAGTGGCTTTGTTGATAGCTTCCCACTCGCCAGGTTGCGCTTCAATTTTCTCGCCATCTGGGCCTTCAGATTCAGGAACTGGGTCTTTATAAAGTTCAACAGGAATTGAAATGTGATCCGAGTATTTAGTCACAATACCGCGAAGACGGTAAGTTTCAAGGAACTCACTTTCCTCTTCACGAAGATGTAGTGTGATCTCTGTACCACGCTCTGCTTTTTCAATTTCAGCAATTGTGAAATCGCCTTCACCTTGCGATTCCCATTCAACTGCTTCTGACTCACCCGCTTTACGCGTACGAACCGTTACTTTATCAGCAACAATGAATGCAGAATAGAAACCAACACCGAATTGACCAATCAGCTGCGAGTCTTTTGCTTGGTCGCCTGTTAGGTTTTTAAAGAAATCAGCTGTACCAGATTTTGCGATAGTACCAAGTGAACTGATCACTTCGTCACGCGTCATACCAATACCATTGTCAGAAATGGTGATGGTTTTTGCATCTTTGTTTACGCTTAAGCGAACACGTAGCTCTGCATCGCCTTCATAAAGATCGCCATTTTGCAAAGCTAGGTAACGTAGTTTGTCAGCTGCGTCTGAAGCGTTAGATACTAACTCGCGTAAAAAGATCTCTTTATTTGAGTATAAAGAGTGGATCATTAGGTTTAGTAATTGTTTGACTTCTGTTTGAAAGCCTAATGTTTCTTTTTGAGCTGCGGACATTGTTCTCTCCAATATAAGCAATTAATGCAGTGTTCTTACCAATATGCTAGGTATATGGGGGAGGAGAGAAAACTTTCAAGAGACTGAACAAAATTTTTAACAAGCCGCCCTGCTTTTTGGGTTAAACGATCAAAAATCAGGGCTTTTGACAACAAGAGCTAGATTAGAGTTTCTTCCGCCCACTAAACGCATGCATCAGCGTCATACCGTCTACCAGATCTAACTCACCGCCAACTGGCATACCGTGAGCAATACGAGACGCTTCAACTTGATATTTGTGACATAACTCGGAAATATAATGCGCCGTTGCCTCACCTTCTACCGTTGGGTTGGTCGCTAAGATAACTTCGTTAATATTGCCAGCACTTAGTTTACGCTCAAGAACATCAAGGCCAATTTCATTGGGACCAATGCCATCCAAAGGTGATAAATGTCCCATCAGCACAAAATATAAGCCGTTAAATTGCCCTGTTTGCTCTATCGCCAATACGTCCGTTGGTGATTCAACTACGCAAAGCAGTCCTGTGTCTTGGCGCTTGATACTTTGACAAATATCACACACCTCAACTTCACTAAATGTTCGGCAGCTTGAACAGTGACCAATAGCTTGCATCGCATGAGTCAGGCTCTGCCCTAGTTGACTGCCACCCTCTCTGTCTCGCTCTAATAAATGAAAGGCAATACGCTGCGCAGACTTAGGCCCAATGCCAGGTAAACAACGCAGCGCTTCAATAAGCGCCGTTAAACTTGGTGATAATTGCATAAATTCGTTTCTTGTGGTCAATACAGTACAACAGCACTGATAATAATGCCGAAATGATAAGGGATATTGCTATTGATTTAAAGCCTGATCCTATTTCACTCTCTGCTATACATTTTTCCTTTTGAAAGCACATTCTTCGTGAATTTCCCAACAATTCGACTCAAATGCTTGCAGCAAAAGCGTATTCACTCGACAATAGTTAAATTCCCGATAGTAAGTACAATAAGACAACTGTCGGGCCCACTTCTCGAACTAGGTAGAGACTACATAATGAAAAAAACGATAATAGCAAGTGCGCTTACAGCCATCATGCTGACGGCTTGCTCTGAGCCACAAGTAACAACAAGTGAAACCAAACAAGCAGAAAATGTGGCAGTAGCTACAGGTAAGGCAGAACTTGGTAGTTTTGGTGTTGACCTCAGTGCACGTGACGAAAGTGTAAAACCTGGCGATGATTTCTTTATGTACGCCAGCGGCACTTGGTACAAAAACTACGAAATGCCAGCAGACAAAACGCGTTTTGGTGCATTCTCAGCACTTGCTGAACGCAGCGAAGAACAAGTAAAAACCATTATCGAAGAAATAGCTAACGGTAAAAATCTAAATGCCGAAGAGCAGCTGATCGCCGATTTTTACAATGCTTATATGGATGTGGAAACCCTAAATAAGCTGGGTATTACACCTATTCAACCACTACTCGCTGACATTGACGCCATTAGTAACACTGACGGTCTCACCAAAGCATTTGGTCAATCTTGGTTAACTGGCGTAAAAGCGCCGATCGGTGGCGGTATGTGGTTTAACCGTCTAGATCCAAATAAATATGAGATGTCGATGGGTGCTGGCGGACTTGGACTACCAGACCGCTCTTACTATTTAGAACAAGCTGAACGTTTTGTTAAAACTCGCGAAGCATACGTTGCACATATTGCAGATATGCTTAAATTTGCGGGTAAAGACAAGCCGACTGAGCGCGCAGAAGCCATTCTAGCCCTAGAAACCAAAATTGCTGAGGGCCATTGGCCACGTGAAAAACGCAGAAACCGCGACCTCACATTAAATCAAGTCAAACGTGACGAGCTAGCAACACAGTACCCAGGCTTTAATTGGGATCTATATTTTACTGAAACGGGCTATAAAGTACCTCAACTAAATATCTCTCAGCCTGAGCCGATTAAAGCGATGATTGCACTTATCAACTCTGAAGACTTGGCCGTTTGGAAAGACTACCTAACCTATCATGCCATTAGCGGCAACGCATCGCTGCTGTCTGAAGATATCTTCAATACTAACTTTGAATTTTATGGCAAGCATTTAAGTGGTCAGCAAGAGCCGCGCGCTCGTTGGAAACGCGCAATCAGCGAAATGTCTGGTACTACTTCGCTTGGCTTTGCAATTGGTAAGGTTTACGTTGCCCGTTACTTCCCTGAGTCTTCTAAAAAACAAATGTCAGAATTGGTTGAAAATCTACGCACCGCCCTTGGTGAAAGGATTGAAAGCTTAGACTGGATGGGCGAAGAAACGAAAGTAAATGCTCAGGCAAAACTTGCCGCATTTACGCCTAAGATTGGCTACCCTGACAACTGGCAATCATTTGATGGGTTAACCTTAAGCCGTGATAACTTAATGACGAATGTGAAAAGCCTACGTGAGTTTTTCCGTAATGATAGCATCGCTAAAGAGCTTGAAAAAACCGATCGTAACCGCTGGGGCATGACACCACAACGCGTTAACGCTTACTACAACAGCTCGTTTAATGAAATCGTTTTCCCAGCGGCAATTTTACAACCGCCATTCTTCGACCCAAATGCAGATCCTGCAGTAAACTACGGCGGTATTGGCGCGGTGATAGGCCATGAAATGGGCCACGGCTTTGACGACCAAGGTTCTAAATCAGATGCCAAGGGTATTCAGCGTAACTGGTGGACCGATGCCGATCGCGCTGCTTTCGAAGAAAAAGCAGACAAGCTCGCAGCACAATACAACAAATATGAGCCTATTGAAGGTAACTTTGTAAATGGTCGTAACAGCCTTGGTGAAAACATCGGTGATGTGGGTGGCCTTGCGATGGCTTACCATGCCTATAAACTGAGTCTAAACGGCAAAGAAGCACCTGTGATTGATGGCCTGACAGGCGACCAACGTTTCTTCCTTGCTTGGGCACAAGTATGGAAAGAAAAGCGTACTGAGCAAAGTATGCTAAACCAGCTGCGCGCAGGTACACACGCACCGGGTCAATTTAGAGCCCTTGCGCCTCGCAACCATGATGCATGGTACAAAGCGTTTGACGTAAAACCGGGCGACAAACTTTACCTTGCACCAGAAGAGCGCGTTCGTATCTGGTAGTAACTTAAATCCCAGAGCATAACCTGCCGTCACTGGCAGGTTATGCTGTTTTAACGTCGCGTAATACGCTTTTGCTTGGTTAGGTATGCACCGCACAATCCGCTCAAAAACCCAAAAATATGACTTGAACTACTCGTCTGTGCAGAAAAATCAAGTAGCGTCGCTAAAAAGCTAATATTGGCATAGTAAGTCAAGACCAACAGCGCCATAAAACTAACGATGCCAAGCACATCGCGATTAAAAAGTGCAGCCCCAAGCAGTAAACCAAAATACCCCATCACAATACCTGACGCACCAATGTGATTAGCGTGCCCAGCAAATAGCCACACCAAAAGCCCCGTAGCAACTACAATAAAGAGCGTTGCTCGCTTGAACCTCGGTAATCTCGCTGCCAAATAACCGCTAATACTTAAGCCGAGCAAATTACTCAGCAAATGTCCCCAGCTGCCATGTATAAAAGGTGCAGTTAATACCCCACTTAAATGATCGACATTGTGCGGTACAATTCCAAATCGATAAACTGGTAAACCAAAAATACCACCTAACACCTGTACGAGGCACATCACCACCATGGCGTACAAAACCAGCTTAAAATTGTCAGGGAAGAGTAGCGCTCGCTTACTCATATTACTTCCTTATAACAGATAAAAAAATAGCGCCTTATTAAGCGCTATTTCGAATAGATTTGCAAACTCAGCCCCAGTGAACTTTAAATACTTAGTTTGTAGTTACGATCCGTCAGCTTTCATAGGATTAAGATGCGACCTTTGGGAGAAATGAAATATCCACATGGTATTTGCTCGGGTTTCCTTCTTCAATTAACACCGTTATCTCTTCTCGGTCTATGTGGTTGCTTGGATCAAACCATATATTATCACTATTAAAAATATGCAATTGCGATGTTGCGGGGTTTCTCCATTGTGCACAAATTTGGTAAGGATTTTTGCCGTTAAACTCTATTCTGCGGTTAACTTCAACACGCTGAAACTTAGCCACCACAGGTGTTCCTTTTTCTTTTAGATACTTCACTTTCTTATTTTTTGACGCGCCAAATAAGATAATTGAAAGTCCAATAAGAAAAAATACGGAGCCCATTCCTGCCAAAATCATAACCCCGCCCCATAGCGAGAACGTATCGTTAATTTCAGCTTTATCGATTGAATCTTCTAGATAAGCGACACTAACAACCTCTCCTATTGAGTAACTGTTCGGGCCGCCCCCGGTAGAGGACACAAACTCCACTATTTCGCCATTTTTAGTGCGGAATTTAACGAACGGAGTATAGGTATCCGAGTCTTCAGACTGGGAACGAATAAGGTCTATCACTGTGCCTTCGGTAATAACTGCACGGTCTAGAAAGTCTTGTGTACTGTTGTACATTACAAGTGACCCGATTAACAGTGCGGCCCCTATTAGAGTGAAGATATATTTGACTATCATGAGCAATTCCTTTTTGCTTGAATGTTTGTAAATCATATATGCATAGCATGCACAACACGTTTTTGGATCAGACTAAACTAGTTTGACCTAGAGGGTAGATGTTATTTACGTGGCGAGAATAGATTGAAGCAAGCGACTTCACTTGGATTGATTTACAAGTTATATCGTTACGGCGATGCTCATTCCCTGACCAAACATCGTATCTTTTGCGGCCTATTAGACCGTTTTTTATCATCAAATACAAGTGTCTTTGACAACGTTTTCGGTGATACAAATAAAACTTAAACCTAACACCCATTGCGGTTTCAACAGCATTGCTATCCGCTCATATAATTATTTAATCCAAGATAACCAATAAAATCTCACCATGGCGTACGGGCAAAATAGAGAGACAAATAATCTATCAATGCCCTCACGGTTGGAGACATATACTTTCTCGAAGAATAGAGCACGTATATATTCATATCGTTTGGCTTCCAATCAGGTAGTACCTGCTTAAGCTCACCAGATTTGATGTAGCGGTTAACCAAATAAGTGGGTTGAATTGCCAGACCAGCACCATTTAACGCTGCATGCAATAACGCGGTCGCCTCGTTCGCAGTTAAACGGCAGTTTACCGCTACCGACTGCTGTGAGTTACCTTTGCGCAAATGCCAGATATGCTGCTGAAAGTTCTTATACCCGAGACACAAGTGCTCAGCTAGGTCATCTGGTTTTTTGATTTCACTTGCATTCGCAAGGTACTGTGGGGACGCCACGATAACTGAGCTACATACTGCAATTGATTTACCAATCAAAGAAGGGTCCGGTGCAGAGGCAATACGAATAGCAAGATCTATCTGACTCTCAGTGAGATCGGCCACAGAGTCTTGCAAATCAATGTCAATATTTACGTCAGGATGTGCTGACATAAACTGTTGAATAGCGGGCACGAGTTGAGAAAAGCCAAAAGACATACTGGTTGCTAGTCGAACCGTACCAGACAGTTTGCCGCTGGTATCCGCCAGGCCGGTTATGGTGTCGGCTTGCCTTAGCCACTGTCTCACTTCTTCCAAGCAGGACTCCCCTGCTGTCGTTAAAGACACCTTTCTTGTGGTGCGGTGCAACAAACGAATGTTTAGCCAGCTTTCCATTGCTTCAATGTACCGAGTTACCATAGGGCGAGACATATCTAGCCTGTCAGCCGTCGCGGTAAAGCTACCCGTGATTGCAACGTCGGCAAATACCTTAGCAGCGATGAGTCTATCCATATATTTGCTCGATTTATGAAACAATGATGTTTAGTTTGGCATGTTTTTCTGAACCTATCAATTTCATATCATCTGCTCCGTACTAAACCTAAAGAGGCAAAAGAATATGAAACACCTAACGTTGATAGCAGCATCAATTTTATTAGCAAGCAATGCGATTGCAGCAAACACCGCCCCACTTACACTGGATGTTTATAACGCTGACAAAAACAGCTTCCACGTTAACTCAACGCTAGTGATTGGTGAGAGTGAAGTGATGGTCGTAGATACGGGTTTTACCAAAGCGGATGCACTACGCATAGCTGCCAAAGTGCTCGACAGCGGCAAAACCCTAAAAACGATTTTTATCAGCCAAGCTGATCCGGACTATTATTTTGGCGCGGAAGTACTACACACTTTGTTCCCAGAAGCTAAGATCCTAACCACAGCGGCCGTAAAAGCAGTGATTGAAGAAAAACTCGCGGGTAAATTAGCATTCTGGACACCAAAAATGGGGGAAAATGCACCTGTTAAGCCATACATCCCAACAGTTGTAGAAGGAAATACACTCTTTGTTGATGGGCACAAAATAGAGATCCACGGCACGCAATCTGAGCTGGCACA
This sequence comes from Pseudoalteromonas galatheae, assembly GCF_005886105.2. Taxonomy (NCBI): domain Bacteria; kingdom Pseudomonadati; phylum Pseudomonadota; class Gammaproteobacteria; order Alteromonadales; family Pseudoalteromonadaceae; genus Pseudoalteromonas; species Pseudoalteromonas galatheae. Next base: position 2,260,684 of record NZ_PNCO02000001.1, read on the forward strand.
CCGCCCCTACTTATGGATCCCGTCAAGTAAAGCGGTTTTGGGCAATGTTGCAGTCTATGGTAATGTGCACTTATGGATGGCTGATACACAATCCCAACGCAGTCAACAAGCGTGGAGTCGCCAATTAAAAGAGTTAAAAGCACTCAAGCCAGAGGTTGTAATACCTGGTCACATGAAAGCAGGCACCAAACTTGATTCAAGTACCATAAGCTACTCGCAGCAGTATTTAAGCGACTTTAGTCAGGCAAAAAGCAGCAGTAAAAATAGCGCTGAGCTGATTGATAGTATGTCTGCACGCTACCCTGATGCAGGATTACCTATGGCGTTGGGTATTGGTGCTAAGGTACATATGGGAGAGATGAAATGGTAAAAGTGCACTACTTCTTCGACCCCATGTGTGGCTGGTGTTACGGTGCGACTGCACTGTTGGATGCGATTGCAGCCAACAGTGACCTCAAGCTTGAATTGCATCCTGGAGGGATGATTGCCAACCAATCTATAGAGAAAGTGTTCCGCAATCACATTCTCACAAGTGATGCGCGTATAGCCAGCGTAACAGGCGCGCAGTTTGGCAAAGGTTACATTCAAAGGGTGAAGAGTAACGATCCGATGATCCTTGACTCATACATCACCGCTCGTGCCATCATAACCGCTGAGCAATTGGACATAACGCCACTTAACATGCTTAAAACGATTCAGCATGCCCACTATATAGAGGGCAAACAGGTTAACCGAGCTGAAGTCATAGAAGGACTCGCGGTAGAGCTTGGGCTAGATAAAAACCACTGGCAACGAGCTATGCTGGCAAACCAAGGTACTGAGCAAACAAAAATCGCGCAAAGCCGCCTATTAATGCAAAAGCTTCAAGTTACTGGCTTCCCAACCCTTATCCTTGAAAAGCATGAGAAACAGATAAAGCTTCCGCATACTGCCTATTACGGTAAGCCCGATGCTTGGCGCCAGTTGATTGATGACTATATACAGTAGTTACAAGCTTTGGGGTTGATGGATAGAAAAACACCCACCCTGCCAGCGAGTAAAAACAGTCTGAACTTTATTTTCTCCGCAATTAGATACATTTAAGCAAGCAAGATAACAATTTTGATGGGGTAAGGCCTGACATTCATGCTTAACACTGAGCGTTGTGCAAACGGTTAGACTTACCCAACCTATTCGATACTCAATTACACATTTATGTTAATTCTAGGATATATTGCCTCGTTCATTTTCATTGCAAACAGCATTGGGTGGCTATTCACTTTTTCCTCAAGTGTATGATAATCCTGACCAAAGCCCGTATCATGGAATTGGTTTTCGAAGCTTTTACTTAACTCATTCAACCTAATATTGCCATAAAGGTCCTTTGCTTCGATGCCTTGCCGATCTGCACCAGAGAATCGAACAATTTGTGCAAGTCCTTCATGTACCTGTTCATAGGCATTTTTTAGCTTATTGTTTTCGTTAATTATAGACTCAAGATCCTCACGCAATTTATCGTCTACACTTCCACCAACGAGCTTTAGTGTGCCATCTTCCTCTTGCGATAAATCTAAAGAACTCAAATCAATTCCTGGATTTAAGCTAATTTGTTCTTTTTTAAATTTTTCAAACTCGCTTAAGGTGGTTGCAAACGCCTCTTGTGTCTCTTCCATCACTTTATAATTCTGTTTGCTAATCTCAAAAGTTTCTTGTTTTAATTTTTGGATTTCTTCTTCAGTTAATACTGGCGTATTTTCGGCTGACAATGCCGCAGCGTTCATCTCCTTCTCTGGTGCTTGAGGTTCGATGCTATGCGCCTTAGCCTCCTTTTTAGCGGTTAAGTTACTGGCTAAATTGACCTGCGAATTAACTAGTGGTGAATTGATGTTCACTGTTTCAGTCCTTGATAGTGGTAAATACCTAATGTAGAAAACATTAACATTTGTGCTGATTTTCTCAAGGATAAAAGAAAACAACATTTGTAACCGCTTTTAAAAGACTAAAATACTGCATAAGACATGCAGGTATTTTACTTACTTCTTTTTTCTTCTTTTGTATTGGTCTATTGCTGATTTTACTTTTATATAAATTTTAATAGAGGAAATAGGACTGTAAGGGTTATGATTCTTGCCAAGCTTACCCCTTGCGGCTCGTTGCTAATTAGCCTTAATTAACAGTTTTTAGACATAGAAAGCTGAAGAAATTGTCGTAACCAGAAACACATGAGTGCTAAAAATAAAAGCCACGAATGGTTTATAAGATCTTGAAATATAAATTTTTACAAGAAAACGTTCATTTACTCGGTTTTGCAACTTGCTAAAATAGTTCGCTTGCCTAGTTAAGAAGGGAGCAACCATGTAACCTTGATGTGCAAGGTTACATGTGCAATGAGCCGCTTAGTTTACAGCGTCAATTCCAAAAGTATCAGGGCAATTCCCCTGACCGTTACCAACTACGCTAGGCGCAGACAGTAAATCTTTCATTGTATCTGTGCTAGTAACGTCTTTAGGTAATGCAATTTGTAGCTCAGTTAAAATACCTTGTTTACATTGCAGCGCTACGCGGTGATAACTGCCTTCACCAAATTCTTTATCGAACGCGGCTTGAAAGGCACTCCGGTCAGTTTGCTTGCCAATGTTCTGATCAATATAATCACTCACAAAGCTCGACTCATTCACCTGCTGCAATAAATTCATCGCCAACGTAAAGTAACTGTCCTCACTTAATCCAGAGCAAGTGCCATGTTTCCACCACTCGTGTCGTTGCAAACAAGTACCGCTGGCTTCACTTGGCATCACCTTGCCTAATCTCGCTCTCACATCAGCTGCTAAATCCAGTGCAGGATATTCACAGAATGTAGCGGGCTTGGTTTTCACTCGGCCACAGCTACCGTAGTTTCTCCCACATGACTTTTTGTTAGGCCAGTAACCATGCAAGGTAAAATGAGACGCATCCCAGCGCTTTGGTGTCAATGACTTACACTCAGGCTTATTGCGACCAGTAAACTCACAAAATGCTGGTTGCCAACTAATAGCCAAGACATGAGAGTCAAAAATACCTGGGTAATGACACTGTGGATCACCGTCTTGACGCCCCCCTCCTCGGCTATCCACGACTAAATCACTTAAATCTCCACAACTGGCCGACACCCAGCGATCAGGTGAAGGGTTATATGTAGTCTTTACTCTTACCCAATTTACTTGTTGCGCCTCTTGGGCATCAACTTCAATAATGGGGTACGTTTCTCCTGGAGTTGATTCAAGTGAACCCGGGTTGGTTCCTTTACGCTTAGACTGGTACATATCACATGACTGGCTTGCGATAAAACTCCCTTTGGCAGGGGTAGCTGCGGCATAAAGTGATGTTAGCCCTAAGGCCAATGCGGTGGATATAATCATCATTTTCATTTAAGTAGCTCTCATTTATATTCATTCTGCGGCTTTGGGTTGGTCGCCTAGTGCCTTAATTTCGGATGGTATTGCGCGCTGTTCTCAAGTTTGCGCGGTTATAAAGTAGTGAAAGTATTTGTCATTTCCTTAGCAATAAGAGATTTCTAGATTTATTTAGTGACGAGGGCTCAAAATTGCTTACAACCTCCAGAATGGAGGTAATAAAAGCTAGAGCTGAGATTGAGCACAATCTCAAAACCAATAAATTTACATTAAATAAGCTTTTAATTACAAAAGATTGCAAACCGACTGAGATAAAAGAATTACAACTCATTACAGTTATTCAATGACACCATAACTTTTTATTAAATCCGGCTTTAGATAGGTAGCAAAGAGCTCCGTGCCCCCTGACCTTTTATAGCGGTATGTGGTAAAAATTTTTAATCTGCAATCGAGCGATGGACTCCAAGCAGCGGATTACAACTATAAGGAAATGAAATGATTGTTGAACATGTAATTTCAGGGGGACTAACACAGGTTAATAACAACTCACCAAAATATCCGATCCATAGGGCTTGAGAAGCAACTAAGGTCAGATCTTGGCTTTTGCCTTTTGGAAAAATAACTCCTTAAAAAATAGAGTAATTTCCGTGGGCAGCCATTCCAGTTTACTTTTCTCTGACTCAGCAAAGTAGTAGCAAAAGGCACGACTTGACCACAGCCCTCCTCATGCCAAAACCTTGAGTGCTTTGCCTAAACATTAGTTTTAAAAATTATTTAAAATTCTCTGTTCAAGGAGTGAACGACAGGATTAGTAGGTCACACAAATTAGCTAACTATACATTTTTAAACAAATTAATTTTGAGTAATTCAATAATATTTGAGTCTACAGTGGAGCATTAACAACCAACATAAAGGATTTTGCTTTGCTTTTAACAAACTTACAATCATCTTTTAAATTCGCTCATTTAGCGTTATTAACCTTACTATTAAGCGCGTGTGGTTCGGATATAACTCAAACTTCGCCCTTAGTTGATGAAACTGAGCTCCCTAAAGAAGTGGGTATTGCACAAGATGGTGCATTAAAACAGCATTTAGAAAGTATTCGACAGGCATATAATGTACCTGCAATTACGGCTATGACAGTAAAAGATGGCTTAGTGTACGAAATTGCCAGCACTGGCTATCGTGATATACAAAGCCTTGAACCTGTAAGCGATAATGATCGTTGGGCGATCGGCTCTGTCGCAAAATCTATGACCGCTTTGCTCGCCGCTCGTTTAGTGGAACAAGGCCTCATTACTTTTGACACTACCGTCATAGATATATTTCCTGAACTTAAAGGCCAAATTCGACCAGAACATGAGACAATCACTTTACAGAATCTGTTGAGCATGACATCCGGATTAAAAAAGGACATAGGTGCAAAAAATCAGCAGTGGTACGACAATACCAAGCCTTTAACCGAATTAAGATATGAGCTAACAAAAGAGGTGCTTAATACCGCTGCAGTGAAAACCCGAAGTGAGTTTTGGTATAGTAATGTTGGTTACGTGATAGCAGGACATATGTTAGAGCGAGTCAGCAATCAGACTTGGGAGTGGCTTATTGGCGAAGAAGTCTTTGGGCAATTAGGCATCACTAATTATGGTTTTGGTGAACCGAGCTTTGAGAGCGCAAATCAGCCTAAAGGGCATATTTACGAAAATGGTCACTGGCATGGGGTAACTGAAGAAAAAAAGCTTGCTCCAAAAGTATATGGTCCGGCCGGTACGGTGAATATAAGTTTACCTGACCTTGCTGTTTATTTTTCGTCGGTATTAGAGGGAATGCAGGGAGGTGACAATATTGTGAGTAAAGAGAGTTACAAAATGTTGCTCTCGCCTTATAGTAAAATTCAAGACAGCCATTCTGAGTATGCGATGGGCTGGTTTGTCAAGTCAGATAAAACGGCTTTTGGTCATGACGGTTTTACGGTCGCATTTTCGGTCAGTAGCCTGCTTTATCCTAGTCAAAATAGCGCTTATTTTGCGGCAGTGAATGGCGATACAGATAACGCACCCAAAGCACTCTCGCAAGCGTTAGAAGTGCTTATGAAAAGAAACTCTATAGAATAGTCAATTTGATAGCTTAGGCAAATGAAGCATCGACGTTATATTCTATTAGGGCCTGAAACCCATCGCGCTTGGTATTCGACGCTGATGCCACACCTTAAGGCAGAGGGTCAATCTTGTAGTAATTATTAGAGTCAGATCTTGCTTATTGCCTTCATGTTCTTTTCTAAACGAACAACTGCCGTAAATAAGGTTAGGTATGCGCGAGTTTCGACCACAGATCCGTCTTTAGGTTTACAAGTAGCCAAACTTGAGGAAGCGGATTACGACAAAGTATTTATTAATATGACTTACTTTGTTGATTTGTAGGTCGAATAAAGCGTGCAACGCCGCCATCCGACAAACCTTTTGCACAGCAGTTACACTTTTTTCATAACTCAGTTGGAAAGCGCCTACGACTTTTCCAACCTATGGGAACACGCTAATAAAGTGTGATCTAACGAGCGAAGAATAAGTGTTTTATTTGATTTAGTTTTTAAATTTAGAAAGATAGGAATTAGTATGTTTTAGTATAGTTTTGGTAACTATTAATAAGACTTACACTACAAACAACAAATATTGCTGTTTGAAGTGTAAGTTTGCATAAACAACGGTAAAACTTCACTCACTTAAAAGCACATTTGAAGTGTAAGTTGACATAAATTTGAAACATAACCTTGCAAAGGGTGGTTCGACTATGAGGATTTACTCAGATTCAGCTTTGTGCTGTGGCTGACATGTACTAGCTCATTAAGCCAATTTCATCAAAAAGTTATCTATTTCAATCACGCTGTAACTCTCTCCTTAAACTCCTTAAATATTCTAACCCATGTGTAACTCCACCCAATTTAGTACAGCTATTTCATAGAATTTTATGCAGCCTCAAGGTAACCAATTGGTGTCATATCGCCAAGTGAATCATGTGGTCGCTCATAATTGTAAATATCTAACCACTCATCAGTGATTTCACGTACTTCTTGAAGTGACTCAAACAAGTATAAATCTAGCACTTCTTCACGGTAACTCCGATTAAACCTTTCAACAAAACCATTTTGGTAAGGACTGCCAGGCTCTATAAATTCCAACTTGATGTCATTTTTCATTGCCCAATCTTCGAGTGCCGTTGAAGTAAATTCTGGGCCATTGTCCGCTCTAATCTGCTTTGGTTTTCCTCGCCAAGCAATAATTTGTTGTAGCGTTCTAATAACGCGTTCAGAAGTTAAGCTTGTATCGACCTCAATCGCCAGTGCTTGTCGGTTGAAATCATCCAGCACATTCAGTGTTCTAAAGCGATGTCCATAGCTTAATGCGTCACTCATAAAGTCCATTGACCACGATTCATTATGTTGTGTCGGTGCACTTAATGGTTCAGGTGTTCTTGTTGGAACACGGCGCTTCCCCTTACGTCTCAAGTTTAGTTTTAGCATGTTGTAAACGCGTTCAACACGCTTTTTATTCCACGGCTTACCTTTATTGCGAAGCCTTTTGAATAGCTTAGGCAGCCCCCACCTAGGATGGCGCTCTACCAGCGCAAGTAATGCGTCGATAACTTCATCATCTAACGGCCGTTTATGTTTGTAATAAAAAACTGAGCGGCTTAGCCCTGCCACTTCACAAGCAAATGCGACGCTGACGTTAAATTGAGCTCTTAAATGCTCTACCCAAGCTCTGCGCCTACTTGTTTTTACAGCTTTTTTGCGATGATATCCTCAAGCATCGAGTGCTTTAGGCTAAGCGTTGCAAACATATCTTTTAGCTTACGGTTTTCTTCTTCAAGCTCTTTGAGGCGTTTAATATCAGACGCTTCCATACCGCCATATTTTGAGCGCCATTTGTAAAATGTACTTTGGCCGATGCCATGTTTACGGCAGATTTCTGGTACAGGAATACCTGACTCAGCTTCTTTGATCATGCTGACAATTTGGGTTTCGGTGAACTTGCTTTTTCTCATCGTAAATTTTCCTATTTTAGTTAATGGAAAATTCTACTTATAAACTGTTTCATTTTTTGGGGGAGTTACACATGCCTTGCAAACTCGTTATGTGGCTCAACATAAGTCCAAAATGCAAACTTTCCTTGTAACGAGTCTAAATAATTAGGTTTTTTTATCTTTAGTTTTGATATGTGTGAAATTAACCCATACTTTTTTATATAAAAGAGCTCTTGCTTTAATGTTCTTCTAGTTTTCCTAGGTAACTGAAGCCTGCTATTTTTTACAGATATACCAGTAACTATTTTTTGCTTATTTCCAATAATTAGTTTCGTTTTTTGCTTATTAACATTTAACCCAAAGTCAACTATGATTTCATTGACTATTTCTATGAATGTATGAGGAATATAATTACCGGAAAAAGTCAGGTCATCTGCATAACGAGTATAAGTGAGGGAATATTTTTTCGCTAATCTATAAATTCTCATATCTAGATGCACAAGAAGAATATTACTTAATGCAGGGCTTGTTGCGGCTCCTTGAGGTAAAGCGCCATTAAAGCAGCATAATGATGCTAAAATATAAGAAACATTATTTGCATAGCCTAGCTTTGAGAATAGATTAATTACCCAATTAATGGTAATTGTGTCAAAAAAATCCTGCAAATCCATTTTTAAAACAACTCGTTCATTCAAATGAGCTTTTGCGTTACTAACAATAGATTTGCTTTTTATATACCCATGAGCACAGTAATGGGTCTTCAAGCCCATTAATATATTTTCATATATCCATTTCTGACATATTAATAGTGATGGATATGGTGAAGAAATCCTTCTTTTTCCACCTTTCTTTTTTGAGATATCGAAACTTCTATAGAAAGAACTGGGGGACGAAACCATCTTATATAAAATTACAGGTTTAATCCCTAAAAGGTTGGACAAGTGCTCTGCTTCAAATACAACAGGAAGATTCTGACTTTCTAAATATTCGATATACGGTAGATAAATATTAATTAAATCAGTGGAAACACCTTTATTTTTAAAGAAAAGTTCCCACTCTTGCATTCTTAAAGATATTTTTTTCATCAATGTAAGCTTGTAGAAGCTACCTTCATTACTATGCACAAGTATTTAAAACTTTCATGTTTCGCTCGCGAAACATTCAAGTTTTAAATACAGAACTAGAATAGCGAAGCTATTCAGGGTTTTTTATATTTGATGTGGCTAAAGCTCACCTTAACCAAAGAGCGACTTCACTCTAATGTACTAGCTTCTACAAGCCAATGACAATTTAGCGCACTTTCAAGATTTTTAAAAGCTTTTTATCCAGTAAATTTACGCTAGGTATATAAAAATCATTTTTTAAAGGGGGACTGTTCAAAAATTCGGAAGGTATTGCTCTCCAGTTTTTATCTTCTTTCAGCTTGTTATTAAAAAGTACAGTCTCAAACCCAAGCTTCGTAATAATAAAAAAGTATTCCTTTTTCTTTTCGATCATTTCTTTGTTTTCTAATTGATTCATTACTTTTAAGTAATCAGAAAAGGAACCTCTGAACTTTTTAAACAAAGTAAAAGCACTTAATCCATGAGCCGAACTATAAAGTTGTCTTAACAAAATAAGCTGATGTATTGTTAAATCACTTTTACGCATCCTGCATAGCCCTTGTTAATATAGGTTTTCTTCTTGAATTATCACTATAGATTGGCCACCAAAAAATAGGGAAAACACTATTTGGAGTATTACCATTTTCCCTTGTGTAAAGTGATTCAGTTTCTCCATAACCTAAACTAGGAAGTTGTCTATCTTTATAAGACTCAGCTAAAATTTTTTCTAAATCTTTCATTAACTTTAAATTTTCATCCACCTCAATATTTGAGTAAAACTCAGATATGCCTTTATCTATATCTAAAAGTGAATGTATTTCTATGTCAGCATCATGTATTGCTTGTTTACCTACAGTTGATGCTGCAACAACAACAACTTTAAAAGTAACCTTACTTAGTAAGTCACTATAGCTATTTTTTAAGGTTTTTATCCTTCCCAAGACCGTTTGACCACTACCAACAAACTCGTCAACTAATACAATATTAACGTGTTGTGAACCTTCATCGTTAAACTTTTTTCTAGACCTATTAAAGTTTTTTGAAGAAATATGATCAGTCCATCCATTTTCTTGAAGTGGCATCTTTAAATTGTACAAAATCATATCTGCACTATCTGGGTCTGAGTTTGCAGACATTCCTAAAATTTGAGTATTACTGTCTTCAGCTCCAGGTAGATTTGTTATGTAATCAGCCATTGCTCTTATACGTTTAGGAAAATCCAGATCAGATATATATGTGAATCGACTAAGAAGATCTATTACCAATTTTCTTTGTTCATCGCTCGCGCAGTCTTTAAAGATTAAATTACTCACTTTATCTATTTTCTTATTAAGCCACGGTTGTTTTTCGTTAAGTTTAAATAAAATTTTAAAGCTTTTTTCATCTAAGGTTATGTCTAGCATGAGAGTTTACTTATAAGTTTATTGATTTTTTCTATTTGTGAAAAAAGAAGTTACTTCCCGTCCCAAATATTCATCTAAATTATTCCAATCACGTATCAATATTGCAATAGAAATATGCAACTGGGACCTCCACTAGGTCTGAAATACATTTTAGCGTCAAAAAGTCAGGTAAATGTTTTCCTTTTTCATACTGATTCATTCTTGCACTGGTAGTACTTGGTTCCATTCCTTACTCAATTCCTAATTTCTGATGAGTATAACTTGCTGCTATTCTTGCTTCTTTGAGGCGTGGATGTAACTACCCCAGATTTTTTACAGTTCATTAGTAGAATAATGCTGCCTCAATTGATCTCTTAGTGCATCATGAGGCCGTTTATAATTTTAAATATCCAATCATTCATCCATGATATCGCGAACTTGCTGTAGTGGCCCAACTAAATATTAGTTTTATTTCTTGGGGAGCTTTACAGTCAGTGAGGCGCATCCATTCTCCAATAACCAGTATTTACCCAATTTAACTTTTAGCATTTGCTCTTTGTTTAAACAACTCATAGTCGTCCAGAAAAAAGTGCATTGGGAGTGGATATCGGTAGTGCCTGCAAGCAATCGTCACTAGAGGTTCCAAACCTTCTGAAACAGCCGTCAAACCTTCAAAGTAGTCGGTATTCACACATTCAGAGAATACCTGTTCTAGAAGTAATTCATTCTTGCGTACAAGATCTATAGGATGAAGTACCCCACCATGCCTGCCTTTATTGGTGTATAAGAACTTCTCGGTATCAGCTAAAGGATACCAATACTGCATTTCACAATGTTTTAATGAGTTTTCACAAAAGTCGGACAGCACTTCTTTTATTTCATCCATTTCTAGTAATGACGCTATTACTCCAATAAGCGGATATGAAATACTACTCCGCGTAAGCTCCTCAAGTTGCTCTTTAGTCTTACTTTCTTCGATGTTTATCAATTGTGCATAGTCAAGATTGACTGTGGGAAACGCTCTCCCACCCTGATACGAGTGGCGTAAAATGTAAACCATTTCACCAAGCCAGTCTTTGATGAATTGAATATTCTCTTCATCTAGTGATAAACAATAAATAGCGATAGATAAATCAATTGCTTGATCATCTTTAAAGGGAGCCATTAATACTGGGTTATTTACGATTAACTGTTTAATGGCTTCAAAGGCTTGATGAAGGCTGGAAATCAACTCTTCTCTTTTCCCCTCATCTTCGCTTCCTTGCTTTCTTATTTCATTCGATAACCATATTCCTTGAACACCCAGTCGACTCAAAATATCAAATAGCTTCAGGCTCACATCAAATTTACAATTGGCACGCACTGCATTTGAGATTGAATGTTTTTTCCCGACATGAGGAGTAACACATTTTTCGAGAAATTCATTGGTAATTGTATGATATGTATTAAGACATAAAGAAAACGTATTAAGTATCTCACGAGGAACTTTTGACTTTGAACTAGTATAAGGTTTTGCTATTTCCCAAGCATTCAACAATGCAACTTCACTGGCTAAATAAGCTGCGTCAACGTTATTTGCCTCTCGACACCAAGAAAAGAGAATCCACAAGGATATATTTAGCTGTCGTATGTGAGTTAAAGCTTCCTTATCACTTTTAAATGTCTTGCCACATAACCACCTCACCAACTTAGCATATGATTCGTATGACAGTTCAGGATCTTCAATTAGTGCTATTGACTTCCTGAGTAAAAATCGTTTTTCTTTTGGCATTAGCTCTTCCGCCAAGAAGTGCTCGCTTATCAAGTTAGATAGTTTTTCACCGTCCCATTCCTCAAAACTGACTTGCTCAGTTTGAAAAAATTTTTCATAGCTGCTAACCGTCTGCCTTACGTCTTGCTTTATCTCTCCACCTATACAAATACACACCTTTACAGGCAACTCTCCAAGTTCACTGGGTAGATGTGTAGGAATATATGTTTGCAATATATCATCTAGCGATTGCTTAATGCCTTGAGAGCTAGAGTCACTCCAGTCACTTCTTTTTATATCTCCTGGCTTAACCGTAAAAAGATAAACTGAATTCTCCATTTCACCTAGCTGTCCTACTGCAGCAACATCTACTCCATATTGCCTCGGACCAATCATTGGGGTAGAAAACACTCTTAGTCCCATTTGAGATAATAAATCAGGCAATAAAGAGTCTAGCTCGTTACGCTCTTTCAAAGCTAATAGGTATTCCCTTAATATCAATTTCATTGTTCACTTCCTTCGTACTTAAACTGCGAGAGTTGAAGTTCTAGACCATATGGGTCCAATGATTCCTGCCTTGGAAATTCATAACGATACTCGATCGACTGGGGCTGTAATTCTGCTCTTTTTTGCTCTCCATCTCCATGGTAAATTTGATGAATAGAACCATTTCCATAGAGCAATGTTACACTTTTAAATAGCTCTGAAAGCCCACCTTTGTCGCTTTCTTTGTACGACCTCTCTGACTGTTGGTCGAAATTTTTATACCAAGTTTCGTAATGTGACTGCGGACAACATAACTCTTTTGTACCCCAAGCAGATTCAAGGCCCTCGTCATAAACCGCTAAACGATCTAAAACTCTATGTACTGAGGTCGTAATGTGAGTACGTTCATCGTCTTTCAATGACTCTAAGTATCTTTTTACTTTACCCGGATAGTTAATCAATAAAGGCTCGTATATCAAACCTTCTAACTGCTCCGCTTCCTCATCTGTTGCCGTTTCGAGTAAAGAAACTAGAAAGCTTGTAGCTGTGACGGGTATGTGAAATAGCCACCCAACAGCCTTTCTAGCCGTATACATTTTAATGCCAGTATCACTAATTAAAAGCATCTCATCTGCGTGTAAGGAGCTTTCCTCTCCATGAATGTGATCAAATAAATCTTGAACAGCTGAATGCAAAGCAACTTTTTTAGACATTAACCATTTAGTTACTATGAAGTTAAACTTCTCATTTTCTGGTTTTATTATTTCATGCACCACAGAACTAAAGTCATTGAGAGTGACATGTCTTAAGTTTGCTATTAAATATGACTCAATAAAGGCCAATGAATTATCAATAGCTCCATTTTGAATTTGTTTTCTCAATCCGTAAGAAAAGTTGCGAATAATCGCTTTGTTTTGAGGATTAACAGAGCTTAGGCAACAAAGTAATTTCTTAAAAGTTTCTTCTGAAACAACTCCTTCGTTAAACATAACAATTTTCGAAATTTCTAGTAAAACCCTATCATCTGTTAGCGCAATAATTTTCTCCACACTATCATCAATACTTAGTGACCCATTTGCTCTCTTTAACCATGTAAGCGAGTTTACTGCTGGGACATAAAGCTCTGCTGTGGGTTCAGACGAAACTATATTAGAGATGTGCATAAACGCGGTATAAGTGTCATCAAGTCGATTTGAATAGTTGAACCTACCCAAGGCGTGTATTGCTTCAGCCCTAACACATAAAATACCACTAGCCGAAAGTAATAACGCTTCTGAGAAATACTTTTGGAAGTGTATTTTGGAACCAGCTAACAGTGAATATGAAATAAACTGAGATATTGAATCACTGTTTTCTATTGAATACTCGAGACTTTTGATAACTCTTATTTCATCTTTTGCGCAGAATTCTATATAAGATTCAAATAAGTCATGAGAAGCGACATTATTTACGCTTAATCCATTCAGGTGATTAATAACTTCGATAACTTCAACTTCAATCTCTGGTAGAAGTCTAGAGAAGAGCCCACGAATTGAGTATTTGTCATATTCATCTGTTACGTTGACAGAAGAAAATATCTTAAATACATCGAGCTGCGAACTTTGATGTAATTGTGTCAGTGCTTCTACAACTGACTCCGTATCTAAACCACGCTCAGTGAGTTCTAAGATTTCTTCGACAAAGTTATCTTGAGCAGCAGAATCTAAAATTCTTGTTTCTAAATTAGTCACTTGTATGTGCAGTCCTGTTATCGTTTATATATCCATACATAAAGCTGTTTGGGCAACTATGTTAAAAATCATACACATATTTCTGTTTATTTGAACAAAAAGCCCCAGTAAATTCAGGGGCTTTTAAATTGGCCTCTGCCTTTGCATTTCCAGCTGCCTATGCGGCAGGTCACTATTAAAGTTAGTCTAAAACTTTATAAATTCCATATAATTACCCTAACTTTTAACAAATAACCTTTGTTTTACCGACAGCTCGTAACTCTTTGATATACAGCGCTCCAAAAGCGATCGATATTTAAAAGGCTAATAGCGGAACACTGCCTTTGTGCTCTTCGTTTGTTGCAAAGCCATAACTGTTATATGTGCTTTGTATTGAGTCTGTTGGCTCTAACCTTAGATAAAGAACAAAATCGTTTTGATTGCTTCTGCTGGCGATGGGGATTTTATGAAGTGCGCTAACCTCAGTATCACTCGGCAGTTACTGTGGAATGTACTCCTCACCTCTGGCTTCGGCTCTGCGTTTTACGCGTTCCATTCGGCGGCGTTCTTCGCCCATACAGAACTTACCTAAGTTTGATCGCGAATAATGGAAACTTTAGGAGCATCAGCAGAAACTAGTTTGATAACAGAGGTATTAAAATCTTATCAAGGGTCATCCCTTCATAGTATTTTTAGAGTTAGCCTATGATATGCATGTTGTCTTCACAGAATTGACTTAGTTGCCTAATAAAATAAGCGTGAAAAGCTAAAGAAACAGAAAAATTCTCAGACTTTTAATTAATCTTGCAGGGTTATATTTCAATTTTTATGCGGGGTTTTACTACAAATTTGCAGACTTACACTTCAAACAACAGTATTGGAGTTTGTAGTATAAGTTTGCATAAAGGCGTCATTTTTACTTCAATGACTTAGCACTTTGATGGAAGTATAACTTGGCATAAAAGTGAAGTCTAAGGTTGCAAAAAATCCCCCTTTCTAACCTAAGTAATTTGGCCATGCTCTAACTCTCACTATCAGGTAGTATTTCCAATTCAGTGGCTCCTGCTTTTCGATAAATTTTCAGTGGAATGTTTGGCGATTCATTAGCTAGTGTATTGAGTGATTTTAGTAAATCAGCTAACTGTTCATCACTTACAGTCCCACCGTTTGAAAGGTAGCATTCTAACTCTCGCCCAAGAGCCCCATACTTAGCCGCAGCAATTCTGTGTTTTTCACTACGTTCCGCATCACCTAAAAAAGTCTGTAACGCGGAGAGTAAAGCTGCTGTCACACTCGCTAGCCCCATAAGTATTTGCAACCAAATAGCAGGCGTATTTTGCAAGGCAGCAAAAACTGAAGTGCCAACTAATGTTGTTAAAATCACAGATGGAACACCAAGGTAATATTTCCGTGTTCCAAACTTACCAGCAGAATAATAATGTGCGGCTTGCGTTACAGAAGCTCTTTTATACCACTCTTTCAACAAGTCGAGACGGGTTTTCATATTGTGCCTAAATAACTTTCTGTTGATTTTTATTGTCTTCAGCTATCCCCGCAAGATGCTTCCTAAAGCTCTGATTCGAGAACTGCACATTTACTCCATCTAGGAAGTGGTGTGGTTTACTAAAATTGTGTAAGTCACAATTAAAATCACAGTGGATTGTGATTGCAGAGCTATGTTCTGAATAGTTTGCAATGTCATCTGCATTTGACTCAGAAATCTCACCTTCAACATAGAAGCTCCCGACTTCCCCTGATTTAAACTTTGTTTTCCTTATGTGATTAGCCTTTAATCGAAATCCAGAGCATGTAAACTCTATTTCCGATCTATCGAGCTCAATCTCAAAAGGTGACATGTTAATTACCTGAAAGTAAATATAAAAGCTAGGTGATTTACATAGATTAACTTGAATAGAATTGTGCCTAGGCCGTATATCTACATAGGTCATTCCCGCTAAGCGTTCTTGTGTAAAAATTTTCTTCATTATGAACTTAGGTAACCACCGGAAATAGCGCCAAACTTGGCTTAATGTCAAAGTTTCCATATATTCCTTTAAAGTAAATGAATTAAACAAACCATCTTGTTCAGTTAAAACCGAGATTTTCAGTTAACGTAGGTAAGACCATTTTTATTTTATCTAGCTACTCGCGCTATCTGAAAAATTTAATCAGCCTTATCAATATCGCCGAGACGAATGGTTATTTTGTCTAAGCTACGATCAATCTCATTCTTCAATTTCTGTAGTGAGCCAATTTTAAGCCGCCCATTTAATTTAATTTCTTCCATGCCTTCACTGAGTATCTTCAACCCATCTAAATCATCTTTGAAATAATCTTCTACATTGCTCATTCTATACCTATTTTCCCAATAATCAGCCATACACAACAAAGCTCTGTGAGACCAGTTTGGCATCTCTTTTAGGAAAAAGGCTGGTTCAATATTCGTCAGAAGCGGCGTAGTTTGATAATGCAGCTTAAACTCTCTGCTAGTCATAGCTGAGACTGGGTCAGCCCTAAATGCTTCTTTGAACTCTGCAATTTTATTACTCTGAACTTGAGCATAGAACCTTTTTTTTGCCTTTTTAAACAAGGGCATTAGTAAACTTTTGTTGGTATCAGGCGCTCTTAGTCTTCCATTATTTAACGTAAAATAAATATTAGAAATGTGTTCATCTATTTCTTTAACTGTACATTGGATTTCATTACAGTCCAAAAACCCATCTTGATGCAACTCAATATAAGACTCTACAGCAGCAAACCAAGTAGAAAATGGCACTGGCTCAGTCGTAGAAAAAACAATGTTCTTTAAAGCTTGAACACTCCTTTCAAACTCATCTTCGTCTTCGATTGCGCTTAAATCATACCTAAGCAAATTAAACGCTGGGTCAGACAGTGAGACTACATTACTTTTAAAGATATCGTCTTCAATATCCGCGTCACCATAATAAATATAATCAAAAATTTCATTGGAAGGGTAATGAGTGCCTAATAATAGGCTCTGTAATGCTTCTTCATGCTCAGGCAAAGTTTGTGTTTCATCTTCTACACCTGGTAATCGCAAGTCGAGCCAATCATTTTCTAAAGCATATTTTTTTATATCATCATATGTTGCTTTCAATTCGTAGTGAGCTTGGCAGATTGAAGTTACTTGCTCTGTTATTATTTTCAATGTCGCATTTAAGTTTATGTTTTCTAACTGAGTCGCTCGCTGATAAATAGGTAATATCCTATGCAATACTCTCTTTAAAACCCTAATATTGGTTATACCAACATCGTTAACAACTTTTTCTATGATCTGAAGAGCATTCTCACCGAAAGAATCACTATATTGCTCAGTAGCAACTTTGAATGCTTGTTCATCAGACAAACAAAATGACACTACATCCACGAATGACTTTTCAATCAATGGTTTATTTTTTAACTGCTCAGAGTTGCATACTATAACGACTTTGATCTTTTGTTTTTCAGCTAACTCCAAACACTCTCCCAATATTTCAGTGACCAAAGAATCCTTCTCAATTCTTTCCAGGTCATCAATTATCAACGTCATATTAGGAAGGTTTTGCAAATAAGTTTGTTTTATCGCCCCAGCGAACCCACCTACAATACGGCTAAAGCTAGAGTTCCCATCGGACAATAATTTCTCTATGAAGGGTGATGATTTTTTAACCCCTTCAAACCATGAACTTCCGCTCTCTTGCCCAGTCAGAGCTTTCGATAGAAGTTTGTCCTTAAAGTCTTCAAGTGTAGACACACCATATACTGAGAAAAACAGACATTTTTCTTCTTTTCTAACTACATTAATATGCGGAATATAATGCTCATTTATGAAGTAAGTTTTTCCTGAGCCCCACTTACCATCAAGCATTACCATTGGAGGCATCGAACTATCTTTCAGCAAGTTGTCAATTCTAGTGATGTAATGATTCACCTCTCACTCCTTTTGATAGGTTAAACAGTTAGCTTTTTTGTAGGCGTTCAGCTAACTTTCGTGCAATTTCCTCTGCATTATTATTGAAACTTTCAAACAACTTATCACCTAATAACGGTAGCTGTTTCAGTAATGCATCACCATCACCAACCATCAATGGTAACAACTTGGTATTTTCTTCTCCTATCTCCAGAGACAATACTGCATTGATTTCTTTCATTGGCCATGATTTGTTTATCGACTCTTCCGAAATCACGGCAACAACATACTTTGACTTCTTAAGCGCTGTGTTTATTTTTGAAACCAGCGAATCACCCCACTTTATTGCTTCGCTATCAATGAAAGTATTTATTCCAAGCTTGGTTAAAGATTCATAAAGAGGTGTTGCAACAGCTTCCTTATCTTCACTTGCGTGGCAAATAAAAACATCGTACATATTAAATATTCCTTTTAGCTTTTTAACAAAATCGGGAGGGTTGCCATCTAACTCAAGAACTTGCTTGCAAAGTGTCAAGTAAGGGGAATGCTCTTCGCCTTTGACCATTCGAATAAAACTAAGATGCCCATAAACAGCGCGTTTCAAAATAGACCCATCTAACTTTGATACATCTATTTCAGCCTCATCCGCGTGATATCTTTCTTTGATAAATCTAATCTCAGCAGCAAGAATATCTTTGCGCCATTCATTTATCATCGCTCGGGTCTTACGTATAAACTTTCGATTTACATTCACACCATCGTTTACAACTAAACCTGTCACTTCTTGTCTTTGAGATTTGTGCTGGACTCTTGTTTTACTATGGTTGATTTTAAAGCCCGAGTCTTCTACTGCTTGATCGATTAACTTTCCTGCTCGATATTTATAGGTTCCATCCTCAAGAATCTCCCTATCAACTAGCATTGTAGAAAAGGGCTTATTACTTGAAAAAGTTATATCATCAGCATATCGGGTGTAGGTTAAATGGTGCCTCTTAGCTATTTTTACAAGCTTTTTATCCAGACTTGCTGCTGCTAAATTCGATAAAACGGGAGAGGTGCTTGCACCTTGTGGTAGCCTTTGATTATATGTGCACAATTGGGCTAATACTGTAGCTGCCGATTTTCCCATATTGAAAGGAGTATTTCTAAAAATTCCTTGTACACGCCCAAAATTAACTGAGTGAAAAAAATCCTGTAAATCAATATTGAGAAGATAGTTCTTTTTTTTATGCTGTTCAGCATTTGAAACAATGCCTTTGCCACCCCCAACAAAACCATGTACTGGCTTCTTAACTCTATAGTGTGCCTCAATCAGTGGACGAACTTTATTTTGTAATATCCGAATTGAATTTCGAGGGCTTTCAATCAGCCGGCTTTTACCCGATTTTTTCTTTACTTCAAAGGAAGTGTATTGATTATTCTGCGCATATAATATATGCAACAACTGACCGACAGGGACTTCTAATATACTAGCTAAGTCAGCGCTTGTTTTAAGGCCAATAAATTGCTGAATTGCATTGTCAATATCTCCAGCCAATTCATGACTCAAACTAGGGTTTACCCAATATTGGTTCCCACTATAGGAGAACTTTTTGGGTTCAAAATCTCTAAAAACAAAGTTAGCCTGATTCATTTAATCATTTCCCTGTCATAGTGGCTTCAACCCAATCACTTTGCGCAGGCTTGCGACACATCCAATATTATTGGAGTAAAGCGCCCCTCTTACATCGAGCGTATGCTACCCTGATTTCCAAGTCCAAAGCAGTAACAACTTCAGACATTTTGGGTTGAAGCCAACGATAATCATACACATATTTTTATTTGTGTGAACCAAAAAGCCCCAGTAAATTTTGGGGCTTTTGAATTGGCCTCTGCCTTTTCGGCAGGTGTATGTCATACGATGTGGTTGTTTACTTCCAGGCCTAATTTCAGCTGCCTATGCGGCAGGTCACATTTTCATGCACACAGATTTACATCGATACCAATTTCCAGCTGCCTATGCGGCAGGTCACTATTAAAGTTAGTCTAAAACTTTATAAATTCCATATGATTACCCTAACTTTTAACAAATAACCTTTGTTTTACCGACAGCTCGTAACTCTTTGATATACAGCGCTCCAAAAGCGATCGATATTTAAAAGGCTAATAGTGGAACACTGCCTTTGTGCTCTTTGTTTGTTGCAAAGCCGTAGCTGTTAAAAGTGTTTTGTATTGAGTCTGTTGGCTCTAACCTTAGATGCAGTACAAAGTCGTTTTGATTGCTCTTGCTGGCGATGGGGATTTTATGAAATGCGCTAATTTCTTTATCGTCCGGTACGTACTGTGGTATGTATTCTTCACCTCTGGCTTCGGCTCTGCGTTTTGCGCGTTCCATTCGACGGCGTTTTTCACCTATACATAACTTACCTAAGCTTTGATCGCGGATAATGCAAATTTCAGTGGCATCAGCAGGTACTAGCTTTATGGCAGATATTTCAAATAGTTTGTCGTGGGCCATCATTTCAAAGTAGTTTTGCTGACTTAGTTTTTTAAGTGCGGCTCTATCTTCACTTACAAAAGCTATCTGATTGCCTAAGTGTTTGTCGGTCCATTTGGGAAAGCTTACGCCAATGTGGTTGCAGCTTCGTTTGTTCATAAAACCATGCAAAATGCCAATGCAGCGGCCTGCTAATAGGGTTACATCACAATTTGTTGGTAGGTAAGTAATGGTGAAATATGCTCGGCTCATTCTTTGGTCCTTTGGAATAACCCGCCTTTGATTAAAACTGCTGCTATGTAGTGAATATGGCTGGCTTGCTCTTGGTTTTTTAGCCCGTTTTGCTCCATTTCTTTTACGTATAGCGCGACTTTTTGTAGTAGTGAATAAAAGTCTAAACGGTTGCTTGGTGCGCGTCTGGCTATCACGTTTTTGTAGTCTGCTCCGTATTCGTGAATTCTTAACCGCTTGTTTGCGCCTTCATCGTACCAGTCATCAATCATTTGAATGGCAGCCCCTACCTTTTGAGAGTGAAAACAGGCTGCGTCTTTACCCGCTACTTGGGTATAAGCGTAAGTTCTTGCTACGTCATCGTTTTCTGCGAATGATTGGCTTGGGTAAATCTCTTGCCCAAAGTAGGTGTCGAGCTTGGCGGTTACTTCTAAAAAGCAAAAACTATATGGGTCTTCTAGCCCTGTTTGGATCACTTCTGTGAGTGTATGCAGTGCATCTTCAGCCTCGCGCCATTTGCCATCCCAGCGTAAACGGTTGGCTTTGCTAATGCTGATAGGTTCAAACCCTTCGCCAATTATCTCTAAATCTACATTGGGTGATGTTTTGTTTCGCCATAGCCACTCGCACATGAGGGTATTTTTGGCATAGCGCTTTGCCAACTCCCCAAAGCCACCGTGTTGCTTATAGGTGCTCATAAACCGCGTTAGCCAGTAACTTACTTTTGGCTCACCACATACGTTAGGTTCTAGGCTGTTTGCTTCTACTCTGAGTGAAAACCGGCAATAGAGTTGTTGCACGGTGGGCGGCACATAACAAAGCTCTATGGTGTGCGGATTACCAAAGGCTAAGTCTTGCGGAGCAAGTTCTTTGGGTGTGACTTCATTTTTATAGGCTTCGGCGAAGCCTGACTTTTGACCTCGGATCTTTTGCCGTTCAATTTGTAGTGGTTCAAAATCGCTTTCAGTCGTTTTATAAAAAAACACCGCCTTACCTGGGGAGAGCGAGCGGGTATATGATAGCTGGCGCGGGAGTTTCATTAGTCGTACTCAAACTTGGCTTTTTTCATAAGCATAGATGCTTTTTTGCAATGCATGGCCCAAAACCCATGATTAAAAAAATGCCGAACGCCAGATAGCCGAACCGTGACCGCATCTACACATTCAAGCAACCCAATAACAGGCTCAACATAGCAATGTAACTGGGTGATTGAGCCTTGCCTTGGTTTTGGTTCTTCAAGAGCTAAGTAACCCAGTGCAGCTGGCCGCATAGTAGGTCGCAGCGTTAACTGCTCAGCCAGTTCCTCAAAACTGCTTACCTCGATCGAGGTTGGATAAAGCCACGAACCACCTTTAGGTAACGAGCGGATGCGCTCAAACAATGCCAGTGGTTTTGCATAGACTTGGCACCAATCAACTTGATCATATAACGATGGCGGATGGAGCGTGCCACCCGCATAGCGCGATGGAAATGCCGCTTTCAGCAGGTTTTCAGACAAGTCGTTGGCAACAGCTTGATTGTTGGTTTGCACCCTAAACACCAAGTCAAAACATATATCGCACTTAGGTATTTGCATAATTGCTGAACGAAGCGGCACACGCTTTTGACCGTCTTTTTTGAGTTTGTTGGGCTCTGGCAACTGCTTGTTGTTGTGCAATTGGTACGAGCGAACATACACGGCCACACCAATCACATGTACGCCACTGCCTAACAGCTTTTGCAGCTTGCGTTGAAATTGATGCCCCAAACCTTCAAGCGCGGTGATTGACGGCATACCCATTAAGTAAGCATTCGGCATTGCCTCGGCGTTGTAGACTCGCAAATTCTGACAATGCACGTACTGAATATGCTCCGCCTCAAGCTCGTCCTCTTGGTTATTTTGATGCGATAGCACATAACTAAGTTGCGCTTTTAAGATAGGCATTAGTTCTGGGTGATAAGCGTAACTCTTTAAGTATTTAAGCCCATTCATTTGCCTGTTTAACTCTTGGCTTAAAACAAGCTCTAACTGCTTGTATTCTTGCGTAGCTAAAAGCTTTACTGGCTCTGGACCAGAGTCATTTATCGCTCCACTTTGCGCTAGTTTGATAAGCTTTTCTAACCATCCGTGAAGCGCTGTTCTTAACGCCTTTGTTGCAGCAATACGTGCCAAGCGCTTTTGCCTCAGCGTATTAAACGGCTTAGACTTTGATAGCACCAGCAAAGCCTCACTTACTGTTTTACTATTTAATGCCGCCACATTAAAAAGCCGTTGCTCGCCTTGGCTGTAGTAGTCGTTAACGGTTGTCACACAGTAAGTTTTGGCAAAGTATTTAAGCACGTTCACTCTACCCCCCAATGCGCTTGGCAGCTCTCCCACATTTGCAGGTCGATTGTGTTCAATGATCCCGCGTTTAAGCAAACCGCTGCGCGTTGCCATTTGCAGCGCAGCTAAAACGGCATGACTTACAACGGGCGATACACTCAGGTAGTCATGTTCAATTGGAATGAGTAACTGAAGGGTGTAATTACTAATTTGCTCGGGCAGCTCTTCATGAGGGAGCTGCGCGGCTATTTGCTCACACACTGCAATCACATCTCTTTTTAGCAACCCTAGATCTTTAAACTGTGCTACCCAAAAACCCTCTTGCTTTGCAAGCAGCTGCGCCAAACACATATATTCACCACGCCAAACAAAGCCAGTTAAAAACAACTTAGCATGATTAATTTTAGCGCTGTCGTGCGACCAGCCAAATTGCCTTGGATAACTGCTACTACTGACTACCCTAAGCCCATCATCAACCACTTGCGCCATTAGCCTTTGGTGGCTAACTCGAATATCGGGGTATTTTAAATTATGGGTGTGATACCACTTTACTTCATCAATACAGGTTTTAAGGTGTTGCTCATCGCGTAGCGCAGCTTTGGCACTACTCACACTAGTTAAATCTTTGATGTCTTTTCGCTTGTAGGTGAGGTTAATTAAAATCACCAATGCTTGAGGTTCACTCCCTGTAATATCAACATGTTCAGAGTATGGTGCAAATGCGGCTCGTAGCGTTTGGGTAAGCTCTTTACTTGGCGTATTTTGTAGTAGTGTGTGCAGTTCCATTGATCACCATGGTGGTACAAATTGTTGTTGGTTATTAGGCATGTTCGGTGCAAAAGACTGTTGTAGTTCAATGACCTGTCTGAGGTAAAACACGCTATCGCTCGGCTTTAAAAACGTATTCTTTTTAGGTGGCTGAGCAGCAGCTAAAAAGCCCTCTTCGTATAACCTAAACACTTGTTCGGTACTTGTGCCAAGAATTACTGCGGCATCGAGCATAGAGAGTAGTAGATCACCTAAGTTTGGGTGTTTTTTCTTAGGGTTTTGCTCAACAAGCTTGGTTAAAAATGCAATGATGGCCAACTGCACCGTGTTGTAGCCTTGCGAGCCAGCGCAGGCTAATTTGCTGTCTTTAAGCAAACTACCGAATACTTCATTAAATGGTGTGTGGTTAAACGGCCTAAGCTGCTTTACTTTCGCAAGTTCAGCGATGTTACTTAGTTCATCCGCAAAGCCACTGGGCCAGTTAGAAAAGTAGCTTACAAACAGCTCGCTGAACTCATGGTCATCATAGCTGATAGCTCGCCAATGACTAAACCAAGCCATAAGCCCAACGAGCTTTGCAACAGCGTTACCTGCAAGGGCATTTGCCAATTTAAAATCCGCTTGGTTTGCGTTTGGGCCTTGCTTGATCGCAGCACCACACTCACACTCTAAAAACGCCTCAGACGCTCTGTAATCAATTTCAGAATTACATTGCTCACATATTCTAGTTAACTGCTGATTATGCTTATGGCAGGCTTTATAGGCTCTTAAATGCCAAAGGTAAGGTATGTGCGCATCTTGCCTTAAACATTCGATGCAAACAGGAATCCCAGACTTACGAAGCAACTGACGAGGCACCAATAACCCACCACGAGAAACCGCCATGATAGCACCAAACTGTGTATTACTACGAAGCCAGCACAGGTTAAGCAACACAGACGCCTCAACCCCAGCTAACTGCGCAACCAACCGCAGCGCCCGAACCCGAAAATTACTTGATTGCGATGCCTTATACACATCAACCGATTGCAACTCGTTTGGAAAAGCCCCTTCAAGCTCATGGTCTTGCGTAACCAGCCAATCCCACAAAATATCGGCCATATCAGCAAAACCAAGATAGCCATTGTCTTGTGACAGGCGAAGCAAGTAGCTTTCAATGGTTTCATCTGGGTAAGGAGTTGTTTGAGAAAGGAATTGCATTTAAAACCCAAACTAAGGAAAACTTAGTTTAGGTTTAGCTGAAAGAAAACCAGTTGTCAAAAGACCATTATTGACTTAGATCACCTCCAAATTATTTACATAGTAGTAATATAGCTATAACTTAGCTATCTCTAAGGATGTATTGAAAGCGGTTGAAACTAGTGAAAACTCATAGATCAAAATAAGGAGGTCTAGATGGCCTGCAATTGTTGTGGAAAGAAACTAAATAGTGGAATGATCCACGTAAACGACCAAAATGGTCAAAAATTTAAATCATGTCCGCATTGCTCAGATGCTAATGGTTCTGAACACGTATACCACCCTTACCCAAATAACTTCGGAAAAACTCCGGCGAGAAAAACAGCTCGTAATCCGGATGGCGATCAAAGCTACTGTATCGATTGTCGACACCTAGCTAAAGGTAAAGCATCAATCGCATTCACAAATGGGCGAACATGCGGATCGTTCAATTGAAATCATCACTAAAAGTTTATCAAAACGACTCAGTGAAATGGTTATCGACACTTTCAAACGAAAGTGTCGATTTAATTATCACTGACCCACCCTATGAGTCGCTAGAAAAACACCGCAAAGTTGGAACAACTACAAGGCTCAAACATAGCAAAGCATCCAGCAATTCTTGGTTTGCGATATTTCCTAATTCACGCTTTGAAGAGTTACTTGTCGAAATATACCGCGTGCTTAAGAAAAACTCTCATTTTTATTTGTTTTGTGATCAAGAAACTATGTTTGTTATCAAGCCAATAGCTGAAAAAGTCGGCTTTAAATTTTGGAAACCAATCATCTGGGATAAGGTATCCATTGGTATGGGGTATCACTATAGAGCCCGTCACGAATACATCCTTTTTTTCGAAAAAGGAAAACGAAAGTTAAATGACTTAAGCATCCCTGACATACTTTGTCATAAAAGGGTTTTTAAAGGTTACCCTACCGAAAAACCCGTTTCTTTATTTGAAGTATTGGTTTCACAAAGCAGTGTTGAAGGCCAACTTGTTGCTGATCCTTTCTTTGGCTCTGGCGCATCCTTAATTGCAGCAAATAATCTCAATAGAAACAGTGTAGGGTGCGATATTTCTGATGACGCTCATGCCTATCTGCTGGATAGAAAGGAACGCAAATAATCTGGCGATTAGCGTTCCTCATTTCTATTTAATCTAATGTGCTCTAAGAGCGCTTTACGAGAGTCTGAATTGAGCTTACCTAACTCACAAATCAATTCAGCCAAATCATCTTCTTCACAATAAAAATAAGCCACAGGCACGCCCAACTCATCTGCAATACGCTTCATAGTTGTAAAGTCTGGTGCATGTTTGCCTTTTTCGTACTGGTTCATTCTTGCGCTGGCCGTGTTGGGCTCCATGCCTAAAGCAATGCCTAACTGCTGTTGCGTGTAACCAGCTACTTTGCGGGCTTCTTTAAGGCGTAAGGGCGTTGGTGATTCCATGAGTACCTTAGCTACTAACTTTAATAGCTAAGATTCTCTTAGTATAGCGCCCACTTTGGTACTAAGGAATACTTAGTTGGGTGTTAAAAAACAACATGACCATGTAATTATCTGCTTGCCAAATATAAGTATCATCAATACCTTACCTTCTATTAAAACCCCAAACCACAATGGAAATAGTTAGTAGAATCACAAATGCTAAAAAAATGGATACAATTGGACTTTCAATCGCGTTTAATAAAGGCCAATAGTTTTTAACTATCGGATGTAGAACAAAATCGGCAAGACTCGCAGCACCTACTAGACCAAACGTCAAAGCGAGCCACCTATCATTGCTATTTCGTGCCATATCAGATTTATATTTGAGCTCATCAAGGCGGAACTTAGCGGCCTCTTTACTAGGCTCGATTAATGACTTGGTTCCAAAGGCTTCCATCAGATAGGTGTGCGAATCATTAACTTCTCCCGATATACTACTGTAATGAATTGATGTATCAAAGCTGGCTAATATCTCGTAAGCAGATAACAAATAATTACTATTGATAGGTGATTGCGCCCAAGAACATGCTCTAGAAGCTTCCATATTAAGATGCTCGATAATCTCTGTTCTTGCTTGGTTTTCAAATATTTTGGATGCTGTGTCAGATTCATCCCAAACATTTTCACTACTCTTTTTAGGCTTAAGCCAAGTCCACAGTAATAATGCTCTGTTAGCATGGAAGCAATAATCGTCAAAGACTCTTAAATCGGGAGGTAACTCGTGCTGAAAAACATCGGTACTTGTTCTCATAAGAATTTTGGATAAAGAGCGAGAGAAAGTATCAGTTAACTCTTCTTTTGTCGCTGGCTGTCCGTCAAACCTCAATAGAGTAATCGATGGTCGGCCATTCCAAATATAACCATAATAGTTGTTCCGAACTTTGTTACCAGCTTTTACTAGCAAGCTTTGGAGGCTATTAATATACATTGACTGACATAACTCAAAGGTTGACTCCCATTTGTCACTATCTTCTGTACAAGCGACTTTATGTAATGACCAATCATCACCACCTATAGAAAACTCTTCACCTTGAGTATCCAATGACTTATTCAGCTTTGCTAAGCTCTTGGCTTTAAGCTTTTTTTTCAATTTCCATACTTTAAACCCTCTAACTGACTGACCAGCAACAGAAAAATCATTTTCATATGCACTTTTCAACACTTCTTGAGCATCAAGCCGTTGTAACTCAGAAGAAACCCATATTGACTTACAGTAACGCTTGAAAATATTAACGTAGTCATTTATAAATTCATTCTCTTCTATTTGGTCCCATGTACAATCAAGTTGAAAACTCAGAATAGCGATACCATCCGAAAAAATTTTAACTGATGAATGCAGAGGAAGTATATGATCATCAAATTCAAGAACTACTGGAGGGAGGCTCGCTCGCAAATAAAGTGAATTATACTTTTGTAACTTACTTTCATGAAACGAGATCTGACAAGCTATCATTAAATCCGTAACAATACTTTTCGGTACTTTCTCACTAAATTTCGCTTTCCATGTACTATCCCAGTGACGGCCTTCTAGCTGTATTTTCTCGTATTCCAATGTCCCTTCAGAATTAGTATATAGACAATTGTAATCTGAAAAAAAGACTGACCTAGATATACCTGAATTTAATAGACTTTTAGCTACTTTAACTAAGTCTAGCGTAAGGTAATTAAAGCCAATGGCACAGTTATAATAAATATTAGCTTGGTTGATCTTCAGCAAGCTCATACTTTGAAAACTACTAACCTGATTCATTCGATACACCTGTATCTTATAAGACTAAATTCCAAAAAATATTTGCTCATTAGAATGCAAATTCTACATATACAAATTATCACCTAACAATAATAATCCTAACTCTTAGTGTAAATTTTCCTACCAAAAACTACTCGGTAGAAACTACATATAAGTAATTAAAGAACAATACTACGTTCACTTCTTCAACAACTGCACCAGTGGTACTTGTTTACAAAACTGGGTATCTATAAATGGGTCTTCATCTTGAGGCCCGTCGGGTTTAAAAGTGGAGTACTGTTCCACCTCACATCCCTCAATTTCATTAACATTCATCTCAAATACATTGTCGAGCTCAGGCCGCCAAGCCTTAAACGCAGAACTTAAACATTGCTTGTCGAGGGTTACAGCATCGCTTATTAGCGCTTCAGTAAGTGCTGAGTCTAAGAAGTTTTTCAGCTTTCTAAGGCAGCCATTTGAAATGGCAAAAAGTGATAATGCGATATCCAAATCCTCAAAACGAGGCTTGTCTGAAAATGGTAGTCGATTTGCAAACCCTTTAAGCACACGAATAAAAAGTTGAAGCTCTTTTTTCTCTGATATTTTAAAGTAAGGAATAAAGCGGCGAATAAAAATACGTGATGACCACTGGGGCTCATCGGCTATTTGATCTATCCAAGGCATACCGACTAATACGATGGAGATCCCCGCTTTTTCATTGATGTATTTAAACTGATTCGCAATGTCTCGGCGCTTTTTACCGAGATTGTTTTCAACAAGCTCTTGAAACTCATCAATAATAATTAACTCTGTACCAGAGCGCTTTAATTGCTCAACTAAACTTTCAGCCAGCGCTATCTCATTACCATTTCTAACTCGCTTGCTAGATTTAGCACCAAACTGTCCAAGGTCGTGTAGCAACTGCTTTAAGGTGGATTCAATTGATGGGTTACTCGGTATTCGGCTCAGCAATACAGGTACTTTTCGCCGACCATCCGCAAAGTGCGGTGGATTGTTATCGTAATAATGTTTAATCAATGCCGATTTACCACACCCAGTATCACCACTTAACATCATGCATGGCTTTTCACCTGCAAGGTCGTGATGCAAACGCAGTTTGTCGAAATCATTTATGATGGTCTTTGGTACGGTATATTCAATAAACACCGCTTTGAATTGATTGAGTTTTGCCTTTTTAGCCTCGGTAAGCATAACTAAAATGCCTCAAGATCTGAGACAAAGTCATCCCAGTTATCATCGTCTTTTTTAGGCTTAGTGTCAGCGGCGGTTGGCTCGACTTGCTTTGTTTCAGGCGTTTTAGCAATAGATTTGACTTGAGTATTATCTACGCCCTGCGCTCTAGCAATTGCTTTGGTGCCAGTGACTTTGGTTTTTGACCCTACGTTTTTAAGCTGCCGGGCTTCTTCTTTCACTCGCTCATCAATAAATTGCCGCGCCTTGGCAAGCCCCAATAGATCTACTTTGCCCTGAATATAGTCTCTGTGAAACTTAAGATGGATTTTATGCCTGATCAGAGACAAACCCATTGTATAGCCCTCTGAATCAATGCTTGGCACTTTTATATAGTGCTCTAACGCATCTAGGTAGACGTATACATACGACAGATCATCTGGGTTTATTTTAACCTTAACCTTTATGCTCTTTTTGGGGCTGTATCGCTTACGGTATAAAGAGAGTTCGTCACTGTCGTAGTTAATATGTAGATTCTTAATGCCTCTTTTGCGCAATGTTTTCTCTTTCGCCATGCACATAACAACATCCAGCTTGTCTGTATCTTGTTCCGTTAACTGTGCAGGAGGCAGTGCAGCAAACCCTTTGTTCCAGTCTTCATGGGGGATGTATCGAAACCTCGCATCAGCTGATTGATGATAAACATCAACAATCCACTTATGAAACAACATAGTGAAGGTGCCAAAACGCAATATGGCATCTTTTTTCGGGTTATAATCATGCCTCGCGAGCATGTTTGAGAATGTTTTACCGGGAAATGGCGAAAGCATCATTTCGTTAATGGTTTTAAAAAACTGCTCAACGAAGGGCTTAAGCCAAGGTTTGCCAACCGGGTTATAGCTAATATTTATCCCAACCTCTTCACAAGCAAGCTCTAATGACTGACACCAAAATTCGGCACCATTATCAACCACTAAAGTTTCTATCTTTCCACAACACGTCCATTCATTTACGATCTCTGGATAGGTACTTTTAAGATAGCTCTTAGGCTTCATCGCATGACTTATCGCTCTGCGCACAGCATCGTAACCAGGACTCTGAAAACCAAGGTAAAAGCCAACAACGCAGTGGCTATAAACATCAAGGAGCAAGGTTAAGGTTGGTCTTCCCAATGGCACATCAAGTCCATCGTCCAATAGAATGAGGTCCAGTGGTGTATGGTCTATTTCAACACGCTCAAGTGCTCTAGTGGGCCTTTTATGGCTCATCACTTTGTTGTATTCAATGTCGGCTAAGCGTTTACCATAACGTGCAAGCATCACCTCATACTGGGGCAAGTTATCAATGCGGTTTTTAAACGCTTTATAGGTAAGTGGTTTTAGTGGCTCACCTAACACTTTTTCATTCTCTAAAACGATTTGGTCGCAATAGTATTGATATGCTGACGCAACGGACGGCATTTCTCTGGTTAAATAACGAGTTAGAGCTAGCTCAAAGAATTTGTCTGTGTCGGTGCGGGCTTGGCGGTTGCCCTTGCGATGATGCTTTGGGATCAAAGCATGAATGTCTTCTTCGGCTTTAATATAGTCAGCGTGCCACCCAGCAACCGTGCGCCACTTTGGTTTTTCTTGCCCTAGGAATTCAGGCATTTCAGCCAGTAGTGGTGCTAAGTTTTTCTGTGTCCAACCACCTACTAAGCGCTGTTTTAGCCACTTGATGTATTTAAGTCGTGCAAGCGTAGCATCTTGCACTTCCTTGGGCAGTGACTCTAAATCACGAGGTTGAGGGTTAGGCTCTTCCGCTTTAGCGGTTTCAGCTAGCTTTTGCGGTGCTTCCTCAAAGTTAAACTCGTCTTCAAACTCCATCAGCCCAAATCACCGACTCTAAAGTAAGTTCTGTGTTTAAGTCTGAATTAACACTACCTAAAGACAATAAACGATATACCGAGGCAAGCACCTCACCGATAGAGGCTTTTAGGGTCATTACCAAATCTTGAATGGTTAGTTTTCGCCACTGATTAAGTAACTGAATAATGGAAAGCTGAAGATCGGTTAAAGACTGAAAGCCAGAGTAACGATGAAGCAACTTTAAATTATCTAAGGTTGGGTAAACACGAATTTGTTTATCAGTGACTAATATCAGTTCAATGCCTATTTGTTCTTTGGCAACCAACTGTTTTTGCACAAAGCGTGCTCTAAATTCAGGGTTTGCGACTTTACTGTAAGGCTTAATTTCTATATATTTTTGCGGCTTTTTATGGTGCGTTATCAAAAAATCAGGCGTGTAGCGGCAAGTTCTATCGTCAAACTCATACTCAAACCCTAATGGTTGTGCTTCAAAGGTTTTAATTTCGCGAGAGTATTCAAAGTGAAAGCACGCATCGAACTCTAAGGATGATTCAACTAAGCAAGTGGCTTTGTTCTTTTGACTTGCAAACTTATATAGATTTTTGACTCTGGAATGTTTGAGTTTACGCCTGATCATAACCATCACCGAATATGTGAGACGATTTAAAAGTAGGCTATGCAGGATTATATTTCAATTTTTATGCAGGGTTTTACTACAAATTTGCAGACTTATACTTCAAACAACAAGTATGGAGGTTTGGGTGGCAGTCTTACCAGCCACATCCCGGCACACAAGTCATACGCTGTGGCTGCTTCGTTCCCGACCTGACCAGATTCACGTACTATTGTTGCGAGAGGACCAATAAGACTACCATTGAGGGCCTTGTTTGGCGCGGGAAGAATTATCTCGAAGATTGCAGGGGG
Organism: Pseudoalteromonas galatheae; assembly: GCF_005886105.2. NCBI lineage: Bacteria > Pseudomonadati > Pseudomonadota > Gammaproteobacteria > Alteromonadales > Pseudoalteromonadaceae > Pseudoalteromonas > Pseudoalteromonas galatheae. The sequence continues at coordinate 2,292,590 of NZ_PNCO02000001.1, forward strand.
ATGCAAGGGAAAAGTCAAAAAGCTTGGCTAACTGAGTGATGTTTAAACAGTTTGCCAAGCTTTTGTAGATTTTATGAGGCTGTGTGCTTATTTGTTCAACGCAATTTTAATTTCTTCTAGGCGCTTTTTCACTTTTTTCATGTTTTCAGGACCCATTCTTAAAAACTGTTTTTGCGCCGGAGAAAGTTGCTCCCATTCTGCATAAGCATATTTATAGGTAACTGAGTCTTTTACCAAAGGCAATGCGGTGTCTGGAATGGGTGTTGCCAACAACTCGTCGATTGCGTCAGTTAACGTGCCGTTGAATGCATCTCCTTCGTAGCCTATTTCTTCGTATGCTTCTTCAAATAAAGGTTTGTATTGGGCGTATAATCTAACCACTTGCGCGGTACTCATGGTGTCGAACATAGCGACATAAGGTGTGTAACGCTCGTAGCTGTTAGGATCGGTAATAATAATGTCGTCATCAATTACGCTAAAGTCATCTTGCGGCTTCACCACTGGTGAGTGGTTTTCTGCCACTTTACCCTTTGATAGGTTATCTACATAAACTACCGTGCGGCGAATCACGTCATCGTCTGCCAGCAATTTTACCGCTTGATTAGAAAGATAATTCGATACCGCTTCTTTAATTTCTGTATCACTTTGTGAAAGCGGCGGTAGTGTTACTTCAGGTTCAACCGGTTCTACTTGCTCTGGCTCGATTTGCTCTCGTTGCGGTGGCAAGGTTACTTCAGGCTCAACCACTTGCTCAGGTGGTGTTTCTCTTGCGGTATTGACCAGTGGCGTTTCTGATTGTTCAGGCACAACAATATCTTGCTTTACCTTTTGGTTTTCCGTCGATGAGGTGTCTTTTTGTGCTAGCACAAATACAGCCACAATAATCAACGCTAGTACAACTACCGCGGCAAATAACAACTGGCTGTTAGAAGGTCTTTTATTACCTTCTTGATGATTCTCTGACATGGGGACTCCCTCTTCGTCATTGTTGATACGCGTTATTGTAAAACTATCACCAAATACTTGACTAATAACTTAATGCGCGCTGAAACCCTAAAAAAATGCGTTGTGGTGCAGACTCTGGCTACACCTTGTTCAAACATTTGATCTTAATAAAAATACTTGAGCACCGAACTTAAGTTCAGTACATTGAAGTTAAGCTAAATTGCCACTTTATTAAATACAAAATCGCGCCAATTAGCGACTAAATTAAATCGCTAGTTTGTTAAAATTTGTTTGTGCCACCATAGCGCTTTAGTGCTTAAATTTCAAAATAATAGCCTAATATATTGCGCGGGTATGTGCACTCAGGCAACTTGGGTTTTAGCTAGGTTCAACTAGAATAAATAAAACAACCTATAAGCGGCTTAAGGGCAAAGTGGCACTTTACTACTAAAAATAACGCATTTACTGGAGTTATCAACTCTTTGCACCTAAAGCATTACAACATCAACAAAGATAAATAACGCATAAAAAGACCAAATTTAAATTAAGCAAATTTAACAGCAGGATGGCCTCTTTTGAGAAAGCACAGAACGAGTGATAAAAAAATTGCCTTACTACTGACTGGAGGTGGTGCAAGGGCCGCTTATCAAGTTGGGGTATTAAAGGCGCTTGCGCAAAGTATGCCTCGTACTTCTCCCCTCCCCTTTGAAATCATTACTGGCACCTCTGCCGGCGCAATTAACTCGGCAGGGATTGCCTGTTACGCCTCTTGCTTTCACCTTGCGGTGAAAAAAGTGGAATATATTTGGAAGAACTTTAGCACCGATATGGTGTACAAAAGCTCGTTTACCGGTGCATACGGCCATTTATTTGCCAATATGATGCGCAGCTTTCAAGCGCAGTATCTTAATCAGCCACCAGCCAGCTTGTTAAATAACTCGCCACTTCGAAAGCTGCTGGCTAATGTGCTTGATTTAAATCGCATCGATCACAATCTACACCGCCATTATCTTGATGCCATCGCGATTACGGTTTCGAGCTATTCTACTGGTAAGTCTGTGGCGTTTTATCAGGCGAACAATGCTGAGCCTTGGCAGCGCTCAAAGCGCGAAGGTGTTCCGGGCACGATTTCGCTCGACTTACTCATGGCGAGTTCGGCTATACCAATGGTGTTTCCAAGCGTGCGCGTTAAGCATCATTACTATGGTGATGGCTCTATCCACCAGCTCTCCCCGCTAAGCCCTGCCATTCATTTAGGTGCGGATAAAATCTTTGTGATCGGTGTTGAGCAGCCTAAACTACCACAGCCGCTCGGTTATGAGCCGCATTTTCCGGGAATGTCTGTGGTCGCCGGTCACCTACTAGACAGTGTGTTTAGCGATACCTTAAATTCAGACATCGAACGGCTCGATCGCGTCAATCGCACGGTAAGTTTGCTACCGGCCAGAGAAAAGCACAAAGAGCTTAGGCGAGTAGATCATATGCTCATCAAGCCAACGGTTAATTTTAATGAAGTCGCAGATCATTATTACGAAGATATGCCATTGGCAATCAAGCTGTTGCTCAGAACCATGGGGGTTAAAAAGCATTCTCCGTCGAGTTTAACGAGTTACTTGCTGTTTGAGCGTACTTATACACAAAAACTCATCGAGCTTGGGTTTGAAGACGGCATGAACCGCTTGGACGAAATGAGAGAGTTTTTGGAACTCAAGTAAGATTTAAACCATACTCAAAATAAGGAAGTAGTAACGCATGTGGCCAACTGATAAACCACTGATAGGACAACATGTCACCCTTGAACCATTATCAACAACACATATTAATGCGCTGCAACAAGCAGTAAAAGATGGTGAAGCTTGGAAGCTTTGGTATGCCAATGTTCCCAATCCAGACGATATGGAACGCTATGTTAACACTGCGATAAGTCAAGCATCTGAAGGCAACCTTGCCTATGCGGTAAGGCTAAATAGCAGCAACGAAATCGTGGGAACCACCCGCTATTACAATGCAGATATAGCCAACCGCCGTGCCATGCTAGGCTATACGTGGTACAGCGATAAAGTGCGTCGAACAGCGGTTAACACGGAGTGTAAGTTTTTGCTGCTACAGCAACTTTTTGAAGATTTTGACGCCATTGCCGTAGAGTTTAGAACCCATTTTTTTAATCATGCTTCTCGAAGTGCCATTGAGCGGCTTGGCGCTAAGCTCGATGGTGTCTTGCGTAACCACCAGATTGGTAAAAACGGCGAGCTAAGAGACACCGTTGTGTATTCGATTATCGCCTCAGAATGGCCCACCGTTAAGCAGCATTTATTGAGCAAGCTCGACAGGGAGTAAAAGCATAAAAGATCGCAGGGTGAACCTGCTCCTACTCTGTGTTGTAGGAGACGCTTTACGCGGCAAGCTGTAGCAACAAAAACAGAACGGAGCACAAGATCGCAGGGTGAACCTGCTCCTACTCTGTGTTGTAGGAGACGCTTTACGCGGCGAGCTGTAACAACAAAAACAGCGCACAAGATCGCAGGATGAACCTGCTCCTACTTTGTGTTGTAGGTGACGCTTTACGCGGCGAGCTCTGACAACAAAAACTGTACTCAATATCGCAGGATGAACCTGCTCTTACTTTGTGTTGTAGGAGACGCTTTACGCGGCGATCTGTTAAAAAGGCACAGATTAAAGAAACATTATTACGGTAGGCCATCGAGTAAAAACTGCTCCGCACGTTCAACGCGGCGAGGTTTCCCCTTTAAGAGTAAAACATCATTAACGCGTAAAACGGTTTGCTCATCTGGCTGAGCAATTTCTTCGCCGTCGCGTCTTAGTGCAGTAATATCAACGCGCTTGACCTTGAGTTCAAGCTCAGCAATTGACTTGTTAACAGCAAACGCATTGTCAGGTAAAGCAATGGCATGCAAATACTCTAATCGCTCGCCAGTGACTTCATGCAGATCACTGCTGTCTCCAGCAAAAAAACCATGTAAATACGGATAACGATTTTCTCGCTCTTTACTGACGCGACGAAAAATCCTGCGCATTGGCACGCCAGACATGTACAGCACATGAGAAACTAACATCAAACTTGCCTCTAAAGTTTCTGGCACAACTTCTGCGACCCCCATGGCTTTTAACTGCTCCATATAGCTGTCATCTTTCATTCGTACCAAGATCTTCACTTCGTGGGTGCGCCGACGAATGGCATCAACAACTACTTGCGTTTGTTCAAAATCATCAAAAGTAATAATAACCAAGCGCGCTTTATCAATATTTGCTGATTTTAACAGCGTTTTTTGTGCCGCATGACCAAATAACACAGGCTCACCCGCAATTTGCGCGTCTTGTACAATTTGCGGGTTACGCTCTACCGCAATATAAGGAATAGCCTCTGGACGTAAAAATCGTGCAATGGTTTGACCAACACGCGCATAACCGAAAATTACAACATGATTTTTTAAATCAGCTGCGTTATAACCACTTGGAGCTTCCGGTTGCCAGTCTTTTTCAATCCCCAAGATATTGAGGAGATAAGCAGTTTTACTAATGAGATAAGGTGTTAGCGCCATAGACAACACGCCAAGGGTAATCAAAAACGACACTGCATTTTGATCCAACAACTGATGCTTACTGGCAAGCGCGAGTAATACAAAGCCAAACTCCCCCATTTGCCAGATCAAAATACCAGCGCCCCAAGCGTCTTTTTTACGCTCACCCATTAACTGCGCAACGCCAACGATGATCAACACTTTGATCACAAGTACAGCAGCAAGTGCTGCAACAATATAAACAAACTGGTCAAGCACATAAGGAATATTTAGCTGCATACCCACTGTGACAAAAAAGAGCCCCATTAAAATATCTCTAAATGGTCTAATTTCTGCCTCAAGCTGATGTCGATATTGGCTTTCTCCTAACATCATGCCCGCTAAAAATGCACCGAGTGCCATTGAGAGTCCAAACGCGTAAGTGAGCGAGCCCGCGCAAAGAGCAACGACCAAGGTAGACAAAACAAAGAGCTCGTCTGTTCTCACCAATGCGATTTCATTAAATATTCTTGGTAGTAACCACTTACCTATTGCCCATAAGACAAGACACACGACCGCACCCTTTGCAAACGCAAAAAACAGCGCCGATGCCAGCTCTGAGTTACTCGCAGAGGAAATAAGCGGAAATGCGATAAGCAGCGGCACAACGGCAATATCTTGGAATAACAATATACCGATACCAAGCTGACCATGACGTGTATTGAGCATCCCTAGTTCTTTTAATAGCTTGACCACCACCGCCGTAGAAGAGAGTGCAATGAGGCTCGCAATCACAAATGCCCCCTCCCACTCATATTGCATAAAACGCAACACTAGCATACCGATAATCGTGGTCACAATGACCTGTAAACTCCCCAGCCCGAATACCACGTTTCGCATCGCCATTAATTTTGGCACGGAAAATTCAAGTCCTAAACTGAACAGCAAGAATACTATCCCAAGCTCGGCCATAAAGTGAATTTCTTGGCTGTCACTCATCCATCCAATGCCGTGGCTGCCCGCAATTACTCCAGTGAGCAAATAAGCCAAAATAGGCGGTAAGCCAATCCGCTTAAAGGACCAGACTAAAATCACTGCACATAATAGCAAGGCAAAAACCTGCGCGAAGATACTTTGCAATCTGCCTCCTGAGCGAAAAATTGACGGGAAATAAAGGTGGATTTCTTTTTCTTTCTTTTAAATATAGCAAGCGTTTGTTTTTAAGCCAGTTTAAATTTTTGGCATAAAGTTCGCATATTAAACATGTATTGTTGTATTTAAGGGGAAGAAATATGGAAAACGTCCATATTTTGACACAGAGGTTGCCGACCAGAGGCGATTACTTGCCGTTCAATTCTGAACAGTATAGTACGCAAGGCGGTGAACACTACGCACGATTAGTCGACAAACTTCAGACAACGCTCAACATTAATGAGCTGTTGACTATTTACGCGGAGCATGTGGCAAGAATTTCAAAAATTTCGGGACTTCAGTTCCATTGCAGCCTTGGTGTCTTTCAAATGAAGGACTGCGATAGCCAATTTCCAGCCAGTACGTTTGATCTTGAGCTCGAAAAAGAGCACTTAGGCCAGTTGGTGTATTTCAGTGAGTTTCCTTTTAGTGAAGCGATCAAGGCGAAACTATCAAAGTTACACGCTTGTTTAATTTACCCAATGCGTAATGCCTTGATGTACAACCGTGTATTGCAATTAGCAACCAAGGACTCACTAACTGGACTTTATAATCGCAGTCAATTTACTGACAATTTAGAAGAAAAGCTCGAGCGTTGTCGTCGTCAACATCGTAATTTTAGCCTAATGCTTTTAGATTTAGATAACTTTAAACAAGTGAACGATGTTCATGGTCATAAAGCTGGTGATGAAGTATTGGTTGAATTTGCGCGCATTTTGCAAACCTCAACGCGTGCGACAGACTCGGTATTTCGGTTCGGTGGCGATGAGTTTGCCATTTTGATTGACGATCCTGCGTTTACCACCAACAAAGTAATTGCAGAGAGAATAATGGAAACCGTAAGAAAATCGAGCATGTTGGCTAAATACACGGTGACCACAAGCATAGGCTTTACACTGGCATCGAGCCATGACACTGCTGACAATATATTTGCTCGTTCGGATAGCGGCCTATACCGCGCCAAAGCAGCCGGACGAAACTGCGCTCGCGCAGTATAAAAAACCACTTCCCCTTTTGCTCAGTGTTATGCGTTAACGCTGAGCACCTTTTCCTAAGTATAGATATGCCATCAGGGCAAGCGCCGCGCCGTTAAAAAATCCATTTATTACCCATGCAAGCGCGAGGAAATCGGGTAACTCTGAAAACATCACTGCAAGCATTGGCGCAAGTAGGCCAAGAATAAAATACATTCCGCCCTTACCATGCCAATACAGAAGTAAAAATACGATACTGATAATGCCAGATGCAGAAGCAAATACTTGATTCAGCCACACCACTTCACTCAGCATAAAGAGTACAATAAACACCACCACAGTGAACACCACCGCATAAGGCGACTTTTGCGCTAACTGTTGGCCAATCTTTTTACTTTCAGTCATCTTTTACTACCCAAATAATGCCAATGTCTTCAGCGTGCTCGGCACTCACAAACAGGCCGTTCACCGCAACCGGAGTATCATTGTAATAGACAACCGCAATAGAATCACGCTCCCAGCTTGGAACGTGCAAATCCTTTAGCCAATGTTTCAAGGTATTAGAGCCAGGTTTGCCCTGTGGTTTGATTTTATCTTTAAGTCTGCCGTAGCGAATGCTAACGATTTCGTCCAAGAAAGGTTTACGGATCCCCTTCCCCATTTGTATAGAAACAGGTGTACTTTTCCCGCTTAGTTCGTTGAGATTAACGGTCTCAATATCATGCTTTTGGCTAGTTTCTGTTACCCAATAAAGTGCATCACGATAACGCCTCACTGCACCTTGCTTAAAACGAATTTCAAGTTGACTGTCTTGGCGTGATGAAAATGCCTGCAGTACGATTTCATCCAACTGTTTTTGACTCGGCATCTCTATGCCCTGCTTTGAAAGCCACAGTCTGATGACATTATCTCTTCTCGCATGCGAAAGTTGCTGTAGTGCCGTAATATTCAACGCAGTCCGACAACAGCATTTTTTTAAGTCTTCTTCACTCACCTCATCAATTATGGCTTGTTGGCGCTGTAAAATATCAATACTACGCAGTGTGTTACCTACAAAACCATTGAATCGAGAGGTAAGTAACGGGATCACCTGATTGCGCAAAAAGTTGCGATCAAACGCATCGTCTGCATTGGACTCATCTGTAATATGCTCAAGACCAAACTGCTGTGCAAATGCTTCAATATCACTGCGACTAACGGCAAGTAACGGACGAATACAATCACGCCCAGATGGCAGCTGAGTTGTCGCTTTCATCGCTCCAAGCCCGAGTAACCCAGAGCCGCGCTTTAATCTCAGTAAGAAAGTTTCTACTTGGTCATCGGCATGTTGTCCAAGCACGATTGCAAAACCAGCTTTGGCCGCGTCATCTAACGCTTGATAGCGAGCTTCGCGTGCTTGCGCTTCGAGGCTAGTTCGGGCTTTCCGAGTAATGGCAACCTGTTTTGCAATAAAGGGAACATTAAGTGTTTCACAAAGTGATTGGCAAAATTGCTGCCACTGCGTAGCGTGCTGTGACAAGCCATGATTAACATAAACCGCCTGGAGTGCAACGTTATGCTTATTTGCATATTCTCGACAAAGATGGAGCAACACAACCGAATCCACACCGCCAGATAAAGCAATACACAACCCTTTGGCGTCAAGGCTGGAGCTCAATACTGTTAAACTTGACTCTACTTGTTGGTAAATCTGACTATTAATCATTTTTCTACAATCAATAAAAAAGCCGCTCTATAGCGGCTTTTTAACTTAAATTAGCATTGATATCAATACGAGCAGAAACCCGTATTAACAATAACCAAATGACATCAGGCGCTTATAACGCTGATCTAACATCTCTTCGGTGCCTAGCGCTTCAAGATCTGCCAAGTCACGCTTAAGTTGAACTTTCAGGTTTTTCGCCATCGCATCGTAGTTGCGGTGCGCGCCACCTAGCGGCTCTTCGATGATGTTATTGATAAGGTCTAGCTCTTTTACGCGAGAAGCTGATACGCCCATAGCTTCTGCTGCAAGTGACGCTTTGTCTGCACTCTTCCAAAGAATCGAAGCACACCCTTCAGGTGAAATTACAGAATAGGTGCTGTATTGCAGCATGTTCACTCTGTCACCAACTCCAATAGCTAATGCCCCACCAGAGCCACCTTCACCAATTACGGTACAAATGGTTGGTACTTTGAGCGCCGCCATCACCTTAAGATTACGTGCAATCGCTTCACTTTGACCGCGCTCTTCAGCGCCTACGCCCGGATAGGCTCCCGGAGTGTCGATAAAGGTGATGATTGGCATCTTAAAGCGTTCAGCCATTTCCATTAAGCGTAATGCTTTACGGTAACCTTCTGGCTTTGGCATACCAAAGTTACGCTTGATTTTTTCAGCCGTATCACGACCTTTTTGCTGACCGATAATCATTACTGGCTTGTCGTCAAGTCGTGCAACACCACCAAGAATAGCCGGATCGTTAGCAAAAGTACGGTCGCCCGCGAACTCGTCAAACTCGGTAAAAATGCGTTCAATATAATCGCGAGTATATGGACGAAGCGGATGACGCGCTAATTGAGACACTTGCCAAGCGCCCAAGTCGTCAAAAATTTTCTTGGTTAGCTCAACATTTTTGTCTTTTAAGCGGCTGATCTCTTCTTCAAGGCTAAGATCTAAATCGCCAGAGCGGCTAACGTTTTGTAATTCTTTGATCTTTGCTTCCAATTCAGCGATTGGAAGTTCAAATTCAAGATAATTGAGGCTCATGCTCTAAACTACCTGTTTAGTTAAATTCTAATTCTAATTCCTGCGCCGCCAATAGTGATAAACGAGTTAAAAGCTCATCACTCGGCGTCACACACCATTGTGTTCCTAATGTTAACTCTGCTAATGCATCAGGACGCTGATATTTAATTTTTACCGGACACGTTCCAAATTTATATGGTTCTAGCACTTTTTTGAAATTATCAAAGAAGTTCGCGTCAATTTGAGCCATATTTAGCGTCATTTTTATTGCACTAATACGCTTTTCTCGCGCCTGAGCAATGGTAGAGATTTCTCTTGCGGTCATTGTAATGCCACCAGAGAAGTTATCAAAGCTGACCTGTCCAGATATTACCAAGATTTGGTTAATTTGCAGCATTTCTTGGTACATTTCAAACTGTTCAGGAAATAAGCGTACATCAATTCGGGCACTTTTGTCATCTAAAGTGATAAGTCCCCAACGCGCTCCTTTTTTGTTTATCAAGGTACGAGCATTGATAACCAGTCCCGCCGCGGTTGCTACCGTATCACGATTACCGGGTTGTAAGTCAACTAACTTGCCAGAGGTATAATATTTTAATTCTTTGCGATATTGATTAATTGGGTGACCAGTTAGGTAGAGACCTAACGTCTCTTTTTCCCCGTTTAACCATTCTTTATCGCTGAGCGGCGTGGCTTTGATAAAGGCTTGTTCAACCTCCTCTGGCTCAACCGCAAGCAAACCAAATAAGTCGCTCTGTCCAAGTGATTCAGCTTTGTGATGCTGCTCTGCCGACTTCATGGCATCCTTTAGGCTTGCCAGTAAAGTCGCACGCCCTGGCTGATCTCCATCAGGGCCAAGCTTATCAAGCGCTCCTGCGTATATTAGCTTTTCAATCACGCGTTTATTTAGGCGCTTTAAATCAACTCGCGCACAGAAGTCGAATAAATCTTTAAATTCTCCTCCCTTAGCTCGCGCTTCAAGAATAGCTTCAACAGGACCTTCACCTACGCCTTTTATCGCCCCTATACCATAGACGATCTCACCTTGACGATTTACAGTAAATTTATAAACACCGGCATTCACATCTGGTGGTAGCAGCGTCAACTTCATGTTTTCGCATTCATCGACCAAGGTTACGATTTTGTCGGTGTTATCCATATCCGCTGACATTACCGCCGCCATAAACTCGGCAGGGAAATGGGTTTTCATCCATAGCGTTTGGTAAGACACCAACGCGTAAGCAGCAGAGTGTGATTTGTTAAAGCCGTAACCCGCGAATTTCTCTACCAAGTCGAAGATTTTCATGGCAAGTTCGCCTTCGACGCCATTGTTTTTGGCACCATCTTCGAACGTTGCACGTTGCTTTGCCATTTCTTCTGGCTTTTTCTTACCCATTGCACGACGAAGCAAATCTGCGCCGCCTAGGCTATAACCTGCAAGCACCTGCGCTATCTGCATTACCTGTTCTTGGTAAAGGATGATCCCGTAGGTCGGCTCCAGTATAGGTTGTAGGCTTTCGTGCTGATATTGCGCATCAGGATACGATACTTCCTCGCGACCATGCTTACGGTCGATAAAGTTATCTACCATGCCTGATTGCAACGGGCCTGGACGGAATAGTGCAACCAGTGCGATCATGTCTTCGAAACAGTCTGGCTTCAAGCGACGGATCAAGTCTTTCATACCACGAGATTCCAACTGGAATACCGCAGTTGTTTGTGCGTCTAGTAACACTTTAAAACTTGCAGGGTCATCCAGTGGGATGGCGGCAATATCAATCGGTTCACGACTTTCTCTGCCAAGGCGTTCGTTCGCCATGTCGAGCGCCCATTGCAAAATGGTTAGCGTTCTTAAACCGAGGAAGTCAAACTTAACCAGACCTGCAGTTTCTACGTCATTCTTATCAAACTGGGTAACTGGGAATTTACCTTCTTCGTCGCAATACAGTGCTGCAAAGTCGGTAATAGTGGTAGGCGAGATAACAACACCACCGGCGTGTTTACCCGCGTTACGTGTACAGCCTTCAAGAATACGACATTTATCGATCAGTTCACGGACTTCTTCATCACTGTCATAAGCTTCAGGCAAGCGAGGCTCAACATCAAACGCTTTGGCAAGTGTCATACCAGGGTCGCCAGGTACAAGCTTGGAAATCCTATCTACGAAGCCATAAGGGTGGCCAAGCACACGGCCGACGTCTCGAATTACCGCTTTTGCCGCCATCGTACCAAAAGTGATGATCTGAGATACTGCGTCACGACCGTAGAGTTTAGCTACGTGGTCAATTACCTCATCCCGCCTATCCATACAGAAGTCGACGTCAAAGTCTGGCATCGAAACCCGTTCTGGGTTAAGGAATCGTTCGAATAGGAGATCGAATTCAAGTGGGTCAAGATCTGTGATCTTAAGCGCATATGCCACCAAAGAGCCGGCACCGGAGCCACGACCAGGACCTACAGGGATGCCGTTATCCTTACTCCACTGAATGAACTCCATTACGATTAAGAAGTAACCTGGAAATCCCATTTGGTTAATAACGTCAAGCTCAACCTGCAGACGGTCGTCATACTCACCACGCTTTTCTTTGCGGTCATTTTCGTCAGGAAATAAAAACTGCAAACGTTCTTCTAGACCATCTTTCGACACTTTTACCAAGAAATCTTCAATCGCCAGATCGCCCGTTGGATAATCTGGTAGGAAATATGTGCCAAGCTGTACCGTCACGTTACAGCGTTTGGCGATTTCTACGGTGTTTTCTAAAGCTTCTGGAATGTCGCTAAAGAGCGCTTGCATTTGCTCAGAAGTCTTTAAATATTGCTCTTTAGAAAATCGCTTTGGTCTATTTTTATCTTCTAATGTGTAACCGTCGTGAATAGCAACGCGAATTTCATGGGCATCAAAGTCTTTTTCATGTAAAAACACCACTTCATTCGTCGCCACAACGGGTATATTACGCGCCGCCGCCACCTCCACAGCACCGTGGAGATATTCTTCTTCTTGTGCACGTGAGGTGCGTTGCAACTCGATATAAAAATGGTCGCTAAAATGCTGTTCGTAAAACGCTAGAGTCTCCTCAATGAGCTTAGGATTACCTTTTAAGATAGCTTTACCTAAGTCGCCATCTTTCGCGCCGGAAATAAGGATCAGACCTTCTTTATATTTTGCTAGCCACTCTTTATCAATAACAGGACGATGGAAAACATGGCCGCGAAGATAAGCATCGGAGATCAACAAAGTCAGGTTTTTATAACCCTGATTGTTCTTAGCGAGAACGAGAATTCGGCTTGGCTCATCAGGAAATTGATCTGACTTAAGCCAAAAGTCCGCTCCAATTATTGGCTTAATCCCTGCCCCGTGGGCGCCGCTATAGAAGCGCACCAAACCACATAAGTTCATTTGATCGGTGATGGCAAGGGCAGGCATTGCAAGCTCTTCGGCCCTTGCCACAATTGGTTTAGTCTTAGCTAGACCGTCCACCATTGAGAAGTCACTGTGTACACGCAAATGGACAAACTGCGGGGCTGGCATGCTTACTCCTTCTCGGCCAAAATTCGTTGCACAGGCTTAAAGCTTGTACGATGATGCGGAGTAACCCCATGTGCTGCGAGTGCAGCAAAGTGGGCTTTGGTTGGATAACCTTTGTGGCCTGCAAAACCAAACTCAGGATATTCCGCATCCAGTGCTAACATCTCATTGTCTCGAGTGACTTTCGCCAATATGGATGCCGCACTTATCTCGGCAACTAGGCTATCCCCTTTTACAACTGCAGTAGCCGCAACGCTCAGCTTAGGTAAACGATTACCATCAACAAATACATGATTTGGTTGAATTTCCAATCCTTCAACTGCGCGTGTCATCGCCAACATCGTTGCGTGAAGAATATTCAGATCGTCAATTTCTGCAACTGACGCTCTTGCAATACAGTAACACAACGCTTTTTCTTTTATTTCTTCTGCCAATGCAAGGCGTTTTTTCTCTGACAGCTTTTTTGAGTCGGTTAAACCAATAATCGGTTTGCTTGGATCTAAAATGACGGCTGCGGTCACAACGTCACCCACCAACGGGCCACGTCCTACCTCGTCAACGCCTGCAATATACTGCACATCAGGACGTTCAATTTGCATCTATCAACTCCATTACAGCCTGAGCCGCTTGTTTGCTGGCATTTAGGCGAATGTTCTCATGTATCTCGTAAAACTTTCTAACAAGCTTACTATTATTGCCTTTTAACATCGGGAAAAGCGCATCAGCAAGTGCGTCAGGGTTACACTCTGCCTGTAAAAACTCAGGTACTAGTGGTGCGTCGGCCAATAAATTCGGCAAGGCAAAGTATTTGATGTTAAAGGTAAAAAAGGTATTAAAAATCCAATAACTCTTAGGATTCAGCTTATACCCTACCACCATTGGTTTCTTATATAGCATTGCCTCAAGTGTGGCAGTACCCGAGGCCAGTAAAACGGTATCCGCCGCTTGCATTGCAAGTGCTGATTGGCCATCAAGCATAATCGGGTTCAATTCCGGCGCAACTTCTTTCAAGGCTTCCAAAAACTGCGCTCTGCGCTTTTCGTTTACCAAAGGCACGACGATTTTTAAGTCGGGAATTTTATCGATTAGTTTTTTTGCGGTAGCAAGATAAGTGCGGCTCAATAAGCCAACTTCAGAGCCTCGGCTACCTGGAAGCAGTGCTAAAACCGTATCATTTTGACTTAAGTTCAGCTGTGCACGCGCACCTGCGGTATCCGGTTCAAGTGGAATTTCATCCGCCAGCGTATGACCCACAAATGTACAAGGCACTTCATGTTTATCATAAAAGGCTTTTTCGAATGGCAGCAAAGACAGCACTAGGTTAGTCGCTTCGGCAATCTTATGAATACGTTTTTGACGCCACGCCCACACACTTGGGCTTACATATTGTATAGTTTTGATTCCAGCTGCTTTCAATGGCTTTTCAACCCGTAGGTTAAAATCTGGTGCATCAATGCCAATGAATACATCAGGTGGATTATCAATAAAGTAGTTTACCAACTGCTTTTTAATTTTTAGCAAGCGAGGTAAACGACCTAGCACTTCGACTAGCCCCATAACAGCCAGTTCATCCATGTCGAACAGGCTTTTACAACCAGCTTGTTGCATTTTAGGGCCACCGATCCCGACAAAATTGGCATTGGGGTAATGAAGTTTTAGCGCATTTATCAGGCCTGCCCCGAGTATATCGCCTGATAACTCTCCTGCGACCACGCCAATGGTGATATTTTTTTCGTTAGCCATTGTTATTTTTCAGTATAAAAAAACGCCATACAAAATGTATGGCGTAAGTATAACCTGTATTGCGGCTCAAGTTTAGCGGATCAAACCGCGATTAGAAGTCGCAATAAAATCAATCATTTGTTGAACTGCTGCGAACTCAGAAGCATCCTCTTTTAACGCTTCTAACGCATCTTCCAAACGCAGTCCCTTACGGAATAACGTTTTGTATGCGCGTCTTGTTGCCATAATTTCATCAGACTCAAAGCCGCGACGCTTTAAGCCTTCGGTGTTAATTGCAACGGGCCTCGCTGGCGTGCCAGTCGTTGTAACAAAAGGCGGCACGTCTTGATTCACACCAGAATACATGCCAATAAAGGCATGTGAACCCACTTTACAAAATTGGTGTACACCTGAATTACCCGCAAGGATAACCCAGTCACCAATATGTACATGTCCGGCTACACTCGCATTGTTAGCGAAAATCACATTGCTGCCAATAACCGCATCGTGTGCCACATGGGTGTATGCCATAAATAGGTTGTTGCTACCAATTCGAGTGATCCCTTCATCTTGAATTGTGCCACGATGAATAGTCGCACACTCACGAATAACGTTGTTATCACCAATAATTAGCTTGGTTGGTTCATCCTTGTACTTTTTATCTTGGCAGGCTTCCCCTACTGACGCGAATTGGAAAATGTGATTGCCTGAACCAATCTCAGATGGGCCTTTGATCACAACATGTGATTCAATCTTACAGTTATCACCAATGATTACGTCATTGCCAATATAACTATAAGGGCCTACAGAAACATTCTCGCCTAAACGCGCGCCTGATTCGATAATTGCGGTAGGATGAATAGCCATTAAAACTCTCTTCTAGCACACATAATTTCAGCTGAACACACCGTCTTGCCTTCAACTTTAGCTTCAGCACTGAACTTCCAAATATTACGACGTTCTTTTTCAAACTTAACATGCAAATGCATCGTATCACCCGGCAGTACAGGTTGTTTGAAACGTGCATTATCAATCGCTGCAAATAAGTATAGTTCATTCTCGCTACGATTCTCGACCGTTTTAAAACCAAGTAAACCGGTTGCCTGTGCCATCGCTTCTAGGATCAATACACCAGGAAAAATAGGTTGCTCTGGAAAGTGACCTGTAAAAATAGGCTCATTAATCGTCACATTTTTAATCGCGTGAAGATATTCGCCTGGCTTAAAATCTACTACTTTGTCAACAAGCAACATTGGGTAGCGGTGTGGAAGAAGTTTTAAAATCTCTTGGATATCAAAGCTGTTTAATTCGTTAGCCAAAATAGCTTCCTTATTCTACATCAGTCTCTTTAAGCTTTGCTGTCAACACCTCAAGTGCCTTCAGGCGCGACTTAAAGTCAGATAAATTGCGTAAGTGTGCAATAGACTTACGCCACTCTTTATTCGTTTGGTGAGGTAAACCAGAAGAGTAGATCCCCGGCTCAGTAATTCCTTTAGTAACCATGCTCATACCAGTAATAACAACCCCATCACAAATTTCGTTGTGACCATTGATTGCCGTCATACCACCAATTTGGCAGTATTTACCGATTTTAACACTGCCCGCCAGTACTGTGCAGCCTGCGATGGCTGTACCGTAACCAACCTCGACGTTATGGGCAATTTGGATCTGGTTATCTAAAATGACGTTACTATGAATAATGGTGTCTTCTAGCGCACCTCTATCAATAGAAGTACTCGCGCCAACTTCGACACGGTCGCCAATAATTACGGTGCCAACTTGAGGGATCTTAACCCACTCGCCTTTTTCGTTGGCGTAGCCAAAGCCATCACTTCCTATTACGGCACCAGACTGGAATAGACATTGTTCTCCTATCTGTACTTCATGATAGATAGTCACGTTTGCCCAGAGTTTAGTCTTTGCGCCTATTTTGGCATGTTTTCCAATGAAACAGCCCGGCCCTATCTCAACATCATCACCAATCACAGCACCATCTTCAATTACGGCATTCGCACCTACGCTGACGTTTTCACCAAGCGTTGCAGTATCTGAGATAACTGCTGTACGATGAACCCCTGATGCTGCGCTAGGGGTTGAATCTAGCTTCTGTGCAAGTTTTGCATAAGCTACATAAGGGTCAGCGATAATGAGTTTATTACCGGCAAAATAGTCCGCGTCCTTTTCACTCAAGATCACGGCCCCCGCAGTCGTATCTTCAAGCTGACCACGGTATTTGCTGTTGGCTAAAAACGCGATTTGGTCGTCTTTTGCCTGTGCGAGAGTGGCGATATTTCGAATTGATTTATCGCCATCACCTTGCAGCTGAGCACCTAGATACTCAGCGAGTTGAGATAAGGTGTGAAGTTTTGTCATTACTTATTGCTAACCGCTTTTACCACATCATCAGAAAGGTCGGCTACTTTATCAGGATTAAAGTAAATTGTCGTATCTTTTACTTTAACTTCGTCAAACTTACCTTTTTTAGCAACGGATTCAATCGCATCCACGATTAACTTTTGTACTTTTGCAAGTTCTTGGTTTTGACGTGCTTTAATTTCTTGCTCTAGTGGACGACCTTTTTCAGCAAGTGTCTTTTGCATGCCTTGGATCTTCTCACGAAGTGCTTCTTTTTGCTCTTCGCTCATTGTGGTCGCTTCGCGCTTGAACTTTTCCGCTTCAAAACGAATGTCACCCTGAATTTTTTCAAGCTCTTGACGACGCTCAGCAAACTCCGCTTGTAGCGTTTGTTCAATTTTCGCCATTTGTGGAATTTGCTTATACACTTCCTGCATATCTACGATGCCTACCTTATGTGCAAATGCGCTACCCGAAGCACCCATCATTAGTGCAGCTGTCATGGCTAGTGTTGATGATTTAATAAATTTTTTCACAATAAAACTCCTTAGAATGTATTACTGATATTGAAGCTGATCGTCTTGGTATCGTCTTCTTCTTCTTTTTTGAGTGGGTATGCAAAACTGATCAGCATTGGACCCATTGGTGAAATCCACTGAATAGATAAACCCGTTGATACTCTGAATCTTGTAGGATCAGAGAAGTCAGAAAGTAGATTGTATTGATCTTCCGTCAAGTTGCTGTAGCGATCAACATCAAATTCTGTGTCCCATACGTTCGCTGCATCTACGAAGAAACTGGTTCTTACAGAACTGGTGTTATCTTCGTCAAGGAACGGTGTTGGTACGATAAGCTCAAGACCTGCTAGCGCTTTCGCGTTACCACCAATACGACCACCAAGACTTAGCGTATCAAACTCAGGGTCACCGCCGATACAGCTACCCGCAGTACCATCTGGTTTAGGTGTGCCCGGAATACACTTAGGCGCACGCTGCACCGCTCGAGGTAGGATTGTGTTTCGGTCGAAGCCGCGTAGTTCTTGCTCTGAAATACGGAAGAACTCTTGGAATGGCAATACTTGCTCAAACCCATTCGTCTCGCCATAACCGTTACCATAGCCTAAACCTGCTCTCGCTGAGAATACCCAACGATGGTCATTACTAATCGGCCAATAGAAACGTGAGTCATAGTTAATTTTAAAGAAGTTCAAGTCAGAGTTTGGTGTAGTAATACTTAAGTTCAAGCTTTGACGAGAACCTGCTGTTGGAAACATACCGCGGTTAATTGTTACACGAGACCAACCTGCACTTAACTCATATTTAGTAAAGTCATAATCTGCATCTGGATCGCTTTCGTTTAAGAAACTCTCACGAAGCACTCGTGTTTGCTCAAAGTCTGAAATTTGCGAAAGGCTTTCTTCTATCCAGCGAATACCAAAGTTAACACGGTTAATCGCATTAATTGGGAAACCAAAGTTAGTGCCGAGGCCATAGCTCGTCGACTTATAATCTACGATACCAAATTCACTCGCATCAAACTTGCTGTAGAAGACACTACTGCCTTGCGACACGCCATCAGGTGTAAAGTAAGGATCGGTATAAGACACACTATAACGCTCTGAACCACGCGAAGTGTTTATATTGAAAGCAACTTGGTTACCAGAACCTAGGAAGTTAGATTCACTGACACCGATGTTAAACTGAAGGCCCGCATAAGAACCATAAGCAACACCTGCTTGGAAACTACCAGCAGGTTGCTCTTTTACTTTGAAGTCAACATCAACCTGATCTTCAACGCCTGGGATTGGCTTGACTTCAAACTCCACCGATTCCATATATGGCAAACGTTGAATTTGCAGCTTTGACCGCTCTAAGTTTTGGTTAGACAACCATGCGCCTTCAAGCTGCGTCATTTCACGGCGTAATACTTCATCCGCTGTATTTTGGTTACCGTTAACTACGATTCGACGCACATACACGCGCTTACCAGGGTCTACCGATAGCGTTAGTTGTACTTCTTTATTTTCATCATCAATTTCAGGAACAGTACGCACTTCAGCGTTAGCATATCCAAAACGCGCCAAATAGCTTTTTATGAAATCTTCAGTTGCCGTCACCACGGAACCATTATACAGCTCACCGGCTCGAAGCGGCACGATTTCCTTAATCAAGTCTTCACGGCCTAGCAAGTCACCAATAAAGTCAAAACCTTTAACGGTATACTTTTCACCTTCAGTGATATTTGCCGTAACATAAACAGACTCACGCTCAGGGCTTACTGAAACCTGCGTTGAATCGATATTAAAACGTAGATAACCACGGTCTAAATAAAAACTGCGGATCTTTTCTAAATCGCCTTCAATGGTTTGCTTTTGGTAGCGGTCATTAGAAAGGAAGCGCCACCATGGTAAGTCCTGTTGAGACTCAATCAGGTTAAGCAGCTCTTCATCTGAGAACAACTCATTACCAACAAGGTTAATTTGACGCACAGAAGCGGCATCGCCTTCTTCAAACTTCAGCATCAGTTTCACACGGTTACGTGGCAGTTCAACAATGCTCACCTCAACCTTAGCGTTATATTTACCAATACTGTGGAAAAACTCCGTTAAACCTTTTTCAATACTATCAAGTACGGTCTTGTCCAGCGGTTCGCCTTGGCGAATATTTTGCTGCTCTAAACTCTCGTTTAGCTGCTCGTCTTTGATGTCTTTGTTGCCATCAAATTCGATTGAGCTGATAGTTGGACGTTCTTTAACCTTAAAAATGATTTGATTGCCATCACGAAATACTGCGATGTTGTCAAAGTGGCCAGACTTATATAACGCCTTGATTGTGCGTGAAATGGTAAACTGATCGACATTGTCACCAACGTTGATCGGAATATGTGTCAATGCAGCGCCTAGTGCAACGCGCTGCAGCCCTTCTACTTTTAAATCTTCTACGATAAAGGAGTTTTGCCCTAAGGCAGCAAAACTAGCGCCCAGTAAACTGGTTACTGCAATGTGTTTTTTTATAGGCATTTTATTATCTTTATCCTTTACAACAATTTGGCGCGATACGCTAAGGCTCACTACATCACAACATTCAAACGTTACAGTTTTGTATTATGTTATCCGTTGTATGCTTGAACAATAATGCAAACATTTAAACTGCATATAATGTGCGCTTTTGAGCACCGCACGGCTTAAAGCCGAGAAACATCATTAAATAGTGCAAAAAACGTTAAGGCAAGAAGAAGCGCCGCTCCAATCTTAAACCCAAACTCTTGTGTCTTTTCAGAGACTGGTTTTCTGCGAATTAGTTCAATTAAGTAATACATTAAATGCCCACCATCTAAGACAGGGAGCGGTAATAAGTTAAAAACTCCTAAGTTTACGCTGATAAGCGCTAAGAAGCCTAAAAATGCAACTAACCCGTAACTAACACTATTTCCGGCACTCACCGCGATCCCCACAGGCCCGCTTAAGTTTTTAACCGAGACTTGGCCCGTGATTAAGTTGCCGATCATGTCGAAACTTAAGGCAATCAAGTCGTAAGTTTTACGAATGCCAAGCACCATACTATCTAGGATGCCGTATTGTCTAGTTTCAATATAACCATTTGGCCATTTTTCCATCACAGGCACAACGCCCAAGTAGCCTTGTACGACACCTTCTGGTGAGGTTTTTGCCTGAGGTGTTACCGTTAGGGTTTGTGGCTGGCCATCGCGCAGAATATCTATGCTTATGGCCTGATTCGCAGACTTTTGAACTCGGTTCACCAGCTGTTGCCACGATGCCAATTTGTCACCATTTATCGCAACCAGCGTGTCTTCGACTTGTAAGCCACCTTTGTCAGCAGCTGCACCTTCTTCGATATAACCGAGCTGCAGCGTCAGTGGCGGCCTAAATGGTGTAATACCTACTGATGTGAGAGGTGCTTCATCTTGCTTTTCTAATTTCCAATCACTCAAACGTAGCGTGCGAATCGCCAAGCTACCCTTTTCATCTTGTACTTTGGCAACCAACGATGGCTCACCTAAATGCGCCATTAACTCAAATGTGACGTCCTGCCATGAGTGCACTAGCTCATCATTCAGCGCAATGATGTGGTCGCCTGATTGAAATCCAGCATCCGCCGCAATACTCGTTGGGGCAACCTCACCAACAACAGGTTTTACTGATTGAACTCCTACCATATACATCACTGCCAACACGACAACCGCAAACAAAAAATTGGCAATGGGGCCTGCTGCTACCACAGCGATACGAGAAAGTACTGGTTTATTATTGAAAGCAAGATGACGCTCTTGCTCTGGCACATCGTCAACGCGCTCATCGAGCATTTTGACATAACCGCCAAGTGGAATTGCGGCGATAACGTATTCAGTTTGATGTTTGTCATACCACTTAACTAAAGGCTTACCAAAACCGATAGAAAAACGTAAGACCTTAACTCCGGCTTTTCTGGCAACCCAAAAATGGCCATATTCATGAACGGTAACTAAAATACCTAAAGCAAGAACAAATGACCCTAAGTGCCAGAAAAATTCAAACATGGTTACCTCAATGTAGCGATAATTTGCTGTGCTCGATGGCGTGCCGTACGGTCTGTTTCCATAATCGACTCGACGGATTTTAATACGCTTAGCGTACTTTGCTCAAGCGTTAAAGCATTGACTCGATAGATATCGCAAAACCCAATTTTACCCTCTAAAAATGCCGCGACGGCAATTTCATTTGCAGCATTCACTGTTGTTGTTGCGGCCTGACCACTACGGCATGCATCAATCGCTAATTTGAGGTTGGGATAACGATTAAAATCTGGTTTGGTAAAAGTGAAATCAACAATCTGAGAAAAATCTAATGGCTCGACACCGGCGTCGATTCTTTCAGGATAAGCAAGCCCATATGCAATCGGCGTTCGCATATCTGGTTGTCCCATTTGTGCCAGCACCGAACCATCGCGATACTGCACCATAGAGTGGATCATACTTTGTGGGTGGATCACCACCTCAATATCGTCAGCTGAGCAGTTAAATAACCACTTAGCTTCAATAAACTCTAGTCCTTTATTCATCATAGTCGCAGAGTCGACAGAGATTTTTCTGCCCATAGACCAATTTGGGTGCGCAACCGCTTCTTCGACCGTTACTGATGCTAAGGAAGCCAATGAACGCTGTAAGAAAGGTCCGCCAGAGCCGGTTAATAAAATCTTACTAACACCGCTGTGACTTAAGTTTGAAGATTGTCCCGTTTGTATAGTCGTTGGTAGGCATTGATAAATAGCATTATGTTCACTGTCGATAGGGAGTAAAGTCGCACCGTGCGCTTTTACTTTATCCATAAACAGCTGGCCACTCATTACTAACGACTCTTTGTTCGCCAGCAGCACTTTTTTACCCGCTTCGACCGCTGCTAAAGTCGGTAACAAACCCGCTGCACCAACGATTGCGGACATCACAATATCCACATCTACGTGACGAGCCATCTCAGCCATTGCTTCAACACCATGGAGTACTTCCGTAGTAGTGCCCGTCAAATGTTGAGAAAGTTGCTGAGCTGCCTGCTCAGAGCTCATAACCGCGTACTTGGGTCGATGACGTGAACAAAGCTCGGCCATTTTTTCCGCGTTTTGCCCTGCGACTAGGGCAAAAACACGATATTGTTCTTCATTGCGGCTGACGACGTCTAGCGTTGATAGTCCAATGGAGCCGGTCGCTCCTAGTACCACCAAGTTTTGCTCGCTCATAGCACAACCGTCCAAGCGTAGCAAAAAGCAAAAATGGGTGCTGCAGCCGTTAAGCTATCTATGCGATCTAGGATGCCGCCATGCCCCGGTAAACAACGGCCTGAATCTTTGAGACCTACCTCGCGCTTAAACATGCTTTCAAGCAAATCACCAACGGCAGAAAAG
Organism: Pseudoalteromonas galatheae; assembly: GCF_005886105.2. Lineage (NCBI taxonomy): Bacteria > Pseudomonadati > Pseudomonadota > Gammaproteobacteria > Alteromonadales > Pseudoalteromonadaceae > Pseudoalteromonas > Pseudoalteromonas galatheae. The sequence continues at coordinate 2,315,440 of NZ_PNCO02000001.1, forward strand.
AGCGCGATAATGATGGTCATTGCAGCGTAGACTGGCCACATATTTAAATCAATCGCGGCGAAGTGACAAAACACTAGCACAAAAATAACCGCGGTTATCACACCACCGACTAGACCTTCAATCGTTTTATTCGGGCTCACTTTAGGCATGAGCTTATGCTTACCTAAGTTCTTGCCAGCGAAGTAAGCACCTATATCAGCACTCCACACTATGCCCAATACCACCATGATAAGGACTGAACCTATGTGCTCGCCATCTTCATATCCGGCACTACGCATCACGTTTAATGCAAGCCACAGCGGCACTAGTGTCAGTACACCTGCGATGGAGCGCATCATGATCCCTTCATTCCATGCACGCGCTGCTCGTGGATATTTAACCACCAAGAAAGTGGCAACCAACCACCACGCAAAAGCTAATGTAAATACATAATTAGCATCAGCGACTAAGCGCCCCTGCTGCCATAAATCCTGTATTGGCCAATGAGTGTTAAGCAATAGAATTAGCACTGCCATGACACCAACAAAAGTAAAACGCTGACGCTTTTGACAAAGGCCTGCAAGCGCCGACCACTCCCATGCACCAAGCAAAACGATTAGTGCGGCAATCGTACTAAACATTGCCAGCGGTGTATAAAACACCAAAAGTAGAGCCAGAGGTGCAAGCACCGCTGACGTTAGAATGCGTTGTTTTAACAAATTTGAACCCTTAACTTGTTGCGTCTTTCTCTGCGAGGAGCTGCTTTATTTGCTCTCCTGTGCATCCGAAGCGTCGCTCTCTAGACACGTAACAAGCAATGGCTTCAGAGAATGCTTGCTCGTCAAAATCAGGCCAAAGCGTGTCGGTAAAATAGAGTTCGGCATACGCAGCTTGCCATAGCAAGAAGTTACTGATGCGGAAGTCGCCTCCCGTTCTGATCAGCAAGTCGAGATTCGCTTGATCGGCCATCGTCATCTGCTCTGTCAAGGCATCTTCGGTTATATCACTTGGTTGCAACTCGCCCTCCGCAACTTGTTTTGCGAGGTGTTGTGCTGCCTGTGTGATATCCCAACGTCCACCGTAATTTGCTGCAATGTTTAAGTTAAGCCCTGTATTGTCCTGGGTCAATGTTTGAGCTTCACGAACACGCTGTTGGAGGCTGTCAGGAAAACGAGAAAGATCGCCAATAATGGTTAGCTTTACGTTGTTCTTATGTAATTTTTTAACTTCTTTAGACAACACATAAATAAATAACTCCATTAATGTGCTGACTTCATCTTCTGGCCTACGCCAGTTTTCACTACTAAAGGCAAATAGCGTCAGAGAATCTATACCTAACTTGGAACAGAATTGTACAGCACTGCGAACCGCATCTACGCCCTTCTTGTGTCCGAAAGCGCGCGGACGCCTGCGAGCTTGAGCCCAACGACCGTTGCCATCCATTATTATCGCAACATGTTTTGGCAATGATTGCTGCGAAATAACCTCTGCTTTTAAAACCATAATTCCAATTTTAGTGAAAAAAAACGCCGCCTAGTATACCCTAGGCGGCGCTTCAAACCTAATAAATTTGTCAGTTTACCTAGCCCCAAAAACGCTAACTGCTCAGAAACAAAGCAGTATTTTCTGCAATACGTAAACAGTGCGTAAATATAAACACTAGGGTAAAGACATTTAGATTTCCATTAACTCAGCTTCTTTCGCGCTAAGCTGTGTATCCATTTCTTTGATGAACTTGTCAGTCAATTTTTGGATATCATCTTCAGCTTGACGTGCTTCGTCTTCAGAAATTTCTTTGTCTTTTAGCAATGACTTAATATCACCGTTTGCGTCACGGCGAATGTTACGTACAGCAACACGACCACCTTCGACCTCACCACGAACGATCTTGATAAGATCTTTACGACGCTCTTCAGTTAATGGAGGAAGTGGAACACGGATCACAGTACCTGCTGACATTGGGTTTAGACCTAAGTCAGAAGACATAATTGCCTTTTCTACCGCTTGTGCAAGCGATTTGTCGAATACGCTAATAGCCAGTGTACGAGAGTCTTCAGTCGTAACGTTTGCTACTTGGTTTAGCGGTGTATCTGCACCGTAGTAAGAAACAGAAATACCATCTAGTAACGCTGGGTGTGCACGACCTGTGCGGATTTTAGAAAGCTGGCTTCCAAGTGCAGCCACACTTTTTTTCATACGCTCTTGAGCGTCTTTTTTAATATCTTCGATCACAATACTTTCCTAGTCTGTTCTTGTTATGCCAGATTATACTCGCAATTTAGAGATTCGCTACTTAACTGCGAGTTGCTGAAATAGTCGTCAGATTATTCTGCTGCTTGAGAAGAGATAAGGGTACCTTCTTCTTCACCCATGATGACATTTTTCAATGCACCTGGTTTATTCATGTTGAATACGCTGATTGGCATATTGTGGTCACGTGCCAATGTAAATGCAGCTAGATCCATCACTTTCAATTCTTTGTCGATAACTTCGTTGTAAGTCAACGTACGGTATAGCGTAGCGTCTGGGTTTTTCACCGGATCGTCGCTAAATACCCCTTCAACCTTTGTGGCTTTAATCACGGTATCCGCTTCAATCTCGATACCGCGCAAACATGCTGCTGAGTCCGTGGTAAAGAATGGGTTGCCCGTACCTGCAGAGAAAATAACAACACGGCCAGATTTTAATAGGCTAATTGCTTCTGCCCAATTGTACGCATCACACACACCATTTAGCGGGATAGCAGACATCAAACGTGCGTTTACAAAAGCACGGTGCAGCGCATCACGCATCGCAAGACCATTCATGACGGTCGCCAGCATTCCCATATGGTCACCCACTACGCGGTTCATGCCCGCTTCTGCAAGTGAACCACCACGTAAGAAGTTACCGCCACCGATAACCAAACCCACTTCTACGTCGAGCTCTACTAACTCTTTGATTTCTTGTGCCATACGATCCAATACTTTTGGATCGATACCAAAGCCTTCATCTCCCATTAAAGCTTCACCACTAAGCTTTAAAAGAACGCGTCTAAAAACAGGTTTTTTATTGATAGTCATAATATCCGGGCCAATTAAAAGTGAGGTAAAAAATAACCGCGCTTATGCTAGACATAAATGCGCGGTTATTTTAGAGAATTTTCAGCAATGACGCAAAGCTAATGTCAGCTTTTACGTCATTAGGCATCACAATAAGTGATTACTGGCCTTTTGCTGCAGCGATTTGTGCTGCAACTTCTGCTGCGAAATCTTCTTCTTTCTTCTCGATACCTTCACCTACTTCTAGGCGAACGAATGAAGAAACAGATGCATTCTTCTCTTTAAGGTAATCACCCACTGATTTCTTAGGTTCCATGATGAAAGCTTGACCAGTAAGAGAGATCTCACCAGTGAACTTCTTCATACGACCAACAACCATTTTCTCAGCGATTTCAGCTGGCTTACCTTCGTTCATTGCGATTTCAACTTGAACCGCTTTTTCTTTTTCAACTACTTCAGCAGGTACGTCTTCTGGGTTTAGGTAGTCTGGCTTAGAAGCAGCAACGTGCATTGCAACGTGCTTAAGTGTTTCTTCGTCAGCATCACCAGCTACAACAACACCGATACGCTCGCCGTGACGGTAAGCAACTAGCTTGTCACCTTGAATGTAAGAAACACGACGGATGTTCATGTTCTCACCGATTTTAGCTACTAGTGCAACACGAGTCTCTTCAAACTTAGCTTGTAAGTCTTCGATAGTTAGTTGCTCAGCTACAGCTGCGTCAGCAATTTCGTTAGCAAATGCAAGGAAGCTTGCATCTTTTGCTACGAAGTCAGTTTGACAGTTAACTTCTACTAGTGCAGCAAAACCTTCGCCTTGCTTGATGATGATTGTACCTTCAGCAGCGATGTTGCCTGCTTTTTTAGCAGCTTTAGCAGCACCACTTTTACGCATGTTTTCGATTGCTTGATCGATATCACCGCCAGTTTCTGTCAGTGCTTTTTTACAATCCATCATACCAGCGCCAGTGCGGTCACGAAGTTCTTTTACTAGGGCAGCAGTTACAGCCATTAGAATATCCTCAAATCTGAATTCAGTTCTTGATAAAACCAACCTTAGGTTGGCTGAATATCAAATCAAGTACAGCTCGCCTCAATTTGATAAAAATCCGTTATCTTTCAAGGTCTGCTTGGCAAACAACGGGATAAGCAGTTAATCGCTTATAAAGAATATCAAGTCTTCATCAATAATTTGATGAAGACTTGATGACAGCTAATACCTAATCAGGTAATTACTCAGCTTCAACGAAGTCGTCGTTTTCTGCTTGAGCAACGATGTTGCTTTCACGACCTTCAGTGATAGCAGTCGCTACTGCACCAGTGTATAGCTGGATTGCGCGGATAGCGTCGTCGTTACCTGGGATGATGAAATCAACACCATCTGGGTTAGAGTTAGTATCAACAACAGATACTACTGGGATACCTAGGTTGTTAGCTTCACGGATAGCGATGTGCTCGTGGTCAGCGTCGATAACGAAGATAGCGTCAGGAAGACCGCCCATATCTTTGATACCGCCAAGGCCTTTTTCAAGCTTTTGCATTTCACGAGTAAGCATTAGCGCTTCTTTCTTAGTAAGCTTCTCGAAAGTACCGTCTTGGCTTTGAGTCTCAAGCTCTTTAAGACGCTTGATTGATTGACGAACTGTTTTCCAGTTAGTCAACATACCACCTAACCAACGGTGATTTACGTAGAACTGCTCACTTTGGATAGCCGCTTCTTTAACTGCTTCGCTTGCAGCGCGCTTAGTACCTACGAAAAGGATTTTGCCTTTGTTAGATGCTACGTTCTGTAAGAACTTAAGTGCATCGTTGAACATAGGAACAGTTTTTTCTAGGTTGATGATATGAACGCGGTTACGTGCACCGAAGATGAACGGCTTCATCTTAGGGTTCCAGTAACGTGCTTGGTGACCGAAGTGAACACCAGCTTGAAGCATATCGCGCATTGAAACGTTTGCCATTGTATATTTCCTCTAAAAGTTAGGGTTAGGCCTCCACATATCCCATAGCACCAACACGAAGTTTTTATAACTGCATGCACCCAAGTGTATGTGTCGATATGTGTGTGTGTTAATATTAATAAGTGTGTTGCCTTAACTACAAACATTCATTCTCATCGTGTGAGGAAGAATTATTTGTAAAAAGACGGCGCGCTTTATACCATATATAAAGAATTAACTCAATCTTATGCGTAAAATTTGTGCATAATAAATGTTCATCTAAATTGACTTGGAGTCTAAATGAGTGCAGTGATCAAAACCCCTGAAGAAATCGAAAAAATGCGTGTTGCCGGGCGTTTAGCCGCGGAAGTACTGGAAATGATCGAGCCGTACGTTAAGCCAGGGGTGACCACCGACGAATTAAACACCATTTGTCACAATTACATTGTTGATGAGCAAGGCGCTGTTCCTGCACCGTTAAATTATCACGGCTTTCCGAAGTCTATTTGTACCTCAGTTAACCACGTTATTTGTCACGGAATCCCGAACGATAAACCGCTAAAAGAAGGCGACATTATCAATATCGACATCACTGTGATCAAAGATGGTTATCATGGTGATACGTCAAAAATGTTTTACGTCGGTACTCCAACGATCCAAGGTAAGCGCTTAAGCGAAATCACGCAAGAGAGTCTATACCTCGCGATAAAAATGGTAAAACCGGGCGTACGCTTGGGTGATATTGGTGCTGCAATTCAAAAGTATGCTGAAGGCTTTAACTACTCTATCGTGCGTGAATATTGTGGTCACGGTATTGGTAAAGAGTTCCATGAGGAGCCACAGGTAATGCACTACGGCAAGCCGGGCACTGGCGAAGTACTTAAAGCCGGCATGTGTTTGACTATCGAGCCTATGGTTAACGCAGGTAAGCGCCAATGTAAGTTACTAAAAGACGATTGGACTGTAGTCACTAAAGACCGTAGCCTCTCGGCACAGTGGGAACACACGCTGCTTGTCACCGATAACGGCGTTGAGATCTTGACGCTACGTAATGATGAGACGATTGACCGCGTTATTACGCATTCAGCATAATTGTAATGTGAATTTCAAAGCCAGCTGTTTAGCTGGCTATTTCCGTTAACATTAACGTTTTCCCACGACATCGCACACAAAACAGATCAGTAAGTTAGCCAAACCATTTGTACAATTTTTTACCAAAGTGATTTTGCATCACAGATATTCATGGGACATCCATATTCCGTCACTGTTAAAGTAATTCTGGTATAAATTACTCTATTGTCATCAAATCTACACTAAATAGCTATTAACATTAGTTATCAATTTAACTCGGCAATATTCAACGCTATTTCTGACGGCTATAATAGCCACGTAACATAGATTCTCTTCCTTACTCCAAACCCTTACCCCTTCAATCAAAAAACCCGTAAAAAACATTTAAAATCATAAATTTAACACCAATCACCTTTGATTTTCACGCTTGGCGTTCAAAGCAAAGCTAACGATGTTTTTTGAATCAACATTCAATGTAGTTAATCGCTACCCACTATAAATAATCAATTGATTAAATAATTTGACCATTGTGAAAAAAAAGACCATTATCACTTTAGGTAAACAAAAAACAAACATTGAATACAAAATGAAACAACCTGTTAAGGAAAGCAACAATGTCAAATACAAATAATGAGCTGATTGTCGTTACGTCCGCGATTGTGCAACTAAAAGCCGCTGCCAAATATAGAAACTTCAACCATGATACGTTCCAAAGTGTTATGTCATTCGCGAATACGGCGGGATTGTACATCGCTTTAATTAAGAAAAAAGAAAGAAGAATTATTTCAGATATGAACGTTTCTGCATGTAATCAATTAGTAAAAAAACTACAAAGTGCAATTTACGATGACGAGTTCGCACTGGAAGAGCTACGCAGTGTCTGCAGAACCAACAGTATATTGTCTGACGTTGCTCTATATGGGCAGGATGACCCCAGTGCTGCATTTATGTCTCTTGTCATTTTTCAAAATAGTCTGTCTAGTACACTGACACCCGCTTCATATCTGATTGACCTGATAACCCCCTACCTACACAAAGCCTATATCACTAGCTTAGAGCCTACATGGGCACAGAATCATCCGCTAGAGTCCCTTACAGCGAGAGAAAAAGAAGTGTATAACTGGATGTCGTCAGGAAAAACAAATAGAGAAATTGGACTTATACTTGGGATCAGTCAGTTTACAGTTAAAAACCATGTTGCTCGTATTCTTGAGAAGCTCAACGCACCTAACCGCTCTGCAGCCTTAGCCTTATGCAATTAATTGAACGATGAGTCCCACTAAAAACACTTAATGGGACTCTCTATAAGGGTCTACCAACCATTCATTACAGCAAGACAGGTATTGCTCACTTGAAGCCAGTAATATCTTTTAGCCATTCTCAGCAGCCCAAGCGATTAAAAACATCGCCCGTAAAAAACCGATATTAAGCTAGCTCTTGACGAGCATACTTGCCATTTCGAGTTAACGGTAATTGAGACCAAACTTGAAGCCTATCAACCAGCATGTACTTTGGTAATAGTTTAGCACAATGCATTTTCAACTCTAACAGCGTCGGCGCTTTATCTTTAATGGTAATATGCGCGTGTAACTGCTTGTCTTCATTGAGAACAACAACACATTCTGCAACATGTTTATGCTTATTGATCGCATGCTCAACCTCACCTAAGTGAATACGGTAGCCCTTTACTTTCACCATATGATCTTCTCGGCCGTTATACATTAGTTCACCAAACTCATTGTAGTAGCCTAAGTCACCAGTGTTATAATATTGGTTTTCCTGAGCTGGTTTACCCCAATAACCAGCAAATACTGTAGGGCCTGATACACAGATGAACCCTCGCAAACCTTGCGCAAGTTCTTCACCAGTATTATTCCTGATTGTAATAATGCTATTGCTAGCTGAAAAGCCAATAGGTAGTAATTCTGGGACATTCTCACCTATTTCATAATAGGTGCAAACATTAGTCTCTGTTGGGCCATAAAAGTTATAAAGTCGAGCTTGGGGTAATGCTGCCCTTAATACTTTTAGCGCTTTAACCTCAAAGGCCTCTCCTGCAAAAATCACGGTCGTTAGCAACTTGCAACGCTCCGCGAAAAGCGGCTCAGCTTCGAGCATTAACTTAAGAGCGGTAGGTACTGAATACCAGACAGTGATCTGCTGCTGCTCTATAAAATCAATTAGCTGTTTTGGAACGTAACTTAGTAATTCAGACACGAGATGAACGCTAGCACCCGCCAATAAAGATACATAGATATCAAATACAGATAGATCGAAATGCCAAGGTGCATGATTGGCAAATCTATCCTGTTTACTGGGCATTAGTTTAGCCTTTGCCCAGTTAATAAATGCTAAGGCATTCTCATGAGTGATTTTCACTCCTTTCGGCGTTCCAGTTGAACCAGATGTATATAACATATAAGCGACATCTTGATAGTCGACTACCGCAGGGCTGTCTGTTGGAACAGCCTTCATAGCTTCGTTCCAACAGGTTAACGAAGCGATAAAGTCGGCAGTGCCATAGTATTCTTCGTTAAGGACAATCACCCGACACTGAATTGATACATCATGAGTGCATTGATCTAGCTGCTCAGCTGAGGTGATCAATACACTTAATTGACAATCGTTTCTTATTTCTTCAACACGCCTTATTGGGTTTGCCGGATCTATCGGTACATAAATCGCGCCAATATGAGTAACCGCAAGCATCGCAGCTAGTGCCCTACAGGACTTATCCACCCACAGGCCAATCCGATCACCAGGCTTTACCCCCAAGCTACTCAAGTGGCCTGCGAAATGGAAGACAGCTTGGGATAATTCATCGTAATCCATACTTAATAGACCATCATGAACGGCTATTTTGTTTTCTCCGGCTGCGGACATTCCAGCTAGCAAAACCTCACTCAAATTTTTCATAACAAACCTAACCTATTACAAATTAGTTCACGTTGAATATCTGATGTACCAGAGAAAAGCACAGATCCAAGTGCATCTTTAATACTGCTATTCACTCCACCTTCGTCCAAATAACCAAGCGCTCCATGCACACGGATCACATCTAGCCCAGACTGTACAAAGGCTTCGCTGATGGCTAATTTGCTTGTCGCCACTGCTTTTGTATTGTCTACCTCTTTTGATTTTTGCCATGCAGCAAAATAAAGCAGCAACCTTGCACTTTGTAACCTAACCTCCATATCCGCGATACGGTGAGAAACAGCTTGAAACTTACTGATCGTCTTATCACCTTGTTTGCGCATATTTGCATACTCGATGCAAAGATCTAAATCGCGCTGCATCACGCCAATAAACAACGCAAATAAACAACAGCGCTCCCAATCCATTGAAGCTGCAAATATCCTAGCGCCTTGACCCTCATCACCGAGCACATATCGCTTATGTACCTTAACCTCATCAAAGAAAACTTGATTCAACTGAGCAGAGTTCAAACCCAGTTTTTTGTAGCTATTTCCAACTTCTATACCAGGTAAATCAGCGGGGATAACAAATGCAGTTTGTCCGAGATATCCAAACTTAGCGTTAGTCGTCGCATAGGCGATAAAATAATCAGCAACACTACCGTTAGTCACGTAAGACTTAGCGCCTTTGATGATGTAATAATCACCTTCTCGGCTCGCCGTTGTTGCTAACTTTGCTATGTCTGAACCTGCTTCAGCTTCCGAAATAGCATTCGCCGCGATTTTTTCTCCAGAGGTGAGTAGAGGTAATAACTCCCGCTTAATCGCTTCGCTTCCATGCTCATAAATTGGCATGACACAAGCAAAGGTATGTGCAGCACCGGCAAACAAAACGCCGGTATCCGCGCCGCCTTGTCCGAGTCCCTCCAGTACCTTTACTGTGGTTAAAATATCCAATCCCGATCCACAAGGTGAGTATTCACTATCAACAGGTAATCCAAAATAACCGAAGTCACCTAAAGATTTCCATAAATCGAGTGGAAACTCGCCCGGTTGATGGCTTGTAGATCGTAATTCTGACGAATAACTTAGAGCATGCTCAAATAGCGACAGCTGCGCCTCATTCCATTCAAAATTCATTTGTATTCCCCACTTATCCTATTTTTAATTATTGGACTTCAGTCTTAACTTGCCATCTGTTTACGGTCGTATTCTTCGATTGCATTTCTGAAAATAGCTGGCGCTTTCCAGTCCTTACAATCAAAACAACAACCGCCCAATAAGCGTATGACTTCATCCCTAAGATCAGGGTTTTGCATTTGATAGCCAAAGAAAATGGGGTAAATCCAAAAGTAGCGAATAAGATCTGCTGCGATTTGTTGACCTCCGTTGCTCCAATCTCGATAAGCGTAAAAAGGGGCTTTCCAGTCTTGACCATTAACAACCTGTTCAATCGCTTCAGCAGCTCTAATCCCTTCTTTCATTGCGAACGAAACACCGTAGGAGAAAATAGGGTCTAGGAATCTATGTGCGTCTCCAATGCAAAGCCAACCATCACCAACAAATGGTTCTATTCGGTAAGAAAAGTCAGCCATTGACTGAGACTCACCTTGACGTTCGGCATTTTTGAAGCGTCGCTTCAGCTCTGGGCTGATGTGCTCCATGCCCCATTCGATTGCATCATCTGGGTTTTTGCACTCTTTATAATAGAGATCCTTCGGTATAACGACTCCTAAGCTGTCCGTATCTGGAGAAATAGGAATGATCCAAGACCAATGATATTGCTTTGAATATAGGATGGTTGTATTGGTGGAAAACGGCGGTAAATCTCTTTCCACCCCTTTATAATGCGCAAATGAAGCAATTTGCTGAGAGAAGAATTCAATCTGGCGTTTTCCTGCAATGCCTTTTCTTGAAAGAAAGGTGTTTTGTCCACTCGCATCGACTAGCACCTTCGATCTTACTTGATGTTCAATGCCATCGGCTTTATACACAGCCCCAACAACCTTGTCACCTTCTCGAATAACATCAGTTACCATACCAAGTTGATATTCAACGCCGTGTTCAACCGCCTTTTGTTTGATCATATTGTCAAAATCGCTGCGACGCACTTGCCAAGTTGGCGCGAGAATTGGGATAAAGAACTCATTTTTTGATAATGAGCCTATAACGTTTACGCCGGGTTTGTCAGGAAATCCAGCAGCATCCATTGCATCTGCAAGGCCTAAGTCACGAATGATCTGCCCAGCATTACCAGTTAACGACTCACCGATGTGGAAACGAGGAAACTGCTCTTTTTCAATACATAAGACCGACATGCCTTTCTTACGGCATTCAATTCCACATAGGCTCCCAGCAGGCCCACTTCCAATTATTACAACGTCATAATGTGTAAATCCGTTCATTACATAGCCACCTTATTTAAGAAATCTTCAACTACCCAAACAAACTCTTCTGGTCGCTCTGACGCTGAGAAATGACCACAGCGAGACAAGCGTGTCACCGTTGCATTTTCGAGTTTTTCAGCTGCTTTTTCGCTCCACTCTGGAGGAATAATCTGATCATGATTACCAGCGATGAATAAAGTTGGTACCTTAACGCCGTCGAACGTGGTTGCCATTGATTTACGCGCATACTCGTCGAGGAATGAGTGATAAGCAGGTCTAGAAAGTACATCATTTAGTAGGTCTTCCAGCGCAGGAGTCATTTTTGGTGGATGGTAATATGCAGCAGCTAAAAACTGCTCAGGGTTTGAAGACATCTTCTTGAGATCTCCCCACCAACTATCAACGTCTTCCACCAAACCAAAGCCTGTACATACGAGCGCTTTCACCTTCTCCGGATAGCGGCGAGCTATTTCAGTCGCTATCATGCTGCCCGCGGAGTTAGCGACAAGTACCCATTCTTGCTCTTCTAATGTTTCTAAAAACTGTAATGTAAATTCCACATGATCTACATATGAAGGCGCATCGTTGCTACTTTGGCTTAGTCCAAATCCAGCTAAATCAAGCGCAATGGCATTGTGACGACCTTGTAATGAGCGTAGCGTTGAAGACCAAGATGTTGATGGGTTGCCAAGCGCTGGAAGCATAATCCACAATGGACCTTTACCTTTAACACGTAAGGTGTGCTGTTTGAATCCGTTACCGGTGTCTATCAACTCTCGCTGAATGCCATAACTCTCTTGTAAGCAAACCAAGCGCTCTAGCTCGGACACTTCAGCTGCACGCTCAGTTTCAACGATCCCTGATAGTGATTTAATCAGCATCGAAAGCGTCTTTATATTCTCAAAATGCACTGGTGTTATATTATTTTCAGGGATCTTTGCACCATACTTTTGATCAACATGTGCAAGCAAACGCACCATTGATAATGAGTTTAATATACCTAATTCAAGCAAGGGCGTATTTTCATCTAAATCGGGGGCGGCGCCTTCCAAAAGGTCGTTATTTATAAAATCGATCAGCTCTTTTTCCACTTTAATCTCCATTAATTTAAAAACAAGTCCCCACAAACAATATAGAAACAAGATAATAAAAAAATAGCTAAGTAGGACTATTAAATTAGTTAGATCGGACTATATGAAAAACCCCAGCAATGCGTAACTTATATATAACTAAATATCAAAACTAAAAAATGGAGTTATTATGCTAAAAATCACATTTGTACAGCACGACGGTTCAACAATAGATACTGAAGTTGAACCTGGAATGTCGATTATGCAGGCTGCAATAGAGAATCTAGTAGAAGGGATCGAGGGTGAATGCGGTGGCTCCGGAAGCTGCGCAACATGCCATTGTTATCTATCTGAACAATGGTCAGGTAAAGTCACGCAGCCTGATAATAATGAAAGCCAAATGCTTGAACTGGTGAACGACACAACCGCATTTAGTCGCCTTAGTTGCCAAGTAAAAATCACTCAAGAACACCATGGCTTGAGCGTTACCTTGCCTGAGTCTCAATACTAAAAAAGGAAAAATCATGAAAAGGTGTATCATCGTTGGAGGTGGCCATGCAGGGGCTGAGGCCGCTTTTGAACTGCGCAAAAGGAACTGGACGGGAGAAATTTTAATCCTCAGTTCGGAGAGCTATCTTCCATACCATCGCCCCCCTCTTTCCAAGACCTTCTTGACTGGTGAATCACCACTGAAACGACTTTACATTAAACCGCCGGCAGCCTATACAAAAGCAAATATTGATATTAAGTTAGAATCTTTTGTTGTCGATGTAATACCCGACGAAAACACCATCAAGCTCAGCTCAGGAGATACATTATCGTACGATAAACTGATCCTCTGTACAGGTGCTTCTCCAAGAAAACTAACACTGCCAGGTGCTGAGTTAGCAAACGTATTTTCGATCAGAACACTTGGTGATATCGAGCAGATCGCTAAGCAGGTAAATTACGAACAAAATAAAAAGAATATCGTTATGATTGGTGGTGGATATATAGGTTTAGAAACCGCTGCCTCGTTCAAAAAGTTGGGACATCAAGTTACTATTCTAGAGCGTAATGAACGCGTGTTAAACCGTATTGCAGCTGAGCCAATAGCGAGCTACGTAACCACCTTACATGCCTCCAAAGGCGTGACGATCCTCACCAATAAAGCAGTTGTATCATTAGCTGGAAATGGCAAAGTGGAGTCTGTTATCTGTGATGATGGGAGTAGTTTTCCAGCAGATTTGGTTGTTGTTGGGATTGGTGCTCATGCTAATTCAGATCTGGCAGATAAAGCAGGGTTAATTACAAAATGCGGCAGAGTGTTGGTCAACGACCAATGCCAAACTGCAGCACCTAATATTTATGCCGCGGGCGACTGCACCTTAGCTATAGAACCTTTCAGCGGTGAGGTAACTGCCATAGAATCCGTGCCTAATGCAGTTCAGCAAGCAAAAATAGCAGTAGCCAGTATTTGTGGAACAGCTCAGCCACAAAGGCAAGTGCCATGGTTTTGGTCTGATATCTATGATTGCAAACTACAAATTGCTGGGCTATATCAAGAGTATGACGCTGTAGTAGAGCGAGCATACAGTTCAGATAGCAAGAGTTACTGGTATGTAAAGGCTAACAAATTGATTGCTGTAACCTGCATTAATTGTCCAAGCGATTTCCAAGCTGCTAAGAAAATCTTAAGAGAAAATATAAATATTTCTCTACAGCGGTTATCGAATACAGCGACCCCTATTGCTATACAAGATACGCCGTTACACGCTTGATATTTTAAGTCTAACAATACTGGATGCTACCTTGCTGGCATCCAGAAAAAGTATTACTTTGCGCCGTTTAAAAATAAGTTATAAATATAGTCTGCCCACTCTTTTCCAAAGATCTGACTATCATTAATATTCCAAACATTCGTTCTGATATCATCAAGTAAAAAAGGAGAAATAATTAAAGAAACTAGGTTGAATGCAGCAAGCCCAGCTTTTTTTTCATCTTTAATAGAGGTCTCAGCAATAATAAGCTTAGGTAGTAATTCAGAAACCTTACCTGGAAAGGCATTAATAAAAGCATAACTTAGTGGTGTAGACTTAAACATGACTTCTTCTTTCAAGATAGAGACGACCGCTGGATTAAACTTCAAAATTTCGCTTACTGATATAATAAATTCATACAACGGTCTTTCTTCTTCTTCAATCTTCTCAAGCTTAGTGAGCAAAGGGGCCGATAAACTTTCAACTACTGAGATAAAAAGGTTCTCTTTACTGCCGAAATAATATTTAATCATCGCAGAGTTTAGCTGAGCTTCATTCGCAATGTCTCTTATTGTAATCTTACTATACGGCTTTTTATCCAGTAACGTTTTTCCAGCAATAATTAACTTGTTTCTTTGCCTGTTTTGCCTTTCACCGTCAACAGGACGACCTTTTTTTATATATTTCATAAGTTAATATCTTATTTTTATTATAAAACTAGTGATACTGTAGATAAATATGATAACTTGTTGAACCGACTTCAGCTGCAATTAATACAAGTAAAAAGCTAACTAGTTGCCCAACGCTAATTTTTGAGCAAACATATGCACCTAGTGGTGCGCCGACAACAACTACGGGAATGGCTGCTAAAAGATATCCTTGAATCTGATGATCAATAACATCTAAATACCACGCATTTATAACACTACCCAAAACCGAAGTAAAGGCCATCACTATTACAGACGTAGCTGTTGCTTTTTTCAAATCTGCGTTACAAAAAACAACCAAAAATGCGAATAATATTATATCTGAACCAGACCCCACCAGCCCACTGGCGATACCACCAATAAACGCAATGGCTGTGATATATCGCTTTTCTGGATTGATTGTTAAGCAAGTGCCTTGGTGGTGCATTTTACGTCTTATTCTGTAGATCATTGTGATCGCAAAACATAGAAGTAAAAAACTAAATATCGCCTTTACTATTGCGCCCTCAACTACCGGGGTAATTAAGATTAAACTAACCGCAACACCGACCGCCGACATAGGCAATGCGACTAAGACCTCTCGACCATAGAACGGGATCCCTCGGCATACAATAGTTAGCGCCGCCGCGGTCATCCCAAAACTCTGAATAGCCAATGAAAACACCTTAGCGGTATGAGGCTCAATGTTGAGTACTTTGGTCATGATGGGAAATGCGACAGCCCCACCACCAAGCGCAGTTCCACCAGCAACGAAAGAGCCAAATACCATAGTTAATGCAATCTGAAACTCATTCACAATTTGAAATAGTGCAGAGTTAAAGCCTTGTATCCAAATCAAAGACAAATAGACTAAGAGAGTAAAATACAAGGGCAAGAAACTTGCCCTATATAGCTTAGTTAAGTAAATCATATTTAAATTTAAAGGAGTTGGTATTTATTTAATAAACACTACACGATAAAATCAAATATAGAATAGTCAATTCGGACCATATTAGATAGATAATTATAAAAGCTCAAAAATTTAATTTAAAATTCAAATAAAACTAAAAATTCAGCTGTTATTTTTTCTGCTTCCGAACTTATCTGTTCATCTATATTCTCTATAGGTCGAGCCAAGATTGCGTTAAAAAAACTGGTACTTTTCGCCCGGGAGATAATAAATTCAGCTGCATACGTTGGATCAACTTGCTTCAAGCAACCCGCTTTAATTTCTATCGCCAGTGAACTTGCGAGCTTAGATACCCCTTTATGAGGACCATATACTAAGAACGCCTCCCCAACCTCATCAAAGTACCCCGAATAATAAATAGCATTCCTAAGTAAGTTAACATACCAAGGATCCGTTATGAACGTTAGATATTCAGTCACTTTCGCGTTGATGAATTCATCCAACGTTTGATCTTCGGCCCGTGGCTCAAACATCTTTTCAATTTGCTTTTCGCACTCACTACTCAAAATCGCAACAAACAACTTTTCTTTCGTTTTATACCTAGAATAGATGGTTGGTTTGCTCACTTTCGCTTCTTTTGCAATATCATCCACAGAAACTCTATCCAGTCCATTTTCTATAAAAAGCCGAGTTGCTGCGTCTTTGATAGCTTTATCTTTCTTTTCTGCTCGAGTACTCAAATATTTTCTTCTCTTGGTGGTGTGAGCTGTTGCTCGTTAAAGTCGATCTGGCTCTCTGTATCTTGTGCTTTTTCTTTGCGTGTTAAGATTTCATACAAGACGGGGATCACGAATAAGGTTAATGGGGTCCCTATCCCTAAACCAAACGCAATTGCAGTCGCCATGGAGAAGAAGAGTACATCATTTGCGACGATAAGCGGTAGCAATCCAACTATAGTCGTTATTGAAGTAATCAAAATAGGCCTCATTCTGACGCTTGATGCCTCTACCAGAGCATCTCTGAACGAAATGTCACTGCGTTTACGCTCTATATCAGCTCGGTCAATCAATACAATTGCATTGTTGATGATTATGCCAGCCAATGCCAACAAACCTAAAATAACAATAAAACCGAACTCTCCACCCATCATTTTCAAACCGCTGCCAGCGCCGAATACAACCAACGGTATTGTCAGCAATATAACAAAGGGTCGTCTGAATCCACCAAATTGAGAAATTAAAATCAACACTATGATACACAAAGCCAATGGAAAATTAGCAGCCAAAGCCGCTTTCCCTTTCTTAGAGTCAGCAATGATCCCATCAAACTCAATCGAGTAGCCCTCTGGTAAATGCTTGTTTAACTCAGTGATCTGTTTTTGCATCTTCGGTGCGAGATCTTCTGGAGAGTATTTCAGGTTTCTCCCTTCAATTGTGACTGTAGGTACACCATCTTCTTTTTCAATCACGGGAAATCCTGTCTCGTAATTTATATTGATAAGTTGCTCCAGCGGTATAGGCTCCCCTGAAATGGGCGAAATAATGGTTTCCGCTTTTAAAGCCACTACATCTAAGTGTTCTGCACCTCGAAGAACCACAGGAACATTATCATCATCCTGCCTAGATACAGAAACAACCGTGCCATTCAAAAACTGAGAAATAGTTGTCAGTACTTGAGCTTCGGAAATACCAGCTTGCTCGGCGAGTATTTTGTTAACACTGATATTCGCTCTCGTCGATAAATTGAACCAGTTTGACCAAATATGGATCATATCTGGGTACCCTTCAAATAGCTTTATCACTTGCTGCGAACCATTAAATACCTGAGCATAGTCCGGCCCTTTGTATTGCACTTGCAGCACGGTGGGATCCGAAGGTCCAGTAAACATACCTGACACTCTAAACTTTACATCAGGCAGTAAGATCCCTGCCACTTTTCTCAACTGTGTCAACGTCTCATCTACCGCTTCGCGTGACTTAACATCAATCAATAAAAAACCAACATTACTAGCAGGGTCTAAAGGCGCGAGAGAAAATATAAACCTAGGTCCTCCAAATCCAATATACGCCATAACATGATTAACGTGAGGAAACGCACCTTCATCACCTAATGCTTCTGTTAACTCTGTGATTGCGGCTTCAGTGACTAAGGTAGAGCTGCCAGCAGGTGTATTAACATAAGCCAATAGCTGATGGCGATCACTTGATGGGAAAAACTGTTTAGGTGTCGATGCGATTAGTTTTATACCTACGGCAAACAATGCGATAGCGCCGAAGATTACCCATTTTTTATGGTTTAGCGCGTAGACCAGTGTAGCTCGATACTTTATTTCTAATTTAGTAAAGACGGCGGTAATTGCCGTTTCCTTTGTCGGTTTATTGGAGACAAACAAATAGCACATAGTCGGTGTCACTGTCATGGCCAAAAGCCAGGAAATCCCCAAAGAAATCAATACAACAAGCGAGATATTACGTGTGAACTCGCCAGCACCATGTTCTGCCATCATCAAAGGAATAAACACAATCACAGTGGTAGCTGTGGAAGAAAGTAACGGCAGAGCAAGCTCTTTCCCAACTTCAGCAAGTGCTCGATATTTATCTTTATGTTCTTCATAGCGCCGTTTAAATTGCTCGGCAACGACAATCCCATTGTCGACCAGTAATCCAAGAGCAATCACCAAAGTCGCAAGGCTCATACGTTCCAACTGCATTTCAAACATTCCCATCACAGCAAGTGTCGCAAGCATTACACATGGAACGATAGCACCAACAATTAACCCCATTCGCACACCTAAAAACAGCATTACTACGGCAAGAACAATAAATAGGGTTTGCAAAACGTTTATAGATACCCCATACACCGCTTTTTCAACTTCGACGCTTTGCTTGGATACGATGTTAAGTGCGATTTCTGGTGATAAATTTTTGCGAATATCACTTAATGCTTCATCAAGACGTCTTGTATAGTTAATGACACTCTGTTCAGGCTGCATAACAACAGACAGTACGACGGCTCGTGAGCCGTCAAAGAAAGCGGCTTGCTGATAAGGACTTTTTGTGGTTTTTGTAACAGTAGCAACATCACCTAATGTAATAATACCATGTGGCGTTGTATTACTTTTATCGCGAATCAAAATGGGTAATCGCAGTAACTTGTCTTCCGTGTCTAAGCCCAGGTTCGCACTGACGAGAATCGAGTATTCGTTAGTATTAACAGCGCCAATGGCTTCATAATTATTGTTCTTTCTGATAATTTGCGAGACGACCCCTTTGGTCAATCCAAATGCCTCTAGGGCAGCATCGTTAAAATCAATGTAAAAAACCTCTTCGGGACTACCATGTAAACCAACGCGACGAGTACCTTCAATGAACACGAGCCTATCTCTGATACTTTGTGCAACATCATATATATCGTCTAGTGCCATTGATTTTGATGTCAGCGCAAAGGTCATCACCGCAACATCACCAAAGTCATCATTAACGATTGGTTTATGTGCACCTTGTGGTAGGCTGCGACTCGCAAACTCTACCGCTTCAGCCAGTTCATCCCATATTTGATCGAGTTTGCTATATTTATCTTCAACCTTGGCGTGAATAATCGACAGGCCATCCATCGATGAAGATCTCACTTCATCTAGCTCAGGTAACGTGACAATCGCAGCTTCTAGTGGTCTGGTTACTAGCCTTTCTACATCTTCCGCTTTCATATTTGGGAAACTTGTCGAGATCACCGCTTCTCTGATTATCACCTCAGGATCTTCTCTAGCAGGTAAACTAAAGAAGCTAAAAATACCAAAACACATTGCTAATAACACAGAAGTAAGTATCAAAGAACGTTGCTTATAAGCGAATACTGAAATGGACATAATTTAAGTCTCTCTTACGCTATGAATTGACTAATTCGACAACTTGCCCGTTCGCAAGTCCCTGCCCACCATGCATGACAATATTGCTATTTTCATCTAAGTCACCGCTAACAAATACCCGACCACTGCGGATCCGCTCGATAAGTACAACCTTCTTAAATACTGTTTGTGTTTTTGGATCTAGAAGCCAAACAAAATGATTATTGCGGGTATCGCGATAGAGTGCAGCAATGGGTATCGAATAGTTATTTCTAGCGTTTCTTATACTGAACGACACATTGACTGGCGCGCCTGGAACAACAAGATCCGTGAACTTATTATCCAATATGATAAGCGCCTCAATTAAGCCATTAGCACTGGCTTGACGATTGATACTCTTAATAACACCTGAGAGTAGGTTTTTCTCTAAGGTATACATAGATACCTGCTGACCTACCTTAATTTGATTAACGTGTTGATATGGGATCCGCGTTAGTACTTCCAATGTAGTATTGTCCGATTTCACAGACAAAACGGCTTGATTAGCTGAAACATGCTGGTTTTTTTGAGCGAACTTTCCTGTCACACTACCGTCGAAAGGCGCAATGATCTGCGTATCGGCCAAGCCTTTTTTAGCCGTATCTCGCTTAGCCTCCAGCAAGTTAACTTGGGCAAATGCACTATCAACCTTCAACTTCCAAAGGTCAACTTCGGTATCCGAAACCAAAGAGCGCTTGCTCAGCGCTTTTCTGCGCTCGAATTCAATCTTTGCATTTTCTAAATCGTATCTCGCCTGATTTAGACTCGCCTCGGCTTCTTTAAGAGCAAGTTTAGACGTAACAGAGTCTAGTCGAGAAAGCACATCACCTTTTGCAAAGCTATCTCCGATGTCCAAGTCTAACGATACGATTTTCCCTCTTCCTTCAAAGCTCAGCTCACCACGATCATGAGCTCGAACATACCCAAGATACGATTGCTCAATATAATCTTTGCCACGGTCAACTCGCGTAATACTCACCTGCGGCTTTTTCTCAGTATTTTCCTTACTTGGTGCTGCACTTCCGCATCCTAGTGTCTGTAGAGTTAAAAAACCAGCTAAAACACAACTACTTATTCTAAATAAATACATAATCCATACCTCACCCTCGTAAGTAAATTCCCTATCGCAAATTGTGGGAAGATTTGCTGTAGCGACACGACTCAAATTTAACGAACACAAAACTATACTATACGGTTTAGTTTAATTTGCAAATAGAACGTTTTTAAATTTCGTACAGGCAAATGAGCAAACTTTGATCATCTCTTTTTCGTCACTCGCAATTCTTATCTATTTAGTGTAAAACGGGGTTCTACTGATTTGCGCGCATGACACAGGATCCTAAGTGGCATTACCGAACAAAGTGAAGACGCTTCTTGATGAAGCACAAGAACTTACCGATTACCGTGATTGTCTTGCTTTTTTCTACAAATGGTTAAGCAATCAATTTGCCAAGCAACCCGTTAGAAATTTAATTAACTCTCGAGCCGAATTTATCGACCGGTTGTTGATTAAACTGTTTAATGAAACCGGATTGGCGCACCAACCAGACTTATCTCTCATCGCCGTAGGTGGTTATGGCCGCGGTGAATTGCATCCTTTCTCTGATATCGACTTTTTGGTGCTGACCAAATCGCCTCCCTGTGAAGAAGTAACCAGCTGTTTGGAGCGTTTTGTCACTTATCTATGGGATTTAGGTCTAGATATTGGTCATAGCGTAAGAACTCATGAACAAGTCCTAGAACAAAAACAAAATGACGTTCACTTTGCCACAAGTCTGCTAGAAAGCCGCCTAATTTGTGGTAACCACATTGAGTATGAACACCTCAAACGACATATCGTTGAAACCCCAATTTGGCAATCTAGTGACTTTTTTATCGCCAAGGTCAACGAGCAGAATATTCGCCATAAAAAATGCCACGGTACCGCCTATAACCTTGAGCCTAATATTAAAGAAAACCCCGGTGGCCTTCGCGATCTGCAAACCATTTTTTGGGTCGCTAAAAAGCACTTTCGCGCTGAAACTTTGGAAGAGTTGATCAATCACGGATACTTGACCCATGAAGAATATCAAGAGCTGTTAGAGTGCATAGAAAACCTGTGGAACATTCGCTTTGCGCTACATCTGGCTGCTGGTCGCAGTGAGAACCGTTTACTGTTTGACCATCAACCACATGCCGCTGAGCTCCTCGGTTTTGGCTCTGAGGGTAAAGCCTCGGTCGAGCGCATGATGAAACGCTTATTTAGGATCATGAGCCGAGTGCGCGAAATGAACCAGATGCTGCTCTCCTATTTCGAACAAAGCATTCTTCCCGAGCAGTTGGAACAAGAAGCCGTGCCACTCGACAGAAACTTTGAGCGTATTGGCAATAAAATTCGCGTTAAAAATCCTTCGGTCTTTTTTCGTCGAGAGAATTTGTTTGTCCTCTTTGAGCATATTGCGGACAACCCTAAAATCACTCACATTGACCCAAGTACCATCCGTACCATGCGCCAAGTAAGACGCCGTTTATTAGGTGATCTACAAGATTACGCAGGCTGTCGTGATGCTTTTTTAAGGTTATTGAAACACCCCAACGGCATGGGCCGAGCGTTTACGCTGATGCACAAACACGGGATCATCGCCGCCTATTTACCGCAGTGGCGTAATATTTTTGGTCAAATGCAGTTCGACCTATTTCACGCGTATACAGTGGATGAACATACCCATAAGCTCATCAATAACATCTACCGCTATTTCGATAAAGAGCATATTAGCGAGTTCCCTATTTGTTCTGAGATTGTTGCCCGCATGGACAAGCCAGAACTACTTTACTTAGCTGGGATCTTTCACGATATTGCCAAAGGTCGAGGTGGCGACCATTCCGAGCTTGGCGCAGTTGACGCCATGGCATTTACCAAAATGCACGGCTTTACGTCGTCGGATGCGAAGCTTGTCGCATGGCTGGTGCAAAATCACCTACTGATGTCTGTCACAGCCCAGCGTAAAGATATTAACGACCCCGATGTTATTGCTGAATTTGCACAAAAAGTGAAAAACGAGCGTCAGCTAGATTATCTCTATTGCTTAACGGTTGCCGACATTCGTGCAACCAACGACAATCTCTGGAACGACTGGAAAAACACCCTCTTACGCGAACTGTATTTGCATACTCAGCGGGCACTGCGCTTGGGCCTTGAAAATCCAATGGATATGCGCGATCAGATCCGTGATAAGAAACGTCAAGCCAAGCAACGGCTGATTAATTTAGGTTACTTCGAAGAGTATATTGACCTTATTTGGTCACGCTTTAAGGCTAACTATTTTACTGCTTTTAGCGAACAGCAGATCTCTTGGCATACTGAGCATCTTTTAAAATCTGATGACTTAAGTCAGCCAAGTGTGATCGTCTCTGACAAGCCTATGCATGGCGGGACGCAAGTATTCGTATACAGTCCTTATGAATCGGCGCTATTCGCCAAACTAGTCAGTGTAATTGGCTCTAAAAAAGCACAGATCCAGCATGCTCAGGTCATGACCACAAAAGATGGCTATGTTGTCTTTAGCTTTGTTATCCTAGAAGTGAATGGCGATCCGCTCAGCACCAGTCGTGCAGCGGGGATCAGAAGAGGTTTAGAGACGCTCCTAAAAGATCCAAAAAAGAAAATCAGAGTAAAAAAGAATCGCTCACAGAAGTTTAAAGATTTTAATATTAGGCCAAAAATTATCTTACGCCCTCATGCTAGAGCAAACCGTAGCCTTATTGAAATTCAGGCCATTGATATTCCGGGGTTGCTGACTAAAATTGCTGAGGTATTTCAGGCCTATTCACTACATATTCATGCCGCGCGCATTACAACCGTCGGCGAACGCGCAGAAGACTTTTTCGTCGTCTCAAACAAAGATTACAAGGCACTAGATGAAGTCCAAAAAGCCGAGCTTCACCGTGCTCTACTCAAGAAATTAAATGCTGAAACAGATTAACGAGGAATTTATGTCTGATTTAAAAACGACTATTGAAACCGCATGGGAAAACCGCGATACCATCACCCCAACCACGGTATCAGACGAAGTAAAACAAGCGATTGTCAACGCGTTAGAAATGCTAGATTCAGGTGCGGCGCGTGTTGCGGAAAAAGTTAGCGATGAGTGGGTTGTACATCAATGGTTGAAAAAGGCGGTGCTGCTGTCTTTTAGAATTCGTGACAACCAACCAATGAGCGATGGTGTTAACCAGTTTTATGACAAAGTACCATTAAAATTCTCAGACTACACGCCAGAGCAGTTCCAACAAGGTGGTATGCGCGTGGTACCAAACGCGGTAGCACGTCAGGGCAGCTTTGTCGGTAAGAACGTGGTACTTATGCCGTCCTACGTTAATATTGGTGCATATGTTGATGAAGGCACTATGGTAGACACTTGGGCAACCGTAGGCTCTTGTGCACAGATCGGTAAAAACGTACACCTATCTGGCGGTGTGGGCATTGGTGGCGTATTAGAGCCGTTACAAGCCAATCCAACGATTATTGAAGATAACTGTTTCATCGGTGCGCGTTCTGAAATCGTCGAAGGTGTGATTGTTGAAGAAGGTGCGGTCATCTCCATGGGTGTCTATATTTCACAAAGCACTCGTATTTATGACCGTGAGACTGGTGAAATCCATTATGGTCGTGTGCCAGCCGGTGCTGTGGTAGTGCCAGGTTCACTCCCAAGTAAAGATGGATCTCATAGCCTGTATGCAGCAATTATTGTGAAAAAAGTAGATCAGCAAACTCGCGAAAAAGTTGGGATCAATGCACTACTTCGCTCACTAGACGACTAATTGTCACGACAGTTTCGAAAAGGGAGCTTTCTGCTCCCTTTTTCATGTGTTACCAGCGGTAGTCCAATGACACTAGAATGTTTCTTGGTCTTCCTGGAAAGTACCTTTCACCACTAAATGAAGTGTAATCGGCACGCTCAGCGTAGCGTTCGTCGGTTAGATTTTTCACTCTCATCGTCAACGCCAAATGCGGATTTACCTGCCACTTTCCTCGTAAGCTCAGTACATCGTGACCAGAATAACGATGAAGATTTTCGGGGTCAGTAAAATACTCTCCTACATGATGCCAAGCTAAAGACCAACTGAGGTTATCTAGTGCTTGCCAGTATAATTGGGCGTTAAAGATGTTCCTTGGTGCTGAATCTAGATCGTTGCCATTAATATTGATACCACTAAGAATATTATCTTGTTCATAAGTATGCTTAGCATGGGTTGCGGCGAGATCTAGTTGCCAATGTGCTGAGAATGAATAACTCAGCTCCAACTCCACACCTCGGTGCCTTGAGCGACCATCGTTGATATAGAAAAAGTCACTATCTCGGAAGATCAAATTTTCTTTTTTCATATCATAAATCGCGATCTGATAACCAAGACTATCTGCTCTCCCCTTTAGTCCAAGCTCGATATTATCCGCCTTTTCCTCCTCTAGCGAGGCTTTTAACTGCGCTCGCTGCAATTGGTAAAGCTCAGCAGTTTGTGGCGCACGATAACCTTGAGACACGTTAGCATAGGCAATATGTCGCTCAGTGAACGCATAGCTTAGGCCAAATTTTGGTGAAAAATAAGCAAAGCTATCTTTGCCACTGGCTGGGCGACTATAACGACATCCTCCCATTGCACATACTGAGCCATCTTCTTTAGTACGCCCAGTAGGCAAAAAGTTGCGATAATCGTATCTCATTGACTCAAAACGAGCGCCCAGTTCAACTAACCAGTTACCTTGTCGCCAACTGAGATTTGCAAAAGGCGCGAGTTGCATCGCATCTACTTCATAGTCGTAATGCTTTCCTGTGGGAATAGTTGAACGCAAAAATGCAGAGCCTTCAGTCGGCGTAGGCTGATACTGCAACATCTCGCCTTGGGTATACTCCGTATCCACTCCCCAATCTAGTTGTATTGAGTCACCTAATTCAGTGTGTATAAGCGTTTGCAGCCCCACACCAGTTTGACCATTTTCTTCAAACGGCTTACCCGGCAAGAAATGCTTAACAAATTCCATCTCTTGCCAGCGAACATAAGGTTTTATCAGCACAGTGTTGCTATCGTCAAAGTACCCGGTTATTTCTGTCCAAGCTCTAAATGACTCCGCCTTTCTAAATGCTTCAGGGTTTTCGTTTTGCTTCGCCAATTGCTTATTTTTATAACTATCCACTCCTGTTACATAACCCGCAGTTTGCTGATCTAAGTGGGTGTATGTCATTCCAGATACGACACCAATCTTCTCGCCTTCATATTGGTGTTTGACGCTCAACTTTTGTTGCTCAACGCTTTCATCGTCACGATAACCCGTATCTTTTGTAAGGGTGAACGCGGCGCCCAAGCCAAGGGCATTATCGCCAGCTTGTATCCGAGTTCGGCTATAACCATAGGAGCCGATATCTAGTGCAACCCTAGGTGCTTTTTGAATATTATTTGAAGTGATCACATTAACCACTCCGTGCACCGCATTAGAGCCATACAACACGCTATTTGGCCCTTTTAGCACTTCAATACGCTCTGCCGCTTCATAGTGCGATTCAAATAGTTCATTGATATTACAAAAACCTGCGGCTCTGAGTGCAATACCATCTTCAGCCATTAAAATGCCGCCACATGCGCCTGCACCAGATAGCACTTGTGAGCGCAATGCAGGTAGATACTCTTGACCATTACCATGTTGTATATTTGCACCAGCAACAAGCCTCAACGCTTTTTCGATATGCGTGACGCCTATGTCATCTAACTGAGCTTCCGTGAGCAAAGAGAGGCTTACAGGGCGCTCTCCTACCGTCTCAGCTAACCTGGATGCCGTAGTAGTGATGATTTCAAATTCGTTGTTCTCTGTCGCTTCGCTAAGTTGTGGTGCAAGGGCACAACTTGCAAAGACCAACACCATTTTTTTCATTTTGATACCTATTGTATTAGGGCCTGTTGATCTTTGCTGTTTGATTTTTGTTCTCCTGAGTGTATTTTGGTCGCGACGCTCGACTTGCCGCCTAGTAATCTAGGCAAAAGTTGAGCAACAATGAACAAAGCCCACTCAGGTGAACCCAAAGGGCAGCGCTTGATTAGCATTTCTACTGTGTTCTCGCCTGACTCACATAGAATAACTATGCTACGCAGGCTCTGCCTTGTACAAATACCAATCAAACTGCTGCAAAAACAAACTTGAAAGGTAAACAGGCCCTAACTCGATTACAAGGCAAAAAGAAAGGGCTACACAGCCCTTTCGTTTTCTTTACCACTAAGCGTTATGCCTGTCTTGCCTCTAACATCAAACGCTTCATATCTCGTACAGCCTTTTCAAGTCCATCAATTGCCGCTCGAGCAACAATAGCATGACCGATGTTAAGTTCGTAGATTTCTGGCATTTGTGCAATCGGTTTAACATTATGATAATGCAAACCATGGCCTGCATTGACAATAAGACCTAAGCCATGAGCATACTTAACGCCTTCACGAATGCGTTCAAGTTCAGCGCTCATTTCGGTGTCGCTCTCAGCATCCGCATAAGCACCAGTGTGGATCTCAATGTAAGGCGCACCGGTTTGCTTTGCAGCATCTAGCTGCTTTTTGTCCGCGTCGATGAACAAGCTTACTTTGATACCTGCATCAGCTAGACGCTGAGTTGCCGCTGTGATCCTATCTAGATTACCCGCAACGTCTAAGCCACCTTCCGTCGTTAACTCTTCGCGTTTTTCTGGCACTAAGCAAACATATTCTGGTTTTACTTCGCAAGCGATGTCGAGCATTTCATCAGTTACTGCGATTTCTAGATTCATACGTGTTTGGATGGTTTTTGCCATCACGTAAACATCACGATCTTGAATATGGCGACGGTCTTCACGTAGGTGAATAGTAATGCCGTCAGCACCTGCGTGCTCAGCTACTGCTGCTGCATGTGCAGGATCTGGATAGCTAGTGCCACGCGCCTGACGAAGTGTTGCAATATGGTCTACGTTGACGCCGAGTAAAATATCTTTCATCGTTTATCCCTTGATAATATGACGTAGCAAGTGGTTAATCCACTTATTACTGCGATACCAATTTTTCGATTTATAATTTTGATCAAATTGGTATTATTTCTTTGAAACAAATAGTTCTCTACTTTTCAGCCCTTGCTTACCAACTAGCGGTGCCATTAACCTTCGTGTTAATTGCTTAGCCGCCCTCCTCACCGCAAGGTCTTGGAAATCTTGATTGGCAATAGCCAACAACATACTGCCCGGTATCGTATCAGGTTCACGACCGACTGCAATAAAACCATACTCAGATATATACTTATACGCGGTTTTTGGCTTCACTGGATTACCTTCTGCGTCAAACTCCAGTTCCACACCAAACCCAAGTTCACCCAATAATTGCAACTCAAAGCTGCGTAAGATAGGCTCGACATCTTCATCTTGGGCCAAACGCATTAAATGTAACTGATAGAGCGCAAAGATCTGCTCTAGCGGTTCGTTAGTTGGTACTACGCGTTGCGTTAGCTCATTGAGATACAAGCCACAATATAACTGCCGCCCAACGAGTTGGACTTGGTTGTCCGTGGGTTCAAAACGATTTACGTATTTAAAGTCGTATCTGCCTGCATATTGCAGTAAAAGTAATGAAAATGGCCGCAACTGGGCATTATGTTTGAGGGATTGCTTGCCCTTTACTCGGGCAAGCATTTTGAGTTGTCCAACGCCTTCGACCAGTACGTCAAGCAGTACCTGAGAATCGCTGTAAGGTCTGCGATGTAACAGATAGGCTCGTCGAAAGTCGCTATCCAATCAGTCTTCTCCGTACCCTAAGCTACGAAGAGCACGTTCGTCATCAGCCCAGCCAGATTTCACTTTAACCCAGCATTCGAGATAGACTTTGTTGTCTAGCATGTTTTCAAGATCTTTACGCGCTTCGCGGCCGATCACTTTAAGCTTTTCGCCTCTGTTGCCGATCACCATGCGTTTTTGCGATTCGCGCTCAACAAGGATCAACGCGTTGATCTGCCAAACGCCGTTGTCTTGCCACTTAAACTGCTCGATCTCAACCGTCACCGAGTACGGTAGTTCATCGCCCATAAAGCGCATCAGTTTCTCACGCACGATCTCTGCCGCCATAAAACGCATTGAGCGATCGGTAACGTAATCTTCAGGGAAATAGAATTCACATGCAGGTAAACGCTTGTGCACTTCTTCTCTGATCATATCAACGTTCTTACCTTGCTTCGCAGAGATAGGTACGATCCCGATAAAATCCCCCTGCTCACTCAACCACTGAATATGCGGCATCAACAAGTCTTTATCTTTTACCTGATCGGTTTTATTCATCACCACCAAGATAGGACGGCCGCTGTCTTTAACTTTAGCCAGTACCATTTCGTCATCAGGCGTCCAATGCGTCCCTTCTACAACGAAAATAACCAATTCAACGTCGCCGATTGAGCTTGATGCTGCTCGGTTCATTAACCGGTTAATTGCACGCTTTTCTTCAATATGAAGTCCTGGCGTATCAACGTACACCGCTTGATAGTTACCCTCTGTATGGATCCCCATGATGCGGTGACGAGTAGTTTGTGGTTTACGCGAGGTAATACTTACCTTTTGCTCAACCAATTTATTTAATAGTGTCGATTTCCCTACGTTAGGTCTACCGACAATGGCAATCATGCCGCAATGTGTATCAAGCGTCATTCTTTAATATCTTAAGCGCTTTTTCGGCAGCTTTTTGCTCAGCTTTACGTCGCGAGCTGCCTACTGAAATTATACTTTCCATCCCTTCCACTATACATTCGACCGTGAATGTTTGGTTGTGAGCTTGCCCTTTGGTATCTATTACAGTGTAGCCCGGTAAAGGTAATTTTCGAGCTTGTAGATACTCCTGCAGCAGCGTCTTCGGGTCTTTTTGATTATGACCAGGTGAAATCGCAGTTAAGCGTGATTCGTACCAACTTAGTACCAAATCTCTGCACACGTCGATGTCAGAGTCTAAGAAAACGGCACCAATTATGGCTTCTACTGCATCTGCGAGCGTTGACTCACGGCGAAAACCGCCGCTCTTTAGCTCACCTGGACCTAGGCGCAGATAATCACCCAGCGCGAATTCCACACCGAATTCCGCCAGCGTTTGACCACGCACTAACGTTGAGCGCATGCGGCTTAAATCACCTTCACGCGCTTTTGGAAACTTGTGATACAAAGCATTTGCAATCACAAAGCTTAAAATAGAGTCGCCCAAAAATTCGAGACGCTCGTTGTGCTGGCCTTTGTGACTGCGATGCGTCAAAGCCTGCTCAAGCAGCGCCTTATCAGAGAAGTTGTACCCTATTTTATTATAAAGTTCTTCTACGTTTCTTTTCATTTTTACTGAATACTACCTAGGCGTTCAAAACGAACACCAGTTGGAACCCACCCTGGCAAAATGCTGTCTGGGCCATTATCAAAATCAAAACTTAACCAAATAAATACCGCTCTTCCAACCAAGTTTTCATCAGGTACAAAACCCCACATACGGCTATCTTGGCTGTTATTACGGTTATCACCCATCGCAAAATAACTTCCCTCTGGTACAACCCACTCATCGCGGCGAGTACCTGGTTGTTGATAGTAGCGATCTGTTAACTCTAACACTTCAGGATTAATTAAAATATCATGTTCTACATTTGGCAAATGCTCTGTTAGACGCACTAACTGCATTGGGCCTTGCGTAAATTCGTCACGATTTACAATGTCTACATCAATCTTGTTATATTCGCCACACGTTAAGCCATTCGCTTCGCTCTGCCCGTCTTCACACTTAGGCTTAATGTAAAGCTGACGATTGCGATAAACAATGTGGTCACCCGGTAAACCAACAATACGCTTGATGAAATCAATACGCTCGTCTAGCGGAAACTTGAACACTGCAATATCACCGCGCTCTGGAGTGCCCGTTTCGACGATTTTGCTGCGCCACACAGGGTCTTTAATCCCGTAAGCATATTTTTCCACTAGAATAAAATCGCCATCCAATAAGGTTGGCATCATTGAGCCTGATGGAATTTGAAACGGTTCAAAAATAAACGAACGGAAAATTGTGATTGCGGCAATCATAGGAAAAATAGATTTCGCGTTTTCAACAATGGCAGGTTCAGGTGCTATTTCCGCTATGATGTCGGCATCTAACTGAGTGTCAGACGCACCTTGCGCAATAGCAAGCCTAGCTTGTCTTTTCGGTGCATACACCAAATGATCGATCAACCAAATAAGGCCAGAACCGACCGTGAGTAGCACCAATAAAATTGAAAAATAACCTGCCATTTGTATTTCCTGTTACTTACCTACTTTCAATATTGCTAAGAATGCGTCTTGTGGCACTTCAACGTTACCAAGTTGCTTCATACGCTTCTTACCTTCTTTTTGCTTTTGCAGTAGCTTTTTCTTACGGCTCACGTCACCACCATAACATTTTGCGATTACGTTTTTACGTAACTGCTTAACTGTACTACGCGCAATAACGTGATTACCAATTGCAGCTTGAATAGCAATATCAAACATTTGGCGAGGGATCAATTCTCGCAGCGCTTCAGCTAACTGACGGCCACGTGTTTGTGAACCATCGCGGTGAACAATTATTGCAAGCGCATCAACGCGATCGCCATTGATCAGAATATCAACACGCACCATGTCTGATGCTTCAAAACGCTTGAAGTTGTAGTCAAGTGATGCAAAGCCTCGGCTGGTCGACTTCAGCTTATCAAAGAAGTCCATCACTACTTCTGACATTGGCAATTCATAGGTTAACGCTACTTGCTTACCGTGATAGGTCATCTTGGTTTGCACACCACGTTTTTCAACACACAGCGTAATAACGTTACCTAAATATTCTTGAGGAACGAGAATATTTGCTTCAACAATTGGTTCGCGAATTTCAATAATGTCGTTTACTGGAGGTAAATCCGATGGATTATCGATTTTCACCACACCGTGCTTAGTTTCTACTTCATAGATTACCGTTGGTGCCGTGGTAATAAGATCCATATCATATTCACGTTCAAGGCGTTCTTGAATGATCTCCATATGAAGCATACCAAGGAAGCCACAACGGAAACCAAAACCCAGTGCCGTCGAGTTTTCAGGCTCGAAAAATAATGATGCATCGTTTAGGCTTAATTTATTCAGTGCATCGCGGAAGTTTTCATAATCATCAGATGAA
Source organism: Pseudoalteromonas galatheae (assembly GCF_005886105.2). Lineage (NCBI taxonomy): Bacteria > Pseudomonadati > Pseudomonadota > Gammaproteobacteria > Alteromonadales > Pseudoalteromonadaceae > Pseudoalteromonas > Pseudoalteromonas galatheae. The sequence goes on from NZ_PNCO02000001.1 coordinate 2,347,232, forward strand.
ATTGGGAACATTCCCGCATATACCTGAGGTTTTACCTTCTGGAAACCAGGCAAACGGTCTGTTGCGGAATCGCGAGCCATAGTAATGGTATCACCAACAGGTGCGCCATGGATGTCTTTGATACCTGCGATAACAAAACCTACTTCACCCGTTTTCAACACTCCGGTATTGGTCTGCTTTGGTGTAAAGATACCAACCTTGTCTACTTGGTGAGCTTGCTCTGTAGACATAATCTTGATCTTCTCACCCGCTCTCAATTCACCGTTTTTAATACGCACCAATGAAACTACGCCTTGGTACGGGTCAAACCATGAATCGATAATCAGTGCTTGTAGTGGCGCATTTGGCTCACCTTCTGGCGGCGGAATATCACGTACGATCACTTCAAGTACTTCATCAATGCCGATACCTGTTTTAGCGCTACAACGCACCGCTTCTAATGCTTCAATACCGACGATATCTTCAATTTCTTCTGCTACGCGAAGCGGATCGGCCTGTGGTAAGTCAATTTTGTTCAAAACTGGAATAACTTCCAAGTCCATCTCAAGTGCTGTGTAACAGTTCGCTAGCGTTTGTGCTTCAACACCTTGACCTGCGTCAACCACTAATAGCGCACCTTCACAAGCGGCAAGAGAGCGCGAAACTTCATAAGTGAAGTCAACGTGTCCTGGAGTGTCGATAAAGTTTAGCTGATACGTTTCGCCATCTTTTGCTTGGTAGTTAAGTGTTACACTCTGTGCTTTGATGGTAATGCCACGCTCACGTTCGATGTCCATCGAATCCAGTACCTGCTGCTGCATTTCGCGGTCTGTTAAACCTCCACAAACTTGGATTAAGCGGTCTGATAGCGTCGATTTTCCATGGTCAATGTGGGCAATAATAGAAAAGTTACGGATATGCTTCATATACTGGATTCAATACTTCTGTTAGTCACAAATAGAGATTAAGGGCTCGATTTTACATTTTATTTAGTACAATCACCATCTATTTGCGTTATTGGTAGGCTAATTGGGTAAATTTTTATCACTTTTACCTGATGTTTGAGCTTATCCCCTTGAACTCTGGCGAAAAATAAACCTAATGCTGCACTCATAAATGCGAAGAGGATCTGTAAAGGTTCATTAAGACCCAGCACGAGGGCTGCGATAAACATGCCGGCAAAAGCAAAAAGTAATGGCATCATGTAAACATAAAACGCATGTTTCACCACATTAGAGTCGTCTAATGCCAACTTAATTTTTTGGCCAATTTCGACAGGTTCCGTCAAATCTACACGGAATTGTTTTTTGTGGGTGCCAAAGAGTTTGGCGAATACTTGGGAGCCGCATTTGCCATTACAGCCTTCACAAGCGAGTTTTGGCTGTGCTTCTAAAAAGACAGTTGCGCCTTTTATAGCGGCAACTGTCAGAGTTTGTTCTATCATAAAGGTCTTTTCACAGACTCAGCGATTGCTTTTGCGGTCATTGCTGGAATATTTCCAACTACAGATACATCAAATGCACCTGTGTTGTGTACGTACACTGTTGTCGCACCTGACGAGAGCGCGCCACTTGGGCGCTGACCCGGTAAAGGACGTTGTACAAATACCGAAATATCAACAAGGCCGTCAGAAAACAAGTAGTAGTCTGCCAGCTCATTGTTTAAATCTAACTTATGTCTGTCGGATTTTAGCAGCTCAAAGCCTTGAGGTAACCAACCAATTTGCCAGTTGTTTTTTGTGCCGTTCTCAAGGGTCTTTAATAACCCTGAAACAGCTTCAGGAAACTGCTTTTGTGACAGTTCTAACAATTGCTCAGCTGGGGCTTCTGTCACGCTGATATGGGTAAGCTGAAGCTGTTCTAGTAACTCGCCTTGTTGGTTTACATAAGCGGATTTTAGTAACAGAGATGACTCTGTATCGATCCACAACCAGTAGTTGTACTTAGCGTCGTCCTTTGCTTCTAGTCTGACAAGCTGAGCAGGTCTATCAACAATCCGACCTTTGCCACCTAAGACAAAATCATAGCTTTCTTTGAGGCTGTCGATATTTTTGAATAAAACTTCGGGAATAGGACCTGCTATCGAGTCTGTTTGGATGGTGTAAGGCTCTGACTTTGGCTCAAAATAAGTCACTTTGTCACCAACGCGTATCATTTCAAGACCAGCACCATTGAGCAAACTTAAAAGCTCAAATTCAGTTCCGTTTTGGTTGCCATGAAGCCAACGGTAAGGCTCCATAGATTTTCCTTTCACCACCACAAACGACGCATCAAAATTTCTTTGATGCACCGCCTCGGCCATATCTTTTAGCAGTTGCTTGGCTGATACGCTTTCATTTGCCCACAGCCAACTAGAGAAAAATACACTTACTACAACTAACAGTGCTCTCATTTATTGCTCTTTTTCCTCTTGCTTTTCAGCGGTGTTGTTTTCACCAGATTGCTGCAGCGCATACGCCATGCGAGATTGTCTTTGGTGCTCTAAAACCAATGCACCAATGCGCTGTTGCTGTAACTCTCTAATGCCTTTAGCCGCTGATTCAAGCGCAGGCTCAGTTGATAAGCTCACAGGAGAAACACCTCCGGCAAAAGGAGTAGATTGTAACTGTAACGTCTCACCTGCAGGTATAGTTGCGTCTGTACTTAACGTATTAACACCTAGTACAGCGAATAGCGACACGCTTGCTGCAATAGCTACTTGTGCAAATGGCTTACGCCAAGCGCTTAGCTCAATCACATTGCTCTTAGGCGTCGTTTCTTTCACTTGCTCGGACGGCTCACTATATGTTTGCTCTTGTTCAAGTGCCGCTGCAAAGCTGCTGGTGATATCGATGCAAGGTGTGTCTTGCTTTTGACTACGCATTACATCACCAATCAAGGCATACCGAGCAAACTTTTGTTCGTCTAAACGAACATCAGTTTCAGCGTTGAGTGACAGATCACCGTCAAAGATTTGCGATGTCATTAAATCTTCTGTCACTTGTTTTTCAGCTTGTGCCATATTAAGACTCACCTATTAATGGGTTCAAATTGTTATCTATCGCTTCCCTTGCGCGAAAAATTCTCGAACGAACTGTACCAACCGGACAATCCATAATGACAGCTATTTCTTCGTAGCTCATGCCTTCAATTTCACGCAAAGTAATTGCGGTTTTTAAGTCATCAGGCAAGCGCTCGATAGTTTTGAAAATCACTGCTTTCACTTCGTCGCTTAACAATAGATTTTCCGGTGAAGCATTCGATCTTAATTGGTCTGCACCATCATAAAACTCTGCTTCTTCCGCATCTACGTCGTTTGCTGGCGGCTTTCGACCGAGCGCCACCAAATAATTTTTTGAACAGTTAACCGCGATTCTATACAACCAAGTATAAAATGCGCTCTCGCCCCTAAAGTTAGGTAACGCTCGATAAGCTTTAATGAACGTTTCCTGTGCCACATCTGCCACATCGCCTTGATTCGCTACATAACGAGAAATCAGCGCTGCGACTTTGTTTTGATACTTGGCAACTAACAGGTTGAATGCGTTTTTATCTCCCTGTTGAACGCGTTTAACTATATCTAGATCTAAATCCTGCTCGCTCATTCGAGCCGGTACTCCTCTTTTTGCTTTTCTAAATCGTATCTAGTTGCCATCATTCACAGCTACTCTGACTTAGTACTGAATAAAAAGTTCTGTTTTTTTGTATTTTTTTTTAAAATAAACGAATTCATCCATCTTTGCGTACTATTTCTTGGCTGCTTTTTAGCATTATTCCATTAGCAGTCACACAAAATGTTCTAAATGATTCTCATTAAACGGAACAAACTCTCTGCCTTCTATGATAGCAGATGTGGTATAAATAGCAGAATTAAACGCAAAAACAGTAAAGATCTTCGAATATGAAAAATACGACTCACCACAATACTGATGTAGTCATTATTGGCAGTGGCGCTGCAGGGCTCTCTCTTGCGCTCTCTTTAGCAAACCACTGTAAAGTTACTGTAATAAGCAAAGGAGCATTAAAAGAGGGTTCCACGCTTTATGCTCAAGGTGGCATTGCCGCAGTATTCGATAAGAAAAATGACAGTATTGAATCTCATGTCGAAGACACGCTTGCGGCGGGAGCTGGTTTATGTGACCGCGATGCGGTGCACTATACCGCATCAAATGCAAAAAATTGCTTGAAGTGGCTGATTGAACAAGGCGTACCATTTGATATGGAAGTGGATAGCAAAGGCAAAGAACGTTTTCATTTAACCCGCGAAGGTGGGCATTCACATCGCCGTATATTGCACGCAGCTGATGCAACAGGTAAAGCCGTTCAAACCACATTAATTAGCCAAGTACAGTTACACCCAAAAATTAATATACTAGAGCAATACAATGCTATCGATCTCATTAAAGATAAACATGGTGACTCCGGCGATATTAAAGGTGTTTACGTCTACAATCGCAAAGCAGATAGAGTTGAGAGTATCTCGGCCAAGTTTGTCGCTTTAGCGACTGGCGGCGCAAGTAAAGTTTACTTATATACCTCAAATCCAGATGTTTCTTCTGGTGACGGCATCGCAATGGCGTGGCGCGCGGGTTGCCGGGTAGCAAACATGGAGTTTAACCAATTTCACCCGACCAGCTTATACCATCCTGAGCTACAAAACTTTTTAATAACCGAAGCCATGCGTGGTGAAGGCGCTCTGCTTAAACGTCCTGACGGCACACGTTTTATGCCTGATTTCGATGAGCGCGAAGAGCTCGCCCCTCGCGATGTAGTCGCCCGTGCCATTGACTATGAGATGAAACGATTGGGTGCAAATTGTGTCTATCTGGATATCTCTCATAAAGACAAAGAGTTCATCATTGAGCATTTCCCTACGATTTATGCTAAGTGCTTAAGTGTTGGTTTGGATATCACTAAAGAGCCAATCCCCGTAGTACCGGCGGCGCATTATACTTGCGGTGGTGTGATGACTGACTTTAACGGTCGTACTGACATCGACAATCTATATGCAATCGGCGAAGTGGCTTACACAGGTCTACATGGCGCAAACCGCATGGCGAGTAACTCATTATTAGAATGCATTGTGTTTGCTCACGCTGCCGCAAAAGATATTTTAGCTAAAATTGATAAACGTCCTGAGCCATCTACGTTACCAGATTGGGACGAAAGCCGTGTCAGCGACTCGGATGAAGAAGTTGTGATCACCCACAATTGGCATGAACTTAGATTGTTTATGTGGGATTATGTTGGCATTGTTCGCTCAACTAAACGGTTAGAACGTGCGCTACGCCGTGTTGAGTTATTGCAGCAAGAGATCCACGATTATTATGCCAACTTTAGAGTAAGTAACAACCTGCTTGAATTACGTAACTTAGTACAAGTAGCTGAACTTATTATTCGCAGCGCGTTAGAACGTAAAGAAAGTCGCGGACTTCACTACACCATTGACTTCCCAGACATGGCTGAAAACCCCACCCCCACCGTTTTGTCACCGACAAAATAATAATATTTGAATGTAGAGCATGTGCTGATTTTTATCGCCATGCTCTCTTCATGTTTTTAATTCGCTTGAAGTGCAGTGCGACAAAGTAAACGCCAGTCCGCTTCAGGTATTGCCCGCCGAGTCAAAAATATTTGCTGCTTAGCTTGGTTCGAAGCCATGATTTTTAGCGCAATTTGACTGTCAAACCATATGGTGGCACCAATAAGCTGCCCTTTGAAATTTATCGTTTGCGACTGTATTTCAACAAAGTTTTCCTTCGGGAGCATGAGTACAGTACCCTCCCTTGGCGTACGAGATAGAACTGTTCGCCAACTGCAATAACCAGTAACGGCAGACACGATTGCGACTAACCACGACAGCATCGGAAACAGTAGAAAAAGGATAAAAGCGAGACAAGAAAAAAGAACCACAAAGAAGGTGTGGTTCTGAAGATTGTGTTGAAAGTCGATTCTATACGCGGATCCGATCAAGGATTAACTTCACCATACGTTTTAGCTCTGGATCTGGACATTCTTCATGACCCATAAACCAAGCAAATAAATCTGGATCCTCACAGGTAACTAGACGCTGAAACACGTACTTACCTTCGTCGGAAAGCGCGTCATAAGCCTGCTCAACAAACGGCCCCAAAATAACGTCCAGCTCTAACATGCCACGACGGCAAGCCCATTTAACTCGAGCTTTAGGCAGTAACTCAACCATAAACTGATTAACCCCTCATAAACTATTGAGAAAATTATACCCACTGCGCAGGACATATGCCATAAAACTTATAGAAATGGCACATTGAAATCACCCGTCCCTATCTCCACTTATGATTTTACGGTAACATTACGAAAACACTTTAATAGGGATCAACATTATGTCAATTGCTCGTGCTTATTCGCTTCCGTTCAAAGTTATTCGCATTTCAGGACAAGATAAACTTAGCTATTTGCACGGTCAGGTTACTCAAGACATCAACCTTATCAAAGAAGATAATTTTATGTGGTCTGGGCATTGCAGTCCTAAAGGCAAGCTTTGGTCTGTGTCGCGCTTAACTCAATATCAAGGCGACTATTTGATGCTTGCAGGTGTTGCTGAAGCTGAAGCATCACTTCGTGAGCTAAAAAAGTACGGCGTTTTTGCTAAAGTTGATATAGATTTTGCTGACTGCCAAGTCTTTGGCTTAATCACTCAAGACAGTGAAGCGCTTGTCAAAGCTTTTGGTGTTGAGCTTTCGTCTGACGCAAGTGCTGTTGATGTTACCAACGGCAAACTGTTAAAACTCACAGACGAGCGCTTTGCTTTCATCGCGTTCGAAGGCGCAAGTTTACCCGCGGACGTAGAACAACAAAGCAATCCAGCTCCCTTTATTGCGGCCAGCATTTTAGCAGGAGAGCCAAGTCTTGATGCTGATCACGTGGATGAATTTGTGCCACAAATGGTTAACCTTCAAGCCCTTAAGGGGATCAGCTTTAAGAAAGGTTGCTATACTGGTCAAGAAACCGTAGCTCGAATGCGCTATCTTGGTAAAAACAAACGTGCTATGTACATAGTGACAGGCAACACTGCAGAGCACATTGAGGAAGCTGACATTGAACTGCAGATTGAAGACAACTGGCGCCGTGGTGGCAAAGTTATTCAACAAACCTTTGATGCTAACAGCGGCCGTTATTACGCGCTGGCTGTGATGCCAAATGACACACCACAAGACGCGGTGCTAAGAGCAAAAAATTCACCAGAGGTGAGCCTTACTATTCAACCTCTACCTTATTCTTTAGAAGACAACTAACGGGATCTTATATGATTATTGGCCCTAACTCGGTAGTGACAATCCACTACTCAGTTCAAGACAAAGACAACAATACGATTGATAGCACATTTGATGATGAGCCAGTGATAGCGATGCTTGGCTCAGGCTATCTGATCCCAGGTCTTGATGATGCCCTACAAGGCAAACAAGCTGGTGACACTTTCAGCGTGACCATAGAGCCACAAGAAGGCTATGGTGAACGCTTTGACGAACTGACTCAGGCGGTTCCTAAATCTATGTTTGAAGGCATGGAAATCGAAGTGGGTATGCAATTTAGAGCTACCACCGACGAAGGCGACCAAATCGTTGTGATCATCGGTATCGAAGATGAAGAAGTCATTGTTGACGCGAATCACCCACTTTCTGGGATCACACTGAATTTTGACGTTGAAGTGCTTGAAGTACGTGAAGCGACAGCTGAAGAAGTTACCCACGGCCATGTTCATGGCGAAGGTGGTTGTGGCCACGACCACTAAGAATTAGTCGAACGACCAATAGAAAGCGCTGATCATTCAGCGCTTTTTTCTTGTTTAAGTTTACTTTCCATAGCCGAAACCAAATTTTCTTGATCATTGGTGCCTAAACGATATTTAGTTCCGTCCTTCATCACCACTTCAAGCGCCTTAAACCCAGCAACTGTGTATACCCAACCATCTGTACTGATCCGCATGCCAATGCCATGGCGTAAAGAATTAGTCACAGGTTGAACATAGTCGATATCGTCAAACTTTAAGGTCATTTTAGCGACTGAAGGTCCAAACCACCAGCTTAACGTTTGTTGCTCTTGGTTCACTTGAATAGTTAAACCATAAAAGATAAAGGCAACAATCGCTAGGATCACCAAAAAGCTAACAAAAGCGAGATTGCTACCTGTTAGAAAAATTGCCAATACGGTAAAACTGGCGATAAAGGCTAGAAACAACCATATAACCCATGCAAATTGTGTATTTTTATACATCGATAGTCTTCTTTAATCAAAGCTGTAAACTAATGTAGCACCAAGCTCGGTGTCTACTTTTTCTTTTTCATCTTCTGGCTGCGAGTTATAACGGTAAATAAACGCAAATTTCAACGCAATACCGCCTATCACTTGTGTTACTAGTGCAGATTCGGCAAACAGTCTCGAGTTTAAACCTGATAGTGAGCGCTCAAAACTGATATCTTGATTAAAGCGGGTGCGCTTTGAAACGTTTCTTTCCCATTGCAATGCCATTCGCAAAAGCTGGCCTTTTTCCGTTCTATCCTCTTCCGCTTCAAGCTCGACTTCATTATCCAGACGGGAGATGGACATACCTGGACCTATGTCAATATCTACCGTGTTCTTTCGTCCTTCGTATACACGGTTGCCATAACCTAGCGCAAATGTCGTGGTGTATTCCTTGCCATTGAATCTATCACGCTCGTAGTCACCATACATAAAGAACGAGGCGTTATCATCCCCTAACTTGTAGTTCCCTTGCGCTGAGCCAAAGTAACGCGACGCTGAGACATCTTCGACATCCGCTTCCGTATCCTGCTCGCGGCGATAAAGGCCATTAAATTTAAATTGATTACGCCACTTGGGGAAATCTTGGTAAAGATTACTTTTAAACTTAAATGACGTATTTTGCGTATTGCCTTTGTTGACGATAAAGCCAAATTCAACGTCACCGTAAAGCATTTCACCCTTGTGTTTTTGATGAATTTCATCATCGGGCATTTTGCCATATTCGTGAAAATCTTCGAATGGATCCGTAGCTTGGCTTGGTTGCGAAACCAAGCCAATTGCAAGTAAGGCGAAAGTTCTAAAAAATGGCACTGACAACTACTTTCCGGTTATTGCTTCCAAATGATATGACAAAACGGCGCATCTAAATCTCTGCTAATTAGAATTTTTGCGTACACCTGATCCGAGTCATCAAACTCGATACCAACCAGAACCTGAATGAAGTGTTCCGGTTCCGCTTCTTGTTCATACGCGGTTATGTTCGACCAACTATCATCCGGCTCACTTTCTTCAATGAAGCCACGATCTTCGCGATGTTCGTTGAACATATTAATATCGTGTTCTTCAAGATTATCAGGAGCCAACTCAAGGAAGATATCATATGCTTGGTGAGTGGCTTCTTCGATGCTACAAAGTCTTGCTGTCATGGACGCTAGCCTATTGTTTTAAAGTTGGCGCAATAATAGCAAAATGAGGTAAAACATAAATACATAGTCGCGATAATCAAACAGAAAATAACGCTAAATGACGAACAAATTATCGTTAAAAGTTGAATGTTACGTCGCTTTTAAGTTATTACTCTAAAACTATCGCATAAAACCGCAGGGAGCATCTCATCATGATTTTATTTTCCGAAGCAAACAACATCGCATTTGTGACCTTATCTCGACCAGAAAAACAAAACGCGCTGTCTGTTGAAATGTTTGTTGGTTTAGATAACGCGATAAAGAAAATTAGAAAAAATAAATCAATTAGAGCTGTTGTGATCCAAGGTGAAGGCGCACATTTTTGTGCAGGTCTAGATGTAAAAAGCGTGCTTAACAAACCTTCTGGGATCATCAAGCTACTTAAAAAGTGGTTACCCGGCAATGCTAACTTAGTACAAAGAGTCGTACTTGGCTGGCAAGCTTTGCCTGTTCCTGTTATAGCCAAGATCACGGGCAACTGTTTAGGTGGAGGCTGTCATATTGCATTAGGTGCAGATATTCGTTTAGCCGAAAGCAGTGCGCAGTTTGCCATTATGGAAGCCAAATGGGGACTTTGCCCTGATATGGGCGGCAGCTTGCTTTTGCCTACCACAATGAACAAGGATAAGGCACTGCTGATGACAATCCATGCACAGCGAATAGACGCCCTGCAAGCACTAAAGGATGGTCTCATTACCGAGCTCTGTGATGATGTTGACGCTAGACTCTCAGAACTACTCACTCAATTTACCGCTCGCTCGCCAGATGCCATTGCAGCAATAAAAAAAGTGTATAATCGAGCCTACAACCAACCTGCCCGTAAACTGCTATGGTTAGAAACTTGGTCACAAATCAAATTACTCGCGGCTAAAAATACCAAAATTGCAATGAAAAATGCCTCTCTAGCAGATGAGAATAAAAAGCCATTTTTGCCTCGCATGAAATGGTAACGCTTGATTGAATGCCTATTTGCCCAAAAGTATAATGGCCATCGCAATACGAAGGCGTACAATTAACCGTCAACATACATGCTAGAGCCACTGTAGCGCTGAGGATTTACATTTAATGGTACACAGAGCGAAGTTGATATTACGATTTGCACTAGGCTTTGCCATCATTTTGGCGTGCCTCTTCAGCGCTAAATGGATAATTCAGCTTAGTGATTTACAGATCCCAGCCGCCCTACTTGGCATGGTGTTTCTTGTTATACTCCTTGTAACAAAAGTCATTAAAGTAGAATGGTTAGCCCCCGCAGCTGAGCCCATTTTAAAATATATGGCGCTGTTTTTTATTCCAGCGGGAGTGGGCTTGGTAGAACATCTTAGTTTGTTTCAATCCCACTGGCTTATGCTACTGTTATTGCTAATTGGTGTACCAACAATAAGTCTTATATTGTTAAGCCCTATCGTTAAGAGCATCAAGTTTCGTGATTAATATGATTATGGCGTCAGCGCTCACCGTCCTGTTATTTTTTAGTGCTCGCAAACTATATCAGCGCATCTCCGTACCGATATTAAACCCTGTGCTGATCTGCATTTTGGCCATTTCGGCATGTCTGCTACTCACGAAATTTGACTACAAGGTATATCAACAAGCAACGCTACCAATTCATTACTTGTTAGAGCCAGCAGTAGTTGCACTCGCCTACCCCTTGTATAAACAATTTCACCAAATTAAACCGGTATTTTTTGCTCTATGCTTAACTAGTTGGTTGGGTGTTTCACTGTCTACGTTAAGCGCTTTTCTTATTTGCCAGTTTTTTGCAGCCGATCCGCAGCTTTCAGCTTCAATGGCGGCTCTGTCGGTTACAACACCAATCACCCTACTCATTAGTGATTATCTCGGGGGGATCCCCGCTATTGCAGCGATTATGGTGATATTGATTGGTGTATTTGGTGGTGTGTTTGGACTACATATTTTGCACTGGTGTAAAGTCGAACCTATGCAAGCGAAAGGCACAGCGCTTGGTGTTGTCTGCCATGCCATCGGCACAGCCACAGCGATAGAACATCATCCCTTGGCTGGTGCTTTTGCTTCAGCGGCGATGACAATTACCGCCATGATAACTGCACTTTGGGTGCCTTTGTTTTATCATTGGTTAGCTACTCTAATTTAATAACTCGGGATACGACTGTGATCAATCAAGAAATCGAGCAAATAGAACACTATTACAACATTATTCGAGAGTATCTGGTGACGTACAGCTTCCAACTACTCGCTGCGATATTCATTTTCCTTCTCGGTTTGTGGTTATCAAGAAAGCTGTCTAAAGCGACTGAAAACTTGATGCTAAAACACAATATCGATCCTGCTTTAACCAACTTTATTGGCAATGTGATCAAAGTGCTGATTATTGCCATGTTTGTGATTATTTCTCTTGGCAAGGTTGGCATCAGTATCACACCATTTGTCGCCGCCATCGGGGCTGCGTCTCTAGGTGCTGGTCTTGCGCTACAAGGGATGCTGGCAAACTACGGCGCAGGGCTTGCAATCATCGCTACCCGCCCATTTGTGATTGGCGATACCATCAGTATCAAAGGTGTTAACGGCCAAGTTAAAATGATTGAGCTTGGACATACCACGCTCATCAACGAAGACAAGGTAGAGATCACTATTCCCAATAAACATGTGGTGGGAGAAATTCTCCATAACTCGTTTGCAAACTCTCTGGTTAAAGGCGAGATAGGGATAGCCTATGATGCTGATCACCAAGGCGCATTAACACTTATCAATCAGGTACTCGCTGACAATACTAAAGTCAGTCAAGACCCTAAGCCTCAAGTCGGAATTGAGGAGTTTGCCGACAGCGCAGTGATATTGAGCTACCGCTACTGGGTGCCTACTACGTCACTTATCGAAACTAAATTAGAAGTGAATAAAGCGGTGTTTGCCGCGATTAAAAATGCGGAAATCGAGATTCCATTCCCGCAACGAGTGGTTAAAGTCATTCAGTGAGCAAACGGCTAGTACCCTAGCCGTTATTCTACCCTCAGTTTTCATCAGGCTTTTCCATAGAAAAGCCACTGCGCAAATGAAGATCGCGCTGTGGAAACGGGATCTCGATTTGATATTTTCGAAAGGCATCATCAATAGCCCAAAGGTAATCTGAAACCAGTGCTGTTGGCCGCTTTACCTGCTCAGGTTGCACCCAAACCCCTAACGTGAAATTCAAGCTACTATCACCAAACCCGGTCATCCATACCGTTGCTTCTCGCCCCGGCGTATTCAAGGTGTATTGGACATTTTTGGCCGCTTCCAATGCGGCACGCTTCACTTTCTCTTTGTCGCTACCGTAGGCTACTGAAAAAGGAATACGGAAACGACGATATTTGTCCGACATTGTCCAATTGGTAATTGTATTTGACACCATTTCCGAGTTTGGAATAAGCAGGTCGACGTTGTCATTTGTACGGATCCAAGTTGAGCGCATGTGAATGGCTATAACTTCCCCCACCACCCCGTTGGTCAGCTCAACAAAGTCCCCAACTTTGACGGTTTTCTCTAGCAGTAACACAAGGCCAGAAACAAAGTTATTCACGAGACCCTGTAGCCCCAAACCAATCCCAACGCCAAGTGCACTGGCCACAAGCGCCAGCTCAGTTATCTCAAAACCTAAGGCGGTCAGAGCAATAATAAGACCAATAAATAACACGATGTAGTGAATGATCCTGCCTATCACATAGGCGGAAGTATGCTGGATCACCCCTTGTCTTGAAGCGAGACGATTAAATGCTAGTCGCAGGATCTTAGAGATCACCAAAGTCGCAACGATCACAGCGATAAAGGAGAGTGCCTCTCCCACCTCTAGTGAAAATTTACCTAATGAAAATAGCTTTTGGTCAAGCCACGGAATATCTACGTCTATATCTATTGGTGCTTTTATCATGGTTCTATTTTTTGTTATCTCGTGAAGTTAAGTGTGTCTGCCATTTTTATTCATTACAAGTTTTTATATCTACTTTGCTCCTTCAAATTGAGCAAGTATTAAGAGTACTTAGTATTAGCTCTTCACTTGTGGATAAAAGGCAATAAAAAAGCCCTCACAGTGTTGTGAAGGCTTTTTTATTTTACATATACGCCATTTTTATTAAGCTTTACGCCAAGTCGTTTTACCCGCGCTATCTTCTAAAACAACGCCTAAGGCAGTTAGCGCATCACGCGCCTCATCCGCTGCGGCCCAATCTTTATTTTCGCGAGCGCTGCGACGCTTTTCAATCAATGCTTCGATTTGCGCTACTTCGTCGTCGTCTTGCTCACCTTGTAAGAAAGATTCAGGCTCTTGCTGTGCAATACCCAAGATTTCCGCCAGTTTCACAAGAATAAATGCGTGCTCACCAGCGGCTTTTGCGTCACTATCTTTTAAGCGGTTCACTTCTTTTGATAATTCAAAAATCACTGGCAGTGCTTCTGGCGTGTTGAAGTCGTCGTTCATTGCTGTCTCAAAACGTTCAGCGTAAGCATTACCTTTCAGTTCGACTTCCACTAGCTCAACGCCACGTAGCGCAGTGTAAATACGCTCAAGCGACGAACGTGCTTGTTCAAGGTTTTCTTGTGAGTAGTTTAGCTGGCTACGATAGTGACCATTGATCAAGAAATAGCGTACTGTTTCTCTATCAAAGGCTTTAAGCACTTCACGTACGGTAAAGAAATTGCCAAGAGACTTAGACATTTTCTCTTTGTTAACTTGTACCATGCCGGTGTGGATCCAAGTGTTCACATAACGGCCGTTATTTGCGCAGCAAGATTGGGCAATCTCATTTTCATGGTGCGGGAATTGCAGATCTGACCCCCCACCGTGAATATCAAAAAATTCACCCAAATGCTTTGAACTCATTGCGCTACATTCAATGTGCCAACCTGGACGACCTTCGCCCCACGGAGATTGCCATGCAGGCTCACCCGCTTTGGCTTTTTTCCACAATACAAAGTCGAGTGGATCATCTTTGTCTTGCGCTACTTCAACGCGCGCACCCGCTTGTAGCATTTCTAAATCTTGCTGAGATAACTGACCATATTGCTCAAACGTTGAGACATCAAACAATACATCCCCGTCTTTCGCAACGTAAGCATGGCCTTTTTCAATCAAGCGCGCGATCATCTCGATGATTTCGTCCATATGCCCTGTTACAGTCGGCTCAATATCCGCAGGTAACATGTTCAATGCGGTAAAGTCTTCATGCATGGCTTTAGTCATACGAACCGTTAGGTCATTAATCGACTCGTTGTTTTCCGCGGCGCGTTTAATGATTTTGTCATCCACGTCAGTAATATTACGCACATATGTGACGTCATAACCTAAATAACGTAAATAACGGTTCATAACGTCAAATGAAACATAAGTGCGTGCGTGTCCTACATGACAGAAATCATAGATAGTGATACCACACACGTACATATCAACCTTGCCTTCTTTGAGCGGTTTAAAAGGGGCTTTTTGGCGAGTGAGTGTGTTGAAAATCTGCAACATGTAGTTTTCTTCCTAAGTACGGTTCATTTTTTAACAAAAGTGCTTTTAATCATACCACCTGCATAGCAGCGCCTCTAGATTTTAATAACGAATTACAGCAGTTTTTTGATTTTTTACGCAGATTTTCAAGGAATGCTTTTTCACAAAAGCCCAGTTGATATAAAATAGGCTTTTATCATTCAACACGATGGACACTAACATGGTTGTTTTAGAAACAAATCACGGCGAAATCCGTATTAATCTTTTCGCTGACAAAGCGCCTGAAACGGTAGCTAACTTCCTAAACTACGTAAACAGCGAGTTTTATAACGGTACTATTTTCCACCGTGTAATCGACGGCTTTATGGTTCAAGGTGGCGGATTTGCATCAGGTATGGAACAAAAACCAGTTGAAGCACCGATCAAAAACGAAGCAAACAACGGTGTTGCAAACAAAGTGGGTACCCTAGCAATGGCACGTACGCCAGATCCACACTCTGCAACTGCACAATTTTTTATCAATGTTAACGACAATGACTTCCTTAACTTCTCTAGCGAAACATCGCAAGGTTGGGGTTACTGTGTATTCGGCGAAGTTGTTGAAGGCATGGACGTTGTAAATAAGATTAAAGGTGTTGCTACTGGTTCTTCTGGTTTCCACCAAGACGTACCGCTTGAAGATGTGATCATCGAAAAAGCATACGTTGCTGAGTAATATCCTACTTTTTATTCAAGGCCAGTATTTATGCTGGCCTTATTAGTTTTGAGGTCCCATGGGTAAAACCTATTTTATCGCCGACTTGCATTTAACCGAGCACCGCACTGATATCACCGACGCATTTTTCGCTTTTCTCGACCATCATATGACCGCTGATGTCGACGCTTTATATATTCTGGGTGATTTTTTTGAAGTGTGGATTGGAGACGATGAAAAAGACCCCTACGCCCTAAGTATTGCACAAAAACTGCGAAGCTTGAGTCACCTTGGCATTCAAGTATTTTTTATTCACGGTAACCGTGACTTTTTAATCAAACAAGCCTTTGCTGACGAATGCCAAATGACTTTGCTCCCTGAACAAGCGGTAATAGATCTATACGGCACACCGACGGTGATTTTGCACGGCGACGAGATGTGTACACAAGACGAAGCCTATCAAAAGTTTCGTAAGAAGAGCCGCGGTTGGTGGTGGCCAAGACTGATGCTTGCTATGCCACTTTGGTATCGTCGCAGAGTCGCTGCAAATGCAAGACGTAAGAGCATTGAAAACCAAAAAGGCAAGCCCCTCGAGATTTTAGATGTCACCGAAGAAGCGGTGGCAGACATGTTCGCAAAACATGGCGTAAACAATATGATCCACGGCCACACCCACAGACCAGAAGTGCACACCTACCAAGATGGCAAGGTACGTACTGTACTTGGCGATTGGTATTCACAAAGCTCATATATCGTCGTTGACGAAAGCGGTAAACAGCAGCTCCTTTGCCATCCTTTTGAATAAATGTAGTGCTTAATTAAATAGGCGCACCTGAGTGAAACTTGAAATCGGGGTCCGGTGAGCTGATAAGCTCGTTTTCCACTTGCTGAAATAGTTGAATGCGCCCAACTACGTCACAGCGCTTAGGATCGGTTGCGTTGGCAACTTGATGCGCTAAATCAATATAGTCTTGGTAATGTCTGGCTTCTGAGCGCAATAGCGACACATAAAACTTAGCAATTTCTTGATCTAAGTGTGGCGCAAGTTTAGCGAAACGTTCACATGAACGAGCCTCAATGTAAGCACCAATGATCAGTTTATCAACCAAGGCTGCGGGTTCATAAGTGCGAATGTGTTTGATCATTCCAGACGCATAGCGAGATGCTTGTACGTACTCAACAGGAATATCACGTGCCCTTATGATTTCTAGCACCTGTTCAAAGTGATGTAGCTCTTCTTTAATAAGCCTCACCATCTTACTCAAAATATCTTGATTGTAAGCATATTCAGGTCGTGCAGTTAGCTCACCTATCAATTCATTTTTACTGCCTGAAAACTCGCCATCACCAACACTGCGATAAATAAAATCTTCGTAAGGTTGCAACCAACTTAACAGTGTTTTTGCAGACGCATCATCTATTGCATATTTGCGAATTAAGAAGGCCGCGCTTTGTGCCGCTTTTAGCTCACAATGCATATGATCGATAAGCAATAATGGTAAGTGCTCGCTTTGCTTTGCTTTTTCAATCCAAGCTTGCGGGGTTTCACAACCCAAAAACTGGTTAATAGGCGTAAGTAAATCTGTGTACTTTTCTAACATAACAACAAAAGACTAATGTGTTTGCGCCATTTTATCATAACTTCTCGCTGCAAGGTGCACCACAAGGCTATTCCCCAAGAAGTTTTAGATCATTCTGAAAATAGTAATATTGCTATTCAACTACATTTTCTTGACAAAAATTAACTCATCTCTCATAACTTAATTGAATTGTACAAAAATAGTACAAACCTATATTTGAGGGGCTAACTATGATCTTTAATCATCTATGGGGCTTATATGCTCACCCGCACGAAGAGTGGCAAACAATTGATAACCGTCACGAAAGCATGTTTTACAGTTTGTCACATATCGCACTAATTGCGCTTATTCCCAGTATTATGGGCTACTATTCTTCCGTTTACTTAGGCTGGAGTGTAGGCACCGGAGAAGCTGTCTATTTAACTCATGAGTCGGCACTCTTGATTGGCGTTGCTATGTATTGTGCGCTCATCGCTGGTGTATTTATTTTGGCATATCTAGCGCATTGGATGGCCATTACCTTTGGTTCTACACCAACTTACACTCAAACACTTGAGCTTTCTGCCTACACCGCAACTCCGATGTTTATGTCAGCTTTTGCTGCGTTTTATCCTGAACTTTGGTTTGTGGTTTCAGTTGGCATGGTAGCACTTGCTTATTCGGTTTACCTGCTGTACACCGGTGTGCCCATTTTGATGCATATTCCAGAAGAGCGTGGCTTTATTTATGCAAGCTCAGTGGTTACTTGTGGTCTTGTGTTGCTGGTTATCATCCTTGCCGCTACCGCGATTTTGTGGACAAATGGCATCATTAGCCCAACTTTCACTTAATAGCCAACTTTCACTTAATAGCCAACTTTCGGTCAAAGTGATATTACGCGCTTGAGCTTAGGTATTTTAGTGAATTAAATAATTTTAATTTTCCATCTCACGCAAAAACGGTGCTCAGATAGCACCGTTTTTTACAAAAGCATTCGCTATATCAGCTCCAGCTGAACAAAAAAGCGCAGTACCTAAGCGGAGCTGCGCCTTTTCTACCAACTGGCTACGATTATAGCGCCTCGAATACTTCGTCCGTTTTAGCGGCACAAATAAAATCGTTCTTGTGCAGACCTTTAATTGAATGGCTCCACCAAGTCACGGTCACTTTACCCCACTCGGTAAGCAAGCCTGGATGATGGCCTTCTGCTTCAGCCATATCGCCCACCTTGTTTGTGAACGCAATTGCTTGTTTAAAGTTTTTAAACTTGTAAACACGCTCAAGTTGCATAATACCATCGCGTACTTCAGGTACCCAATCAGGGATCTGTTTGATTAGAACCGCTAGTTCTTCATCTGATACTTTAGGCGCATCCGCACGACACGCTTCACATTTTTGTGCACTTAAATCAGACATTGATAATTCCTTAACTTGCTAGTTTTTCTTTTGGCGGAAACTTAGGTTCAAATAACCCTAGCTCTTTTGCTTGTTCAACCAGCGACATGATATCCATTTTAGAGATCTCAAATAAGTCGTTGATTGAGTTAATTGTATAGTAAACAGGTTGCATAATGTCGATGCGATAAGGTGTACGTAACACATCTAACACGTTAAGCGGATTAATTTCTGGTTTGTCAGAGTAGACATATTGAGTCTCACCTGGACTTGACAGCACACCGCCACCATAAATACGCAGACCTTGCTCTGTTTGCATCAAACCGAATTCGACGGTAAACCAGTATAAGCGTGCAAGGTATACACGGTCTTTCTTCTCCGCGGCGTAACCTAGCTGACCATACTTGTGTGTAAACTCGGCGAATGCTGGATTCGTTAGCATTGCACAATGGCCAAAAATCTCATGGAAGATATCTGGTTCTTGCAGGTAATCAAACTCTTCTCTTGAGCGAATAAAGGTCGCTACAGGAAACTGCTTGTTGGCAAGCAATCGAAAGAACTCATCAAAATCAATCAGTGCCGGCACTGGCGCTACCTGCCAACCCGTTTCTTTCGCTAGTGCTTCGTTTAACTCACTTAGTTGTGGAATGCGGTCTTTTGGTAAGTTAATTTTCTCAAGGCCTGCCAAATATTCATCACAAGCTTTGCCTTCGATACACGCTAGCTGACGTGCAACTAACTCTGACCAAATTTGATTCTCTTCATCTGTCCAAGCAATAACACCATTTTCATCTGGCTGCTTAGATACATATTTACTTGCTTTAGCCATTTTACATTCTCACTTACTTCACCCCGAGTTGATGATCTTGCAATTTCAATTGCTGTCCTGTTGATGATTCGGAGCGCTTCAACTTGTGACTTTGATACTAAGTAAAAGTGAAGGAAAGTTTAATAGTGAGCACGTTTATCACATTTCGCACAACAAGCACTTTCGTAAACAATAAAATACACTCGCGTAAAATTAATATTACACACATAGTAAAAAGGGGCTAAACCCAGCCCCTTTGTAAAAATTAAATTACAGTTATATTTTATTAAACGCCTGCTTCAGATCGTCAATAATATCTTCTACGTCTTCAAGCCCCACTGAAATCCGAATTAGTCCATCAGAAATTCCCGCAGCTAACCTTTCCTCTTGTGTATAAGGAGAGTGTGTCATTGATGCCGGATGTTGAATGAGCGTTTCTGGGTCACCTAAGCTTACCGCTAACGTACACAGCTCTGTCGCATTGATAAATTGTTCCCCCTGCTCTAGCGAGCCGTTGATTTCAAAAGCAATTACCCCACCTGCTCCTTTCATCTGTTCACCAAGAAATTGGTAACCAGGATGCGAAGGTAAACCTGGGTAGTAGACTTTATTCACTTTAGGGTGCGCTTCTAGGAACTCTGCTACCGTTTGTGCGCTTTGACAGTGACGTTGTACACGCAAAGCTAAAGTTTTCAACCCTCGATTGATTAACCAGGCATCATGAGGACTGATTGTAGCGCCAATATCTTTTAACACGGTTAATTTGATAAGCTCTATGTGCTCTTTTGAACCGCACACGAGTCCAGCTACCACATCCCCATGACCATTTAGATACTTGGTTGCGCTGTGCACAATAAGATCAGCGCCATAATTCACAGGCTTTTGTAAAAGCGGTGTCATAAAGGTATTGTCAACGACAAACAAGAGCTCATGCTGTTTCGCGATCTCCCCTAACATTTTCAGGTCTAATACCGTCATGTTGGGATTGATCGGCGTTTCGGCAAACAATAGTTTTGTATTTTCCTGTACCGCATCACGTAGCGCTTGCTCATCGGTTAAGTCAATAAATGACACCTCAATACCAAATTTAGGCAACATATGCGCAAATAGTGCGAAGCTACAGCCATACAATGCGCTTGATGCAATCATATGATCGCCTTGCTGTAAAAAGCTCAGCACCGATGCAGACACGGCCCCCATGCCAGTGGCGGTCGCCGCAGCATCTTCCATTCCCTCAAGTCGAGCGACTTTTTCTTCTAGCTCTCGCGTCGTAGGGTTGCCTAAGCGAGTATAGATATAACCGGGCTCTTCACCAGCGAACCGTGCGGCTCCTTGCGCTGCATCTTTAAAGTGGAATGTTGAGGTTTGATACAAAGGAGCGGTTAACGCCCCATGTGGGTCATCAAAATGATTGGGTCCGTGAATACACTGACTGTCATCTCTTAATTTTTTCATACTTGCCTGCTGATTTTATTATTGCCAATCAAATAAACATGGTAGTGAATTAATTAGCGTCGTTTTTGTGTAATAATCAATATGTAGGGCAGTTTAGAAAAATAGACAAGCATGCCAGATGGGGAGACGGCTAGTTCACTTATTGTGACTAGCCAGTTTTACTTAAAGAGGTGTATAAAATTGTTGCCGTTTAATCTTTTTTGCTACGCCTTAATAGCACATCTACAACTGAGCTAATCGCATTTTTCAAAAGACTTTGTTTGTGCTCCAAACGTGGCAATGGTCGACAAAGTTCCATCGCCTTGTAGCCCAAGCGGGCTGTAAATATCCCAGCACTTAGACCCTGTGCCGAACGGGTAGAAAGCTTGCCAAGTAATTCAGCCCCCACACTGGTCGCAGCAAGGTCGCTTACCAGTTCACTTGCGCCAACAAATACCATTTGCTTCAACAACATTTTATACAAGGTGATGCGGCTGCGATACGCTAATCGAATACCATAATGTTTGCTGATCTTTTCCACCAGCACGACTCCGCGCCAAAGCACCGCCAGCATATCCACAAGTGCAAGTGGACTTAAAGCAACTAAGAGCGCCGATGTTGTCGCATGCTCCTGAATTAGTTTTTTAGCTTCAGCATCTTGACCTCGGAGCAAAGTTTTTTCATATAAAGTGATGACTTCTTTGTCTGTGTGGTGAGGCTGTAATGCCTCTTCAAATACGGCAACCTTTTGTTCTGAATGCGCTTTTAATAGTGGCGCAAGCCAAGCTCGCGCCTCGCCAATTTGATCACTTTGTAATAAGCGCTGGGCATCATGTTTAATTTGCTGATGTTGTTTAAGCTTGCTAAGTGCGATGACTTCCGAAAATAAGAACTTAAATAGTGCAAGTAAACCAAGAGACAACACCGTGGTGTATAGACTAAACAGCAGAATATTTTGATCATAACTTTCTATCAATGTCAGTGCTGCTTCAACAATGATAAGTACTAATAGCGCAAGCAAAAAGCACTGCTTAAATCCAAATCGCCAAGGCGATTCGTAGATACGTTCAATTTTCGGTAACTCGGGTTCAGGCACAGTATCAAGGCTTTCACTCACAATCAGCTCATTGCCGAGAACTTTACCTTCTCCACCCAGTTGAGACTCACCTTGGCTTTCAGTGTCGATGTTTAAGCGCCTACCCGAACCTTGGTAAGATTTTGTCTGATCTGTCATCTTAATTTATCTCCAATTAAGAACTGCAAAGCATGATCAAGCCTGATATGCGATAAGTTTCCTTGCCTCGCGGGTAGCGGCTCAAACGCTAGAAACTCAAACCCACTTTGGGGCCAAGCCTGCACCTTTGGAACGTGATCAGGTGGAGTTGGTGGCACATAATTAATAAACTGCTGCTCGCCGACTGGCTTGCCGTAAATACATTGCACATGTTGCGCCCCCTCTTTCACCGCTCTCGACTCAACACTTCTCACCGAAGAGAGAGACATCGTGTCCACGGTTACCCCGTTGAAGCGAAGCTCATTGGCGCTGTCCACCAACATTTCATTTAACAACCTTGTCAAATTGGTCTGCTGCTCGTTCAAGACGCCATCACATTTGTTGGCGGCAAATAGCACCTTATCTATTTTTGGGTTAAATAAACGAGACAAAAAGCCACTTTTACCATGAGAAAACATGGCGAGGATCTGCTTTAACGCAACTTCTTGCTCTTTCAATGTGTCATAGCCATCACTTAAGCTACCCAATAAGTCGACTAACACGACTTGGCGGTCAAACTGGCAAAAGTAATCTTTGTAAAATGGCGCCACTACTTGCTTTTTATAGGCTTCAAAACGCTCCACAAGCTGTTGATATTGTGAATGCTCAGTAATGTCGTTTGGGTGAACTTGCACAGGGAAAAACAACAATATCGGCGCTCCCTCAAGGTCACCCGGGATCAACGCCCGGCCAGGTTGCAAGTTAGATAAACGAGTGTCCCGCTGCAACTGCGCTAAAAGCGCATGGTAACTTTGTGCAAGCATTTTCAGCTTACTTTCATCCACCGCTTCAGTACCATCAAACTGCTCGAGTAGCTGTAAAAACGTTTGTGTAAATGGCTGATATTTAGGCTTATTCAATAATGCAAATTGCTGCTCACACCACTCGGGAAAAGTCATTTTAAGTAGCGGCAAGTCCATTAACCATTCACCTGGGTAATCATATAGTTCAAGGTATAGTGTATGAGTTTGCGCTAAGTGTTGTTTGAGTCCGCGTTCACTATGATACCTAAACGCCAATGTTAAGGTATTGATACGTTTGGTTGACGCAGGCCATGTTGGCGGCTCTTCCAACAAACAAGTTATTGCTTGCTGATAGTCAAAAGTGGGTACCGCCAGTGCCTTCTGTGGCTCAGGACGACACGCAACAAGACGCCCTTCACTCACGACGTCTAAAAACGGTAAGTTGTCGGTGCTCGTTTGGGTAGTCAGATGCTTGATAAGCGCCGTGATAAATGCGGTTTTCCCGCTGCCACTAAAACCGGTTACAGCAAGCTTTATGTGCTTATCAAAAGAGCGGTGGAGCGTTTTTTTGGCTTGTTGTTTTAATTTATCTAAGGAAGATGGGGTTCGAAAGCGTGACGTAGTCATAAATAGAAAAGTGCCCCTCAAGAAAATGCCAAGGCGGCCAATACCGCCTTATAGCTTGTCAATTTCTCTGCTAACCGTAAATTCAGGTGAAGTTACGTAGCGTTCCATGTTTTGAATGCGACCATCAAGTCGTGATAATCTGTCTTTTAGGTCATAAAGTGCCTGTCTTGGCGGTTCACCTTTTTGCCACACCTTAAACTTCACTGATACCTTATCTTCATCTTTCGCATCAGGTGAACGATTTGGCATCGTTTCACGCTTATCTAAAATAAACCAGCAAGCCACATACACCACGATAAATAATGGACCACCAGATAATAGCACAGCTGTGATGAATAAAATCCGAACAAGCCATAACTCCATGTTGAAATAATCACTAAGACCAGCGCATACTCCAGCTACCTTGCCACGACTTGGGTCACGATATAGCTCTCGCTTTAGTCTACTCATAACTTGCGTCTCCATTGTGGTGACTCTTGATCAAGTAAAGCTTCTAACGTTTCAACACGATCTGCCATTTTTTCTGCCTTGCTGGCTAATTCGATAAGCTGACGATGCTCGTGCTCACTTAACCCTTGGCTTACCTGCTTTTTGCTACGGTAGTGTAAAATCAACCAAAGTGGTGCCACGATGACCATAAAAATAATCAACGGAGCCATCAAAACTTCTGCGTCAAACATAATCTTCTCCTGCCTTCAACCTGGCTGTTATTATTGTAGTTGGTTAGCACCTACCCTGACAGTAGGTGCGATTATTTTCACTTTTCAGCCATTTTCTTTTTCAGCTGTTCAAGCTCATCGTCAATCTTTTCATTCTTTTGCAGATCAGCAATCTCATCCGCTAAAGATTTCTTACCTAAATCGTAAGATTCGATTTGTGACTCTAGGCCATCGATTTTGCTCTCATAACGCTCAAAGCGATTTAGTGCATCATCTACTTTACTGCTGTCTAGTGCCTTTTTCACCTCTAAACGAGATTCAGCTGAACGCTGGCGCAGTACAATCGCTTTTTGGCGCGCTTTTGCGTCGGCCAGTTTATCTTGTAATGTACTGACTTCTTGCTGTAGCTTTTCAATGTGCGTGTCTACATGCTCTAGCTCTTTTTCAAGGGCTGCAACATCCTCCGCAGACTTTTGCTTTTCAAGTAAAGCAGCACGTGCTAAATCTTCACGCTCTTTACTTAGTGCAAGCTCTGCTTTGGTTTGCCAATCATCTACCTGTGCTTTTAGCTGATCTAGACGGCGTGTTAACTCCTTTTTCTCAGCAAGTGTTTTTGCTGAGGTCGATCTTACTTCGACTAGTGTATCTTCCATTTCTTGGATAATTAGGCGAACCATTTTTTCTGGGTCTTCGGCTTTATCCAAAATAGCATTGATATTAGAATTCACTATGTCTGCAAAACGAGAAAAAATTCCCATAGTGGTTACCTCTTTGGTTAATAGCTAAATTGCTTACTGTCTATGTATCAAATAGCTTGCCAACTTTAACAAATTTAAAAACACAATAAAATCATAAGGTTATTTTATTTTTAAAAGTCCTTTAGTTATCCCTTTTTTTGAAATACACTAGTTATTAGTAAAAACCACTAAGAGTTAGGCAATATGAGCCGGTTTCGCCAACAGGATAATTTATTAGGCCAATCTGACAGCTTTTTAGCTGTGCTAGACAAGGTTTCACAGCTCGCTCCCTTAGAAAAGCCCGTGCTTATTATTGGCGAGCGTGGCACAGGTAAAGAGTTAATTGCAGCACGTTTGCATTATCTCTCAGAGCGGTGGGATCAGGAATACGTCAAACTAAACTGCGCAGCCCTAAACGAAAACCTCTTAGAGAGCGAGTTATTTGGTCACGAGAGCGGTGCCTTTACTGGTGCAAGCAAGCGCCATGAAGGTCGATTTGAACGCGCTAACAGTGGCACACTGTTTTTAGATGAGTTAGCCAATACTTCTGCAATGGTGCAAGAAAAGCTCTTGCGTGTAATTGAATACGGCGAGTTCGAGCGAGTTGGCGGCAAGCAAACCGTAAAAGTAGATACTCGACTGGTATGCGCTACCAATGAAGATCTCCCCACTCTCGCCGATGCAGGAGAGTTCAGACACGACTTATTAGACCGCCTCGCATTTGACGTCATCACCTTACCGCCATTAAGAGCAAGAAAAGAAGACATCTTATTATTGGCCGAGCATTTTGCGATAAATATGGCTCGGGATTTAGGATGGGAGTTATTTAGCGGCTTTACCCGTAGAGCCATCGAAAAACTGCTTGATTACCCGTGGCCCGGTAATATCCGTGAGCTCAAGAATGTAGTTGAACGTAGTTTATACCGTCATGGCAACGACCAAATTCCGGTTCATGATATTGTGTTTGACCCCTTTGCTAGCCCATTTAGGCCGAGTCAACGGATCAAAGCGCCAAATGCCCAGCCAACAACTTCAACCACTCATACAGTTGAGCCTTTACCTGTGGCACAACCGAGTAATGAACAGCGGGCAGATACAACCCTCGAATTTGACTTCCCTTGTGATTTAAAATCGCTTTCCAACGACTATGAAATCACAATGCTACAAAAAGCGCTTGAATTTAGTCAATTTAATCAAAAGAAAACTGCACAAAACCTTGGTTTGACGTATCATCAACTGAGAGGTTATTTGAAAAAATACAACCTACTGGACCAAAACCAAAAACAAGAGGCATAGTGGTGCGTAAATTGTTTTTTGGTGTGCTGTGTACCGCTTTATTTGGCTGTACAGATCAGGCGCCAAATAAAGTGAATGATAAGTCACAAGGCTTAGTATATTGTGCAGAAGCGAACCCTGTGTCATTTAATCCACAAGTGACCACAACAGGGTCTACGATTGATATTATTGCCAATCAGCTTTATGACACCTTGATCAGTATTGATCCTGAAAGCGGCGAATTCTTACCAGAATTGGCAACGTCTTGGCAGGTCAGCGAAGACGGTAAATCTTTCACTTTTACCCTGAGGGACGATGTCCAATTTCACGATACCCTCTACTTCACACCAACAAGAAAAATGAATGCCGATGATGTGGTATTCTCATTTAACCGTTTATTTGATGTTTACAATCCGTACCACTTTGTTGGTGATGCAAATTATCCTTATTTTCAAAGTATTGGACTCGACCAACTGATCCGCCAAGTGAAAAAAGTGGATGAACATACCGTTCGCTTTGATCTGTTCAATGCGGAAAGTAGCTTTTTATCCAATATCGCCACCGACTTCGCTGTCATTCTTTCAAAAGAATACGCCGATCAGCTTATAGAACTTGAACACAAACAAGACTTTGATCAAAAGCCCGTCGGCACAGGTCCGTATAAGTACCGTGAATTTTTACGTGATAATTTGATCCGGTATTATCGCCATGAGGATTACTGGAAACACCCCGTATACATGGAACAACTGGTCTACGACATCACCACCAATGGCACTAGCCGCATTGCGAAAATGCTAACTAAAGAATGTGATATTACGGCGCACCCCAGTGCCACACAACTCACCGTGCTTGAACAAAGAAAAGACATAGAAGTTGAAAAGGCCGCTAATCTGAATATAGGTTACTGGGCATTCAACACCGAAAAGCCACCGTTTGATAATCCGCTGGTCCGAAAAGCGCTAGCGCACAGCATAGATTTTGAAAAAATCATGCAAGCGGTATTTTACAACAATGGGATTTTAGCCCGCTCGATGCTTCCCCCTTCTTCATGGGCGTTTGAAGCGCAGCAAAAAATGCCAACATATGACCCTGAAAAAGCCAAAGAGTATTTGAAACAAGCCGGTCTTGAGGGTGGTTTTTCCATGACCTTATGGGCCATGCCGGTGTCGAGAATTTACAATCCTAACGCGCGGAAAATGGCAGAGCTTATTCAACGTGATTTACGTGATATTGGCGTCAATGCCAGAATCGTCGAGTACGAATGGAATACCTTTATCGAACGTGTTGGCCGCCATGAGCACGATAGCGTGTTACTAGGCTGGGCAGCAGATACCCCTGATCCAGATAATTTCTTCAGCCCATTATTGAGCTGTACTGCGACATTTAGTGGCAAAAACCCATCCAACTGGTGTAATCCGGAGTTTGACTTATTGCTCACTCAAGCGTTAGACACCAACGATATGGAAGAAAGAAAATACTATTATCAGCAGGCACAAAAAATGGTAATTGAGCAGCTGCCTCTCGTTCCAATTGCTCACGGGCTACGGTTCCAAGCAACCAGCTCTGATATCAAAGGCGTCTCACTTCGTCCATTTGGTGGTATTTCACTCGCTGAGGCAAGGAGAGACTAACATGTTTGCAAAATATGCTTATCGACGACTGAGCTTGCTTTGCTTTATGTTGTTTACCCTAACGATATTTACTTTCGCCCTCAATTACCTGTTTCCAGGTGAATTAGTCACCAACTTCAGTGGTGAAGTCAACTCAAGCTATGCCCAAACGCAGGCGCTAGTTGAAAAATACCGTATTGAAGAAAATATCTTTGTGCAATATGGCGCATTTATGGCTCGTATGTTTGAGGGCGATTGGGGTTTATCTTTGTCGTCAGGCCAACCTGTTCTTTCTCATGTACAACACCTATTTCCGGCAACGCTTGAGTTGTGTTTATATGCTTTGACGGTTGCGGTCATTATTGGTGTACCAAGTGGGGTAATAGCCAGCGCTTATCATAAAAAGTGGCCAGATAAGCTCATTAACTCATTAAGCTTGATGGGGTTTTCCATTCCAGTTTTTTGGTTAGCACTGCTGCTTATTATGGCATTTTGTCTGGGCCTTGGGCTTTTCCCCATGTCCGGTAGAATAGGCTTACTTTATGAAATACAACCCGTCACGCATTTTATTCTGATTGATATTTATCTTGAAGGGTTTCCCTATGGTGGTGCCGCATTTTGGGATGCACTTCATCATTTAGCGCTGCCAACCGTTGTGCTGGCTATGTACCCAACGACAGTTTTAATCCGCTTTACTCGCGACTCTATGCTCGAAGTCCTCGACCAAAACTATATTAAAACAGCTAGAGCAAAAGGCCTTAATCGCAGCCAGCTGATCATCCACCACGCGCTGAGAAATGCGCTGCTGCCAGTGATAAAACAAATTGGCCTCCAGTTTAGCACCCTCATCACACTTGCGATGATCACAGAGGTGATATTCTCTTGGCCTGGGATCGGTCGATGGTTAATTGAAAGCATCTATCAACGTGATTACCCAGCTATCCAAGGGGGACTGCTCGCAGTGTCTTTCTTTGTTATCATTGCCAACATGTTGTCTGATTTTATTCACTCGATACTCGATCCGCTCGCAAGGAATCAGGCTCATGGCAAAGTTTAACTTATTTACCGAAGAGTCTAACCGCTCACCCTTATTTAGGTTATGGCGTAAATTCCGCTCAAACCACATTGCACTAGTGGGTTTGTGGCTGTTTGTTGCCTTGACCGTATTGGCTTTAACAGCGCCGCTGATCGCGCCCTATGGTGTTAACCAGCAGCATGCTGATGCTCTGTTGCTGCCACCTTCTTGGCATGATGATGGCGATGTGCGCTTTATACTCGGTACAGATGATTTGGGACGAGACATCTTATCTCGCCTAATGAACGGGGCGACCTACACGTTTGGTTTATCTATCATTGCGGCCTTAGTTACCACGGCACTCGGCGTCGTACTTGGTACGCTTGCTGGCGCTAGTCGAGGCTTAAAATCCAGCTTTCTTAATCACTTATTGGATATTACGCTCGCCATTCCTTCGTTACTGCTGGCCATTATCATCATTGCTATATTAGGGCCAGGTTTGATGAATACGGTGTGGGCGATTATCTTCGCGTTACTGCCACAATACATCCACTCGATAAGAAACTTAGTGGTCACTGAGCTGAGTAAAGACTATATCATTGCCTTTAAGCTTGATGGTGCAACACGCTGGAAACTGCTCGTCCGTGGCATACTGCCTAACATTTACGAGCATATCGTGGTTATCTTCACCATGGCGCTGTCGACTGCTATTTTGGATATTGCGGCACTTGGTTTCTTAAAGCTCGGTGCGCAGCCTCCATCGACCGAATGGGGTGCTATCCTCCAAGAAAACTTAAGTTTAATTTATCTCGCGCCTTGGACTGTAGGCCTCCCAGGTGTATTGCTCTTTTTGGCAGTACTGTCTACCAACTTGGTTGGTGATGGACTGCGTGAAGCGCTGAAACAACGTAAGGCAGATTAATGCAATTGCTAGACATTAAGAACCTCACCATTGAACTACATACAGAAGACGGCGTTATTCGCGCAGTTGATAAGGTCAACCTTAGCCTTAAAGAAGGCGAAGTACATGCGCTTGTCGGTGAGTCTGGCTCTGGTAAAAGTCTAATCGCCAAGGCCATTGTGGGGGTGCTCAATCAGCGCTGGACAGTAACCGCAGATCGCATGCACTGGCGTGGTGTAGACCTTATGCGCTTGTCTTCAGAAAAGCGCAGAAAGCTCGTCAGCCAAGACATTGCGATGATTTACCAAGAGCCAAGTCGAAGCCTTGACCCAACCGCCACTATTTTCGATCAAGTCGCGGAATCTATCCCCGATAGCGTCTTAAAAGGTGGTTTTTTTGGTCGTAGAAAAGCTCGAAAAGAAAAGGTCCGAGCACTCTTGCACAAAGCTGGGATCCGAGACGATAAAAAGATCTGCAGCAGTTACCCACATGAGCTTTCAGAAGGAATGTGTCAAAAGATCATGATTGCGATGGCCATAGCCAGAAGCCCTCAACTACTGATAGCCGATGAGCCCACCACAGCACTTGAGAGCACCGCTCGCGCGCAAGTATTTCGATTGCTCAAAGCATTAAATCAACTTAAGAACATGTCGATATTAATGATTTCACATGAGTTGGAAGAAATCTCAGACTGGTCCCATGCAATGCATGTACTCTACTGCGGGCAGATGGTTGAAGCAGGTCCTACTCAGGCTATTTTTAAACAGCCATTACACCCCTATACCCAAGCGCTGGTTAAGAGTTTGCCTGATTTTGGTCAAGGACTCGGCCATAAAGAAGCATTTTATGCCTTAAAAGGGACTATTCCCCCTTTACAACACTTACCCATAGGATGTCGCTTGGGACCTAGATGCCCTCAAGCACAAAAAGAATGTGTCGTCACGCCAAGGCAAAGTCGCTCGCATGGTCATAGTTATGCTTGCCACTTCCCGTTAATTAAGGTGAAGCAAAAATGCAACCCGTCTTAAAAGTACAGTCTTTAAACAAGTCCTACACTTCTCGCCAAGGGCTGTTCAGACGCCGCTCGTTGCAGGTACTCAGAGATGTGTCGTTTGCGCTTGCTCCCGGACAAACCCTCGCAATCATAGGCGAGACCGGCTCTGGTAAAAGTACGCTCGCCAAAGTACTTGCCGGCGCCGACATGGCCGACTCTGGACAAATATTACTGAATGGCCAAATTGTAGAAGACGCTGGTATTCGCAATCATGACTGCCGTACTATTCGCCTGATCTTTCAAGACCCAACTCGCTCGCTCAACCCGGGTCTCACCATTGGGGATATGCTTGATGATTGCCTGCAATACAATACTGAACTCACCGAAGAGCAGCGTTATAAGAAAATCCGCATCACACTCAGCCGAGTCGGGCTACTTGGCGAGCACATAGACTATTATCCTCATATGTTTAGTGGCGGGCAGTTACAACGAGTTGCCTTAGCGAGAGCCCTTATTTTGGACCCTAAAGTACTGGTATTAGATGAAGCGCTGTCATCATTAGACCCATCCGTACGCGCACAAACCGTGAATCTGCTGCTAGAGCTACAAGCAGCAACGGGACTTGCGTACGTACTTATCACACATCATTTGAGTTTGGTTCGTCATATGAGTGATGAGATTTTGGTGCTAAATCGTGGCAAAGTCGTCGAATATGGCGAAACCGAGCGTGTGTTCAATACACCAAAATCTAAAACCATGCAGAAACTGCTATCAGCTTAATTTAGCGAGGGAATGAGAAATGGATTTTAGTGCCCATCTGTTATTTTTCTTCTCACTTGTTGGAGTATTTAACGGCTTTATTCTCAGCGCCCTACTGCTAATAAAATTTCAGGAGGCGAATGCACTGCGCTGGGTGTCGGTGCACCTCATTTTACTTTGTATTCGAATTGGTAAATCAGTCCTTTTTTACTTTAACCCAGAGCTAGATAAAACGATTCTGCAAATAGGTCTGAGTGCCTACTTTTTGCTTGGTCCCTGCCTGCTCAATTTTGTACTCGCAAGCTACAGTAAAACCAAAAATCGTTATCTAGCAATACATTTTTTAGCATTAAGTGGTTTTATTATTGGATTTGGTATACTTATGCCCTATCAGCTTCACCCTGAAATTTGGCAAATGTGGGGTTACAAAGGCACATCCTATTTTTGGCTGGGTTACTTATTGACAAGTTCTTATACTTTTTACCACCTAACAACTTCTAAAAACGCCAGTGGCAACGCTGAGTTTCATCTATCTTTGGTTGTGATCTGCGGTTGCTGGCTCATTTGGGCCGCGTATTTCTTTTCGTCATTCACTTCTTACATCACAGGAGCACTCACGTTCAGCTTTGTGCTCTATTTAAGCATCCTTTTCGCACCCAAATTACTACGAAAACCAACGGCTAATGAAAAGAAATATGCCAATACGCACATAAGCGACGATGAGTACAATCAGCTCATAGCCAAACTGGAGTCGCTAATGTCAGAAAGCAAGCTATTTACTGAACCGGATTTAACGCTACCCCGATTAGCCAAACGATTAGGCACGAGCCACAACAAATTATCGCAAATAGTAAATCGCCACTATCATTGTAACTTTAAACAATATCTCAATGGCTTGAGAGTGGAATATGCGAAACACTTGCTTTCGAGCACCAACATGCCGCTGGAACACCTTGCACTGGAGTGTGGTTTTAATTCTGCATCCACATTTTTTGCCGCATTTAAGAAGCTCACGGGGTACTCTCCAAATAGCTTTAAGCACTCCGAGAACATACTCTCAGACTCCTAAAACATACTCTAGGTGACTGCTTTAATTAAATAAGTTTATGTTTCTTCTGAGTCATTACAGGAGAAGCTTATGACCCTATCAAAACTAGTACCATTGTTATTTTTACTACTTATCCAAACCAGCATCGCCATCGCTTTTGAGGATGAGACCGCTAAAATTACCGCTACATTAAACCACTACATCGGTGGCACCGCGAATAACCAGCCTGAAATGATAAGAAAAGCGTTTCATCCCGATGCGATACTTATTTTAGAAAAGTCAGACCAAGCGATGTGGCAAGTCCCGTTGAAAGAGTATTTGAGTTGGTATAAAGGTCCGAAAAAAGACACAGGCAGGCGCGCAAAAATTCTAAATATCAGCGTGAATGAGCACCTTGCACAGGCCAAAATCCGCATTGATATATTGAAGTCAAACGTGCAGTACATCGATCACCTACTCCTAAAGAAAATAGCTGGCACATGGAAAATCATCGGTAAATCGGCGCAGCAAACCACGCTAACTTCCGAGCAAGTAACGAACTTGGGTCGCCGAGTGCTCATTGTCGCATCAAGCAAGGCCTTTCACGGCGATAGTCAGCTGTCAGCTGGCACGAGCTTCGAAGAGCTGCTCAGTGCCTATGCCGTATTTACTCAAGCAGGGCTAATCGTTGATTTCGTCAGCACACAAGGTGGCGCGTTAAACCTGAGCTATATAAATACTTCAAATGGCGAACATAAAAAGTACCTTTACCAACCTGACTATATGTATGCGCTCAGCAACACGATGCGTCCAGCTGAAGTCGATCCAAGCCAATATAGGGCAATCTATTATGTTGGCGGCAGCAATGCCATGTATGAAGTAGCGGAAAATCCGACTCTACAGCGTATTGCTATGCATATATATGAACAAAACCAAGGTGTTGTTGCCGCAGTATGCCATGGCACAGCTGGTATCGTTAATTTACGCTTGAAAAATGGCGAGTATCTCATCAAAGGAAAACAAATCACCGGTTATCCTACTGCTTTTGAGAACCCAGATAGAGCCTATTTCAAGCATTTTCCTTTTCAAATTCAACCTAAAGTGGAAGAGCTCGGAGGGAATTTTGTGTATGGAGAGCGGGACGCATCTTTTATTAAGGTAGATAGCCGTATAGTGACAGGGCAGAACTATCAGTCTTCACTGGCGGTTGCAAGCACTGTACTTGAGCATATTCAATAATACCAATATCCCTGCGCTTAAGTAGCACAAGGTATAAAAAAGGCGCCGTGTTGGCGCCTTTTTTTATCTAAAAACGATTATTGCTGCTCTGTGACCTGTAGCTGTGGTCTTTTTACTTCAGACTTAGCTTCAAGTGCTGCTAGTAGCTCAAGGTAGTTTTTATTTGCGTAGGAAGCAGTGATTGACTGCTTCTGCTGCGGATCAACCTTGTCGTCAACTTCAGGTGTAGTTACGGACTTAAGAACCACAAATGCCGAGTCGCCATTACCAAGCTCTACAAGTGCAGATTCTGTCTCTGCTACACCTGGCTGAGGTAATTTAAATGCTTCAGCTGCAATAGCTGGTGGTACATCGTAGCTGCGACGCTTAAGCTCAGTCACGCTCTTCACTTCGATGCTTTGCTCTTTAGCTATCTCAGCTAACGTAGAACCACCTTGTAGTTGCTCAAATAGCGACAGTGCTTTCTCTGCAATTAATGTTGAAGCTTTTTCATTACTCAACTGCGTTTCGATCTGCGTGCTGACTTCCTCTAGTGGCTTAGTCGCAGCCGCTTTATGCTCAGCAACACGAACCACCACGATATGCTCTGGTGCAACTTCTAACACTTCTGAGTTTACGCGGTCTTCTAACAGCTCTGGCGTGAAGATAGTATTGCTTATCGCTGGTGAATTCAGTGGCTCAGGAAGCGCATTACGGCTTACTAGTTCAGTTGATTTGATTTCAACGCCAGCGGCTTCAGCAGCGTCTTGTAGTGAGTCAGCCATTTCAAAAGCAAGTTCTGCTACACGGGTTTGCTTTTGATAAAACGCATCAATCTTGGCTGCTTTTTCAAGCTCTGCACGAAGGTCGTCTTTTACGTCTTCAAAAGACTGAGCTTGTTGGCGCTGAATGTCTGTGAGCTTGATAATATGGAAACCAAACTCAGATTCAACCACTTCAGATACATCACCTACTGCGGCAAGCGCAAATGCAGCATCTTCAAAGGCAGGATCCATCATGTCTCTTTCAATCCAATCTAAATCACCGCCAAGCTCAGCACTCACCACGTCGTCAGATTTTTCTTCTGCAACGACGGCAAAATCAGCACCGTTATTCAATTCAGCCAGAATTTCATCTGCTTTTTGCTTTGCGGCTTCAGCATCTTCGCTTGCATCAACAAGAATGTGTGACACGCGGCGTCTTTCAGGCTCAAGGTATTGGTTTTTTTGCTCTTCGTAATATGTTTTTAACGCTTCTTCAGCAACCGGCTCTGCTGGCTCTAGATCTTCGGCTTTTAACTCAATATAGTTAACCGCCACCAATTCTGGAGCCTGGAACTGAGTTTGATTCAAGTCGTAGTAGTTCTGAATCTCTTCATCTGAAACCGACACTTCATCTTTTACCAACTCTTTGCTTAATACCGCGTAGTCGATAGCGCGAGTCTGTTGCTGAAGCGCAATAGATTGCTGAAGTTCGTTTTTCAGTACAAAATCAGTGCCTGCCACCGCTGAGATTAGCTGTGCACGAGTCATCTCGTCACGAAGGTATTCACGGAAGCTATCTGGCTGGAAGTTCATTTGACGAATGACTTGTAAATAACGGTCGTTACTGAACTCTCCACCAATTTGAAAATATGGCATTTCAACAATCGCTTTTTTAACCTGCTCATCGCTCACACGAAGACCAAGCTCTTTAGCTAGTTGAGTTTGTAATTCTTGTTGTACTAATTGGTCGACAACACCTTGGCGAATTTGCGCCATATAATTAGGATCGGCTGCAATCTGCGCAAAGTATTCGCCAAACTGTTGCTCTAGTCGTGCACGTTCATTTGAGTAAGCACGAGAAAACTTAGTTTGTGAAATCTTTACTCCGTTCACTTCTGCGACAGGCTGCTCTGTGGTTTGACCTAGGTAACCACCGATCCCTGCTAACGCAAAAGATAAGATGACTAAACCTAATACGATTTTAGCCGCCGGGCCTTGCGAGCCTTCTCTGATCTTTTCAAGCATTTATTGTTTCTCTTATCTAAGTCAAAGCACCTAAGCACTTTGTATTTGCTAGATTTGGGTTAAGCATTACACCAATCAGATTAGTGATGGTATAAAAAAAGCGTATCTTAGCAGATACGCCTTTTATCTTGAAGCAGTTCGCGATGACTCTGCATCGCCTAATTCAAATTAAATTAGTTTACTGCGTCTTTAAGCGCTTTACCCGCTTTGAAAGATGGGATGTTAGCTGCTGCGATTTGAATAGTCTCACCAGTTTGTGGGTTACGACCAGAACGTGCAGCGCGCTCGCGCACTGAGAAAGTACCAAAACCTACCAGTGCAACAGAGTCACCTTCTTTTAGTGCACCTGTTACAGACTCAATGAATGAATCTAGCGCACGACCAGCAGCCGCTTTAGAAATGTCAGCATCAGCTGCGATTTGATCGATTAATTGAGATTTATTCACAATATCATCCTCTTCCATATTTATTGTCAAAAGTTACTTTTTACTGAGAACTTTTGCTATTCATTTAGAGACATCACAGCGACTCTCTAATTCTCGAAATCTTTGTCAAGCCTAGTAATTACGGGGCTTCCGAACCAGTAGGCTTGAATACAGTGCCTAACTTAACACACCTTTTAGATTTGAAAAGCCTTTTCACTCAATTTTTTGGCTTTTTTCTTAGTTTTTTTGCGATTCCACGCTAAAACTGTCTATTGGGTGCGCTAACGCCAGTGATAATACCTCATCAATCCATGACACGGCATGAATATCAAGCCCTTCAAGTACATTCTCAGGAATTTCTTTTAAGTCACGCTCGTTCTTTTTCGGTATTAAAACTCGTTTAATTCCACCGCGATGAGCCGCCAATAATTTCTCTTTCAGACCGCCGATAGGCAGAACTTCGCCACGCAAGGTAATTTCACCTGTCATCGCGACATCTGCACGTACTGGATTACCAGTAAGGCTTGATACCAAACCAGTAACCATCGCAATACCGGCACTCGGACCATCTTTCGGTGTCGCGCCTTCTGGAACGTGAACATGAATATCACGTTTCTCGTAGAAATCGTCATTTATGCGTAGTTTGTCAGCTCGGTTGCGCACCACGGTCATTGCCGCTTGAATTGACTCTTGCATCACATCGCCCAAGGAGCCGGTGTAAGCGAGTTTGCCTTTACCTGGTACTGCAGCACACTCGATAGTGAGTAAGTCACCCCCTACTTCCGTCCATGCAAGACCGGTAACTTGGCCAACTCTATCACCGTCTTCCGCCTTTCCGTAATCGTGACGTTGTACACCTAAGAAGTCTTCAAGATTTTCTTGATTAATCACAACTTGCTTAACGTTTTTGTCGAGCAAGATGTTCTTAACCGCTTTTCGGCACAACTTAGACACTTCGCGCTCTAGATTACGTACGCCCGCTTCACGCGTGTAATAGCGAATAATGCCAATGATCGCGCTGTCTTCTATATTGATTTCAGATTCTTTTAATCCATTGCGTTTAACTTGCTTTGGAATTAAGTGCTGCTTAGCAATATTCAGCTTTTCGTCCTCGGTATAGCCAGAAAGACGAATGACTTCCATACGGTCTAACAATGGACCCGGAATGTTAAAACTGTTAGAGGTTGCAACAAACATAACATCAGACAGATCGTAGTCCACTTCTAAATAGTGGTCTGCAAAGTTGCTATTTTGCTCTGGGTCTAACACTTCCAGTAGAGCTGAAGCAGGGTCGCCGCGCATATCCGATGACATCTTATCGATTTCATCTAATAAGAAAAGCGGGTTCTTCACGCCAACTTTCGACATACTTTGGATCAGTTTACCCGGCATTGAGCCAATATAAGTTCTTCTGTGGCCGCGAATTTCAGCCTCATCGCGCACGCCACCAAGCGCCATACGTACATACTTACGGCCAGTCGAACGCGCGATGGATTGCCCTAAACTGGTTTTACCAACCCCCGGGGGGCCAACTAAGCATAAAATAGGACCTTTTAGCTTATTAGTGCGCTGCTGCACCGCTAAATATTCGATAATACGGTCTTTCACTTTCTCGAGACCATAATGATCGGCATCTAGAATCTTTTGCGCACCAGCTAGGTCTTTTTTCACCTTAGAGCGCTTTTTCCAAGGCACATTGATCATGGTCTCAATATATGAGCGCACAACCGTCGCTTCAGCAGACATAGGTGACATCATTTTAAGTTTATTTAGCTCTGAAAGCGCTTTTTCTTCCGCCTCCTTCGGCATATTCGCTTCGCTAACACGCTTTTTCAGGGCTTCAAATTCGTCAGGTACATCATCCAGCTCGCCAAGTTCTTTCTGAATCGCTTTCATTTGTTCATTCAGATAGTACTCGCGTTGGGATTTCTCCATTTGCTTTTTAACACGTGAGCGGATCTTTTTCTCTACTTGAAGTAAGTCGATCTCGCCTTCCATCAACGCCATCAAATACTCAAGACGCTCAGTCACATCGTTAATTTCTAGCACCTTTTGTTTTTCAGGTACTTTAATTGGCATATGAGCAGCCATCGTATCAGCTAGACGTGCAGCCTCATCGATACCCGATACTGACGTTAGGACCTCTGGTGGGATCTTTTTATTTAGCTTCACATAGCCTTCAAATTGGCTAATTGCACTGCGAACTAATATGTCTTGCTCTTGCTCATCTACATCCTCGGATGAAATATACTGAGCTTGCGCCAGAAAATATTCGTCTGTAATTAGAAACTCATCGATTTTTGCGCGCTGAGTACCTTCAACCAGCACTTTCACTGTACCATCAGGTAGTTTGAGTAACTGTAGTACCGTTGCAATGGTACCAGTCTGATAGACATCATCAGTGCTTGGGTCATCAACTGAGGCGTCTTTCTGCGCAACTAAAAAGATTTGCTTGTCATTGTCCATCGCTGCTTCTAGGCATTTTATTGATTTTTCTCGGCCTACAAACAGCGGGATCACCATATGCGGATACACCACTACATCACGTAGCGCTAGCACTGGAATTTCTACTCGATCCATTCTTTCAAGCGTCATTATGTTCTCTTCGCACTTCAATTAATTTTGGGAATACTGAGCTATATGGGGATAACGCAGATAAAGTTCAATAGTTTATAGTAATCCGCATCAAGTAGAGATCAATTCAGGGCAAAAAACCACGAGAGAGAAATACAAATATGGACCATTAAGTAATCTACTTTAAGACAAGAAAGCGCCATGAGCACCACTAAAAATTATTATTTAGTCTTACAAAAAGAGAAATCTTTAATGCTATTCGTAAATAGGTTTGATCTCTCAAATCAGTTACTTATCAACCCAGATTAATATCTCTTTGCAGGTTTAAACGAGAAAGCTTACCCGTTTAAGAGCTTTTCACTTTAATAGTAAATCGGTTTCTATCTGATGTGGACTAAGAAATAAAAAGGAGCACTAGGCTCCTTTTTCAATCATATATTGAGCTATTCAGACGCCGCTTTTTCTTTACCGTTATTCTCGTAAATCATAATCGGATCTGATTCGCCTTTGATCACCGTTTCATCAATGACGACTTTACTCACTTCTTCTAATGAAGGAAGCTCATACATAGTATCGAGTAATACGCCTTCGACAATTGATCGTAGGCCACGGGCACCCGTCTTACGCTCCATTGCCTTATGAGCAATCGCTCTTAGCGCATCTTCACGGAATTCAAGGTCAACACCTTCCATCTT
Organism: Pseudoalteromonas galatheae; assembly: GCF_005886105.2. NCBI lineage: Bacteria > Pseudomonadati > Pseudomonadota > Gammaproteobacteria > Alteromonadales > Pseudoalteromonadaceae > Pseudoalteromonas > Pseudoalteromonas galatheae. The sequence goes on from NZ_PNCO02000001.1 coordinate 2,386,536, forward strand.
AAATAGCGCCGCGTATTGCTTAGTAAGTGCATTTTTCGGCTCATTTAAGATTTCAATTAATGCGTCTTCGTCCAGCTCGGTCAAAGTCGCAACAACTGGCAAACGACCAATAAATTCTGGAATTAAGCCATATTTAACTAAATCTTCAGGCTCTACGTCTTTAAACGTTTCGCTTAATGAGCGCTCAAAGTCCTTAGATTTAACTTCAGCACCAAACCCAATCCCCGTATTTTTTGTACTACGCTGCTCAATGACCTTATCGAGACCTGCAAACGCACCACCACAAATAAACAAGATCTTAGAAGTATCTACTTGTAAAAATTCTTGTTGCGGGTGCTTTCTGCCACCTTGTGGTGGAACAGATGCAACCGTGCCTTCAATCAGCTTTAATAGTGCTTGTTGTACACCTTCGCCTGACACATCACGGGTAATTGATGGGTTGTCAGATTTTCTTGAAATTTTGTCGATTTCGTCAATGTAAACTATACCACGTTGTGCTTTCTCAACGTCGTAATCACATTTTTGCAGAAGCTTTTGAATGATGTTTTCAACATCTTCACCCACATAACCAGCTTCGGTTAATGTCGTTGCATCTGCCATTGTGAATGGAACGTCAAGTAAACGTGCAAGCGTTTCTGCTAGAAGGGTTTTACCACTACCCGTTGGACCAATTAGTAGAATATTACTCTTGCCAAGTTCTACATCACCTTTTCCGCCTTGGTTACGCAGGCGCTTATAATGATTATAAACCGCAACAGACAAGACCTTTTTAGCATGGTCTTGACCTATCACATAGTCATCTAAGTGATTTCTGATCTCTTTTGGCACGGGTAATTTATCAGACGCGTCATGCTTAGGCGCAATATCTTTGATTTCTTCCCTAATAATGTCGTTACAAAGTTCAACGCACTCGTCACATATATAGACAGATGGACCGGCAATTAACTTACGAACTTCATGCTGGCTCTTACCGCAAAATGAGCAGTAGAGTAGCTTGCTATTCTTATCGCCGTCTGTTGGAGTGTCTGACATTCAGCTACCTCATTCAATTGCTGTTATCTTTAGATAACATCGTATTTCTTTTAACTATACCAAAGAAATTTGGCTTTGGCACAGTAGAAGCCGATGAATTCAACTCATCGGCTAATTCATAATCACTTCAGCTCTCGACGAGAGTGAACCGCATCAATCAAGCCATACTCTAACGCTTGATCTGCAGTCATAAAGTTGTCTCGATCTGTGTCACGCGCAACCACATCATAAGGTTGACCGGTGTGATCCGCCATTAAGCGATTCAATTTTTCTTTGATCGCCAAGATTTCACGGGCATGAATTTCAAAGTCAGAAGCCTGACCTTGGAAACCACCTAAAGGTTGGTGGATCATCACACGCGAGTTCGGCAAGCAATAACGTTTACCTTTAGCACCGCCAGATAGCAAAAATGCGCCCATACTCGCAGCTTGACCAACACAAACCGTACTAACGTCAGGCTTGATAAAATTCATCGTGTCGTAGATTGACATACCAGCGGTCACAGAACCACCTGGCGAATTGATATACAAGAATATATCTTTGTCTGGGCTTTCCGATTCCAAGAACAGCATCTGCGCCACAATTAAATTGGCCATGTGGTCTTCGACTTGACCAGTTAAGAAAATAATACGGTCTTTTAACAGTCGTGAGTAAATATCATAAGAACGCTCACCTTTAGCCGTTTGCTCCACGACCATAGGTACTAACGCATTGATTGGATCGATCATACCATCATTCATGTTTTTTATTCCTTATTAGCACAGAATCTATTGCCTATTCGCTGCAACTTTATTGGACTTAGCGCGGCCCATAAAAACATTCTGTGATAGGTGTTTAGGCTAATACTTTTTTGAGCGAATTGAAACGAGTAGATATAACTGTATCAGTCATACTCAATGAAACCTGACTCGTAAAATAAGTATAGCTAATAAAATAAGCCATGCCTCAAGATATAAGCACTTAATGCTTCAATATCAAGGCTTAAAAACAAAAATGGCCCGAATTCTCTATTAGAGTAACTCGAGCCATTTAAACTTCAGCTTAGCTGTAAGTCAATGATTTGTTCAAAGACTTATTGAGCAGCCTGTGGATTCATGATGTCGTCGAATGACTTTTCAACATCAGAAACAGATGCAGCTGCAAGCACAGCTTCAACAGCTAGCTCTTCCATTGCTACATTGCGCATTTGCTGCATAAGCTGGTCGTTAGCTTTGTAGTATGCAACTACTTCGCTTGGATCTTCGTACGCAGAAGCAACAGTCTCGATTAATTCTTCAACTTTTGCATCGTCAGCTTTGATGTCGTTCGCTTTGATTACTTCACCTAGAAGTAAGCCAGTCTTAACGCGCGTTACCGCTTGCTCGTGGAAAAGCTCAGCTGGTAGCTCAGGCATGTTTTGTGCGTTGCCGCCAAAACGCTGTGCAGCCTGTTGACGAAGTGCGTCGATCTCTTGGTCGACTAGTGCTTTAGGCACTTCAACTTCGTTAGTTTCTAGAAGACCTTTGATCGCTTGATCTTTCACGTTAGCTTTAACCGCTTGGTTCAGCTCACGTTCCATGTTCTTCTTAACTTCTTCTTTAAGTGCGTCAACACCGCCTTCAGCAACACCAAACTTAGTTGCGAACTCGTCAGTTAATTCAGGAAGTTCTTGAACTTCAACTTTCTTCACAGTGATAGTGAATTGAGCCGCTTTACCTTTTAGGTTCTCAGCATGGTAATCTTCAGGGAAAGTTACGTCAGAAACTACTTCTTCACCTGCTTTTTTACCAACGATACCGTCTTCGAAGCCTGGGATCATACGACCTTGACCAAGCTCTAGAGGGAAGTCTTCAGCTTTTCCGCCTTCGAACTCTTCACCGTCAATTGTACCAACGAAATCAACCGTTACACGGTCTTTTTCGCCAGCTGCAGCATCACTCTCAGTCCAAGAAGCGTGTTGCTTACGAAGCGTTTCAAGCATGTTAGCAAGATCTTCGTCAGTTACTGAAACTGCTGGTTTCTCAACTGCAATTTTTTCTAGATCTTTAAGCTCAACTTCTGGATATACTTCAAAAGTTGCATCAAATTCTAGATCTTTACCTGCTTCTAGAGATTTAGGAGCAAAGCTAGGTGCGCCAGCTGGGTTGATTTTCTCAGCAATGATTGCCTCGATATAGTTACGCTGCATAAGATCGCCAGCAACTTCTTGACGTACAGCTGCGCCGTAACGCTTAGTGATGATTGACACTGGAACTTTACCAGGGCGGAAGCCATCGATACGCTGTGTTTTTGACAGTTGTTGTAGGCGTTTTTTAACTTCAGTCTCAACGTTCTCTGCAGGAACGGTGATGGTCAGACGGCGCTCAAGGCCTTGAGTCGTCTCAACAGAAACTTGCATGATTTACCTCAATCTTCATTTTTGGGCGACAAAGCGCCTTCCTTACTAACAAGACAACCATCATGCTTTTTATGGGCCTTCGGCTAAACTGCCAAACTCTCCGTTGCATGTGACGCTTGTTGCCTGCCCTACGGGCACTACGTTAATTAATAGACGCGGCATTATAACCTATTCAACGACGGAGTCGAGCAATCAGGTTAAATAATTAGGCATATTGGTGCTAATTGATTAAAAGTTAGTAAATTTGAAATAAATGACTGAGATACTGGGGAGAAAGTGGTCGGCGATGCAGGATTTGAACCTGCGACCCCTTGGACCCAAACCAAGTGCGCTACCAAGCTGCGCTAATCGCCGACTAATTTTGGCATGTAGATGGGGCGACTGATGGGACTTGAACCCACGACAACCGGAATCACAATCCAGGGCTCTACCAACTGAGCTACAGCCGCCACTACATGTGGATTAAAATAAGATGGCGCACCCTGAAGGATTCGAACCTTCGACCGACGCCTTAGAAGGGCGTTGCTCTATCCAGCTGAGCTAAGGGCGCAAACTCGTAAACATCTTCATGCTACTTTCTTATTTTAAAAGTGGTCGGCGATGCAGGATTTGAACCTGCGACCCCTTGGACCCAAACCAAGTGCGCTACCAAGCTGCGCTAATCGCCGACTGTGACCTTGGAGAACTAATAACCTTTTTATCGGTGAGTCCTCGTTGGCAACGGGGTGCATAATAGTGATTTGCCCGAAGTAGGTCAAATATTTTTTTTAGTTTTTGTTTCAACTGCCTAATTTTGCCACAAATTGTTGATAAAACAGCTGACTTAAACAATTTTTGAACGCTTCTTGTAGAGCTGATCATGAAAACCTTTGCTTTTACGCAATGCAAACTTGGCGGGATGGCTGTTTTTTGCGAAAATAGCGGGCAAATGTCCTCTATCAAACTAATTAGCAGGGCATATAAATAGAGCAACCCCATTATTTTTCTCTACAAGCAGAGTCATCACTCAATAAAAGTACTTGTATAGAAGAATTTAAAGGCTCTATCATCGTTCAAGTTTTTTAACCCTTAATATAGGTCAATCATGACGGCAAACATCATTGATGGCAAAGCTATCGCGAAACAAGTTCGTTCTACTGTTGCACAACGAGTTCAAGACAGACTAGCGCAAGGTCTAAGAGCGCCTGGCTTGGCAGTGGTATTAGTAGGCCAGGATCCTGCGAGCCAAGTTTATGTTGGTTCAAAGCGTAAAGCCTGTGAAGAAGTCGGATTTGTTTCTAAATCTTTCGACTTACCAGGTGACACAAGCGAAGAACAATTACTTGCGCTTGTTGACGAGCTTAATGCAGATCCTGAAGTTGATGGGATCTTAGTGCAGTTGCCGCTACCTGAAGGCCTAGACGCTGAAAAAGTGTTAGAGCGTATTGATCCTCACAAAGACGTCGACGGCTTTCACCCATATAACGTCGGTCGTCTTGCACAAAGAATGCCTGCATTAAGACCGTGTACTCCAAAAGGGATCATCACCCTACTCGATTCTACTGGTGTTCGTTATAAGGGCATGCATGCGGTTGTGGTTGGTGCTTCAAACATCGTTGGTCGCCCTATGTCGCTGGAGTTGCTACTTGCCGGTTGTACTACAACCGTTTGCCATAAGTTTACGCAAGACCTCGAAACCCATGTGCGTCGTGCCGATCTTCTGGTTGTGGCGGTAGGCAAACCAGAGTTTATTCCGGGCGACTGGGTTAAAGAAGGCGCGATTGTTATTGATGTAGGTATTAATCGCTTAGAATCTGGCAAACTGGTAGGTGACGTGCAATACGACATCGCAGAACAGAGCGCGAGCTTTATTACCCCGGTGCCAGGTGGTGTGGGTCCAATGACCGTAGCAAGCTTAATCGAAAATACGCTAGAAGCGTGTGAAAAGTATCACAGCTAAACGCTATTAGTTTATGAGTATGTAAAGGCCTCAGTTGAGGCTTTTATTCTTTTAAACCTCACTAACTCATTAGCGTGTCCTTGTTCGCTTTGTTTTCTTCCTGAGTTACCGCATCTCTCATTGCCTCTTGTAAAGCAGCCATTCGCTCTTCTAATTCTTCAGGTGAAATTTTCCCCTCAGCCGCAAGCTTTTCAAGCTCTGCCATTTTCTCTTTTAATTCGTCTATTTTCTCTTTATTTGCCCCCAAGCGGCTAAACATTACCGCTTCTCTCATTTTTTCGAGAAATGTTTCATTACGCTCCACTACTTCATATTTAAATGGCTCGTCTACTTTATTATCGAGTATAGGAGATGATTGGGCTGCGATGTTAGCAGCAGCGACATAGTCTTGCTCCTGCGCAGCGTTGGTTCGAGTAGAACTATGCGCCTCTGAGACAGGCTCAGTAGTGCGGATTGCGGAGTGGGTTTGGTAAGTGATCATGATTGCTCTCCTTGATTTGTCCAAGAAAAGCAATCACTGTGCCAAAAATTAGCTTACTTGATATTGGCTAGATATGACCAGGAATTGACTTATGCGGCAAATTGACGTCTTGGTTTTGACCACGGTGACGCAATAAATGATCCATGAGTGTAATTGCCAACATGGCCTCTGCGATTGGAATGGCGCGAATACCAACACAAGGGTCATGACGACCCTTCGTCACAACTTCTTGCGGTTGGTTGTGGGTATCAATACTCTGCCCCGGCACCGAGATACTTGATGTCGGTTTTAGCGCAATTGACGCGATAATATCTTGTCCTGTAGAAATACCCGCTAACACGCCGCCTGCATGATTAGAGGTAAATCCCTGTGGCGTTAGTTCATCTCTATGCTCGGAGCCCTTTTGCTCAACCACATCAAAGCCATCACCAATCTCGACTCCTTTTACGGCATTGATGCTCATCAAGGAGTGCGCTATCTCGGCGTCCAAACGGTCAAACACTGGCTCACCTAAACCAACAGGCACATTTTTCGCCACGACTTTTACCTTTGCGCCGACTGAATCACCTTCTTTTTTCAGTGTACGCATATATTCATCTAACGCTTCAAGCTTAGATTCATCGGGAAAGAAAAATGGATTGGTTTCAACGGCTGACCAATCATAATGCTCGGCTTTAATCGGGCCTAATTGAGAAAGACAGGCATTGATTTCGATGCCATGGACTTGCTTGAGATATTTTTTCGCGATGGCACCTGCAGCAACTCGAATAGCAGTTTCACGTGCCGACGACCTGCCACCACCGCGATAATCTCTATGTCCGTATTTGTGCCAATAGGTATAGTCGCCGTGACCCGGACGAAACAAATCTTTGATGTTTGAGTAATCTTTTGAACGTTGATCGGTATTTTCAATCAATAACCCGATGCTCGTACCCGTAGTCTTGCCTTCAAACACACCCGAGAGAATTTTTATCTCATCGCCTTCTCGACGCTGCGTTGTGTAACGGCTTTGACCTGGTTTGCGTCTATCTAAATCGATTTGTAAATCAGCTTCAGTGATCTCAAGCCCAGGTGGTACACCATCCACCACGCCACCAAGCGCGGCACCATGACTTTCACCAAAGGTCGACACCTTAAATAATTGGCCAATGCTATTGCCTGCCATCGTTTTTCCTCATTCCTAAATAGACGATAGAGAGCATTGGCTCCCTATCAGTTTTTAAAGTATTCCAATAGTTGTTGTTTGGATACGACAAAAATCCCTAAACCACCATGCTCAAAGTCTAGCCAAGTGAATGGTGCTTCAGGAAATTGCTGTTCCATATGTACCATAGAATTACCAACTTCGACAAATAACAAACCATCATCATTTAAATGATCTGCCGCTTCTGCCAGTAATGTGCGGGTCACATCAAGGCCATCTTCTCCTGACGCCAATCCAAGTTCTGGCTCATGATGGAACTCCTCTGGCAGATCTGACATATCTTCTGCATCAACATAAGGAGGATTTGCTACGATTAAATCGTACTTTTGACCCGGTACACCACTAAATACATCAGACTGGATAGCGAAAACCCTGTCTTGCATCATATGCTGATTGATATTGTGATCAGCCACTTCTAAGGCTTCAAAAGAAATATCTACTGCGTCGACTTGTGCGCGCTCAAATGCTTTAGCCAATGCAATCGCAATACAACCAGAACCCGTACACATATCTAAGATACGCGTTACTTTATTCGGTGTAGCTACCCAAGGGGAAAAATGTTTTGCGATTAACTCTGCAAATGGTGAGCGTGGTACTAATACGCGCTCATCAACATAAAACGGCATACCAGCAAACCAAGCTTGATTGGTTAAGTAGGCGACGGGAATACGCTGCTCGATACGTGCTTTGATAAACTCCATCAGATGCGCTTTCTCACTTTGTGTCATGCGCGCATGCATGATTTCTTTGGGGGCATCAATTGGCATATGCAGCACCGGAAGCACCAAACTGACCGCTTCGTCCCAAGGATTATCCGTACCATGACCAAAAAATACCTCGTTACTCACAAACTGGCTCGCTGTCCAGCGTACCCAGTCCTGAATGGTATGTAAGTCTTGAAAGGCCTCAACGGCCATTTCTTCGGTAATAAGTGGTTGCGACATTTCCGTCATGGTGACTCTCTAAAGATCAAACTATATGGCGCTATTGTAGCGGTTTTTAAGCTAGGTTTTTATGCTTTTTTTATTTAAAATGTCACCATGAACAGAGAATCTAACACTAATGCTGACCTAAATGACGATTTCGCGATGTTTCGTGAGTCTTTGAATGGTGTAAAACCCCTCAAACAAGATCAGGTGCAGCTCAAACAAAAGAAAAAAATTCAGAGCATTGAGCTGAAGCAACAAGTCAAGCAGCAGCAATCTGAGTTTTACTTTTCTGACGAGTATATTCCAGATATTGATACGTCGGGAACCATCAACTTCGTAAAGCCCGGAGCTGATCGCTATTTAGCAAAGCAGCTAAGGCGTGGTGACTACGCGCCCGAACTCATCTTAGATTTGCACGGGCTAAATAAAGAAACGGTAAAACAAGAACTGGCAGCATTAATTCATGCTTGCAAGAAGCAGCATATTGCCTGTGCGTGCGTGGTTCATGGAATTGGTGAGCGTGTGCTTAAACATAAAGTACCGCAGTATCTTGTCCAGCATCCAGATATACTGGCGATGCACCAAGCACCTTTAGAATATGGCGGTAAAGGGGCTGTATTAATCTTGGTTGACTTACCTGATGACCCTAACTTTGGCCGTTAGTTCGGCCCAAACATTGTTTTTTACCCTCTCTTACTTCGCTTAATCCAGCCTTAATAGTTTTAACTAAATCTTAGCCATTTCACCCATCCATTACTGGTCAAATTCACCACCTTATTAATTCCCCTGTGCCAAGAAAAAATTAAAATACATAAAAATCAATAAGATAAAAATTAAATTTATTTTGGCACAACCTTTGTAATAGTTATTGCGACTAACAAATTACAAGGAAACTTATTATGACTACTTTAGCGAAAATCACCATGACAACTTTACTGTTTACAGCGAGCATGACAACAACAGCTGCACAAATTGATGCTTCTTTACTTCAAGAAGTAAAAACCAAAGTAACGCAAGCTATCGCTGAGTCAATCAAAGCGAATCTAGAGGAAATAAAAATTGAGACCAAACAGTCTCTAGAGAAAGCGTTTCAAACAACCAATAACAACGAGCAAGTAAAAAAGGAAGAGACTAATGATTAATGAACTCGAATTTCTGAGTCTGCTCGCAACTCCCGTGATCAGTTTATTCGCCGCTTACTTAAGCATTCAACTGATAAAGTCACTGGGTCAGTTTATTAACTTTAACTAGCATAGCACTTGCTAAAGTAGGCAAGGTAGCCAAGTAGTCAAAGTTTTACCCTCTGAAAGCTATTGAGGTATCAGTAGCCATTAAAAAACCCGCCAATTGGCGGGTTTCTTTTTTGATATCAGCGAGATATCACAAAGTCGACACTAAATTATAGTGCGCCTTCGTTTTCAGATAGGAACTTAGCAACACCTTCAGGGCTTGCATCCATACCTGCTTTACCTTCAGTCCAACCAGCTGGACATACTTCACCGTGCTCTTCGTGGAATGCTAGTGCATCAACCATGCGTAGCATTTCGTCGATGTTACGGCCTAGTGGTAGGTCGTTAACTACTTGGTGACGAACATTACCTTCAGCATCGATTAGGAAAGAACCACGGAAAGCAACACCAGCTTCTGGGTGCTCAACGTCGTATGCTTGACAGATTTCGTGCTTAACGTCAGCGATTAGATCGTATTTAACTTGACCGATACCGCCTTCGTTTACTGGAGTGTTACGCCATGCGTTATGTGAGAATTGAGAATCGATTGAAACACCGATCACTTCAACACCACGCTTTTGGAACTCTTCGTAACGCTTGTCGAACGCGATTAGCTCTGAAGGACAAACAAACGTGAAGTCTAGTGGGTAAAAGAAAACAACCGCTTTTTTACCTTTAATACGCTCGTGCAGGTTGTAGCTATCTACGATCTCACCGTTACCTAGTACTGCTGCTGCTGTAAAGTCTGGTGCCTTGCGGCCTACTAATACACCCATTTTTATCTCCAATAGTTAGGTTTATTTCCAATCTTATTTGGTATCTCGTGTCGAGACCAAAATATCTTGTTCATAATATTGTGGCGTGCTTATGAAAAAACAACCCTAGCTAGATTCATAACCAAAGTATCTTTGTCATTCTCACCACCAAAAACTGCGCCTAGTGTATTTGGCAAGTGCCATAATTAACAATCGAATTTAGCGATAGCATCAATCTATAAATTCGATGAGACTCAAATACCTCCGCTCAGGACGCCATTCGGAGATCAAAAAAGGCTTCACGAAGAAGCCTCTTTAACATGTATATCACTCGATAGACATTAGTCCATAATGTTTTCTGGCATATCACCGCGGATCTGCTGCCAAATTTCACCCGATTGATGACCATACTTACGCATTAATGAAATAGCCCCATCGTGTTCTTGATTTTCCGCCAGTTTGGTTAAATCTGCATAAAACTGTCTCGCCAGTCCTCGCGTTCTAGGATCTGAGAAGTAATGACAACCAATTTTTGAGTATAAGCCTCTGAAGCCATTTAAAATAAGCACATAAATTTTGTTTTGCCCTGCACCTGCCAGTTCATGGTGAACTTGATAATCGTAATCGGCAAAGGCTTCTGCGGTGTCTTCTAGCTCTTCATGCTTAGACAAAATATCGATAACACGCTGCGGGTTGAATTTTATCGCCGCACGCGTATAGATAGCACTAATATTGGTACGCGCTGACAGCAGCTGATCGGTCAGCTCGGGCATCTTATCTTCATCAAGACGCGCTAAAGTTTCTAATATATTAAGACCCGACGTTTCCCAAAAGTTATTTACTCGGGTTGGCTTACCATGTTGGATAGTCAACCAGCCATCACGAGCTAGCCTTTGTAATACTTCGCGCAGTGTTGTTCTTGTTACACCAATGAGTTCAGAAAGCTCACGCTCAGCAGGTAGAATGGATCCCGGAGGGAATTCGCCGTTCCAAATTGACTCAACAATATATTCTTCAGCAAATCCAGCTGGGCTCTTGGCTTTGAAAATTCTCATCTCACACCACTTTATTATTACATCAATGCCTTGATTGGCAGGTTGTGCTTGTTAATCCACTGATTGTACCAGATGAAGCTCAACTAACAAGCTACAAATCACCCTAGCTGAAAATAGCCATATTCAATGTAGGTGAGATTGTGATGCGGTGTGAGACTTAGAACTCAATTAAGGCGATATAGACTTGGCGAGAACGAGCTCATCTTCGCTAAACACTGAGCTGTTAATGTAAACAAATTGCTCCTCATCAGACCATCCAGCCTCTGCTTTCATTTTGTATAATTCAAATGCTTCGTAGTACGGATCGGTATCGTATTCGTTTTCTACCATTGCCCATGCTATCCAATGCGAAACGGTATAATCGCAACCAACCAATTGGTATAACGGCTCACTTAAAAAGAAAAGTGCTTCGTAACCTTCTCCACCACAGTGTTTCTTGATAATTTCAGACAGTGCATCATCTAAATGTATGGTGGGTGGATCCGCATTTTTAAACACTTCACACCTTAGCGTTTCACTGCCCCGATAAACACGACATTTCTTAGTGGAAGACTTTTCTCTATTTAACTCAATAAGTGCTTGGTCGCCGAATGCTTGAAGCACAATCTCTATATTTTCATTGAGTTGATTTAGCTTGTTTAAGAGAGTTTCATCATCAATTTCTGTAGATTGCGGATACACTTTTCTGACTTCATTCACTCTTTTAAGTATTCGCTTGCCATTAGGAAATATTGCAAAGCAAGCTTCTAGTTTTTCATCATCCAGTTTCCATATGTCGAAGTGGAGAATATAATCCTCCTTGATATCAGGCATGGATTCTGTCGACTCTCCTAATACTTCCCTCCACTGCCTTTGCCACTTTTGTTGATTGCTCATATTTATTTGATACTTTTAGTACGTCGCTTAGTCAGAATAAATATCAGACTAAAATTTAGCAATGACGAAGACTTACCCTCCATTTGCATCTCAGAGGGTCTGGGCGCCTGTGTTCAAATTTTCTAACTCTGCTGATTGAATCGTTGTAGCAATGAGGTCTTCAAAAAGCGCTAATTGCCCAGCTGGAATTAACTGATTTTGTATATTCTTCCGTTTATCTGAGTCAAACAACCGCTCTGCCAACCAGCCGATTAGATACATTAGCGAGAGGCAGCCTCCAGCGGTGGCGATGTTACCGTTTATGACAAGGGGTAAGTCCTGAACATCTCCTCCCATACTTTGCAAAACACCCTTAGCATCTGGATTCGTCGTTAACGACTTACCTTTAAGCAAACCAAGCTCATGAAGGATGAAAGATCCCGCACAAATCGAGCCTATTAGCTGCCTATTTGGGTCAAGGTTCAGCGCGGACATAAACTCAGTGTCTTTCATAGCTGCAGGAATACCACGTTTGCCACTCGTGATCAGAACTGCATCTTGATTAATTACTTCTGAAATATGCCCGTCTGTTTTAACTCGCATGCCAAGGTGAGAACTATGCTCTGGCTTCGTTCCTAATACACTCACAACCCAACTGTCGGTTGTTCGACCAAGCAAGTCATACATCAAAAAGAAGTCTACGTCTGTGAAATCGTCAAACAGAGCAATGCCTACTTTATACATAATGTTTTTTCCTTCGCTGCTTTCATTAGTCGCAAACATATGTGTTATTTATTCTTTGCGGTAGTGGGTGTTGTTTATTCTATTTTTTATTCTTTTAATTTACCACTTGCGGCTGCCAAACTAACTCGATGATACGATTGATACTCAGAAGCTCTGTATTCGCATAGACCACCACCAAAGTTTCATCCCTGTTGGGGTGGTAATATATTCACGGCTAGGTGGATACTCCACAAGCCGGCTCACTTGGTGATACAACATCAATTGATTTAATCAAGTGATCTATTTTGATATTTTCGAACTTCTACTAACAACAAGAGTCGAAAAATCGTCGCAAAGATAGCGCACACTGCCGAAGTAAGGTTGCCCTAACGCAACCAGATAAAGCATAATAAAACAAAAAGGGTTTCTCGATAATGAAGATTTCATCTTTTCACCTCTCTAGGCAATCATGGGGATTGCTGGCACTGTCCGCTGCTATTTTCGAAGCTGTCGCACTGTATTTCCAATATGGTATGGGTTTAGAACCCTGTATTATGTGTATCTATCAGCGTTTTGCTATGTTGGGGCTGTTAGCGGCTGGTTTAATCGGTATGATTTCGCCTCGCTCCTTCGTGCTACGCAGTTTTGCCTTTGCTTCTTGGGGTGTAGGCAGTATTTGGGGCTATTTTATCGCCCGTGAACATATCAGTATGCAAACCACAACGGATCCATTTGCTTTTACCTGTGACTTTGTACCAAACTTTCCTGCGTTTATGCCGCTTCATGAATGGCTGCCAAGCTTTTTTGCTGCAACGGGTGACTGTGGCAATATAGACTGGTCTTTCGCAGGATTATCTATGCCAGGATGGATGGAAATTATCTTTGCATTTTATAGTATCGCATTTATTCTTTTCTTATTTTTCCACGTTACTAAAAGAAGCTGAGATTTCGTATTCATGCATTTTAGGTTAAGCCAAATTGAGCAGCTAAGAGAATTTAAATTACGTGACAAGCAGATTATCTTACGTCTTGCACTTAGCCGTCTCGACGCGAAAACAAAAGTCGTATTAAGAATAGTAAAGTTGCTATTACTCACACCATTTTTTGCCTCATTAGTCGTCTTTGAAGGCTGGCTGTTATTACCCGTCTTACTCGTAGCCGGATTAGTTTATCCACTACTAACTACACCGGTGGAAATACAGTTTGGCAAACCCAAATTGGCTCGAGCGATCGCTGAGTTTAACGCCTCGAATAAGCCCTAATTTTCAATCTACCTGTGTGCGAGCAGCTAAGCTCGCACACAATAACATCAACTAGACTCTAATCTTTCCCTCCAGCTTTGCCAATATGCCTTTCCCTATTCCTTTTACTTCGAGTAACTCAGCTGTGCTCTTAAAGCGTCCCATTTTTTTGCGATACTCAACAATGGCTTCAGCTTTACGAATACCAATCCCTGGTAAACTTGAAAGCGCTGAAGCATCTGCAGAATTAATATCAAGCGCAACACTTTGCTGCTGTGTTTGAGAGACTGATTTTGCTTGCTCCGCAGGTTTTGCGAGCACACTTGAACAGCTTAAACCTAACGCCAATAAAATAGAAAGTATGGTGGGTTTATTGAACATATATACACTCCTTGTGCGTAAAAAGTATCCGAAGCTTACTGCATTCACCTCGGTGAGTGATTGCAGTACGCTTTTTAAATAAAGATTGGAGTATCAACTTTGTCAAAAATTTTCATTCTTTCAAAAAAGAAAATTAATATTAACCTGTTGTTTTTAAAAAATTTTGTTAATTCTCTTTTGTTCACCTATACTTGAAAAATTTTCAAAATAGCTTGCTTAATCACTCAATTCAATTTACTGTATAAAAAAACAGTGACTAGGGGAATAACCATGGCCGTTATCATCAAATATGTTGTTGAAAGAAATGGAGTCGAGCGTATGACTTTCACATCTAAAAAAGAAGCTGATGCTTACGATAAGATGCTAGATGTAGCTGAGGCATTGGAAGATATGCTAGCAAAAGTTGACGTACCGCTGAGTGAACAACAAGTTGAATCCCTAGCGCTTGAAATTGCAAAACAAAAAGATGACTTTGTGTCTGTATTAAAAGGTGGAAAAGTAGCACCAAAGGCCAGTACCAAAAACAAATCTGCAGACGAAAAAGCGTCAGATTCAGAAAAAGTGACCAAAATTAAGCAAGCCTAAGTGATAATAGCTACTTATACCAATTGAATTAATTCTCTAATCAATTTGAAGGGTGAAATAGCATATTAGCTTCGTTAAAAATTTCTCATTTAGAACAACTAAATAGCAAGATTTTTGCCTTGCCTATATGGATATAGGTACCTTAGCGGCAGCAGGACGCGAGAGCGGTGCTACTAAAGCTATTTCCCCGCTTAAAGATAGATCATTTACTTAATACAACTGGTATTACTTCAGTAAGTGATGCTGGGTAAAAATAAAAAACCGCACATTTTGCGGTTTTTTATTTTGTTTTGTATAGCGCGGTATTACTTAATCACGCTTGCCACTGCGTCAGCAAAATAGTCAATATTGTCCTTGCTTACACCAGCTACGTTAACGCGACTAGAACCTACCATATAGATAGCATATTCAGTGCGCAGCCTGTCAATTTGCTCTTTATTAATACCTAAGAAAGAGAACATACCATGCTGACGGTCGATGAATGAGAAGTCTTGCTCAACACCTTTTGCAGCTAGGCTTTCTTTGATCAACGTACGTAGACCATTGATACGGCTACGCATTTCATCAAGTTCGTCATACCACATTTGTGTAAGTTCAGAACTACTTAATATGGTATTTACAATATCAGCACCGTGTGCTGGTGGCATTGAATAGATACTACGCACAACACTAAGTAATACTGAGTTTGAAACGTCTGCAGTTGCACTGTCTTTTGCAATGATTGAGCACGCACCGATACGCTCGCGATAAAGACCAAAGTTCTTAGAACAAGATGAACAGATGATCATTTCATCAACCGTATCCGCAACTGTTCTAAGGCCTTGTGCATCTTCTTCAAGGCTGGTACCAAAACCTTGGTATGCGATATCAATTAATGGCGTAAAACCTTGTTCTTTCGCAAGTTCAGCAACTACTTTCCATTGCTCTTGATTTAAGTCCATACCACTTGGGTTATGACAACATGCATGAAGTAGTACCACATCACCTTTAGATACTTGCTTCAGTGCATTGATCATCTCATCAAATAACAACCCTTTATTTTCGTAGTCATAGTAAGGATACTCTTTGACTGTTAGACCAGCAGCTTCAAATAGGCTGATATGGTTTGCCCAAGTTGGAGTAGTAACCCAAACAGTCGCATTGGTGTTGCAACGTTTAATAAATTCGGCAGCAACACGTAATGCTCCCGTGCCACCAGGTGCTTGCGCCGTGCGTACACGGTTTGCCAACAATGTACTATGCTCTCCAAGTAACAGTGTTTCCATCTTTTGACAGAAGTCTAAGTTACCAGCCAAACCAATATAAGATTTTGTCGTTTCGTTTTCTAAACGAAATGCTTCCGCTTTTTTAACCGCTCTAAGTACCGGCGTATTTCCCTGTTCATCCTTATAAACACCTACACCTAGGTCAATTTTATTTGGATTAGTGTCCTGCTTATAAGCGGCCATCAGGCCTAAAATAGGATCTGTTGGAAGTGGTTTTAGCTCTGAGAACATGGCTTATCTCTTTTATTTTAATTAATGCAAACTCGAGCGGCTGACGCTCGATTCCAGTAGACTTGATGGTAACATAGAGACTTGTATCTCAGTTACCATATTTATCTAGAATTTTATTCATTTTTGTAAACTTGTTAGCACCGCAAAGGCTTTAAGTTTACAGTCCCACTATTACTAGGGCCTATAGTTATTCAGGTAAATATTCAGGAATTCTCACACACGCAGCTGCAAGTAATGCTAAAATTTCTTCACTGAAAAATGACTCAGAGAACGCTTCTGCATCAATAATTCCAATACAGTTTTGATCATCATCGAATAATGGCATACAGGTTTCTGCTTTAACCTTAGGATCGCAAGTGTAGTACTCTCCTCCACTGGCGACATAATGAGGAATGTCATTAATCACCCGAGCTTTAGCACTCAAGACCGTCTGGATATTATTTGAGGTAGCGGCAAAGGCCTCCGTTATTGGAAATAGCGGTCTACTCGGCGCCCCAGAGTAAGCTAGTTTGAGGAGTTGTTTGCCTTCATTTGTCGCTCTTGCTTGATATATACCAAACCAGTCAACGCCTGTAACTTCAACTACCGCTGACACTATCGTTTGCAGTTTGGCAAGCGATTGTTCATTCACCGTGTTCTTTTCAACATAGTCACTCAATAAAAAAGGTGCCTCCTGAAGGTGACCAAACAAGCTACAAGCACCACCTTCACCGAGCTCAGGGATCTGATATGACCACACTGCAGGGCTTGAGTTTTGCTCAATATAAGCATCTAGTTTTTCTAATTGCAGCAAGAGCAATTCGCGGGGGATAGATAATCTACTCAATGAAATATAATCTGACATTTTAGCCATCTAAACATCTAAATTTAATGCAACTTTACCACGCTCTTTATACCTTGCCAATACTCAAAAACAGGTACATAAGGCAATACGAGTAGATAGTAAACCTAAAGCAAAAGTAAAAGTAAAATACGTTTGAGTGGAATTTAGATCGATTTAGAGGTAAGTGAATAAGTCATTTCTACTTCGTTCCCTGCGTTGTTGTAACTAACACTTTGCGCTATTTCGTTCAGCAAGCTAACCCCCCTACCATGACTATGCTCTTGTTTCGCTTTGTTGCGCTCACTTGATTCAAAACCATTACCTGAATCACAAATATTGAAATATAACTTTAACTCTTCAGGGCTATAACGCACTGAAATAATAATGAGCGCTTCTTTCAACTCTTTCAAAACACTCTCTCGCAGACTATAAAACTCAAAAAAGCCATCTTCTTTATTTTTAATTTCAGAATCTAGTCCCAGCACCCCGTGGTCTAAAGAGTTATTATAAGCCTCAGAAAGTAACAAGAATATATTGGAGCGATGTGCCGAAATACCGTCAACCTCACTAAGTAAATCCACCAGCTCAAGCACAGGATCTGTGCTTTTGATCTGCTTGGCATCTAAAGATAACGAAATATTAAACGGCAAGCTTGAGTAGTGGTGAGGCGCAGACGCTATTGACTCACTGGCAACACAATTAATAATCGCGATGCTTAAGTCATCTTGCTGTTCCGTATGACCAGAAAAGTCACGAACTTCTGAGATAATCTGCTCAGTGGAAATATGCTGTCTACTTGCTAATAAGCGCTTTAACCGTCGCTCGCCATACATTTCGCCTTGCTCAGACTCAGATTCGATAATGCCATCTGTCGCCATCACAAGGCGTTGATTTGGACTGACTTCAAAATGCAGCAAATTACGCTCAAATTCATTGATTTCTAATATGCCGAGCGCCATATGTTGGCTTTCGATGGTTTTAATAAGGCTGCCATTTTGATCAATCAAATATAAATCTGGCAAACCACCAAGCCAAGCAGAAATACTTTTACCTGAGCTACTCAATTCTATGATTGCAGCAGCACAAAACATGTGACCAGGCAATAGCTCATTAAGGGCGGCATTGAGCTCAACAGCGATATCACTTACCGCCATCCCTTTTTGCACCATAGTATAGAAAATGCGCGAAGCGGGAAGCGCGCCAACTGCAGCGGCTAAGCCATGGCCGGTAAAATCACCGAGTAAACAATAAAACCCTCCCATCGGGCTCTTAGCCATTAAAAACATATCGCCATTAAACATTGACGCGGGTGATAAATGATATTCGCAAATCTCAGGATATTCTGACTGTTGTGCAAGCGCGTTACTAAATATGTGCTCAACAATCTCGTGCTCCCGCTCTATCTGGTTATAGTGATATTCGAGCTGTCGGCGTTGCTCATTGCTTTGCTGACTGAGTCTGCGGGTTCTTGCGTGCGCTTTAATTTTGGCTGATAGGATAACTTTATCGAACGGTTTGTGAATGAAGTCATCGCCTCCTACAGCAAGGCATTTTTCAAAACTGCTTTGATCTTCAAGTGCGGTGATAAAGATAATAGGCAAATATACGTCGCCAGCATATTGCTTTATTTTGGGCGCAGCCTCAAAGCCATCCATAACAGGCATGATGACATCCAACAACACAATGTCAATGTCTTGAATTTCAAGAATCTTTAACGCATCACGACCATTGTTCGCACAAAAAACAGTATAAAACTGCTGCTCGAGCATTGCCTTAAGCAGCTTGCAATTTAAAACCTGATCATCGACTACCAAGATATTCATGAGGGTCTTATCTATCTAAAATTAGTCAATATCAAACTTCTTATCAAAACGAGAGATCTGGAGGATTTTCTTTAGTTGTGGGCGACAATTACTAATTTGAATGCTAGAAACAGAGCTTCCCAGCGTTTTTTTCATATTTAACAACATACCCAAAGCGGAGCTGTCCATATAATCGGTTTCACGCAGGTCTACAACAACCTTTTCGGTTTGATCATTTACTTCCGCATATGCCTGACGAAACGATTGTACTAAATTGAAGTCGAACTTGCCCCTAATTTGAATGGTCAGTGTTTTACCGTCAGCAGAAGCGTTTTTACTCAAGCTCATCATTAAGCTCCTAAATTATTTTAATTTGTTTCCCCTCACCAATTTAAATATAACGCTTAAAAATCATTTAGCAAAAAATAAAAAACATCTAATCTGCTTTTTGCTATGATCTCCGCAAAGAACCCGCAAGAGGACCAAAATCAATGTCAGAATCAAGACTTGTGTACTCCACAGATGTAGGCCGTATCGACACCAAAGAACCAAAACAAGAAGTTCAAGGGAAAGTTTTCAAAGACGGTGCCGTTCGTATTGAAAGACAAACTAAAGGGCGTAAAGGCAAAGGTGTTATGCTTGTTGTTGGCATCGATAGTGAACAGCATGATCTAAAAAAATTGGCAAAAACGCTTAAATCTAAAATGGGTCAAGGTGGCGCAGTTAAAGAAGGCGTAATTGAAATTCAAGGCGATGACCGAGAAAAACTTAAGCAACTATTAGAAGGTCAAGGCTTTAAAGTGAAAATCGCAGGCGGCTAATTTGTAGCCCCAACCTTTGGGGCTAGAAAACTACATAGCCGGGGCAAACCTCAAAATCTCGGCTTCACTCAACGGCGGACTGTAATAATAGCCTTGCACGATATAACAGTTATTTTTAGCCAAGAACGCCATTTGAGCCTCTGTCTCCACCCCTTCAGCAATAACCTGCAAATTTAATTTTTGCGCCATTGCAATGATCGCAGCAGTGATCTCCATATCATTCGGATCTTCAGGAATATCCTTTACAAAAGAGCGGTCAATTTTAAGTATGTCGACTGGGAAACGTTTAATATAACTCAAAGAAGAGTAGCCGGTACCAAAGTCGTCAATGGAGAGTGAAACGCCAAGTGCTTTAATATCTCTAAGCTGTATGATGGCCGCTTCCACATCTCCCATTAACATACTTTCTGTTAGTTCAAGGTGCAATAGAGTCGGCTCCATCCCTGTCCTGTGAATAATATCTGACAACGTACTGATCAGTTGCGCGTCTTTAAACTGCCTCGCAGAAAGATTGATGGATATATTGGCTGTCTTGCCTGCGGCTTTTAAACGGCGAGAGAAATGACAGGCTTCCTCTAACACCCATGCACCAAGCTCTACAATTAAGCCTGTCGCTTCAGCGATCGGAATAAACTTGCTTGGCGGAATGTTTCCCTCACTCGGGTGGAACCAACGAATAAGCGCCTCATAACCTAAGACCTCTCCACTTTCACTATTGACTTGTGGCTGATAGTACAGAGTAAATTGTTGCGCTTTGATTGCTATACGCAGCTCGTTTTCTATGTATAAGCGCTCGTTAGCAGCTTCATCTAAATCTTGGCTATAGAAATGGTAAGTGTTCCGTCCCTTTGCTTTGGCCTGATACATGGCCAAATCAGCATGTTTTAGCAGCTGCTCTTCTTCTTTACTGTCAAATGGAGCCATCGTGATACCAATACTCGCACTGACGATAACTTCGTTATTACCCAGTTTTATCGGCTCTGCCAATGTTTTTTGAATGATATTGGCAACCTCCATGGCGTTTTCTCGCTCATTGATGCCACTCAGTAATACCGCAAACTCATCCCCGCCCAATCTAGCAATGGTATCTTCTGCACGGAGCCGCTTTTTCAATCTCGTCGCGACTTCAAGTAATAAGCGGTCGCCAGCGTCATGCCCCAAGGTATCATTGATGCGTTTAAACTCGTCTAAGTCAAAGTAAAATAGAGCAAAGGCGTAATGACCACGTTCAGCAAGCGCCATAGATTTACGCAACTGCATCCTAAAAAACGTCCTGTTGGCAAGCCCGGTCAAGGTATCAAAGTAAGCCAACTCTTCCATTTTTCGCTGGCTTTCTTTTACAAACGAAATATCTTGTGCTGAGGCGACATAACTTGAAATTGCACCACCTTCTTCACGGATAGGTGACACACTCAAACTGACCCAAATAGGCGCTTCTTTATTACCCGCTAACATGGTATCACCACGCCAATAATTGCGGCTGCGTAAGTCAATATCGATATCATCAATGAGAATTGCCATGTCTTTTGAAATAATACTCAAAAGCGGAGAGCCAATAAAATGCTGCTCATCATAGCCGGTCATTTCCTGCATTTTTGGGTTGACGTACTCAATTTGAAAATGCTCATTGGTCAACACAACGCCTGTGCCGGAGAAAGCGACGGCTTTCGACAAGCGGTTTGCCGCCTTTTCAGCAATTTCTTTTTCTGTAATGCGTTGATTTAGACCATTTACAAGCTGCTTAATTTCCACACTCATGTCGTTAAATGAGGCATTTAACTGCCCAATTTCATCATCGGTATGTGGTAAAGTTGGTGTATCCCATTGCCCTCGACCAAATCCCTTTACCGCTTTAACGAGCGCATTAATGCGTTTGAGCACTAATTGGTATAAAACCTGATGCAGTAGTATTGCGACAAAAATGGCATACAGAATAAACAAACCAAAGAACTTTACTTTGAGCTCTTCAATGGCCGAGATAGCCGATGCCCGCTTCTTATAAATTCCAATATACCAATCTAATTTGGCAATATGGGTCACGTGCATAATATGCCAGTTATCTTTATATCTAAACTCATCTTGGATATTTGGCAGCTTAGTAATGAGTGCGGTTTGTACTATTTTACTCAAGTCTTCAGGTAATTTGCTGTGATCTAACAACTGCCCGGTCGCAGCTGTGGTTTTAAACAGACCAGGAGCCGCCAATAGTCGCCCCTGTTTATCAAAAACGATAAATCCTTGTTGGTGATCAGATTTAGGTAGTTTTTCGAGTAAAGTGGTCAGCTCTATGTCGCTACCCGTTAATCCAAGGTATTTGTCATGTAAGTATAAAGGCACCAAAATACTCACCACCCACTTGCTCCAAACCCTATCAAAATACACGCCCGACCAAACAGCTTCCCTTGTTGGGTTTTGTTCAGCATGTAAAACAGGCAAGTTATGAAGCTGATTATTTACCAGCCTTGGATCTTTCGCTAATAAAGCATTTGGAGGCGCAACACGAACAAAACCGTCACTTGTAGACAGGTAAAAATTAAAAAAATCCTGTAAAAGTGGAGGCGCAAGAATATTCCAGAGCAATTCTGATTCAGAAAACAACTTTTGCACTGACTGTAACTTTAAATCGCCGGTATACATAGCTGCAGAGAGGCCGTTTTTAGCCGTGCTCGCTAAATTTTCGCCACGCTTGTCGACGCGAGCTTGTGCGCCAGATAAATCATGAACGCCGTATAGTAGATGTTTGGAAACCACTGAGTTGGCTTGTTCGGCCAAGTTAGCTTTAAGATTAAGGTAATTTGAAAACTGATTGTTCACCTGCCCACTAAAACGCCTGAGTTCATCATACTCTTCATAGATTAACTGCTTTTCTTCAGATTTTAGCATCAATGCTGCTGCAAAAACGCCCGCGATCAGACACACAGCCGAAATCAGCATCGACAGCTTTACACTTAAAGAGCTTGCACCATATCTTGATGGGGGACGACGATTGCCCACAAGTTAACCTATTCTTCTATTTACAGTGGTGGTGTTGCCTGAATA
Source organism: Pseudoalteromonas galatheae (assembly GCF_005886105.2). Lineage (NCBI taxonomy): Bacteria > Pseudomonadati > Pseudomonadota > Gammaproteobacteria > Alteromonadales > Pseudoalteromonadaceae > Pseudoalteromonas > Pseudoalteromonas galatheae. The sequence continues at coordinate 2,409,303 of NZ_PNCO02000001.1, forward strand.
TACCAGAATATTTTTCGACTCGCCAATAAGTTACGTTTGATTAACCTACTTAAAGCACCGAGGAAGGTATGACCATCTACTAGACAGGTCTGTTTTTTTGCCCACTCATCCAAAGTAGTACTTGTTTTATCGTTTAGTTCTATGCTAATAATGTATTCAATTTCAAAGTAAGGTTTGAAAAAATGAATTTCATCACACGCAACACATATTTCTTTTTTGGCTTCTTTAGGTGAGGAGGCTTGACTGTTCGCGAGTGAAAAAGAATAGCTAAGCCTCCCAACTTCGGGAGGCTTTTTTTTGGCTAAATGGGAGTGAGGACCTATGACACAAAACACATTGGATGCCCTTAGACATGACATCAATGAGATAGATTCAGAGTTATTAATTCTACTGGCAAAACGACGCCGTATCAGTCACGGCGTGCTGGAGTATAAAATTGCCAACAATAAGCCAATCCGTGATGAAGCGCGTGAACAGGCACTGCTAGAGAAACTGATCCGTTATGGTAAATCTTTGGGTCTGGATGCATTTTATATAAATAGCGTTTTCCAAACTATTTTAGAAGACTCTGTACTAAACCAGCAAGCCATGCTGCAAAAGAACTTAAACCCCGATACCGTAGGTGATACTCATCGCGTTGCTTACCTTGGCGGGCAAGGGTCTTACAGCCAACTAGCATGCCATAAATATTTTAGCCGTCGTCCCGGAAAGCTTGTGGAAATGGGTTGCCAAAGCTTTGAGCAAATCACCGAGCAGGTAGAGAAAGGCCAAGCGGACTTTGGTATCTTACCTATTGAAAATACCAGCTCAGGCAGCATCAACGAAGTGTTCGATTTATTGCAACATGCGCAAGTATCCATTGTGGGCGAAGTAACGCATACCGTTGAGCATTGCCTCCTAGCTTTACCAGACACAGAATTACAAGCGATCGACAAAATTTATGCGCACCCTCAACCTTTTGCCCAGTGCAGCCGTTTTATTCAAGGCCTTGGGGATATTCAGCATGAAACTTGCGACTCGACCTCTAGTGCATTAAAGCAAGCAGCAGAGCACCCAAATAGTGCCGCGATTGGATCTGCACAGGCCGGTAAGAATATGGGCCTAGAAGTGGTGAAATCAGGCCTTGCGAATCAGACCGAAAACCATAGCCGTTTTATTGTAGTAGCAAGAAAAGCACTTCAAGTGTCCACTCAAATCCCAACTAAAACCAGTTTAATTATGGCTACCAAACAGCAAGTAGGCTCACTTGCCGACGCACTAATGGTATTTAAACAGCACAATATCAATATGGTTAAGTTGGAGTCACGCCCAGTACCTGGTAACCCTTGGGAAGAAGTCTTTTATGTAGATTTGCTTGCCAATATTGCAGACTCACAAGTCCAAGTGGCACTTGAAGAGTTAAAAGATCATACCCAGTTTGTACGCTTACTGGGCTGCTACCAGAGCGAGTCTTTGCAAGCCGTAGATGTATTATAATAGATCATACTAAGTCACTCTCATTGAGAAAAATAAAAAGCCAGAGCGCAAATTGCACTCTGGCTTTTTTTGGTTGAGATTTATTTAATTCAGGCTATTCGCCGCTAAGACCAAGGAGCTCAATTTCTGAGATCTGTACTAGGCCATCGTTATTCGCATTTTTGCTAATGTTTAGACGATAACTGCTATAGGCAAAAGCATTGGAGAAAGTAAATACTCTTCGTTGTAAGCGCTCATCCCAACTCTCACCTACCCAAACCGCGACTTCTGTCCACGTCTCACCGCCATCATTAGATCCCAGTAACTGGAAGTTTTCGGGATCGCGCTCTGGCGCATCATTGGCACTGGTGATAGCCAAACTACTCACAATCTGTGACGCAGTAAAATCAGCTTGGATCCAAGATGGTGATTCCTCTGTTGGCGGGCCTTGCCATTCATTGTGATCTAGCCATTTTGTCTCGGTATCATTATCAAACGCTTTTCGTTCACTTTCCGCATCTCCAATACGATTACGCGCGGTAAAACTTGTTCCAGCCAAGTCAGACAAGTCTTCAAGTGCATACTGAGGTCCAGCGAGTTCAATTTCAGCTATTTGCACTAACCCATCATTATTCGCATTTTTACTGATAGACAAGCGATAATGTGTGTAAGCCAAGCCATTAGCAAACGCAAAGGCTCGACGTTCAAAACGCGATTCAAACGACTCCCCTACCCAAGTATTTAATACTTGCCATACTTCCCCATCGTGAGATGCCAAAAGTTGGAAGTTTTCAGGGTCACGCTCCGGCGCATCATTGGCACTGGTAATGTACAAAGTATTTACCGCCTGTGCCTGTGGCAAGCTAACTTGAACCCAAGCTGGATTTTCAACAGTAGGAGGCCCCTGCCAATCGTTGTGATCGAGCCACTTAGTTTCAACATTTTTATCAAATGCTTGCGCTGCGCTCTCTGAATCACTAATACTAAAACGCGCCGTGTAACTCGCACCTTGAACTTGTGCATGATCTAATCCAGAGATTTCTGGGCCGATTAATTCAATCTCAGCAAGCTGCATCAAACCATCATTATTTTTGTTCTTGGTTATCTCAAGGCGATAGCTTTGATATGGCAATTGATTCGCTACCGCAAAGCTTTGGCGCTCTCCTCTTGCTTCAAAAGATTCACCAACCCAATTACTCAACCGCTGCCATGTAACTCCGTTATCGTTAGAGCCAAATAAAGCAAAGTTCTCAGGATCTCGCTCTGGAGCATCATTGGCGCTCGTTATCGCAAGCTGATTAACCGCCACCGCCTCATTAAAATCTACTTGGACCCATGAAGGCGCTTCGACAGTAGGTGGGCCTTGCCAATCATTATGATCCAGCCACTTAGTGGTTGGGTCGTTATCAAATGCCTTATCTTGGTTTTCTGCATCACCAATACTGTTGCTTGCCGTGACCGCAAACGTCTCAGTATCCGTATGGTCAACGCTCGGATAAACCGGCCCAACAAATTGAATTTCTCCAATTTGCAGTAAACCATCGTTATTTTTGTTTTTTGTCACTGCAATTCGGTAGCTTGTATATTTTTGCGCATTACCAAATACAAAGCCTTGACGTTCAAAGCGCGCTTCAAACGACGCCCCAACCACATTGCCCAAATTAATCCAACTCGCGCCCTCATCGTTAGAAGCTAATAACGAGAAGTTTTCTGGATCTCGCTCTGGGGCATCATTAGCGCTGGTAATGTAAACACCGCTAATTGCTTGTTGAGTGGGAAAGTCCACTTGGATCCAAGATGGTGCTTCCTCTGTCGGTGGCCCCTGCCAATCATTGTGGTCAAGCCATTTAGTTTGCGGATCGCCATCAAATGCTTTGTCTGCACTCTCGGCGTCACTAATCGCATTTCTTGCTGTAATAGTGGCACCTGATGTCACGACTTGCTGCATGGGTCCGGTGGATACCGGCTCATCAAATAGTGGTAGTGCTAAGTCCATAATACTATCGGCACTGAGACCTAGCTGCGTCGTTAATGGGTGAGCTTGCAGCGCGTTGTAGATTGGCAATCGAAGCGCTTCAAGTGCAGCTTCATCACCGCCAAGTGCGGCGCTAAGATTGCTAGCAGAGTCGCTTAAGACACTTTGTAAGGAGCCTTGCTCGTCAAACTGTGCAAATGCCGCATTGAATAGGGAAAGCTTTTGCACACTGTCAGCAACATACGTCATCTCGCAACTTTGCTCACCAGAGTCAGAGGTTGTGCAAGTTTCCCCTAATTCAAAATTCGTTAATTGATCAGCGCTAACCACAGGTAACTCAAAAACATTAGTGTTCCCTGTTTGCCAGCCAAGAGCCCGAAGCAATAACGCAGACATCTGAGCTTTTGCCAGTGCCATTAATTCGGGCGTAGAGACATTACGCCCCTCGGCAATCTGCTGCTCCACCAGCATGGTTGCTAGTGTCGTCAAGGCGTTGATTTGTAAGGTAGCATCAGCACTACCATCGGCATTTGAACCAAACGGCACGGCAACATGACTCAAGGTAGCCAAAGTCACACCAGCAATGTAATCGCCACTTACCTGCTCCCCAATTCCTACTGAGCCACAGCGACTCGCGTCGCAACGCATCTGCGAGCCTTCGCTCGTTGTGGCGGTCACTTTAATGGTAGAATTAATACCAAACCCGGCTTTCCCCGTCAGTTCTATAAACAACTCCCCCATTTGACTGGTTGCCGAATTCTCATCCATCATCATGCTAGAGCCATTGAGCGCCGTCACCGAAATGCGGGCTTGACTCAACGCGCCTTTTATCACTGAACCTGATACTTCAGCCGTCGTCACAGCGGGGGTTACTGGCACTTCTTCAACTTTTGGATCATCGCTCCCGCCGCCACATGCAGCCAATAAACTGCTAACGGCAATGAGCGGGATTGCATTTCTTATTTTATTTAACGTTTTCATATTTATCCCTTCTTACATATCAACCAACTTATGTGACTAGGTTGATATAAACGCACCACAAGCAGGTGATAAGCCGTGATATTATTTCTCGTTGTGCTAACACGACTTCACCCTGTTTGCATTACTTTATGGTTATCGCCAAAGTTAAAATCGATAGGTGATCCCAGCATAGTAGCGCTGGCCGGTGTAACTGCTGCTGCGCAACCTCGCTTTAGAGTCTTCACCATAAAAGGTTCTCGGTTCTTCTTTGGTTAAGTTGATCACAGACGCGGTTAGGATCAAGTTTTCCATCAAGTTATAAGAAGCGTTCACATCAACTTGTTGGTATGGTTCCTGATATACAGTGAGCCCGTCCGCAAGCCCCAGAGCGGTTTCTCCTCGACGGTTATATGATGCCCTGACACTGAAAGTGTCATTCTCGTAATAGGCGGAGAAGTTAAATTGATTATCTGCACTACCGACAAGTGCAGACTCACCGACCTTTTCACCGTCTACGCTAATGTCTGCCTGATTGGTATCGTTTAGGGTGTAGTTAACGTTGAGACCAAAGCCATTATCGAATGCATGTTGTGCAAACAGCTCTATTCCCCGAGAGGTTGCGTTTGTACCATTGGCGGTGGTGGTAAACGGCGTGACGGTAATATCACCCGGTGGCACAATTTCAACACCGGTAAAAGGGTTATCAAAGCCTTCAAATGGCCTTACTGAGGTAATGATCAAGGGCACGATAAAGTTATCTACGTCTTTATTGAATACTGCAATCCCAACCGCAGATCCTTCGCCATAATAATACTCCGCAGATAAATCCATCTGTACCGATTCAAATGGTTTTAGGGCCTTGTTACCCCCTGAGCCACTCCATCCTGGCTCCACAGGGTTCCCCCTAAACTCGAGCCTGTCGTCTGCCCATTCTTGAGAGATAAAGGTTAACTGCTCGGGCGCTCCCATGTCGTTGAACGGAGCTCGAGACATCGTTTTGGCGATAGCACCTCGTATAACAAGATTGTCGCTGGCATCCCAGACAATATTGAAGCTAGGCAAAAATTGCGAGTCGGTTACGGTACGCACGGTGGTGGTTTCAACGTCAATAAGGCGCTCATCACCTAAGATATCCTCTTCGGTGACATCATCAATGTCATCTAAAAAGTAGTTAATTTTATCCGATGACATAATCTGCGTTTCAGTCTCGACATAGCGTACCCCGATGTTTCCTCTAAAATCTCCAAAAGAAAAATCGGCTTGTAGATAGGCGGCCATGATCTCTTCTTCTATGTCGAACACAAAATCAGGCTCACGTCGCGTGTGCTTAACATATTCACTGGTCACGATTTCGCGGTATCGATCCCAATTGATCGTTGGCATGGTATTTACTTCAAAACCGCCTGGGATATTTTGTTCAGACGTTGCATTCAAAATATCTTCCAGTTTTGGCATACCACCAATCCACTGATAAGACACCTCATCAATGGCACCTTGACTGAATGGATCAAGCTCGCCACTGGCAATTCTGTCAGCCCCATCTTGAGTGATGAAGAAGGTGTTGTTAGTTTCGCGATGCAATGTCGCTTTACGATATTTAGCACCGACACGCAGCGTATCAACGATGCCGTACCCGACGCGATAATCAAGATCTAACTGAGCATAGTCCTCTTCTAAGTCACTGACGACAAAGCTTGAACCTGTCGAACCCGGATCGGGATCGCCGGCAATACCAGCCTGAAGGTTAGACAGCAAAGCGGGATCGGCGTACAACGACACTCTGTCGCCTAATCGCCACCCTGCAAATGAAGCGGCGTTTTCAACCTGTCCGGAATCGCTGCGACTCGCAGGTTGGCCGCTTTTATACGCCGCGCTCCAAGATTCTGAAGGTCCTCCGCTGGCTTCAGTGTGACCAAATTTACCGCGCAAATCATATAAGTCACCAGCATATTCAAAAGCAAAGTCGTAGGTATCCGAGGTATCTTTTTCTACCGTATAACTACCAATGATCCAAGGAAATTCAAGATTCCCTTCAGTGCCACCAGCGCCACTGGTAAAGTCCATGCCAGTCACAATCGTACCGGTCTCGTCTAGGGTAATACCGGTAAGATAATCTGGGTTGTACTTCCACTCTGGGATCCACATTTGTGACGTGGTGCGATTTTGCCCAAGCTCAAAATGAAAATGATTGAATGTTAAAGATAAATCATCTATTGGTCGCCATTGAATGGTGGCTTGTAACCCCTGACGTTCACGTTTTTCTTTGGTTACCCCAACACCTGCAACTTGCGGTGCCCAAACACCATCATAAACGTTACCATAAGCATCTTCTAACGCTGCAAATCGACGTGTACTATCGGCAATCACATTGCCCGCCGTGTCCGTTGCTGACAAGTCTGAACTTGTTGCCCAACGCCAACCGCCACCGCCCGACATATCACCGCCTAAAGAGCGGTTGGTGCGGTCTTGTTTGGTATAACCCACTAGCAAGCCAAAGGTTTCTTCTTCGTTTTTCCAAGAATAAACGCCGCTAAAATTAGGCTCGTACTCTTCAGTCACATCAGCGTAGGTATATTCAACATTCAACGCCCCAGAATTTGCCTCCATATCCAAAGGTTTACGGCTGTGTAGAATAACCGTGCCGCCGACCCCACCTTCATCTAAACGCGCTTCAGAAGACTTAAACACTTCAACCGATTGCACCATGGTAGAAGGCAACAAAGAGTAACTAAAAGAGCGCGACGGCGAGCCCGGAGAAGAAGCGATAAAATTGCCGTTTAACTGCGTAAAAGTAAGATCAGAGGAAAGGCCACGAATACTGACGTTTTCCCCTTCCCCGCCACTACGAGAAATCACCACACCGGGTACGCGTTGCAGTGAATCCGCCACATTTTTATCGGGAAACTTGCCAATATCTTCTGCTGTAATGGCATCCACAATCGCGTTTGATAAACGCTTAATCGCCAAGTTTTCGGCCATAGATGCGCGGATCCCGCGCACCTCAATCGTTTCGATTTCCTGCGCTTCCTCTTTTTCAGTTTCTTCAGCCATTGCCCAGTTAGTAGCTGATAACATAGCGAGGACCAGCGCAGACTTGCTAAATTGCCGTGACCTTCCTGTCACGTGGCGTCTGTTATTATTATTGGCCATTCCTATCTCCAAGTTTTTTATAATTTGTAAAGCCACGACGTCCCTTGCTGCTCCATGACGCATGACTTTGTGACGACCCTTTTTTGTTTCCCTATAGGGGTTAATAGTTTGTGAAACACTCGTTCAGAATAGGAGCGCTCTACAAAAAGTGATAATAAAATTTCGGTTTGCACTAAGACAAAATCGGCGTTTAGGTCAAAAAAAGATCCAATTTCAATTTCCTTGGTTTATAGTCTGATTAACATAAAAACTCATTATTAGTTTCTATATCAGGCAATTTAAAAACGTTCCAAACATGTGTAACCAAATGTTTTTATTGAACTAATTAAATATTCAAAACTAAGCATTTTAAACTTTAAAATTATTCAACTTCAAGAGTGAAATATGAATTCGGCAAACTATTCAGGTAAAAACTTGGAAATATGCCTCAGCAGCGATAATCCTCATTTGTTGCAGCGAAATGCACAAATTGCTTTTGCATCTGGGGCAACAAGGATAGAACTCTGTGGTGTACTGAGTTGCGGTGGCTTGACGCCAAACCCCACAGCGATACAGGCAGTTGCCCAGTATTTACCAAGCTTTGGCGAATGTATTGTGATGTTACGCCAAGCACCGCATTTTTTTATTGATGACACCATGCTCTATCAGTTACAAAAGGGGATAGATGGCATTGCTTACGCGGGCGCAACCGGTATTGCGCTTGGTTTTATAGACGATAACCAAGAGATAGCGGCTGACCATTGTCGAGCACTCATTGCCACGGCAAAATCCTTAGGCCTTTCTGTCACCTTTCATCGCGCCTTTGACGCCGCTGCAAACTGGCAGCAGGCGGCCGAGACGCTGCTAGAGTTAGGCGTTGAGCGGGTCTTAAGCGCCGGCAATACATGGCAAAGTGGCAAAGGCGCAGTGTTTGGTACCAGTCAGCTCATTGCCTTACTGAAAAAACTCAATGCTGAAGTCGAAGTTGTGATCGGTGGTGGGGTCAACACGAAAAACGCAGCGGATCTTTGGCTTTTAAGTGAATTTGGTCCACTCTCTCTACATACTCACTCTGGCGTGCACCATGGCGATGAAGTTTGCCCAAGGCTAGTTAATGCAATACTCACCGGATCAGAAAAGGCAATACAATGACAGCATCGAAGCTATTTTTAGGGATTGATGGTGGCGGGACGAAATGTAAAGTCCGCCTCGAGGATCAACATGGACAGCTCCTTGCCGAGGCCACCAGCGGCCCTGCAAACATAGCAACATCAATACATCAGGCCCAAGAGTCAATGTTGAGCGCAACAATGACAGCGCTGACAAATGCAAAAATCCCCCATCACGATATTGCTAACATCAGTGCTTTTGCAGGACTTGCCGGCGCGAATGTCACGACGGCTTGTGAGGCGATGCAGCAATGGCGTTCCCCTTTTGCACGTTTTCAATTTTCAACCGATGCACACATAGCTTGCCTTGGTGCGCATCAACACGAAGATGGCGGTGTAATCATTCTTGGCACCGGATTTTGCGCGGGTCTGGTGACGCATGGACAATTTAGGGAGTTCGGTGGCCACGGATTATTACTCAGTGATGGTGCAAGTGGCAGTTGGATCGGTTTGAGTTTAGTGAAGCATGCCATCGAGGTGCTTGATACACTGTCCCCTAGCAGTCTGATGATTGAGTCGTTTTTGACTGCCATGAATTGCCACAGTACCGAGCAGTTAGTCAAACTCACGCTAAACGCCACTCCACAGTATTTTGCCCAGTTTGCTCAACATGTTTTTGCCACGCCAAACGATCCCTATGCCGAGCAGATCTTAAGTACCGCGGCACGATTTATAGAGCGTTATGTCCGTCATTTGCAGAGCTTAGGGGCACAGAAAGTCGCGCTAGTCGGGGGCATTGCTATGCCTATACGTCCCTGGTTAGCTGCCGAGTACGCAGATACGCTGGTGACACCGGCACTACCACCAGAAGTCGCAGCGTTAACGCTCGCTCGACGTTAACTCTTTACGTAATTGCGACGGGATTTCACCAAATAAACGACGAAACTGCTTGCTAAAATAACTTGGCTCTGAAAAGCCACACTGATAAGCGACTTGTGATACTGGTAAGCGTGTTTCGACCAATAATTTACGGGCATTTTCCAATCTTACTTCGTTGATAAATTGATTGGGAGTTTTGGCTAAATGCTTTTTAAATCTGCGCTCCAGTGCGCTTACTGAAAGGTGAGCAAGTTCCGCCAATTCTTCGATACAAATATGACGATGGTAATGCGCCCGAATAAATTCAACGGGCGCTTCAATGGCTCTTACGTGAGACAACGCCTTTGACGTTTTCGCTAGATGTCGCGTAACACCATAAGTGCCCATAATCGCATTTTCGCCGTCAAGTAGCACTTTTTTTGACGTGGAAAACCATGCCAATTCCCCATTTGTGGTTTGGTTGAGTTCTAATCTATCCGTCACGATAAAGCCTTCCATCACTCGTTTATCATCGTTAACGTATTGGAATGCCAAGTGTTGCGGTGAAAAGTCAAAATCGGTTTTCAGTAAGATTTGATCTAGGGTTTTATAGCCCTGATGTTCAACAAAGTGTTGGTTCGCATGCACTATTCTACTTTTTGTGTCTTTGACCCAAAAGAGAATGTCTGGGATCAGGTCAAATGCTGCAATCAATTGATTTACCCCAGCTTTATTCAATATTGTTTGCTCTTCCATTGCCCTAATTACCGCCTTTTTATAATTATAATAATTTATTTTAAACGCCGATTTTGTTGCATTGTCAACCGAATTTTTATTATCACTTTGGCGCCACTGTTACCTATTATCAATAACATCAGATTAACTTACCTCGATAACTCGACGGAGCTAAACGATGGATAATAACAAAATCCGCATGGCCATGATCGGTGGTGGAGAAGGCGCTTTCATAGGTGCAGTGCACCGCATAGCTGCGCGTTTAGATGGTCAAATTGAACTTGTTGCAGGCGCATTTAGCGCCGATCCAAACAAAAGCCTAGCAATGGGCCAGCAACTCGGGCTTAACCCATCACGTTGCTATGCCAGCTACCAAGCACTCTTACAACAAGAGGCGGAACTACCAGAGTCGGAGCGCATCCACTTTGTTGCCATCGTGACCCCAAACCATTTGCATTTTCCGATTGCCACAGCCGCTATCGAACACGGCTTTCACGTCTTGAGTGATAAGCCTGCAACGCTCAATTTATCTGAGGCTCTACGTCTACAAACACAGATTCAAAAGAGCAATTGCTTGTACGGATTAACACACACCTATACCGGCTATCCGATGGTGAAAGAAGCACGCCACCGCATCGCAAATGGCGAACTTGGCAAAATACGCAAAGTCGTCGTTGAATACAGTCAAGGATGGCTTGCAAGTGCTGATGACGAAAACAGCAAGCAAGCCAGCTGGCGACTAGATGCAAGCAAGTCTGGCGTGAGTTGTTGTATGGGCGATATCGGCGTACATGCAGCGAACCTTGCCGAATATGTGAGTGGTTTGGAGATAGAGGCGCTTTGTGCGGATTTAAACACGGTTGTGTCCGGCCGACAGCTCGACGATGACGGCACAGTATTACTGCGCTTTGGTAACGGTGCTAAGGGCGTGTTGATGGCAAGCCAAATAGCCCTTGGCGAAGAAAATAATCTCACCTTAAAAATCTATGGTGACAAAGCTAGTATCGAATGGTCACAAATGGAACCTAATAGTTTGTGGTTACGTGCGGCAAATGCTCCAGCTCAGTTGATCCGCACAGGAGTGGGCTCACTTAGCCAAGCAGCCATTAGCGCAACCCGTGTGCCAGCCGGTCACCCTGAGGGATATCTGGAAGCATTTGCAAATATCTACCTTAATTTCGCCAACCTTATTCGTGCACATCAGCAGCAAGCCAATGTGCAACACGAAGAATTTGACGTGCCAAGTATTAACGCTGCAGTCCGTGGCATGGCATTTATTGAAAACGCGGTCGCAGCTAGTGCAAAAGACACTAAGTGGCACCCCTTTACTATTGGATAAAATAAGAATGAAGCAAATTAAAGGACCCGCTATTTTTCTCGCGCAGTTTGTCTCGGACGAGGCGCCATTTAACAATTTTAATAGTATTTGCCAGTGGGCAAGTAGCCTAGGTTATCAAGGTATTCAGCTACCAAGTTGGGAACAGCGACTGTTCGATCTGCAAAAAGCCGCTGAAAGCCAAGATTATTGTGACGAGATCACTGGTATTGCCGCAGAGCATGGCCTTACTATTTCAGAGCTATCAACCCATTTGCAGGGTCAATTAGTGGCGGTGCACCCAGCTTATGACCAAATGTTTGACGGCTTTGCACCAGCAAAAGTGCATGGCTCTCCTCAGGCTCGAATGGAGTGGGCAACAGAGCAACTAATGCTAGCGGCCAGTGCCAGCGCTAAGCTTGGGCTAACCAGTCACGCAAGCTTTTCTGGCGCCTTGCTCTGGCATACTTTTTATCCGTGGCCACAACGCCCAAATGGCTTAGTGGAACAAGGATTTGAGGAGCTTGCAAAACGCTGGTTGCCTATTTTAAACCGCTTTGACGAGGTTGGAGTCGATGTGTGCTATGAGCTTCATCCAGGTGAAGATCTACACGATGGCGTGACTTTTGAGCGCTTTTTAGCAGCGACGAATAATCACCCGCGAGCCAATATTCTTTATGATCCAAGTCACTTTGTTTTACAGCAATTGGACTACTTAGCGTTTATCGACATCTATCATGAACGTATCAAAGCGTTTCATGTAAAAGATGCCGAATTTATCCCCAATGGCCGCTGCGGTGTTTACGGCGGATACCAAGGATGGCAACAACGGCCAGGACGGTTTCGTTCATTAGGTGACGGACAGGTCGACTTTAAGAAAATATTTAGTAAGTTAACACAGTACGGTTTTGATGGTTGGGCTGTATTGGAATGGGAATGCTGTATTAAGCACCCTGAAGATGGGGCCAAAGAAGGTGCTGAATTTATCAAACAGCACTTGATCAAACCAACCGAAAAAGCCTTCGATGATTTTGCAGGAAGTAGCACCGATACCGAACGCAATAATCAAATCCTCGGCATAAAATAAACAGGACTACGACCATGAATAATAATAATCATAATCGGACCGTGTTTCAGCTCTGTTGCCTTGCACTGGTCGTCACATCGATGACATTTGCTATTCGCGCAGGTATTTTGGGGCAATTAGGTGAGCAATTTGGGCTGTCAGATACGGAACTTGGTTGGGTTAACGCCATGGCATTTCTGGGCTTTCCCGTCGCAACCATGTTAGGTGGTGCAATCTACAACGCCATTGGCGCCAAAAAGTTAGTTGCCCTCGCCTTTATTTGCCACTTTGCTGGGTTGGTTTTAACCATTACCGCTGATGGTTTTTGGTTACTGCTGATCTCGACGTTTTTAATCGGCTTTGCGAATGGTTCAGTGGAAGCTGGCTGTAATCCACTGATTGCCGAAATGTATCCGAAAAACACCACGACTATGCTCAACCGATTCCATGTCTGGTTTCCAGGCGGCATTGTGATTGGTGCTCTGGCATCGAATGCCATGACTGCATCGGGCTTTAATTGGCAATGGCAAGTTGCTTTGATATTAATTCCAACGCTGATTTATGGAGCGATGATGGTCAAGTCACAGTTTCCTGAATTTGACCGCACAGATCATTCCACCACCAGCAATCTCAAGCACCTGTTTTCTCCGCTCTACCTATTTTTAATTTGCTGTATGACCTTAACAGCAACAACTGAACTTGGTACACAACAGTGGATTGAACGCATACTGGGAGCGTCAGGCGCCTCTCCTATGATGATCCTCGCACTGATCACAGGCTTGATGGCATTAGGTCGCTTCTTTGCCGGCCCAATAGTCCACCGTTTTAATCCAACAGGCGTATTACTCGGCTCTGCGGTATTGGCAACCGCGGGGATTTTCATGATGAGCCAAGCACAAGGGTCAGCAATCTACTTGGCCGCAATATTATTTGCCTTGGGTGTCACTTATTTTTGGCCAACCATGCTGGGCTGCGTTGCTGAATACACCCCAAAAACAGGCGCACTTGGTATGTCTTTAATGGGCGGTGCGGGGATGTTCGCTGTCAGCATGTGGAATCCGGTAATTGGTAGTTGGATTGATTCGGCGCGACTCGAAGCCCAAGCAGCAAACTTAACCGCGCAGCAATCAGAACTAGTTGCAGGTCAAGCGGTGCTTGAAAATATTCTGTTATTCCCAGCTATTCTCATTGCCGCTTTTATCGGCCTTTACCTTTATATCAATAAAAATAAACGCGTTGAGAAATACGCGTAATACCAATTCGCTTAATTAAGTGATCTATTTTGAGGCGAGAAAATCTTGTCGATAACAAGGCGAAAATATTGCTATTTAATTGTTCTAAATGAGAAATTTTTAACGCAGTTAGCGTCAGATTTGCTCCTTCAAATTGAGCAAGTATTAAGACTAATTGGTATATGTAGCAACAAGTAAAAAGTGAACAGACGAGGTTCCAATATGCTCAACTCTATAAAAATACTAACGCTGGCATTGGCGGTTAGTTGTGCGGCTTGCGCTAGTACAACTGACAACCAATTGAGCCCGCAAGAACAACAAGCCGGATGGCAACTGCTTTTCGATGGCAAAGATATGTCGCAATGGCGCAACTTTAAAAGTGACGGCCTAAATAGCCAGTGGCAAGTTGAGGACGGCGCGATGACACTTACCCAAGGTGGTGGCGGCGATATTCTGACCAAAAAACAATATCAGAATTTTGAGCTCCAGCTCGATTGGAAGATTTCTAAAAAAGGCAACAGTGGGATTTTTGTATTGGCGGACGAAAAAGGTGGAGCTATATATTCCCACGCCCCAGAAATCCAAATTCTAGATAACAAAGAACACCCAGACAATAAAATAGACTCTCACCTTGCTGGTTCTATTTATGACCTGTTCGCCGCGCCAAGTACGGCACATAAACCTGCTGAAGTTTGGAACCAAGTTCGTATTAAGCTGCAAGATAACCACCTACAAGTTTGGCAAAATGGTGTAAGCACGACGAGTATCGTGATTGGCAGCACCACTTGGAATGCTTTGGTTAAGAACAGTAAATTTGCGACATGGCAAGGGTTTGCTGAAGGTAAAAAAGGCCACATCGGCTTGCAAGATCACGGCGACAAAGTTTGGTTCAAAAACATTAAGATCAAGGAGCTGTAACCATGGCAACATTTGATCATAAAGTATTGGTCGTTGGCTCAGGTGCTGGTGGCGCAATGGCCGCTTATACACTCACTAAGCTAGGCCACAAAGTTTTATTGCTAGAAGCTGGTCGAAATTACGACCCAAAAACAGAAAGCCCGATGTTCCGCCGAAATAGCGAAGCCCCACTCATGGGCGCTGGCAATAAGGATAAGAACTTTGGGTTTTACGACGCGACAATTGATGGCGGTTGGCAAGTACCAGATGAACCATATACGCGCGCTGAAAACACCGATTTTTATTGGTGGCGTGCACGTATGCTCGGTGGCCGAACCAATCACTGGGGTCGCTACTCGCTGCGTTTTAGTGAACATGACTTTAAGGGCAAAAGCCGTGACGGGCATGGCGCCGATTGGCCGTTTGAATATCAGGACATTGCGCCTTGGTATGATAAAACGGAAGAAATAGTTGGGATCTGTGGGACCAATACCGGCTTGGATGATATGCCTCCTTCTGCGCCTGGCGTGTTACAGCCACCACCGACGCCAAGAGTACCCGAATTACTGGTTGCAGCGGCCGCGAAAAAAATGGGGATCCCAGCGGTTCCTATGCACAGAGCGGTGTTGACTCGTAATAAAGACGACCGCTTAGCCTGTTTTTACGCCACGCCTTGTGGCCACGGTTGCTCAATTGGCGCAGCATTCCAAACCACAACCTCGCTTATTCCGATGGCCAAAGCGACAGGAAACCTTGAAGTGATCACCGATGCCATGGTGAAGTCGGTCGCGGTGAATGAAGATGGCAAAGTAACTGGAGTGACTTACGTCGATAAAAAGTCTGCGCAAGAACATGCACTCAATGCAGATGTGGTGATTTTGGCGGCCAGCGCCTGTGAATCTGCCCGTATTTTGCTTAATTCCAAACATGCAAAGCATCCCAAGGGACTTGCAAACTCAAGTGGTCAGGTAGGTCGCAATCTAATGGACTCTACCGGTGCTTGGCTTGGTGCACAAATCCCTGCGTTAAAAGGCCGCCCACGTTATAACGAAGACGGCCACACCGGTAACCACCTTTTTATTCCTTGGTGGGGACACAAAGCCCATGAGAAAGGTGAGCTTAATTTCCCACGCGGCTATCACTTTGAAATTAGCAGCGGCTTTAATCAACCGGGCTCTGGCGTGTCTGGCAATAAACAAGGTTATGGCCCCAAGTTAAAGCAACAAGTGCGTGACGCTTATGGTTCCTATGTTGGATTTGCACTGCGCGGAGAAATGCTACCGAATAAAGATTCTTACATGGAAATTGACGAAAACGTCAAAGATAAATGGGGGATCCCGGTTGCTAAGTTCCATTTCAAATGGTCTGACAGAGAGCTCAAGCAAATCGAGCATGGTCTCAAAACCGCGAAACAGATCCTTGAGAACATGGGTGCCGAAGTGGGCGAGCTACCACCTGCGGAAAAAGCCATTTCAAAAGGCGGTGAGATCATTCATGAGGTCGGCACGACGAGAATGGGCAGTTCAGCAAAAGAATCGGTAACGAATCAGTGGGGTCAAACATGGGACTGTGACAATCTATTTGTGATGGATGCCGGTGTCTTTGCGTCTAACCCCCATAAAAATTGCACCTTAACCATTATGACCTTAGCGATGCGAAACTCAACTTGGTTGGCAGCACAAATTGATAAAGGAGCACTGTGATGAATACACCTGATCGCGTTGATTCTTATAAATATATTTCAGGTATGACACGTCGCGAGTCATTAAAATGGTTAGGCTTGCTTGCTGCGGGATCTGCGGTAACACTCACCACTGGTTGCAGCAAGGCCATTGAAGGTGAAACGGCTACTGCCGGGCACTGGCCAGATATTGAAATACAGCCAGTTAGTGCTCAAGGGTATGGCACCGATCCAAATATGATCATGCCGCCAGAGTCACCTTGGCCGCTCACCCTCACCGAAGCGCAGCTCACGTTAGTTGCAGTACTAGCTGATTTTATTGTGCCCAAAGAGGGCAAACACCCTTCAGCTTCTGAAGTACAAGTACCGAGTGTGATCGATGAATGGGTAAGCGCACCGTATCACGGACAACAAAAAGATAGAGTGACAATACTCCATGCACTCGCTTGGATTGACGATGAGTCGACTTTGCGCTTTAAAAAGCCATTTTTGCAACTTAGCGCAACGCAGCAAAGTAAGATTATGGATGATATTGCTTATTTTAATGCGCAAACACCTGAGCAATTTCAGCGTATAGGTAAAGCATTCTTGCGCTTTAAAGATCTCGTTCTCGGCGCTTACTTCTGCACACCTGAGGGCTGTCAAGATATAGGCTATCTGGGCAATGTACCAATTGCAGGTGATTATCCAGGACCTACTGCTGAAGCCAAGGCGCATCTAGATGGCGTACTCGCAGAGCTTGGGCTAAGCCAGTATGCCTACCGCGACTAACCCTTGAGTCATTTTGTTATGGCTAACCGAAGCAGAGTCTAGCTCTGCTTTTTTAGTTTTAGGAAGAAATGATGTTTAGAAAAATCGTATTGTTTAAACAAGTAATGCTGTTCATTGCTTTTATTATCGCGCTGCCGCTATACGCGCAGGCATCTTATCAGTCGTTATCTATTAGCGTTCAACTGTGGTCGGTAAAAGATGAGTTGGCAAGAGACTTTGATGGCACTTTGCAAGCACTCGCCAACATGGGATTTGATGGCGTTGAATTTGCTGGAAACTTTGGCAACTATGCCGATAACCCAAGCAAATTAAAACAAAGACTAGCAGAGCTCGGCTTAGTTGCGAGCAGCGCCCACATCGGCTTTGACGTATTAGCTGAAGAAAAACTAGCGAGCACCCTACTCTTTTACAAAACCTTAGGCGTATCCACGCTCTTTATCCCTTGGGATGAAAGGGCATGGGACAAGAACCAAGTGCAAGCATTTGTAAAACAGCTTAACCAAGTGCACCAAATTGCCCAGCGCTATGATATGAAGATCGGGTTTCATAATCATGAAAAGGAATTTAACCCATACGCTAATAGCACGTTTTGGGATTATATCGCCACCAACACCCCTAGCGATTTTCCGCTACAGCTCGATGTCGGCTGGGTGAATTACGCCGGTAAATCACCCAGCGATTATGTTAAGCGATATGCTGGCAGAACCGTGTCGACACATATTAAAATACGCACTCATCAAGGAGATGACAAAAGCCCAATCATTGGCGAAAACCACTACCCTTGGAAAGCGCTCATCCAAACCATGCAGCAACACGGCGGCACACAGTGGCTAGTAATCGAACAAGAAGAATACCCAAGTGGTCTCACGCCGCTAGAAAGCGTCGCCCGCTCAAAAGCGAATTTAGATAAGATACTGAGTGAGTAACAAGCGGGAATATGTTTATCTGAAATAGTTAATTGTCACTGTCAGGTTTGATCGTGGGGTTCGATCGAACTTGACTGTTGAATGATGCGAGATTGGGAAATAGTAAACGCCCCATTATGTGACGGGTTAAGCTTGACTACACTAGCGAGAATGAGCGCTAGCCAAGCTTTAGACGTCCACTTCATAAACAGCTTGTTATTTGCCAAATACAAAATATAAGCAAAGCACAATAGAAACTGACAGCAATAGCGATATAGGCCTTTGAAATACTGTACCTGATAGCTTTTGAATACCATTTACCTTTGTTCGACTAAAAAAATTGAAAACATGTTCGGCACAAAACAATACAAATACGCTACCAAAACCTAATGCAGAAAGTGGCTTTTCATATAATAAAAACCAACTAAAGCAAAACAAAAGTAGCACCCCAACAAACGGAATTAATACTCTCTCAAGTAGTTTGCTGATAATGAACTTCCTTAGGAAAATAACAGCCCATTAGCTTGAACGGTCGAGTATCTCACTTATTTTTAAGTAAAAAACGACAATTATCAAACTAACTTTATTTAATAATTTTAATAACTTACCAGTCAAAGGCTATAATTTAAACAGGCAAATCACCTGCTACACGCAAGGAGTGACTTGTCCGAGCCATCGATTGGCTCGCTAAGAACAAATTACATCTAGATAACATGTTAAAAATGCTCAATTTTATCTGTTGCTGGTTATTTGTCGCCATAAATGGCGACCTACGTAAGATCTTGGCGTAAAGTTCTCGGTAATGCATTTTTATGTCGTGACATCTCGTCTGATACTGCTGAGATAAATTGGTCGGCATCATCTACCCCGACAAATATATTTTTAACATTCCCCACGGGTTCAATCAGTTCAATTTCAACATTTGGATAGCCTGAGTAGTTATAACGTTTTATAGACCTAGCACGCTTTACAAACTCCATGTTCTTCTGAATTTTTGCTATGTTGCTTAACGGTATTGCCAATGGCTGATAAAGACCATATCGGATGAACAAATGATTTCCCACCAAAGAAATAGGCCGTTTTGCAACAGCGCGGTACTCCGCAAAGAAAAATACTAAGCTAAACGCCGTCAGCAGAGTAAAGATATTTGCCGCAAATGGGGACCAAATAAAATGCAAAAATAGATGCATAATTGGCATTTCAAACGCTATTAATAAAATAAAGCCAAGCAGATTACTTTGTGCGCCATCTTTACTATGGTAAGTAAAGTGCTGCTCGCCACTAAAACTTTCAGGCTGCACTCGCTTAGAAAAAAGCGCATAGGTCCACATACGCGTTTCAAAACTCAGTAGCTTTGCAACAGGGCCGTCACCCGCATATTTTTTAATTGGCTTCTCAATGACATGGTCGGGCTCTTCACTCTTGCCAATGGCGGCTTTAATCGCAAGGTATACGGTTAAAATTGCAGCCAGTTCAAAGGCAAGCACGATAGCCAATAAAACATAGCGCCCACTCTCAAGAAAATGCCAAACCAGTTTGCTTTGTTCGGGAATAATGTAACTGCCGACGAGCACCGCAAGACACACTAAAATAATCGACTTCAACAAGGCTTCTTTTCTATCTTCAACACAGAAAAAGCAGACTATCGGCAAGACTATTAACGCATCTAACAGAAACAGCCATTCAAAATTTGCATTGCCATAATCATTAAGCGTACCGTTTGATTGGTAATAGAACCCCCACCATAACGAAACACACACAAGAAATAATAAGGGGACTTTTGACTTAATAGAACTACTCATACATGTCTCCGTGCAGTATCAAGCCTGAGCTAAAATTCGTGACGAAAGAGCGAAAACCAAGCCCTTAAGCTTCTTATGAGTAACTAGTTAAGCATGCAAACAAGCCGCATGCTTTCCCGTCAGCCAAAACCTTAGCTCTTGAAGCAATTCAGCTTCAATCTCAAAAGTAGTTTTCGTTTTGAAATCAAGCGTTTCAGTATTACTATAGCGCTCACTACCCGAGTGAGTCACTTCAAGTGCTAGATGCCCCAATGACGATAGAGAGTAAAATCTTAGTCTTAACTCACGGTCATCGTAGGTATCTTCGGCTGCACCACGCAATAATAATTGCGCCTCACCAGTTCTGGTGTCGTAAAGAGAGCTCAGTGCATTTATGAATTGCGCTATTTCGTCATCATGAGAACTAGATAAGTATGCCTTAAACACCAGATTAGATGAGGAATGAGTACTCTTTATTTTCGAATGAACGCCAACTTCCTTAACCCACTCTTCATCGTCCGCATAACCAAAAAATGACAGCTCTAGTTCAACACTACACCTTCTATCGATTGAATGAATTTGCATAAATCTACTTGCCTAAAGAGCCTGTTAAGAAGGTGAAAATGTTTAGCTAAAATATGGAGCGAAGCGAAACCAAACCCGCTGTCTTAGTTACGTTTTAAATGCCTTGTCAGCTGTGATTCAACCAACAAACCTTCGTTTCTGTTCGTATATCAATTACTTTTTTAGGTTTATACGGAGTATCTAGAGTAGCAATCGCCACTGACACCCAATCAGGATAGTTTTCACTACCTCCCCACTCAATACTCGAGCAGCAAACTTTACAGAATTTTTGCTTAATATTGGCAGAAGAGTTGTATTCTGTTAGCGAAGAAGAGCCAGATAAATAAACGACATCGCTTTTAGGTAAACTAGCATATGTAGCAAACGCTGCACCGTGTTGTTTTTGACACATATTACAATGGCTGTGTGATGCTTTTTTAGGCTCACTTAACAATTTATATTTTACTTCTTCACAGAGACAACTACCTAAATACATAATAACCTTACTGCTCATTCGCGTGAATTCTTGAATATCTCTCTTATCCACGAGAAAACTAAACGCAACATTCAAGCAAACTTTATTTAATAATTTTAGTAAGTTATCAGTCAATAGTTATAATTTCAATACGCAAATCACCTGCTACATGCGAGGGGGGGTCTGCACAAGCTTTTTGTTGGCTCGTTAAATACAAATAGTGTTTAGTTAACGCATTAAAAATGCTCAACTTTATATGTCGCAAGGTTGTTTGTCGCCATAAATGGCGACCTACATAAGATTACTTCGTAAAGTGTCAAAGCTAAACGGAAGGTTGGTAAGTCTTGATAATAAACGCTCAGACTCGACTTGCAGCGCTGAGAACTCGCTTCGCTAGAGCAACAATGATTGCTATAGCAAAGCAAATAAATATTAGTAACTTGCTTATAGGCAGATACATTAGCCATAAATGCAAACCAAGTAACGTTATCATCAATTTTGCAATGGCAGGTAAATATCGGTGATCAAGTCGCACTCATCCACTTGATGCACAAAATTATGATATTCAAAAAAGCAGCAATGCGCATTTGGCAATTCGCCACTGTCTGCTAGCCAGTTTTGATACAACCAGCGTATAGTTTGCTCCATATTGTCGTGACTCCCTAAATGCCTTACCTTGGCGCAACGCATTTGTGGAATAACACCATTTTCGACGCCAAACGCGTTATCTGGTACTTCAGTGTTTACTGAGCCACACAATTTAAAACGAAATGCGTCTTCAGCCATGGCTTCAGGGTCGCCATTAGGCATGCCAAATGTTCGACTCGTATTAATTGGTGAAAGTCCGCTATTTTGTCGCCAAGCGATAAACTTGCCGGCACTTTCAAATATCTGTTTTGCTGACCCTTTGTGCTCTAAAAAAGCAATTTGAGTCTGTTCAAAGTTAATAATATCGACCTGCATTGTCTGCACTCCTAAATTTTGCGGTGAAAAATTAAAAATGTCATACCAACTAGGCCAATTTGCAGCTTGTCTAAACTGTGAAGGACTTTGTTCAAAAGTACGTTTAAAAGCTCGAGAGAAGGCCTCAGCACTATCAAACTTTGCTTCAAGTGCAATATCAATAATTTTAATATCGCGCTCAAATGCTAGGCGAAAAGACGCCCGCTTTAATCGCGCCAGCAAAATATACTTACCCACATTCACGCCCATAAAAGCCACAAATACACGATGAAAATGAAATTTAGATAAAACAGCAACATCACTAAGCAAACTCACCGTTAATTCATCATCTAAATGTTGATTGATATAATCGCAAACGAGCGAAATACGCTGCTGTAAAAGATTGCTTTGCATAAAGCGCCTATGTGTTAGTAGAACTGCAGACAAGCTTAATCATATCAAAAGCAAGATACTTGATTGAAATTGCTCAATGTAAGAGAAAATGAGGAAATATCCATCCACAAAGATAGAAATAGCGAGGGGTGTCACTTATTTTACTATTTAATGAGGCTCGGTTCTAACATCAATATTCCTTTTAAACTGCTTAACCCAGTAAACATCATGATTGGGGCTGAATGCCCTTATTAAACGATATTTTGTGATGACTGACAATGGGATAGATTTTAATCAGTAAGCGAGCCATTAGATTGGTAATAAAACCCCCACCATAACGAAATACAAACAAGCAATATTAGGGGCAATTTTGATTTGATGGAACGATTCACCGATACCTCCTTATCCAAACCTCAGGTTATGTACGTGTTACTTAACGACTCTATATTAGTTGCAGTAAATTCCACTTGTTACCATAGAGATCTTGAAATACCACTACTGTGCCATATTCTTCAGCTCTTAGTTCTTAATTAAATACAACACCTTGTGTCTTCATTGACTCATAATCACGCCAGAAATCATTAGTTTGTAGAAACAAGAATACACGACCACCAGTTTGATTCCCTACTGCTTGCATTTGTTCTGATGTACTGGCTTGAGCCATCAGTAGGTTCGTACCATTGGAATTTGGAGGAGAGACTTGAACCCAGCGTTTACCTCCTCCTAAATCGCTATCTTCAACTAGCGTAAATTTAAGTTTTTGCGTGTAAAACTCTATCGCATCATCGTAATTTTCAACGACTAAAGCGATGCTTGCGATTTGCTGCTGAACAGTGTGAGACATGATTCTTCCGCTATTCCAAAACGCTGATTGCGCGCTATTTTAAGACTTTTTAAGAGAGCATATAATGCCCAGTTAAGATGTGAGCCATGCGATATCGACGCTAATACATAACGCCTATAAGCATTTTTTATATGCACTTTAGAGTTTTTGCGAATAATTAAATTCTATTTCTGGCGTCGAGTTGCATTGGTTAAACAAGACAAATATCTTGTAAATGATTCTGTAAAATCACTCACATCATCTTCATTACCGCCTGAAGCATTCAAAATAATAGACGCATAACTTAAAGTATGATGTGCATAGCAAACTGGTTCTGCAGCTTGCCACGCTCTTTGCAGTTCTAATTCAGGTAAATAATGACGCCAATTTGACAAATAATTTTTAATTAGCTTCTGCTTCAAATTTGTTTCTGAAAACTGATAAATGAAATTACCGTCCATAAATGGATGAGTAACGCAAGCATCACTCCAATCAAAAAACAAATAAGATTCAGCCGTTCTTGCCATATTACTTTCATGTAAGTCACCATGAACCAGACAATCTGGCAACGAGTATTCTTTAAGCTTATGAATTTCTATTTCTAAATTAGACAAGAAGTTATTATCAAAAACAATATTTCTATCTGTTAAAATTGCTGCGATCTCGGGTTGGTTAAAATGCCAGATAAGCTGTGTTGATAAATTTTCGATACTTCGTGATTGGCACCCTGATTGTCGCAACTTATCAACATGCTCAACAGATAAGCTCTGGATTTCTCCCCATACTTGATATGCATCATTCCACACCGTCAAGTCTACATCTTCGTCCAGCGGCTCCCCAAAATCACTCGTTAGTTGCCACCGACGGCCTTTATCAATAGCTAAAACTTCCGGCACTTTCCCCTTGAAAATATGGGCTAGAAAGTCACAAACTCCAGCTTCATTAGAGAACAGTGGCAATGATGCTGTTGCTTTAAAATATACATTTCCTTTTTCGGTTGGAATGCGCCACACATCCCCTAAAAACCAATCTTCAACAATGATTGGCTCATCAACTTTTTTGTAATTTAGTTGTTTAAGTGTATTTTCTATCCAGTATTTAGCATCAAGCTTCCAACCTGAAAGGCGCTCAGAACACGGTTGAGTATTCATTCAAAGTTTCCCTTAACGATGCGCCTGTTAGTAGGCGCTATTCCAACGGTTAGGTGTATCATACCAGATCCTTCACCAATCGTTTTTATTAAGGGTACAATTTTCAGCTAATCGGCTAGCGCTTGAAGTAAAATGCGCTCGTATCAGTAACTCGAGGATATTTTTCGACATAAAGATCGCGGCGTAAAGCCGCTCCCACAACACTATTTGTACGAAATCGCTGACACCCACCTCATGCTTGGAACTGTATTTTCAGCATTGCTGCAGATAGCAACGGGTGTTATTTGATACTTTGCTTCGTCAGGCTAACGCTTAGAACAAAACGCTATAGAATCTGCGCCGAAAAGTTATTTGTCGCCATAAATAGCGACCTACGTAAAATCGTGACGTAAAGCCACTCCCACAACACTATTTGACCCGTGATGTAGGAGACATACCTTGGCGCTAAATACTTTCCTCATAGTCCAACACTTTAGCGTCATTGGCTTTGTTAAGCAGGCCACGGCTTTGTGATAGGAAGTGTTTCGCGCTTTCTGAGAAATACTGTTTGGCCTCTGAGAAAGACTGCATTAGGCCTTCTTTATCGCCTTGTTGTAGCTTAGTTAATGTCTGCTCAAAGGTATCTTGATAGCTTGCCAATAAGCCTTCTACATCGTTAAATTGCGCAAGCATGATATCTGAATAAAGTTCTGGGGATTGTGCAAACAGCCGTCCCACCATCATCAGCTCTAATTGGTAAATAGGCGATGAGCAGCTTCTTAGGTCTTTTAATGAATGGCATTGCTTAGATAAAAACTGACCATATACAAAAGTCGTTAAGTGGCGCATAACTTGGATGATCTGCATAGATTGATCGTGTTTTTTAGCGTCCATGGATACCAGCTGGCAGCCCCAGATCTTTAGTTGCTTGATTAATCCTTCACATTGTTTTGGCAAACGCCCTTCGCACACCACAACAGTTTGCTTCACCCAGTGAGATATATCTGGACCAAACATAGGGTGCAGTCCAACCACAGGGCCATTATGTTTGTTCAATAAAACTTTAAGCGGTGCTTGTTTCACCGAGGTAATATCGGCAAGAATACAGTCATCAGGTAGCGCGGGTAGCTCGTTGACGACTTGCTCTAGCGCATTAATTGGTACGCTCACCAATACTAGCTTAGCATCACTCAGCAGCTCAGTAGCCTGTGATTGATTGTCTTTGTCTAGTAATCGTACCTCGTAGCCAGAACGTCTAAATTGTTTCGCAAATAACTTACCCATCGCACCTTGACCCCCAACTATAACGATAGGCGACATTTTGGGTGAGGCACAGGCAAGCTCACTTTGTTGGTTTTCGTAGGCCTCTCGCATCATGCGACGCAGTATATCTTCGACTAAATCAGGGTTAACCCCTTTAGCTTCGGCTTCCATACGACGTGCTCTGATAAGCTCAGCTTCACGCTTTGGTACATGTAACGGTGCACCTTTTTGCTGTTTTATTTTTCCAACTTGCTCGGTCAATGCTTTGCGCTTTGCAAGTAACGCGACAAGCTCGCTATCGCACTCATCTATTGCAACGCGTATTTCATCTAAATCGTTTGCCCCATTCATGATGTAAACTTATATATACAGTAGTAAATTAAATAATACACCGAGTCTAACAAGAAGTAGACGGCTTTAAAAGTAAGCATAGAGGAAAATATCAGACAAGATACCTAAAGTGCCAAGGAAAATGGCTAGGATTATTTTTTCTGGTGTTAAAACCAAAACAGGCCGCATAAAGCGGCCTGTTTTATCTGCATTTGATAAATGCGACGTATTAGTTAAGTTTCTCTTTAATACGTGCAGATTTACCAGAACGCTCACGTAGGTAGTAAAGCTTAGCACGACGAACCGCACCACGACGCTTAACTTCTACGCTGCTGATAAGAGGGCTGTGCGTTTGGAATACACGCTCAACACCTTCACCGCTTGAAATCTTACGAACAGTGAAAGATGAGTGTAGACCACGGTTACGCTTAGCGATTACAACACCTTCAAAGGCCTGTAGACGCTCTTTGTTACCTTCTTTTACGCGTACCTGTACAACTACTGTATCACCAGCGCCGAACGCAGGTACGTCTTGCTTAAGCTGTTCAGCTTCAAGCTCTTTAATAATATTTTGGTTTACTTTTGCCATTTTATTTCTCACATTCCTAGGTGTAACTGTCTTCTAGCCACAAGCTTGGCCATTCTCTTGCTGAAATTCAGCAAGTAATGCCGCCTGCTCCTCAGTCAGAGCTAGGTTACGCAACAAGTCAGGACGACGTTGCCAAGTTCTACCCAAAGACTGCTTTAAGCGCCATTTGGCTATTTCTTGGTGGTTTCCGCTGAGTAATACAGCAGGCACCTGTTTATCATCCAATGTTTCCGGCCGAGTATAATGAGGACAATCTAACAAGCCATCCGAAAATGAATCTTGTTCTGCTGATTGGTTATGACCCAACACACCTGGCACTAATCGTGCTACTGCATCGATTAATGTCATGGCAGGTAACTCACCACCGCTCAGTATAAAATCGCCGATGGACCACTCTTCGTCTATATAAGACTCGATGATCCGCTCATCAATACCTTCATAACGACCCGCTACTAAAATCAACTTTTCAGATTGCGCCAATTCAGTCGCACCTTGTTGATCTAGCTTTCGCCCTTGAGGGGACATATAAATTACTTTAGCGCCTTCTCCTGCTGCCGCTTTGGCATCAAGAATAGCTTTTTTGAGAGGCTCAACCATCATAAGCATTCCTGGGCCACCACCATAAGGGCGGTCATCCACAGTTCTATGCTTATCAAGAGCATAATCTCTCGGGTTCCAGCAATTAAACTCAATCAAGCCATTTTTCACAGCTCGACCCGTTACGCCTTGCTGAGTTATCGCATCAAACATGTCAGGAAAAAGTGAAACCACTCCAACCCATAGCTTTTGCTGATCACTCATTAAAACGCTGGATCCCAATCTACAGTAACTTTTCTCTCTTCATGGTTGACATCCAAAATAACAGAGTCTGTTAAGAATGGAATTAACCTTTCAGATTGCCCAAATGCATCTTTTTTGTTTGCTTTCACAACCAAAACATCATTTGAGCCTGTCTCCATCAAGTCATCAACTGTGCCTAAGTCGTAACCTTTATCGGTTACTACTGACATGCCGATGAGATCTCGCCAATAAAACTCCCCTTCAGGTAATTCAGGAAGCTGCTCAGCATAAACAGCGATTTCGGCATTGGTATAAGCCACTGCTTCATCTCTGTCGTTTACTTGAGCAAATTTAGCGATATATCCCTTGTTGTGACGACGCCAGTCGCTCACTTCAAGGTTTTGCCATTTACCTTGTTGCCCTATCAACCATGGGCTGAAATCGAAGATCCCTTGGGGATCATCAGTAAATGAATGCACCTTAAGCCAACCCTTGATGCCATAAGGAGCACCAAGCTTACCAACAACGATTGTCGAGGTTTTACTTTGACTCATGGTTACACTTACGCCTATTAAGCCGCTTTACGAGCGTCTTTAACCAGCTTCGCAACGCGATCTGAAAGAGATGCGCCTTGACCTACCCAGTGATCAACACGAGATAAATCTAAACGTACTTTTTCTTCCTGACCTGCTGCGATCGGGTTAAAGAAACCTACTTTCTCGATGAAACGACCGTCACGCGAGAAACGGCTATCCGCAACCACGATTTGATAGAATGGACGCTTTTTAGCGCCGCCACGTTGCAAACGAATAGTTACCATACCGTCCTCTACATAGATTGACTGTTTTCATTAATAAGTTTGTACTTCCCATTACGGGAAGCTCGGGCATTTTACGCATTTTCACGCGCAATGCAAGTTAATTCCATCGTTGATGCTTTATTAGGCCTTGCTAAAGAATTACTGCTGAAGTTTCACACGCCACTTTCGTCTCAATATCGGTACGAAAAATTGACTTTTCAGCACTACTGGAAAGTCGCCCCCCTGTTGTTTCATTATAAGGAGAGCACACATATGAACCAAATGTGGAAAGCAAAACGTTCAATTAAACACCTATTCCTAAGTATACCACTCATCTCTTTTACGCTCGTTGCTCCTTCAACACTGGCAGCAAGCAATGAAGAAATAACGGCTTGTAAACTGTTACGTTTTGGTGACTTCTCGCAGCTAGAGCAAGGTAATGCTGCAATGAGTATCACCAACGCAGAATATGTACCAAGCCAAACCCTAGATGCCGACACCGAACTCTGGACATATAAGTATAGTCGCCTATTAGGTGCGCCTGTACCAAAAGGAACAAACTCTTTACCTGAGCACTGTTTGGTTGAAGGCTATGCTGCACCGACGATACGTTTTCAGCTTAGGTTGCCAATGGATCAAGTTTGGAACCAACGTTTCCTCCTCAATGCCTGTATGGGTTTTTGTGGCGAAGTATCCAACTACCCGACGATGGCTGGAGTTATGCGCAATTACGCGACCATGTCTCATGATGGCGGCCATACTGCAGCCGGATTCGATGGTTTGTGGGCTAAAAACAATGTGCCATTAAGGGAGGACTTTGCCTACCGATCGAACCATGTGGTTGCTGTTGCAGCAAAAGCGGTTATTGAGCGCTTTTATAGTAAACAACTTACGTACTCATTTATATCGGGTTGTTCGAAGGGAGGTCATGCTGGGATAATGGCCGCAAAGCGTTACCCAAATGATTTTGATGGCGTGATTGCCAGAGGGCCGACGATTAATTACACCAAAGTCAACCTAATCAACTGCATGGATAATGCAAAAGCTATTTTGGATGAAAACGATAACGCACTGCTCGATGCAAGCTATACTGACTTTATTTCGCAGGCCGTCATGCAAGCTTGTGACTATAAAGATGGCTTAGTTGATGGATTAATAAGCGATCCTAGACGCTGCGATTTTGACCCCCAAACACTCCTGTGCAGCGACAACACCACGGGTACATGCCTGACTCCTCGCCAAGTCAACGCAATTAAGGAAATATATGCACCATCCTACGATCAACAAGGCAACGTTATTTATGGCGGCCTCCCCTATGGCTCCGAACCTGAATGGACAGGCTGGCTGTTTCCTGAAGCACCGTTTATCAAGCCTTATCACTATTATGCTGCAACCGAGTATTTAAAGTACTTGGCTTTTCCTCGAGAAAGATACAATCAAGGCAACTGGAGAGACTTTTCTTATAACAATGAGGTTGGCGAGCTTTCACCTATCTCAAGCTTTATGGACGCCGATCACCCTGATCTCACTGGATTTAAAAATAGCGGTGGCAAAATGATTGTATTACATGGATGGTCAGACGCTGCAATACCCGCATATGCAACTATTGATTGGTATGAGTCAGTTATCAATTATATGGGTAAAGACAACACCTACGACTTTGCTCGGCTATTCTTGCCACCAGGATTAGTGCATTGTGGTATCGAGGGACCTGGCGCTGAAACCTTTGATGCCATCGCAGCGCTAGTGCATTGGCTTGATACCGGTAACGCCCCGGATGCGCTTATGACACAAAAAGAAGATCCGCAGGGCAATATTCTTTTCACTCGCCCTGTTTACCCTTATCCACAAGAAGCCCAGTACATTGGTACAGGCGACCCTAAAAAAGCAGAAAACTTTAGGCCAATAGTGCCCAATTTTAAGAATAACTAAGTAAACAAAAAGGCAAGCCCCAAGGCTTGCCTTCACATTATAAAAACTATAAAACGGTGTTAGAACTTAGGCCCACCGCCACCGAACATGCCCGGCGGCATCATGCCTTTCATGTTCTTCATCATTTTCATCATGCCGCCTTTGCCTTTCATCTTTTTCATCATCTTCTGCATTTGGGTAAATTGCTTCAGCAACTTATTAATGTCTTGTACTTGCGTACCAGAACCCGCAGCGATACGCTTTTTACGCGAGCCTTTGATGATTTCAGGACGTGCACGCTCTTTTGGCGTCATTGAGCTTATGATGGCTTCCATTTGGTTAAAGGTCTTATCATTTACTTGACCTTTTACTGCATCCGGCAAGTTTGACATACCAGGCAGCTTTTCCATCATTGACATCATACCGCCCATGTTTTTCATCTGGCGCAGCTGCTCAGCAAAATCTTCCAGTGTAAAACCATCGCCTTTAAAGACCTTCTCAGCCACTTTTTGGGCTTTGTCTTTATCGACTTTCATTTCGACTTCTTCAATAAGCGACAGTACATCGCCCATACCGAGAATTCGAGATGCAACACGGTCAGGGTGGAATGGCTCTAAGGCATCCGTTCTTTCACCCACACCGATAAACTTAATGGGTTTACCGGTAATATGACGAATAGACAACGCCGCACCACCGCGCGCATCACCATCCGTTTTAGTTAAGATAACACCGCTGAGTGGCAGCGCTTCATCGAACGCTTTTGCTGTATTTGCAGCATCCTGACCTGTCATTGAGTCAACGACAAATAAGGTTTCGATTGGGTCAATCGCCGCGTGTAAATCTTTGATTTCGTCCATCATGTCTGCATCTACGTGCAAACGACCAGCGGTATCCACAAGCACCACATCAATGAACTTTTTCTTCGCGTGAGAAATAGCACCCGTTGCGATATCTACCGGTTTTTGTGAAATATCACTGGGGAAAAACTCGACGTCAACTTCAGCGGCTAACGTTTCAAGCTGTTTGATAGCCGCTGGACGATAAACGTCAGCACTTACCACCAATACAGATTTCTTTTTGCGCTCTTTAAGGAATTTAGCCAGCTTACCAACACTGGTGGTTTTACCCGCACCTTGCAGACCTGCCATCATGACGACAGCTGGCGGCTGCGCGTTTAGGTTCAGCTCTTCGTTGGCCTCACCCATCGACTTTTCAAGTTCTTCACGAACAATCTTGATGAAAACCTGGCCTGGGCTCAGACTCTTTGTGACTTCTACACCAACCGCGCGTTCTTTTACTTGTTTTACAAAGTCGCGCACAACCGGCAAGGCAACGTCAGCCTCAAGCAATGCCATGCGTACTTCACGGAGTGTTTCTTTAATATTGTCTTCAGTTAGTCGGCCACGGCCACTGATGTTTTTAAGCGTTTTTCCTAAACGCTCTTGGAGGTTTTCAAACATGTATCGGTTCCAAAATCTCGAAATTGTCGGGCATTATACTGATATGCGAGCTACTAATACAGTATTCAAGCAGATTGTTCTGCTTTTTACGCTTTCGTTGAACGAAAATAAGAATAAGTTAACGGATTGAAATAAAACCCTATGCAAGCGCAGAGGCTTTAAATACAATAGCTAAAAAAGGAAAGCAAAAATTAGGCACTTATTTTTATGTTGATTATTAGCTTGTCATTAATCGCCTGTCTCTTTTACATCATGGCCACCAGCCATGTTTTATCGCGCTTATTTGACAAACAAGGTCCAGATCAAAAGAAAACATTAATATTAAGCACTGTCGCCATTTTGACTCATATGCTAGTGTTGGTGAATTCAGTGTTTACGCACCAAGGACAAGATCTCAGTACCGTCAACGTTGCCTTGTTAACCTGTTGGGTTATCGTTGTTTCCGTAACGACCGTATCTTTACGCTTCCCTGCAACACTATTGCTGCCTGTGGTGTATGGCTTTGCCGCCATTTTGTTATTGGCAAGCCTGTTTATTCCACACCACATTATTATGCATACAATAAACATAGATGTTGGTCTCGTTTTGCATATTTCACTTTCTTTGTTGGCTTACTGCGTACTTATCATCGCCACGCTCTACGCCATTCAATTTATGTTTATTGATAAACGCTTAAAACAACGGGATTTGGCGATTATGACCAGCCATCTACCGCCACTTATGCAAGTAGAAAGGCAGCTTTATCAGCTGTTATTTGTAGGCACAGGTTTATTAACGCTGGCATTGGCATCCGGTTTTTACTTTTTAGACGGTATGTTCGCTAAAGAGACTATTCACAAAACCATTTTATCTATCGTTGCATGGCTTATCTATGTCGTCGTCGCCTTCGGGCATAGGCAGTTTGGCTGGCGCGGTAAGTCTGTGGTGATTTCCATCATAGCGGCTTCTGGCATCGTGACTTTAGGTTACTTTGGCAGTCGCTTTATACAAGAAGTGATTTTAGGCAGGTTTTAAACTTTAACTTGACTATCGTAACTCACTAACGCTTAATACTCTTTCGTAAGTAAAAAAGGGATCCACTGTTGGAAGACATATCGACCAGCGCCTTGTTTATCATACTCGGCGTGCTCATTTTGATGTCGGCTTATTTTTCTAGTTCAGAAACCGGTATCATGTCAATCAACCGTATTCGTCTACGCCATCTTGAAAAAGAAAATCACCGTGGTGCGAAGCGTGTAAGTAACCTCCTTAACCGTCCTGACAGACTAATTGGCCTGATCCTGATCGGAA
This sequence comes from Pseudoalteromonas galatheae, assembly GCF_005886105.2. Taxonomy (NCBI): domain Bacteria; kingdom Pseudomonadati; phylum Pseudomonadota; class Gammaproteobacteria; order Alteromonadales; family Pseudoalteromonadaceae; genus Pseudoalteromonas; species Pseudoalteromonas galatheae. Next base: position 2,441,921 of record NZ_PNCO02000001.1, read on the forward strand.
ATAACCTCGTTAATATTGCCGCTGCGCAAGTTGCAACTATCATCGGATTACGTTTGTATGGCGATATGGGTATCGCAGTTGCTACCTTTGGTCTCACACTCGTGGTCCTGATCTTCGCTGAAGTCACACCTAAAACTCTTGCGGCTTTATATCCTGAGAAAGTCGCTTTCCCAAGCTCTGTAATCCTAAAAGTATTGTTGAAGGTCTTGTTTCCTTTAGTTGTCGCGACTAACTGGATCACCAATGGTATGTTGCGTTTGGTTGGGATCACACCACAAGAGATTGAGGAGCACAGCCTAAGTAAAGAAGAATTAAAAACCGTGGTAAATGAGTCAAGCGCTATGTTGCCCTCAAACCACCAAAACATGCTCACTTCTATCTTAGACTTGGATCACGTGACCGTAGAAGACATTATGATCCCACGTAGTGAAATCAATGCGATAGATATCAATGACGAGTGGAAAGATATTGCTCGCCAGCTCACGAATGCACAGCACACCCGAGTGCTACTTTACCGTGACCAAATTGATGACGCGGTTGGTTTTATCCATGCTCGTGATGCGTTACGCCTGCTAACAAAAGAGCAGTTTGATAAGCCGTCACTACTACGTGCGGTAAGAGAGATTTACTATGTGCCAGAGAATACCTCACTCAATACACAGCTGATCAAATTCCAAGAAGCCAAAGAACGTATTGGTCTTGTTGTTGACGAGTATGGTGACATTCAAGGTCTGGTTACGCTTGAAGACATTCTTGAAGAAGTCGTTGGTGACTTTACCACCACGCAGACGCGTGCGCCGAGTGAAGACGTAAATATGCAGCGTGATGGCTCAGTTATGGTTGACGGCAGTGTAAACGTGCGTGACTTAAATAAAGAAATGAGTTGGGACTTACCTACCGAAGGTCCTAAAACTCTCAGCGGTCTGATTGTAGAGCACCTTGAAGATATTCCAGATGCGCCTCTTGGCTTAACGATTTCTGGTTATAAGATGGAAGTCATTGAGATCAAAGAAAACATGATCAAGATGGTGAAAATATCTTCTACTACCAATTAGCTTGATTAAGTGGTCTATTTTGAGGCAAGAAAATCTTGTCGATAACACCGCTACCGCGTCCTGCTATCGCCAAGGTACCTACATCCATATAGGCAAGGCAAAAATTTTACTATTTAGTTGTTCTAAATGAGAAATTTTTGACGCAGTTAGCGTCAGATTTGATCCTTCAAATTGAGCAAGTATTAAGACTAATTGGTATAACTCTTAAGCGAGTAAAAGCTAAACTCTAAACTCAATTGCGGTGTTGAAAGTAACACCGCAATTTACTCAAGAAAAAATTCTCTCGAACCAGTTCTTATCTAAATCATCTTCACAGCGTTTAAGTTGAACGGCATAGCGCGCAGCACGATGCTTTACCTTATTTGCTACTTGCATTAACCATTTCTTATTCTTATATGTACCACGACGATAACCGCCCCAACCTTCATGATAATTGAGGTATTGTGCGTAAGCGTCCCATTTCGACACGCCGTTTACCTTGTGAGTTTTGTATACGAACCAAGCCATAAAATCGATGGCGTCTTCAAAGTCATCGCGATCTGCACCTGAGTTTCCAGTTTCACGAATATAATCAGACCAGGTCGGAGTTTTGGCTTGAGAGTAACCATAAGCAGAGCTCACTCTGCCAACAGGAATAAACCATAGGAAATATTCCATTGGAGGCGCCGCATCGTGACGAAAGGAGCTTTCTTGGTACATCATGCTCATCAGTACATGCTTTGGTGAGCCCCATTTATCTTGAGCATCACGAGCGTCATAATACCAATCTTCTTTTTCCTCAAAAATCTTACAAATATCATGAGGTTGTTTAGGTGGTGCGGTAGCACATCCGGATAAAACAGCGACGAGACTAATTAAAATTAATTTTTTTTGCATTTTTTTCGAAACCTAATGAACTTTTACAATTTGCATTGGTCTGAACTTATGAATGCAGCAGTTTAGCATTGTTTCATCCCTGAAATTTATTTGCGCAGCCTTATGGCTGCGCTTTTTTATGCCTTGTGCATTATGCCCTTGAAAAATAATCGTCAAGGAAAGTAGTAAAGTCTACAGAATCAGCCGCTCTAACCGCTGCCTCATCTTCAAAAGACTGACGTGCAAATGACTTCAGCGTATCTTCATCGTAATAGCCGTATTTGATATCTTGATGAAGCTGCTTATATTTGTTCGCTAGTTCAATGCCCATTGAACCTTGTTCTAAGGTACGACTCTTCAGCTGAGATAGCAACTGCCCAGAAAAAGTAAGTGCAGGCGTTTCAATTGCCAACATTAATTTTTCCACTGTTGCCACATAGACTGATTTTTCTGTACTCCCATCTAACATTTTTGCAACTTTAAGTAAGTCTGTAAAAATCTCAGTGCCCCACTGTTTCACACTCACAGGCTCACCCGCTTTACTCAGTTCAAGTGCTGTACAGCGACCTTGATTAACCACCTGATGTAAATTCTTACCAGCGAGCTTTTGCGCATCAAACGAGAGTTCAGGGCTTGGCTTTAACAAACAATAGGTTAAGAACACATCTAGGAAGTGGATTTGCTCAAGACTCACACCAGTATGCTCGAATGGGTTAACATCCAGCGCACGAATTTCGATGTACTCAATACCACCACGTTCAAGTGCCTGAGTCGGGGTTTCACCAGACTTGGCATTACGTTTTGGTCTAATTGGCGAGTAGAACTCGTTTTCAATCTGTAAAATGTTGCGATTCAGCTGTTTTGGCTCTGCCGCTCGATAGTCTGGAATTTCATGATATAAGTCGGAGCGGCAACGAATGGCTTGTCGCAAGCCCGCAATATACTCATCCAGATCGTTATACATCACCTTAAGCGAACTTTGTGCGCTATTGGTATAACCTAAATCACCCAGTCTAAGTGCGGTGCCATATTCAAGGTATATAGAGCCATTTTCTAGCTTACTAAATGGCAAGTCGCTCTTTTTGCCTTGCAAAAATGACGGACAAAGCGCAGGAGATGCGCCAAACAGGTAGCTTATCAGCCACATTTCACGCTTGAAGTTACGAATAAGGCCTAAATACTGTTGGGAGATAAATGATTGCTGAGGTTTATCGTCTTCAGACATCACTTGCAGGCTTTGCCATACGGTCTCTGGAAACGAAATATTGAAGTGCACACCCGCAATGGCCTGCATCATACTACCATAGCGATTTTTTAGCCCTTCACGATATAGCGTTTTCATTTTGCCGATATTAGAAGTGCCAAACTGCGCTAGGACAATATCTTCTTCGTCCTCAATAAAGCATGGCATCGACAAAGGCCACAGTAACTCATCACCCATGTTAGCCAACGTAAATTTCTGTAGATCAGAAAGTTGCGCTAATGTCTCTTGTGGATCTTCACTCACTGGTGTAATAAATTCGAGCAGCGACTCAGAAAAATCAGTGGTAATATGACCATTGGTCAGTGCATGGCCCGTCTTTTCTGGATGCGGTGTTTTCGCTATTTTTCCCGACCCTTGGATCCGTAATGCCTCACGTTCGATACCTCTTTTGATACCTTTGAAAACGCCGCGATGCGCGCCGTCAGACAAAAAGTCCAGCTTAGTGTTTAAGTCTAATTGTTTCAAAAATTCTTCCTCGAACCTACAGGCCAATTTCAAGTTTATGGGGTCGAAACCAAATTATACCAAGTGTATTCATCAAATGAGTGATTTAAACCGAGCAATCAATTTAAATATGGCTACTTTTAGTACACTTAGGCCTTAATAATAACTTTGCCAACATGCTTACCACTTTCCATACAGTGATGAGCCTGCGCAATATCCGCCATCGCAAAGTAATGACTTACGTTGATGCTGATTTTGCCAGCTTGGTACGCCTGATACAAATATTTAAGATCGTCTAAATTACTCGCAACCAACATACCTTCAGCCCTTACATCCCTTGTCGTGGCTCGCTCACAGACGATTTCTTTGGTGACGCTCGGAATGGTCACCAGGTGCGAATCCGGCTTCATCGAGTCGACACACTGTAATGCAATATCGCCACCAATTAAGTCCAGTAAATCGCATTCAACTTGGTGCTGATAAAATTCGTCATAACTTATTGCCGTTACCTTGAGCTTCGACAACAATTCGTGCTCAGGGCGGGTGGAGACCGCGATAACTTTTCGCCCTTGGAGCTGTGCTAGTTGAATTGCTAAATGCCCCACGCCACCAGTTGGTGCCAATACATATAATGGACGATCACGATTAGAGAATTTATCTAACGCTTGTTTTGCCGTAAGACCCGCAAGACAAAGACCTGCAATATCTGGACTTTCTTGCAAAGAAACCTTGATGAGTTCTGACTCAAGCGCCACTGTATAGTCACTATAGGTCCCGGGGTTACTCGCAAATCCAATCATACCGATGACAAAGTCGCCTACTTTAAATTGGCTATCTGGGCCATAAACCTCAACCACCTCACCATACAGATCATATCCGAGCGGCAAAAAGGCATCTGCGCTTTTTTGCGCTGCAACATAACCAAGACCTTGTCTGGTTTTCACTTCAATAGGATTAATACTGGTACTGCTTACTTTTACCAGCACTTGGCCTAAGGTTAGTGTTGGCAAAGAAATAGTGGTGCTACACAGTTGACTGCTATCACCAAATTCGTAAATACCATAAGTGGTTGAGTTATTTATCATATGCGGCTTGCTTAGAAAACAGTTTGGTATCTTTGTAGAATACGCGAAAGGGTAAGGAGTTTGAAGAAATTTACGGTATGGGAGGGAAAAACGCTCTTACAGTATGGCTGTAAGAGCGTTTAGCTATATTTAGTGATTGAACACTATCTGGTCATCAAGCACCTCGACTTTAATGGTATCACCAGTCACAAACTTACCTTGCAGCAAGTCCTGCGCCAACGGGTTTTCAATGTATTGTTGTACGGCTCGTTTAAGAGGACGAGCACCATATACAGGATCAAACCCGCTTGCAGCGATTTTATCAAGCGCGGCATCACTAAGCTCGAGTGCAAACCCTCTTTCAGTTAAACGTTTACTCAATCTGTCTAACTGGATACTCGCAATTTCTTTAATGTGTTCATTGATAAGCGGGTGGAACACCACAGTTTCATCAATACGGTTAATAAATTCAGGTCTAAACTGACTAGCCAGCACGCCCATAACACGCTCTTTGAGTGCTGCGTAGTCGTTATTTCCTGCTTGCTCTTGAATGACATCCGACCCTAAGTTCGAGGTCATAATGATCACTGCATTTTTAAAATCAACCGTGCGGCCTTGGCCATCGGTCAAGCGACCATCGTCCAAGACTTGCAATAAGATGTTAAATACATCTGGATGCGCTTTTTCCACTTCATCAAGCAAAATCACAGAATAAGGACGACGCCTTACCGCTTCTGTCAAATAGCCACCTTCTTCGTAGCCAACATAGCCAGGAGGAGCACCAACCAAGCGCGCAACTGAGTGCTTTTCCATAAATTCGGACATATCAATGCGCACCATGGCATCTTCCGTATCAAACATAAAGTTGGCCAGTGCTTTGGTCAGCTCCGTTTTACCCACCCCTGTTGGACCTAAGAACAAGAACGAACCAATTGGGCGATTAGGATCTGCAAGCCCCGCTCTTGAGCGACGGATAGCGTTAGCAACCGCATTAACAGCTTCGTCTTGACCAATCACTTTTTTATGAAGCTCGTCTTCCATTTGCAGTAACTTTTCACGCTCACCTTGAAGCATTTTTGCGACCGGGATCCCAGTCCAGCGAGATAAAATTTCTGCAATTTCATCTTCACCGACCTGATTTTTTAAAAGACTCATTTCCTGCATTTCAGCCTGAGAAGCAAGATCTAGTTTTCGCTCAAGCTCAGGGATCCGACCGTACTGTAGTTCAGACATACGTTGCAAGTCACTTGCTCGACGCGCAACTTCTAGATCTAAGCGCGCTTGCTCAAGCTCAGCCTTAATCACTTGTGTGCCTTGTAATGAAGCCTTCTCTGCATTCCATACTTCATCAAGCTCTCGATACTCAGCTTCTAATTCATTGATGAGCGTTTGCATCTCAGTACGACGCTTTTGACTCGCTTCGTCCTTCTCTTTCGCCAGCGCATTATCTTCCAATTTTAGTTGGATAATACGGCGCTCTAGTCTGTCTAACTGCTCCGGTTTCGAGTCAATTTGCAGCCGAATTGAAGACCCAGCTTCATCTATCAAATCGATAGCTTTATCGGGAAGTTGCCGATCTGAGATATAACGATGTGACAAGTTAGCCGCAGCGACAATCGCAGGATCGGTAATATCTACTGAGTGGTGCAATTCGTAACGCTCTTTTAAGCCACGTAGAATCGCGATGGTATCCTCTACGGTTGGCTCTGCAACAAATACTTTTTGGAAACGACGCTCGAGTGCCGCGTCCTTTTCAATATACTGACGATACTCATCAAGCGTGGTCGCCCCCACACAGTGAAGCTCACCACGGGCTAGTGCGGGTTTTAGCATATTGCCAGCATCCATTGCACCATCGGTTTTGCCCGCCCCCACCATGGTATGGATTTCATCAATAAAGAGAATAACTTGGCCTTCTTCTTTAGCCAGCTCGTTTAATACCGACTTTAGGCGCTCTTCGAATTCACCACGGTATTTTGCTCCAGCCACCAATGCACCCATATCTAGCGATAGTACGCGCTTACTTTTTAAACCTTCTGGAACTTCACCGTTGATAATACGCTGCGCGAGCCCCTCAACGATGGCAGTTTTACCAACGCCCGGTTCACCGATAAGTACAGGGTTGTTTTTAGTACGGCGCTGTAGCACTTGAATAGTGCGGCGAATTTCGTCGTCACGGCCAATAACCGGATCAAGCTTGCCTTGCTCAGCACGCTCAGTGAGATCGATGGTAAATTTCTCAAGAGCTTGGCGAGTGTCTTCGGCATTAGGGTCATCCACTTTTTGACCCCCTCGAATAGCCTTGATGGCTTGCTCAATCTTTGGTTGGGTGATGTTAAGCGCTTTGAAAATCTCGCCTAGTGGGCCTTTATCTTCGCATGCAGCAAAAACAAATAACTCGCTGGAGATGTATTTATCTTTACGCTTTTGTGCATATTTATCACACAGATTGATCAGTGAAATAAGGTTATTTGAAAGCTGTACATCACCACCTACACCTTCTACTTTAAATAGCTTTTCAATGGCTTGTGACAACTTAGTATTAAGCTCGTCGGCGCTCACATCTGCTTGTGCTAATAATGCGCGCACACTCGAGCCGCTCTGCTGGAGCAAAGCATACATTAAATGAACAGGTTCAATAAATTGGTGATCGCGCCCAAGCGCTAATGACTGCGCATCAGAAAGCGCAGCTTGAAATTTGCTTGTAAATCTATCTAAACGCATGATTTATTTACCCATATAAAATATTGAATTACCTTATTTATGGGTATTAACTGAACGAAGATCAAGCGTAAAAGTAATAATTTACCCTGATTATTTGCGCCAAATCAAAGTTGCCATACGGCCCGTTGTTTTGTCTCTACGATAGGAAAAGTATTGCTCGGACATAGTTACTGTACAGTGTTTATCGCCGTAAAAATCCTTTACACCTTGCTCGCGTAATAGCGACTTTGCAAGCTCGAAAATATCCGCAAAGTATTTACCGTCTTTTTTGGCAACAAATGCCGTATTTCGTTGCGCCTCAAAAGCCTGTACCACGTCTTCGCCCACCTCGAATTTACTAGGCCCAATCGCAGGGCCAAACCATACACAAATCTCTTCAGGAGCACAGTTAAATTTAGCTAGTGTCTGCGAGATAATTCCAGCTGCAAGAGGCTTCCAACCACCATGGATAGCGGCCACCTCCTCACCATCTTTTGATGCAAGCAGAATGGGTAAGCAGTCTGCTGTCATGATAGCCAGTGGTGTTTGACGCAAGCGAGTGTATAGGGCGTCGGCTTGATGGACCTGCGCGATTTCAAACTGCTCGTCGACCACCACCACTTCTGCACCATGCACTTGCTCAAGCCATACAATCGGGTTAGCCACATAGCCGTGTAAAATTCGACGATTTTCGGCTACATGTTCAGCATTATCACCAACATGAAAGGCTAGGTTAAAGCTATCATACGGCGGTGCTGAAACACCGCCTTTGCGCGTTGTTGATAATGTCCCAACGAATTGGGTTAATGGCCACTGAGCAAGTTGCATCTTATAACGTTAAATCCGGGTTTTCTTTGGTATCTTCTCTAAGCGCTGCCACCAGCTTAATCATATCTTCAGGCACAGGCGCTTCCCATGTCATCATCTCGCCGGTAATTGGGTGAGCGATACTTAGTTTTATAGCATGCAATGCCTGACGTTTAAACTCTCTTAATTGTTCGGTTAATCCTTGAGTCGCATTTCTTGGTGGACGAGGACGGCCGCCATAGAGCTGGTCGCCAATTAACGGATGATTCAAATACGCCATATGTACACGAATTTGGTGTGTTCTACCGGTTTCTAGGCGCAGGCGCAGGCGCGTGTGTGCTCTGAACTTTTCAGCAACACGGTAATGAGTGATAGCCGGCTTGCCCATCTCATGCACTGCCATATGTGTACGCTTAGTTGCGTGACGACCGATTGGCTTTTCAATCATGCCACCTGCTGTCATCGTGCCATTACAAACTGCTTCGTATTCACGCGTGAAGTTTTCACGGGCCTGTAGGTTTTTCACCAAGTGCGTTTGTGCTTGGATGGTTTTCGCCACAACCATTAGGCCGGTCGTGTCTTTATCTAGACGATGTACAATACCAGCACGAGGTACGTTAATGATTTCTGGGTGATGGTGCAGCAGAGCATTTAACACAGTGCCATCCGGGTTACCGGCTCCCGGGTGAACCACCAGCCCCATGGGCTTGTTTATCACAAGAATATCATCATCTTCGTAAACAATATCTAACTCTATATCTTGCGCTTCGTATTCACGTTGTGCTTCGATAACCGTCTCGATAGCAACACTTTCACCACCAAGTAACTTTTCACGAGGAGTGTTGAATACTTCACCATCTACGGTGACTTTATCTTCAAGAATCCAAGTTTTTATTCTTGAACGAGAAAAATCCGGGAACAATTGCGCCAATATTTGGTCTAGACGTTTACCACCGAGTTCGACTGGAACCTCCGCTTGGAGGGAAATTTGCTCTGACATCTGAAACTTTACCTAATTTACCAGTGCAAGCCGTGCTCGACTGGGTTAGAATCGTATTAATGCATAGTTTACTCGGTTTTGCCGAGTTGGCCTAGCCGAAGAAAACAAAGGTAGTAAAATAAAATGATTAAAAACTTAAGGACACACGCCTTTAGGCTGGCGTTAGCCGCGTCTGTTTTAGGTTTGGCAGCCTGTTCATCCGCACCAGAACAAGAAGATATTGAACGCGTACCAAACAAATCCGCCCAAGCGCTTTATGAAGACGCAAAACAAACATTAGATTCCGGCTTGTATGCCCGTGCCATTGAATTATTAAGTGCAATTAATGCTCGTTATCCATTCGGCCCTTATGCAAGACAAGTTCAAATGGACCTAGTCTATGCATATTATCAAACAGGTAATACCGACCAAGCACTTGCGACTATTGATCGTTTTATTCGCTTAAATCCAAATCATAAAGACCTAGACTACATGTATTACATGCGAGGCTTAGTTAGCATCAAGGCTGATGAAAACGCATTCCAAGAGTATTTCGGTGTAGACAGAGCTGACCGTGATGCCAATCGCACCCGTGTTGCTTTTCAGGATTTAACCACGTTAGTTAAAAACTATCCAAACAGTCCGTATGCACCAGAGGCGAAAAAACGCTTGGTCTGGCTACTGAACAAAATGGCTCGCTATGAGCTCAGAGTCGCTGAATATTACTTCGAGCGTGAAGCATACCTTGCCGCAGCAAATCGTGGTAAATATGTAGTAGAACATTACTCTCAAAGTAGTTACCTGACTCAGGCTTTTGACATTATGGAAAAAAGCTATCGCAAACTTGGCCTTCAGGACCTTGCGGATAACGTGAAAAAAGCCAAATCGGTTAACGCACGTAACAAATAAAAATAGTGTCAAGTCACGATACCGCTGAGATCGTGACTTATCTCCCGCCAGTATTCGCCTTCAAGCTTGCTACAGCAGTAAAAGTACTTGCTTCCTGTACATGGAAATTAATCGTCAGTGTGTTTTACCTGTTTGTAGTTGTAATAAGGAAGGATTTAGGCTGCCCATAATAGAAGGTAAGCAGCCTTAAAAGGTAAGTATTTGACTTAACAGCGTCATTAAATTGCTTCTTCGTCCTCTTCACCTGTACGGATCCGAACCACACGCTCAACATCGGTTACGAAAATTTTACCATCACCAATTTTGCCCGTTTGCGCGGTTTTTAGGATAACTTCAATCGCTCTGTCCACGTCTTCATCTGCGGTAACAATATCAAGTTTTACTTTAGGCAAGAAATCTACCATATATTCAGCACCGCGATATAACTCAGTATGGCCTTTCTGACGACCAAAGCCTTTCACTTCACATACCGTCATACCCGTGATCCCCACATCCGAAAGCGCTTCTCGGACATCATCAAGTTTAAACGGTTTAATTATTGCTTCTATTTTCTTCATGACTATCTCGATTCCTTTGGTATAGCGTCGATTTTAGACAATCCGCTTGCCCAAGGCAAACAAAGACATTGAAAGTTGAAGTGATTTCACGCAATAATAATAATCATAAATTATTACTTTTTGGTTGTGAGGCGGTAATGAAACAATCAGCGGGATTCAACCTACTAGAACTAATGATAACCATCGCTATATTGGCTATCGTCTTGGCCATTTCATTTAGCTTTGATGGCAACCTGCTGCAACGTAACCGAGCAGAGTCTTTCTTACAAGAATTACAGCGCAATATTGCATTTGCTCGTGTAAAGGCAACCGCCGCAGACGAAATTGTCATTCTCTGCCCAGCTCCCCCAGCCAATATTCAAGCTAGGAGTCCATTTACTTGCCAAGATAATTGGGCAACGAACAGAATTAGCGTGTTTGTTGATAGTGATAAAAATGGCACATTTAGTAATGGTGATACTATCCATAGAACTATGGAGGTCGTAGACGATAACGACACTATGGTATTTTCTGGTGACAATCGTCTAAGGTTTGATTCAAGCGGACTTTTAAGTGGTTCAAACGCCGGCAATTTTACCTATTGTCCTGGCAGTGACGACAACAATCAGCAGTTGAGTGTTTCAACCGCTGGCACAGCATTATATCGTGGAGATACGACAGAATCCTGCGAATAGCCACAAAAGTACTGACGCGTAAAATATCTCTTCGCTTCAACCTTGCCTTTAACACACAAACAACTAGGCTTAAAGAAAATGTAATTCGAGGCAAAGGATATGCGTCGCTATATGGGTTTTTCCCTACTGGAATCTTTAGTGTGTTTGGCGATTATCACCATCGTCAGCTTATTTTCTCTTCCCAGTCTTACGGCTTTATTTCAGTTTGATAAACCAAAAATAAAACTTGAAGCACTGCGGCGAGCGATTAATTTGGCTCGCATTCAAGCTGTTGCAAGCGGTGCAACCGTCACTTTATGCCCACTGAAAAATAATCGCTGCGACAGCAAAGAATGGCACACTCAGTTAACGGTTTTTATTGATTACCACCCCCAAGGTGAGTTTTCAGACGATGATTATAAATTAGCTGTTGTGGACTCAATAGACTCAGGTGACAAGCTCACTTACCCAAGAAACGCTATTATATTTCGCCGCTTTGGTCATCTCGCAGGACTCTATAACGGTACTTTTGTCTACTGTAACGCAAGTTCTACCATGGGATTGTCGTTGTCAGTTAGCTACACAGGGAGAAGCACTCTAAAAGATACAGATGAGTGCCAAGAATAAATAATCTGAGGTTTGGATAAGTAATGTTAATACAAAGGGGAGCCAACGACTCCCCGAAAAAATTAACGTTCCCAACACCTATCTATAGCGTCTTGATTCGTGGTCCCAGTAACACCACGAACGCCAAGCTCATCAATAGTTAAAGCTGGGCACTGTTGATCTCCTTGAACTGGCCCTGCAGCAGCTGTTGCAACAATTGTAAAGGTATTTGCGGTAACGTTTTCAAGTGTCACATTGAAGTAGCCATTTTCTGTTGCTGTCGGCACACCAATATTTGCAAGATTATTTGAATACGCTCTATTGTCCACAAAAAACTGCTCTTGCTTATTTGCAGCATCAAGTAACAAAGTCATGGCATCAGCCCTTGCTCCTCGTCTCACATATTCAGTGTAGTTAGGGTACGCAACAGCAGAGAGGATACCAATGATCACTACCACTATCATTACTTCAATCAGGGTAAAGCCTGACATTGTTTTGCCTAGGATACTATTTCTTCTCATCGCTATCTTCCCTCTTATAAATGTAAAGTTGCCTTGTTCTGATCCCAGAAGTTTTATCTTTAAAGATAATAACCTTGTCGTTATCTCCGACAACTGGCACTGGTTCACCCGGTATTCCTGGCGGCACAAATGGATTACTATCATCAGCTATAATTCCAGGGCCAGCAATAAAAGGAATTCGTTTACCATTTTCGTCTTTACGTACAACTAGAGTTGGTGTATCCGGTAGATCCTGTGAAGTCACGTAGGTTTTCCCTGTGCCATAATGTAAGTGGAACATGTACAGCTGCCCTTTACCACCCGTTAACGTGCATTGTTGGGTAGTCTGATCTGCAGGTGTAAATGAAGTGAAGTAAGCAACTCCTCCAATTACAGTAGCACCAGATAGTGATTTTTCACCTCCTGATAACTGATACTTCCAGCCATTAAACTTAGCCAGTTCTACTTCTAGTTCAACAAAGTCATCAATATCATCTACAGCATTTCCGAACGGATCACTCTTCATTTCCATTAAATCAGAAACTAGTATAGGGTCTGGAATATCACTTACAAAAGACTGTGTTTTCGTGTGTATGTCCCTAATCATGAAAAGATAGTCATTCACGCTTGAGTCTGTTGGCTTAGAGCGATTACCACTGCCGATAACGATTGCATCAAACGGTGTATCTCTGCGCTCTTTAATTAAATTCCCATTATATCTGGTCTCTGTTACTTTACTATAAAAGGTACGGGCAACAGTTGGACGATAGAAGAAGCGCCTATCTTCATTAGCAGAGCTATTCCCCAAACGCGCCAATTCGAAATGAGTCCAAGGCTCAGTACTATCAGATGGGTTTGGGCCGGGTATATCAATTCTCCAGATACTCCCCGCGGTATCCGCTAGGTAAATTCGGTCAATATAGCCATCATAGTCTGAGTCCGTTAACGTTGGCTCCGCAACAATACTGTGCTTACCTTTAAACGCATCTCCAGTAAGCGACCAGACGATATCAGCATTGTTTGACATGATATCAACCATGTAAATTCCTACGCCTTTATCATTATCATCGCTACGTGAAACATTGTCTTTATTGGTATTATATCCTGCTGCAAAAACCAATACCGGTCTATCCTTTTGCTTTTCAATGAAAGTCACTACAGGCTTAGACCACGTTTGTCCTAAATTCTTAAATTTGTTTGAATCCCCGGAAATAGGCGCACCCCACAATAGTTTAGGCGAATCCGGATTGGTAATATCAAAACCATAGTATTTATTGCCGCCACGGCGCATCCCTACAAATGCCCAGACTTTGTCTCCCGATTCCACTTTGCGATTTTTATTCACATCGTGAAAGTACACAGTAATAGGCCCATCTAGACCATACAGTTTAGTTTCTGCTTTACGTGTTTTTACCGGATTCAAAATAGGTAATAAAGAGCCAGGGATAAATGCCCAGCTTTCACTTACGCTATTTCCGTGGTCTTTAAACATGTGAAGCATACCTGCATTGGTGCCAATGAGCACACGGATATCGCCGTTGCCATAGTCAATTGTTGCGGGTTTTGAATGTAGGGGATCAGCAAAGATGTCTGGTCTTCTTTCAGAGCGTAAGCCATCACCATCTTCATCATCAACATCTTGGCCTATCGCCCAATTAAAAATATTTTGTATCTCACTTTTACTTGCACCACTTAACTCCATTGCAGCGGCAAGCTTAGTTAAATTACCATAGGCACTTTCGGCGTTATTATAAGTGAAGTCAACTAAATCACTGCCACCAAAATCAGACAGGACTTTTCTAGTGATCTGATTTTCAAGGGCATAGTTAACTCCGCCCTTTTCTATATTATTGCCATCTTTTGAGTCCGCTTGCGACCAATACGTCGTGATGTTGCTATCAATAACACCCTTGTTATCTATCGCTTTGGTTCGCTCCTGACCTACTATTTCTGTACCCACAAACTTTAGCTTTTTCAGGTTGCCACGCCAACGCGTATGTGTTTCCGGTTTAAACTGTGTGTAATAAAGTGCATCACCGGTTTGGGTTTGGTCTTCGGCATTGGCAGACACCGTTGGTGAGCTAAAACTTGCACTTACATTTCTGATATTGGTAATGGTGGTTTTGAGTACGTCTGACAACTCGTCCGCAGTATTAGCATGAAGATATTGCCCACCACCTTGCGCCGCGGTTTCCTTCAGCAGGTCCTTGCCTGTACCAGACATACCGTTACCAAAACCGATTGTAAAAACACGTGCAAAGTCGTGTTCATCAGGCGTAGAAGGGTATAAGTCAACTTTTACTTGAGACGTACCGCGCATTGTTTTAGCTAATGCGGGTAAATAATTTTTAGTGACACCAGAGCCTTCATTTATATCAAAGTAATTGGGGTATGCACCGTAGACTGAGAAATATTCATTCACTATGCTGTTGTTGGAGCTGGTGTCACTGGTTGGATCTCCATCTGTCATTAAGATTAAATTAATAGAGGTATCGCAGCGCTCCTCCGCGCCACGAGCAGGAGTAAACGCGGAGATATAATTACCACGACTTTCTATGCTTTTATCTCTATCATTTCCACCATTTTCTCCCCAGTAAACGCCTCCACCTTTGAGGTAATTATACAACTCCCATAAGGTTTCCGACAAAGGCGTTGAACCAGAAGCAGGTAATGCATTTATTTTATTTACGATGTCGTTACGGCTACTACCAATACCATTTAATATATAACCGCCACTTGAAGAATACAGACGAGATAAGCCAAACTGGATATCTGCGTTATCATTCACCAGTTTACGCATCGCATTTTGTGCTACCTTTAGGCGGCTATCAGCACAGCCCTGAACATAATTCCCAAATTGGTTTTTTTGATAACACTTATTACCTTGAAAACAATCAGACGATCGATACCCATTCCTTTTGACCCTACGCCAGCCCTTCCACGTGTAATATGAGTAACGTTCGTAACACGCCTTACCATTTTGAGAATCCCACGCCATACTGCCTGATGTATCAAATAGCATCAGCACCCGAGGTTGCTCGCGAGTAGAAACATTGTGTTTAACATAAAGCTCAATGTCTTCTGCTTGAGCGGTTTGTAATAGCGCCATTAATGCAACTATCGTGTATATTAACTTATTCATATCAGTTACTCGAAAAAGGCTGTTAATTCGAAACGCTCACAATTTCCTGACCAATACCCATCACAATGGTGACGTTATGACGTCCTCTATCGCCATACCCCACAGTAGCTCGGACTTCGGTCATGTTGCAAACGAACCCTTCGGTATAGTCATATTGACGAGGACAAAACAACTCTAACTCTCCATTATTTAGGTTGGTTACAGTGGCTTGTAAGCCATTCGGCGTTTGAACGGTTGTCCCATCGTTAGCTAGCTGCTGTCGTGAGCGTAAAAATACACTATTAGCGGCTCGCTGCTCTTGTCTTATTAGTCTTTGCATTTCACCAAACAGTAAACTCTCAGCTTCTTCTCGTTCCATCACCGCATGTGTCATTTTAATATCCAATGTGCTGGTGCTCATCAATGTCACTGCAACTGCCATTATTGCAACTACCATGACCATCGCCATGATCAGTACCACACCTCGTTGTTTTACATTTCCCATGCCGAGCCTCCCATGTTGTACATTGATATTGTGGTTGAAAATACAGTACGTCTGATAGCGTCGTTATAAGTAACCGTTCTCCTATTAGGGTCATTCCCTAATACATACGATCGCGACTGCACCCCAAAATCAACATCTGGTTCCAATACTCTTACCAATACGAACAACTGTAGAGATAATATGCCTCTTGTGGCACCCCAATCAGCATCAGACATAGTTGCTGTATTTCTATACCTATCAACACGACCATCAAAATTGGTGTCTAAGCCAAAAATAAAACGAATTTGTTCAACGCCTTCGATCACCAGCTCGTCTGTCATACCACCATTAACATGTAACCTTTGCCTTCTTAGGACTGGGATAGTAATAGTGCGATTATTAATGACTTGTTGCTCTTCACTTACATAATATACATGGTGACTATATGGCCAAAGTGTTGCATTAACACTTGGCATATTCCCGACATTACCCCCCGCGATAAATTCAGCTTGCTCTTGCTGTGCAATAAAATAATACCTGGTTGATTGGATAGCACCTGCATCTGGCACAAGACCCGTTACATCTACAGGACTCCCTTCTAAAAATTTTACCTGTAAAACTTCTGACTCTGGTTTCGCTCTGGTAATACATCCAAGTGCTGTCGAATTAGTAGTGAAGGTTGCCCAAATTGGACGAAAGTTTGCGGGTTGGTTATTGGGAAAACTTCCATTGTTAATTCCTCCTGAACAATCATTGCCAGGGTTTGCAGGCGCGACTTGATTATTAGGGGAAAACGCTTTTTCATAAAAAGTCCCCCAAAAGCCGACTTGCTCAATATCACGGCGCATTATTGATAGAGCCAGGCGACCCTTCTCTTGTAATTCTCCAATTTGCATCGTGTCATTGGTGGTCGCCTTCATACCTACGTATGTTGCTATAACACCGCCCAGTAACAATACGCCAATAAACATAGCGATCATTATTTCTAATAAAGTAAACCCTAACACCCTCTTCATGGCTCACTCCTAATTAAGACAAACGTATCCATAACTACTGCTCTACGCCTATCATCAACCGTGCCACAACTTCCTGCGGGATTATTCGCAAGGGCTGTCATGGCTTGACGACCTCGCCAAGTGACGATGACCTGTACATTTACCCCTGATGTATCACCGGCAACTTGAGTAGGGTTAATACAAACAACCGCGTTATCCAGCGAACCTGTATTCTCCCTTGCTCTTATAGCTTGGCGCCAATTAGCAATATCTGTTCTCGCAAGCGTTGCGGCATTGCAGCGCTGAGAATAACACGTGGTGTTTTCTTGGACGTCTTCTGTGCTATTAAAGTTGATGTTGTAGAGTGTAGCTATATTTGCCGCATCATTTGTTCTTATTCTGTGCATGATGTCGCTGGCAAGTTCGACCGCCGCGGCTCGCTGCATTGAATCAAAACTTGCTTGTTTAGCTTTTGCTTGTAATGCCACAGCACCAAGCAACCCAAAGCTCAAAATCATAAACGCAATAAGCACTTCTAACAATGTGAAGCCCTGTTGCTTTAGCGAAATATGCATATCTCAACCAAAATTCAATTATCCTAGCTTCAGTTTAAGCAGTCGTCTTTGAAACTCAATACGAGATAGTATGAAAGGTCTTTTGAGGCGATAAGCGGTTTATTCACCGCTTAACACTCAAAACAATGTTTTTAGTTGGGTGTAAGCTCTACGGCTAACTTCATAGCGATTGGGGAGTGACTCGAGGCACACATAGTGTTTTTGTTCATGCAACTCTAACGCGGAGATTTCCGTTCGTTTAACTAATGTGCGGCGATGGATTTGAATAAAATGTGTCGGGAACTTATCTAACAGTGACTTGAGTGACATGTCAATGAGTGCTTGTAGGCCAGAATTCAATGTTACTCGCGTATACTTTTCATCCGCCTCGGCAACAATCACATCCGAAACCTGAACGTGACGCAACTCACTGCCAACGTAATAGCTGAGCGTCTCCATACTCGGAAAGATAGTAGTCAATAAAGCATCTAGCTTATCACTATCTAGTGGCTTCACTAGATAACCATTAGCGTGCAGTTCAAATGCTTCTAACGCATATTCCGGGTGCGCCGTTAGAAACACGATTTTCATCCTCGGAAATTGCAAGCGTAATTGGCTCGCGAGTTCAACACCTGACTGACCCGGCATTGAAATATCAAGAAAAATAAGCTGCACAGGCTCCTGTTTTAATAGCGCTTCCACACTATCTGCGCAATCAGCTTCACCGATACAGCGAAAGCCTCTATGCTTTTGCATTAGCCGTTTAACGCGCGCTCTTGCCAACGGCTCATCGTCCACAATAAGATAAGATATTAATGTCTTCATAGCGGTAGCGAAAAACTGACGGTATAGCTATCTTGACTGGCTTCAGTTTTAAAATCAATGGATTGATTGTAGTGTAAAGCCAAGCGGCGCCTGATATTACTTATCCCAATGCCATGCCCTTGGTGCGTCGGCTTTAATTTAGCGTCATAGCTGTTAAAAATTACCACCGTTAAGGTGCGTTGACTACGGTGAATATGAATACGAATATCTGCTCCGTTTGGATTTGGCTCTACTCCGTGGCTAACCGCGTTCTCCACCAATGGCTGTAATATCAACGCAGGGATCAAAACATTTCCCAAGACATTGTCTAACTCCCATTCTACCCTCAAACGCTCTGCGAAGCGCCACTTCTCAAGTGCTAAATATGCTTTACATAAAGATATTTCACTTTCCAGCGGAACAGTATTTTGTGTAGACATCGCAGCGCGTGATAAATCGGCAAGGGCTAATGCTGATTTTTCTGCTGCATTTGCATCAATATGAGCCAATTCGGCCACAGTATTGAGTGAGTTATATAAAAAGTGCGGCCGAATTCTCGCACGTAACGCTTCAAGTTCCGCTTGGGATAGCGCTTTCACCTTACGAATATTATCGGTAAAAATAGCTAAAAAATGTGCAAAGAGAGTGATAATACAAAGGCATATTGCGATATTACGCCACAAATTCAATTCAACTTTTGCCTCATCAACCCAACCCAATAGTGCAAAACCATAGGGAACAGCCGTGCTCGTTACGCCAGTGCAAAACACAAAGACTAAGATGAGAATTCCAGCTTCTACGAGATCCGAACGCTTTTCAACAGCGTGGCGAACAATCACTATGACGGCTAGTGATAAAAAGGCAGTGAAATGAATGAATAAGCTAGTTAACCCGAGAGATTGCCAAAACGCTGTCGCGGAAATCAGCGTATATAAAAAGGCTAGGATTTGCGAGGCAACCAGCAATGCTAGCACACCTCGCTCACTCAATAGTGCAGACAACAACCTGATACGCGGTGTCATCGTGCTAACTCTCTTATCTGAGTTCTACTGGTACGGCAAACACGACATTTTCTTCTTGTCCAGGGTTCTCAACTACCGTTTCCCCACCAAGTTCTTTAAGCCGTGAGATAACCTGCTGAACCAGCACTTCAGGTGCTGATGCGCCCGCAGTTACACCAACCTTTGCAACCTCATCGAACCAAGCTTCTTCGATGGAAGAGGCATCATCGATGAGAAATGCCTTAGTTCCCATTTTATCCGCAAGTTCTCTTAAGCGGTTAGAATTAGAACTATTTTTAGCACCAACTACGAGCAGTAGTTCCACTTTATCCGCTAAGTCACGAACCGCATCTTGACGGTTTTGCGTAGCATAACAGATATCATCTTTTCGTGGACCGCTAATATTTGGGAACTTATTGCGCAGCGCATCAATTACATCCGCAGTGTCATCTACCGATAACGTTGTTTGACTGCAATAGAATACATTGTCTGCATTTTTAACTTCGAGTGTCACTACATCCTCGGGCTTTTCAACTAAGTAAATACCACCGTTCGGATTGTCATACTGACCCATGGTACCCTCAACCTCTGGATGACCGTGGTGCCCGATTAAAATACATTCAGTGCCTCTGCGACTAGCACGCGTCACTTCCATATGTACTTTTGTTACTAATGGACAGGTTGCATCGAAAACCTTCAATTCCCGACGCTTTGCTTCATTACGTACTTGCTGAGAAACACCATGTGCACTGAAAATAACAATGCTGTCGTCTGGTACTTCATTTAGCTCTTCAACGAACACCGCACCACGAGATTTCAAACCATCAACAACATATTTGTTATGAACCACTTCGTGACGAACATAAATAGGCGCCTCAAAAATATCGAGTGCACGCTCAACAATACTAATCGCTCTATCTACGCCTGCACAGAATCCTCTCGGGTTTGCCAGCAAGATTTCCATTAGTTATTTACCTCAAGAATTTCCACTTCAAATGTTATTTTTTGACCCGCAAGTGGGTGGTTGAAATCAACCGTTACCGAATCACCGGCCACCTCTCGTATCAATCCAGGCAAGTCAGTACCATCAGGTTGCGTAAATGCAATAATGCTGCCCACTTGAGCGGGGGTTTCTGCGCCAAACTTGCTTCTATCAACATAGTAAATGTTGTCAGGATTTGGTTGTCCGAACGCGTCTTCTGGCTCTAGCTCAAAAGATTTCTCATCGCCTGCTTTTAACCCAAGCAAACACTTTTCAAAATTTTCCGTCAGGCTGCCATCACCCATGAATAGCTTTGCGGGTTTATTATGAACCTTGGTGGAATCTGCTGCTGAACCGTCTGATAACTTGATTGAAAAGTGGAACAATACTTCAGATTTTGCTCCAATTAGTTGCTCACTCACGCATTTTTCTCCTGTGGTTTATCGCCACTGGTAAAGGCATCAAAAATTAATAGTGCAGCACCGCCAACAATCGCCATATCTGCAACATTAAAGGCTGGATAATGCCAATCCTGATAATAAAAATGTAGAAAATCAATAACATAACCATGAATGATACGGTCATATAAATTCCCTACGGCGCCACCTAGTACCATCGCATAGGCTAATCCTAGTTTCCAATTAGATGCTGGCAATTTACGTAACCAGAAGATCAGCAAAGTACTAATCGCCACGGCAATACCACTTAAAAAGTACCGTTGCCAACCGCCCGCTTCACTTAAAAAGCTAAACGCTGCACCATAGTTATGCATGTAAGTAAGGTTGAATATTGGCAAAATATCAATGGATTCGTAGAGTTCCATTTCAGCCATAACCAGTGCTTTGGTGAAGTAGTCTACTGCAAAAAGCAGTAGACTAAGCCACAACCACACCAGACCACTTTTCTGTGTAGTTTGTGTCACGTTTTACTCCTAGGCAAATTGACGCTGTTCGCCATCACCTTCAACGTTACTAATACAACGGCCACAGATGTCTGGGTGTTGCTCGTCTGTACCTACGTCGTCGGTATAATGCCAACAACGATCACACTTCTTAGCTGATGTTGCCGCTACACTAATAAACAAACCATCAATTTCTGATGAGATTGCATTTTCTGGCTTGCTGTTTACCACTTCTACAGTTGCTTTCGAAGTCAGTAAAACAAAGCGTAATTCGTCACCAATAGCACTGAGTTGCTCAGCTAAGTCACTGCCTGTGTATAGCGTTACTTCTGCCTGTAGCGTTGCACCGATCACTTCTTCTTTACGTGCATTCTCTAGTACACGGTTCACTTCATCACGTACCGCAAGTAAGTTCTGCCAGTAAGCATTATTCAACGAGCCTTCTGTCGCCCCTTCAATTGCATCATACCAAGTGTCCGTGAATACAAACTGGCCGCGCTCACCTGGTAATACTTCCCAGATTTCTTGTGCAGTAAAGCTCATAATTGGCGCCATCCAACGCGTCATAGCTTCGGCGATATGATAAAGCGCAGATTGGCAAGAACGACGCGCATGGCTATCACTTTTCGCGGTGTACTGGCGGTCTTTAATCACGTCTAGATAGAACGAGCCCAATTCACCTGTACAGAAATTCATGAGCTTTTGTGTTACTTGAAGCATTTGATACTTATCGTACGCTGTTTTGATCTCAGTTTGTAGCTGTGCGGCACGCGCTACAATCCAGCGATCTAGCTCAACCATATCTTCAATTGCTACTAAATCCGTTTTTGGATCAAAGCCACTTAGGTTCGCAAGTAGGTAACGACTTGTGTTACGAATACGACGATAACGGTCTGCTGAACGCTTAAAGATTTCATCAGACACGGTCATTTCGGCCGTATAATCAGTGGAAGCTACCCATAAGCGTAAAATATCTGCACCTAGCTTGTTCATGATGTCTTGCGGCGAGATCACGTTACCTAATGACTTAGACATCTTGTGGCCTTTTTCATCGACCGTGAAGCCGTGCGTTAACACTTGCTTATAAGGCGCGTGACCATTGATAGCAACTGAAGTCATCATTGACGACATAAACCAACCACGGTGCTGATCCGAGCCTTCAAGGTAAAGATCTGCAGGGCCTGTTAATTCTTCGCGTGCATCAACAACACACGCATGCGTTACGCCTGAGTCAAACCATACGTCTAACGTATCTCGTACTTTTACGTATTGTTGAGCATCTGCTTCACTTAGTAGCGCGCTTGGCTCTAAGTCGTACCATGCTTGAATACCCTTTTCTTCCACTAATTTAGCAACGGCTTCAATTAAGGCTTCCGTTTCAGGGTGCAAGCTACCTGTGTCTTTATCGACAAATAATGCGATTGGTACACCCCAAGTTCGCTGGCGTGAAATACACCAGTCAGGGCGACCTTCAACCATGTTTGCAATGCGGCTTTCACCCCACTCTGGTAACCATTCAGTCTTTTTGATCTCATTTAGTGAATCAGCACGAAGGTTAGCCTGATCCATGCTGACGAACCATTGCGGCGTCGCACGGAAAATAATCGGAGTTTTGTGACGCCAGCAATGTGGATAACTATGCGTTAGTGCCTTATGGCGGAATAACACGCCTTTCTCAGTTAATAACTCAATGATGCTATCATTTGCTTTAAATACGTGTTGGCCTGCAAAAATCGGCGTATCAGGTAGATAAACGCCATTTGCACCAACAGGGTTCGCAACCTCTAGACCGTAAGCCTGACCTGCGGTAAAGTCTTCTTGACCGTGACCAGGTGCTGTATGAACGATACCAGTACCTGAGTCCGTTGTTACGTGTTCACCTAAGATAACAGGCACATCGAAATCTAAGAATGGGTGTGCAACGCGCAGATTCTCAAGCGCAGCGCCTTTCGCGTAACCTAATACGTGGAAGTGCTTGAATCCAAAACGATCAACAGCGTCTTTGACTAATTCAGAACCAAGCACAATACGCTGTTCTTGACCTTCATCTTCGATTTGTACCAGCGCATACTCTAGTGCACCATGTACTGCCACAGCGCGGTTTGCAGGTAGTGTCCAAGGTGTTGTAGTCCAAATTGCGGTACTTACTTCGCCTTTTCCTTCATGGCCTTCTGCCAAACCAAATGCACTTATGATTGCCGCTTGATCAGCAAACACAAATTTTACGTCAATTGCTGGTGATTGTTTGTCTTGATATTCAACTTCTGCTTCTGCAAGCGCTGAACCACAATCCGTACACCAGTGAACTGGCTTTGCACCTTTGTGCAGGTGACCATTTTTGATAATACGGCCAAGCACACGAATAGCATTGGCTTCAAAATCAAAGTTCATGGTTAGGTAAGGCTTATCCCAGTCACCTAACACACCAAGGCGTTTGAAATCTGTTTTTTGGCCATCAACTTGCTTTTTAGCGTAGTCGCGACACTTTTCACGGAATTCAGCAGCCGATACTTTCTTACCTGGTTTGCCTACTTTCTTTTCTACCTGTAGCTCAATTGGAAGACCATGACAGTCCCAACCAGGTACGTAAGGCGCATCAAAATCAGAAAGCGTTTTTGACTTGATAATAATATCTTTTAGGATTTTGTTTACTGAGTGACCTAGGTGAATATCACCATTTGCATACGGAGGACCGTCATGCAAAATAAATGGCTTTTTACCTTTTTTCGCAATGCGAATTTGACCGTATAGGTCTTCTTCATACCATTTTTTCAGCATCTTTGGTTCGCGTTGCGCCAAATTACCACGCATCGGAAACTCAGTTTCCGGTAGATTTAAAGTATGTTTGTAGTCGCTCATTTATCCTACTTTCCGTATCGGCTACGTTAAAGAAAAACACTGTTTTGCATTGCTAACATCACGACTGATTTGTTCTGTTAACTGCGACAATGTTTCGAATTTTTGCTCATCGCGAAGCTTTTTAATTAGCTCCACTTTCATAAACTGACCGTAGATGGTCTCATTAAAATTAAACAGATGCACCTCTAAAAGGGCTTTCGTTCCGTTTAGCGTTGGCTTAGTGCCAACATTCGCTACGCCATAATGTGTTTTGTGATTCACAGTCGCTTTGACCGCATACACACCGCGCACAGGGCTCACTTGGCGCTTTAACGCGATATTTGCAGTGTGGAAACCAAGCTCTCTGCCTTTCTTCCAACCGTGAATAACACGGCCTGAAATGGCATAAGTATGGCCCAACATATCATGTGCTTGACGCAAATCACCAGCCGCCAGCGCCGTGCGGATCAACGTGCTACTCACACGACAATCTTGCTTGCGAAAACTTGCCGTGTCTTTTACTTGCATACCTAGCGGTTCGCCTACTTGCTTTAGCATTGCAAAATCACCAGCACGTTCACGACCAAAACGAAAGTCATCGCCGACCGTGAGCGCCTTGGTTCCAAGCTTTGCCACTAGGACTTCTTTGATAAATTGTTCTGCATCTTGCGAGGCAAATTTGCGATTAAAGTTGACGCAAATGACTCGCTCTATACCAAGCTCTTGTAACAGGACTAGTTTATCACGTAATCTCGTCAGCCTAGCCGGTGCTTTATCTTTGGCAAAAAACTCCAAGGGCTGCGGCTCAAATAACATCACTGTACTTGGAAGTTGATAGTGTTTTGCGTCGCTAATCAGCCCCTTCAAAACCTCTACATGTCCAAGATGAACCCCGTCAAAGTTTCCAATCGTCAACACACAACCAAAATGATGTGGTCGAATATTATGGATCCCTCGGATTAGTTGCATAGTGCCGTGCCTTTGTGCAGCAAATATCAAAGAGCCCGATTATACCCAAGTTGCTTAAAAATGCGAATCAAGCATCTCGGATTGTGCTCAATCTTACCCCTAGTATAAATAGTAAACTAAAATAGCTCACCATTGCGGCCGCCAATAATCCGCAAAGTAATAGTACCTGCTCCATTAGTCCCCACTCTAGCCATTCAAAGCGGGCACCGAGAAAGTATACGCATACAGCCATCACGACCGCTGAAACAAAGCATTTGGCAGTAAAACCAAGAGAAAATGCGCTTAGCTGATACACACCTTGATGTGACAGCTGACGATAAAGTAAAAACGCATTACAAGACGCTGATAATGAAGTTGCCAATGCAAGGCCTAGATAACCAATAAAAGGCGCTAAGATAAGATTGAAAACCATGTTGAGTGCCATGGTAATAATACCAATACGAACAGGCGTTTTGGTATCTTGTCTAGCGTAAAAGCCCGGTGCCAGTACTTTAATCAACATAAAGCTTAGTAAGCCAACGGAATATGCGGCTACTCCTAAACTTACCTTATTTATATTGTCTGCATTTTGAGAAACAAACTCACCATGGCCAAATAATACTGAAATGATAAGTGGGCTTGTCACCATCAGTCCTAGCATTGCAGGTAACCCCAAAAAGATGACAAAACGGACACCCCAATCTAGTGTTTTCTGAAAGTCTTCACTTTTTTCTCCTGCGTGTAGTTTAGAAAGTGCAGGCAGTATCACGGTCGCAATACCAATTCCAAATAGACCGAGTGGAAATTCAATTAATCTGTCTGAATAATAAAGCCAAGCAATCGATCCCGTCACGAGAAAAGAGGCAATGACGGTGTCCAGTAGTAAGTTAATTTGGCTAACAGAAACACCAAATAATGCTGGGATCATCAAGGTTCTGACTTTGGTTACTTCAGGGCTACGCCAGGCAAAGCGGGGGCGACTTAGCACCTTTAAACGCAGTAAAAACGGTATTTGGAATAGTAGTTGAACCATTCCCCCAATAAATACCCCTAACGCCAATGCATATGCACCCTGCTCAAATTTATCATGAAGGAAAATAGCGCAAAGAATAATCGCAACGTTCAATAATACAGGAGTAAAAGCTGCGGCAGCAAAACGATTATAAACATTTAGTACAGCGCCACTTAGAGCCACTAGAGAAACAAAGAATAAATAGGGAAAGGTGAGTTTTAATAGTGCACTGGCAAGCACAAACTTTTCGGCATCTGCACCACCTTGCCACCAGTCTATGAACCAACTTGTACCGAATAACGCCGCAATGACAGGCGAACCGACGACCCCCAAAATGGTGATGATAAAGAGCACTGTACCAAGCGTGCCAGCGGCTTGTGCAACAAATAACCTTACTTTATCATCGCCATGCTTTTCTTTAATTTCTGAAAGAACAGGTACAAATGCCTGAGCAAACGCGCCTTCAGCAAATAGTCTACGTAAAAAATTAGGGATCCGGTTGGCGAATAAAAATACATCAGCAGCCAGTCCAGCGCCCAACAGATTTGCAACTACAGCATCTCGAATGAGGCCCAAAACCCGCGAAATCATAGTCATGGCACTGACAATCATACCCGATTTAAATAACCCTTTTGCCACCTTAACTCCTAAATTCAGTGAATCGCGGCAGATTATGCCACAGTCGTTGTGCATTTAGCACTAGGCGTGCCTTGTCAGCTTTGATACAATACGCGCCATTAACCTTGGTAGGCCTGTTTCACCTAGTGAAATTAGACTGTTTACTTTGGTTCAGACCTGAGATTTTCAAGGCACTTTGTGAAGCTACGCTTTTCAAATTATTAGTGCAACTTGGGATATTACGGGTTTACTTGCCTGCAATAAAAGTAAGAGCGTCGCATCGCAGCGTTATTTAATTTGTGCAGGTTAAGAATTGAGAATAGCCCAAGTCAAGCCTTGGGTGTTGAACATTAGGCCGCGCTTGTTAATTTATATTGACTTTTGCGATTAAAACAGGCATATTCCTCGGCCTTTAAATTAAGCTTATTTTAAGATTGTTAGGAGCAAACCTTGGCTAACATCAAGTCTGCAAAAAAACGCGCTATCACTAGCGAAAAGCGTCGTAAGCACAACGCAAGCCGTCGTTCAATGATGCGTACATACTTCAAAAAAGTAATCGCTGCAATTGAAGCTGGTGATAAAGAAGCTGCAACTCAAGCATTCGCTGTTGCTGCACCTATCCTAGACCGTTACGCAACTAAAGGTCTAATCCACAAAAACAAAGCTGCTCGTCATAAGAGCCGTTTAGTTGCTAAGATCAAAGCACTTTAATTTGTTGCTGGATTGAAAAAACCGACGTCAAGTCGGTTTTTTTATATCTGTAATTTATGCACCTTGGTATCAAAAAATAAAACCGTTGGTGTCTTATGCCAATTCTAAATCTGGGTAAAACTTTTTCAACATAGCCGCGATTTTCTTTGGTGAGAATGGCTTTACGACAAACCCTTTTGCACCACGCTCAATCGCATCTTTTACATTATCCACTGTGGAGTGAGCTGAAACCATAACGACATTAACACTCGGGTTAATTTCATTGAGTGTTGCGATCAACTCTTTACCGTCACCATCTGGCAGTTCAATATCCAAAAAGACAATGTCAAAATGCTGCTCTTCACATGACTTTACGCATTGTGTTGCTGTTGAGGCTTCTCGAACATGATCAATGCCCAAATGCATCAAGGTTTGATGTAAAAAGCTGCGAACTGTCCCTACATCATCAACGATTAAAATAGAGATACTTTGATCCATAGTCCTTTCCCGTAGGCTGTAATATAAAAATAGGCTATTATACTTAGCATAGAAGCATTATAGAGACCTGCAACTAAAAGGCTACTTAAAGCATGGCAAAACCATCAAAAAAACAATCGCTTTTAGGTCAAGTACAGTCCAATCAAAAAAAACGAACTAGTACAACTAAAAACCGCCGATCTTCACCGCAACAAATAGCGGCAATCAAAGCTCAACAAACCGCACAAGCGCAGCAAACACAAACCACTATAGATAATGATAAACCTAAGGGAAAGAGTAAGTGGATAACACTTGCAGTCGTTGGAATACTATTCATTGCCTTGCCAAAACCACAACTGATTACTTACGAGAAATTAGGTCTTGTGGCTAGTAGTGTATATTGGTCTGGCCTTCCTGGTATTGATCCTGTGCTATTTGACTCAAACTTACACCCAAAGCCTGCGCTTGAGCGTAATACATTATATCTATGCCACGATTTGAAAAACCCAGACTCGTGCCAAAAGTACCAAATAATCAAGCAAGAAGGTTTTATAGCAGCCATGATGAAGTTGCTCCAAGGCTAAAGTGAGGAAAAGCGACAAAAGCGCCTCTTTATTGGGGCTTTAGCTTTATAAGAATCTAGAGCGCATTTACGAAAACAACATTTCTCTGCTTTAAGCCACAAAAAATCACTAAAAAACAATTAATGAAAGGCTCGAGCTTTAACTGTCATCGTCTCTAAAAGTTCACTTCTATCGATTAGTCTACCAGCAATAACATGTACCACTTCCCCTTCCTTCTCGACTATACCTTTTACTTCTAATAACTGTGCGCCCATATAGGCTTGCTTCTGCGCTCGAGCAGTACCAGACCACACAATCACATTGATGTTGCCTGTTTCGTCTTCCAAAGTAAAAAAGGTCACGCCTTTTGCGGTACCCGGGGCTTGCTTTCCTGTCACCAGCCCTATCACTGTGACTAACGATTTATGCGGTCGATAAAGCAGTTGATTGGCCTTAACCGTTCGGTCTATAAGCTTTGCTTGCTCAAGTTGCTTGATTGGGTGAGTGCGTAAGGAAACTTTAGTGCTATTATAATCTTCCTGTAGGTTTTCAAACTCTGTGGCGTTAAAGTGGCTATATTGCGACTCTTTCTCTTCAATATCGCTGAATAGTGGCAATGCTTTACTTTGATCCGCAAGTGACCATCTAGCAGCATAACGGCTATCCACGAAGTGATGTAAAGCATCCGCAGAAATCAGCTTTTCAATAGTGCTATTGGTAATGCCAGCTTGCTGTAACTGCACGATATTAGCGAACCCCTCTTGAGGTCTGCACTGTAATAATTGTAGAGCTTCAGTTTCACTTAACCCTTTTATAAGCCTAAGCCCTAAACGGATCGCAAACGATGCTTGTCTTGGTATTTTTACGACTTGGTGCTCGTAATCGGACTGGTTAACACAAATAGGTAAAATACTAACCTCATGCCTTGATGCATCTTGCAACAGCTGTGAAGCCGAATAGAACCCCATTGGCAAGCTATTGAGTAACGCAGTATAAAACATTGCTGGGTAGTAGTATTTCAACCACGCAGAAGCATAAGCCAGCACAGCAAAAGAAGCGGAGTGGCTTTCAGGGAAACCATATTCACCAAAGCCGCAGATCTGCTCAAAAATCCGCTCAGCAAATTGTGCTTCATAGCCCCGGGCCAGCATACCTCGAATAAGCTTTTCTCTAAACTGCATCAGCTCTCCGGTTTTCTTCCATGATGCCATGGCTCGGCGCAGGCTATCAGCTTCTCCTCCAGTGAACCCAGCTGCAACCATAGCCAGTTTTATTACTTGTTCTTGGAAAATGGGAACCCCCATGGTCCTCTCTAATACCGATTTAACCGCTTCGGATGGATAAGTCACTTGCTCTTCACCATCCCGTCGCTTTAAAAATGGATGCACCATATCACCTTGAATAGGGCCGGGACGTACAATTGCTATTTGGATCACTAAGTCGTAGTAATTAGCGGGTTTCAGCCTTGGCAACATACTCATTTGTGCGCGAGACTCTACTTGAAACACGCCAACACTATCCCCTTTTTGCAACATCTTATAGACCAAAGGGTCGTCTTGCATACGAGTCAATTGGGCAAGATCTAGGTTTCGCTTGGTATGCGCTGCAATATAACCAAAGCACTTACGAATAGCGCTTAGCATACCCAAGGCCAAGATATCGACTTTGAGTAACTTAAGGGTTTCAAGGTCATCTTTATCCCATTGAATAATGGTGCGCTCTGGCATAGCTGCATTTTCTACGGGCACTAATTCATGTAATGGACTTTCTGAGATAACAAAACCACCAACATGCTGCGATAAATGCCTTGGAAACCCCATAATGTCATTAACCAACTGAATAAAGTGCTGACCTTTTAATGAGTTTGGCTCTAACCCTAGCTCCACTAATTGGGCCTGCCAGTTAAGCCCTTTATCACGGCGGTTGAGATGCTTAATAAAGTACTCTATTTGCGCCACTTCAATGCCCAAGGCTTTGCCAACATCACGCATGGCACTTTTTAAACGATACGTGATCACCGTTGCTGCTAATGCTGCGCGCTTACGACCATATTTTTTGTAGATATATTGGATCACCTCTTCACGACGTTGGTGTTCAAAATCTACATCTATATCGGGTGGCTCATTACGCTCTTTACTAATAAAACGCTCGAACAATACGCCCACTTGCCGAGGGTCAACTGCGGTTATCTCTAAGCAGTAGCAGACCACAGAGTTAGCGGCTGAACCTCGCCCTTGGTATAAGATTTGATGCTGTTTTGCATACATCACAATGTCATGAATAGTGATAAAGAAAAACGGATAATCAAGCGCTTCAATAAGCGCTAGCTCTTTATCAATAATGGCTTCTACATCTGGCGGCACGCCATCAGGAAAGCGAACTTGTTTACCCTTTTCAACCAACGCGCGTAAATAAGCCATTGGAGTAAAGCCTTTAGGCACTAACTCCTGAGGATATTGATAATGCAATGAGTCCAAATTAAATACACATCGCTTCGCGATATTGGCACTTTCTTCAAGAAAGGTAGGTGAAAACAACTTATTAAGCTTAGAGATAGATCTCAGTGCCGACTCGCTATTGCTTATCATTTTCTCAGGGATCTCGCTTATCACACGGTTTTGTCGAATAGCTGTCAGAGTATGCTGTAGCGCAAGTCTAGACGAGCAGTGCATAAGCACCCCACCAACAGCGCAAATAGGTATTTGGTACGCTTTTGACAGTTTTACACAATGGGTAAAGTAATGTATATCTTCTGCACTCAAGTTACGTCGGTAGCCAATCCATATTCTATTTTGGTGGTATTTACACAGCCATTGCAATGATTGAACATCTTGACTGTTCCCCTTTGGCAACCACAACAATAAAACATGCTTAAGCGACATAATATCCCACTCACTAAGCCGATATTGTCCCTTTTCCGTTCGCTGGCGAGCATTACTGATCACTCGACATAACTCTGTATAAGCGAGCTGGCAAGGACAAAGAGCGACCAATTCAATATTGTTGTACTTTAGTAAGTTCCCAACTATCAGTTTTATCTTGAGCTTATGATCACGAATATAAGCATGAGCACGGACAATGCCAGCCAAAGAGCATTCGTCAGTAATAGCTATGGCGCTATAACCTAAAAAATCTGCCTGTTTGACCAACTCTTCTGGTCGCGATGCGCCAGTCAAAAACGAAAAGTTGCTCTGGCAAAAAAGCTCGGCATAAGACATTAGCTAAATACTCCATGAATATACCAATGATTATTTTGCTCTCGAAATACCCATAACCGCTGCGCTTGTTCATTTTGTACAATAAAATAGTCTCGCTGGACCGGCTCACCGTCCCACCACCCCGAAGCGATGCGCTCTGGACCAGAAATAATATTGACTCTTTCACATAAAGGCTGTGGCTTCGGAAATAAAATGTTGGGCCTTAACTTACTATCTAGTGCCGTGAAACAGGGCTTATGGCTATAAGTGCTGGCCTTTTCAGGACGAGGATCGCCTGTAAGCTGTAAACCTTGCACTGCCTGCTCACCGAGCTTGGCACATAGAATAGCTCGCAGTCCTTGCGCTGACATCACACTTTGCTGCGTTGAGAAAAGATCTTTTATTGTGGCATGCTGCGTTTCTAAAGCATCAACTTTGAGTGAAACACTTTGTACGGGCGCATCTAAGGTTATGGATTCTAGCTTGAGGTTTAACAGGCGCTGCCAATTTGCCGCCTTATATTCAGGCTCTGCGCTGTTTAATGTGATCTCTAAAGCCTCTTTATCTCGAAGTGCTAAGGTAAAATAAAGCGTTCGAGTTACCAAGTTACGTTGCTGTAGGAATAGCGCTAAACGCGATAGCAAATGTTCGATTGGCTTTTCTAACCAAGCCATCACTTCGACTTCGTAAAGTAAAGGTGCAGTAAGTTCAAAGGTTTCCGCAGGTTGGAAATAGTTAAGGGTTTCCTTTAGTTTTCCAAACAAGCAGCCTACATAATGTACGAGTTCAGTATCAAAACGCTTAGCCAGCTCACTGAGTGCAAACTGCTCTAACTGCGCCACATTTTTAACTCCGGTGCGAGCAAGCAGCTCAATCACCCGGCTGTCTAGACTTGTACGTGTTAGTCCTATTTTCCTCAGGTAATGACGCTTTTGGCAAGGCGTTAGTACAAGCACATTGCAACGCTCTCGCGCCAAGAGCTTAGCCATTATTGTGGACTCACCCATGCCGTAATAATAACTCTTGCCAAGCTGCGCTAATTGTCCAGATATTACTTGCCAGTAACTTGGCAAATCATGATAGAGCGAAAGCATAGAATCGACTTTAAGCACAAGGCCATTAGGTTCATCGATTACAATATCTGCACTTACTTGATAAAGCATATTGGCAATTTCTAATAGCTGCTGTCTTTCTAGC
Source organism: Pseudoalteromonas galatheae (assembly GCF_005886105.2). NCBI lineage: Bacteria > Pseudomonadati > Pseudomonadota > Gammaproteobacteria > Alteromonadales > Pseudoalteromonadaceae > Pseudoalteromonas > Pseudoalteromonas galatheae. The sequence goes on from NZ_PNCO02000001.1 coordinate 2,474,699, forward strand.
AAGTCGTCGTAGGGCAAAACATGAAGCTGTGTACACAATGCACAAGCAGTCCCAAGGCCCATTCCTATTTTTATACCTCGCTGCTGCGCTGCATCATTTAACTGCACTATCTGGTTTTTGCGGCCATCAATAATAACAACGGGTGTAACAAAATCACCGGAAACCGTTTGCTTCGTCATTCCCTCTAGTTGCAGCATAGGAAAATAGAGATATAACCACATAACTAGCTCGTTAAACGCCGCTCATAGCCCGAAAGTGCAACTATATTATCGCTAACATGAGGTAGATTTGGCTTTTCAAGCTCTGGCCAATAATGGGGATTCTCTAGTTTAAGACTGCGATGTGCAAAGTGCCCCTTGTGCTTCTTTACTGTCACATCCAAGCTGCTGTGCTGTGCTTGTAAAACCACTGAAAGTGTAAATGGTAAAGTCTGGGCGTACTGTGCTTGATGTAAAACAAATAACCTACAACTCCCCGCCTGTGCACCTAACTGCAAACGCTTTACAGCAGCAATAGAAAGCGCTTCGTGCCAAAGTACAAGTGCACTACACACACCACTTTTTACGCATTGCTCCGCAGCCCATAGTGCTTCTTTTTCACTTGGAGGCTGTACAATCATAAATTCACTCAGATCTAACGATAAATAATGCAATGCTGCGGCATGTATTTGTCCTGGAGGATTAATTAATACCTTCAAACGGTTATCATCCACAAAATGGGGCAATATCAACCTTAACTCTCCTATTCCCATTGCAGTTTTCACACCAATCACACCTTGTTGCGGCCAACCACCGCACAGTAAATCGTCAAGTGCAGCAAAGCGAGTACTGACGACATCATGCTGCGCGGCCTGTCCACGTCCACGCCAAAGCAAGTTTTTACGCTCAAGAAGATCTATATAATTCGCCATACATCACCAAATACTGTTTATATATACAGTATATTTAAATAAAGGCAGATCGCAAGTAGATCGCTAGAAAAGAGGCGAGTTAAAAATAACCATAGTTTGCGCTTTAAGTTAATCGTGTTTTGCTTAGGAGAAATGAGATCTACAAAATGTATTTGTATAAAAGGCGACAAGAACTGAGATGTAAAACAATGAGTGTGGCGCGTAGATAATCGTCTTTTGGCTTAGCTGAATGCTATCCACTTAGGTAACAGCTAACCAACTGAACTACCACTTTCTTTACACTAAGCTGCAAAACGACAAAACTGTGCTTATTTTACTTGTAGTAGGGCTATATTTTTAATTTCTAATAGTAAAGGAAGCTTACTAAGAAGAGAAAATGCAAACTGGCGGAGTGGACGGGACTCGAACCCACGCCCCCCGGCGTGACTGGCCGCTTTCTCTAAGGCAACAGCTAACCAACTGAACTATCACTTTGCTGCAACGAGCAAAGTTATACCGACATTATTATAAGCTTATGTTGAAAAATAAGTTACTGGACTGTGATGACAAAGGGAAGACTAACGTAAATGAGCTTTTTTATTTTGCTAAAGGAAGTCTACTAAGAAGAGAAAATGCAAACTGGCGGAGTGGACGGGACTCGAACCCGCGACCCCCGGCGTGACTGGCCGCTTTCTCTAAGGCAACAGCTAACCAACTGAACTATCACTTTGCTGCAACGAGCAAAGTTATACCGACATTATTATAAGCTTATGTTGAAAAATGAGTTACTTGACAATGATGACAAGGGAAAGACTAAAGAAAATGAGCTATTTGATTTTGCTCAATGAAGCTTGCTTAGAAGAAAATGCAAACTGGCGGAGTGGACGGGACTCGAACCCGCGACCCCCGGCGTGACAGGCCGGTATTCTAACCAACTGAACTACCACTCCGCAGAGATATCTTAATGACATTATTTTACTCGTTTTAGTGTTGGCGGAGTGGACGGGACTCGAACCCGCGACCCCCGGCGTGACAGGCCGGTATTCTAACCAACTGAACTACCACTCCGCGTCATATTCTTGCAGTGTTTGCTGTAAGGTGTGCTCCCTGACAGCGGCGTGAATAATACGAATGACCCCCTCATGAGTCAACCGTTTTTTGAAAAAAAACCGTGTTTTTTAGTTATCTTTCATTGAAAGGTTCAAAATATCACCTGATTTATCATTTTTTGAACCATTACCTGCTGCGTTATTTTCAGATGGCCCTAAATCATCAAGATCAATGACTTCTTCGGTTTTCTTAAATGGGTTCTTTAACATTGGTACTTTTAACTTAATTGGTTTTTTTTGCACAAAAATGCGAATAACTAACCCACCAAGCAATAATACAACTAAGTTACCAGCAACGATAATACTGACTAATAGCGCTGTACTTATAGTCGGCTCTGGTTCTGGAGCGGGTTGTTTCGCTGCTGGTAACGCAGTGGCTTCTAACTCAGGCACTTTTTCAATGGGCCTTTCAATTTCAAAGTTATAGTTTGGCAACGTAGCCATAAACTCACGGCCATTGATATTTTCACCAAATGCTGAGATTTCTATGCTATAACGACCCCAGTCATAATTCTTGATTGGTAGCTGACGATAAAGTCGCTCTTCGGCATCTAAAGTAAACATCTGCTCTTCACCATTGGGGTAAAAGATTTTACCTTGTAACAAGATAGTTTCTGGCTTTATAACCGTGTCGTCTAACGTGATAGTAAGACCATGTTCAAGCTCGTTTTCGCCCGCAAGCATCAATTCAAAGTTGAATGGCGGCTCAGCAATAACAATGGGAGATTTAATCACTCTTCTTTTTAGAATGGGCGTTTCAATGAAAAATTCTGGCTGCCACTCCCCTGCTGGAAAATTTAATTTAAACTCACCAGTAAAAATTCCATCCAAGGGCCTTTCATCAAATTCGCGACCATCATCTTTAAAGTCGGTTACACTTTGCGTACCTGCCCCAAAGTTTGCATATTCATCGTTATTGGTGCTGGAGAACTCTACATACAAAGTCACGACATCCCGAAAGTAACCTACATCTATCGGTTCGCCATCATTGGTCACACGACCTGTTACCTTCAATACTTCACCACGGAACAATAACGGAGGCAAAGCTTCAACTTCGAGCTCAATGTCACCCAATACCATAATGCGGCTGTTTTTTTGGATCTGTCCGATAACTTGCCAAGGGCCTGGCGTCGGATTTTTTAGAATGATCAAGTCATAGCTGACTTCGTCGTACCATTGCAGTGCATCATTATCTAGCGAACTGGTCGCATAATATTTACTGCCATCAGGCTTCACAAGTACCACGGCAGGCGTGCCAGGTGCGCGAAAAAACAGTAAAGTAATCTCTTCAATATTATAATCAATGCGAAAACGGTTATCTAAAAGAGGGATTTCATTTACCTTGCCGTCCCGCTGTAACATCGTTATCTGTGGTGTTTGAGCGCCAACAATCGTACTTACTAGCAGTACAAACCCCAAGATAAGCTGTTTTAGATTCATGCATTAACCCTACATTGCCTTGATGGCCTGAGTGATCTTTTTCTGGGATAAAGCCCTTAGTTAAGCGTCTACCCCATCCCAACGATACCGATTGTATTCATTATTGTTGCCACAAGCTTTGTCCACAAGCTTTGTTTACAAGCTCTAAACGTTCTGTATGTGCTTGTTCTTCATCGGCAGAAGCACGTAAAACTTTAAGTGCAGGGCGATTACTGTCTAAACGAATAATGCCACCGCCTGAGCTAGCCTGCTCACCTTTATTTTGGTTCGCCAAATTGAGCTTTTTTTGGCCTCCCGTCATCGAAAGGTAAACATCAGCAAGGATCTCGGAATCCAGCAAAGCGCCGTGCAACGTACGCTTTGAGTTATCGATATCATAGCGACGGCACAGTGCATCTAGACTGTTCTTCTGGCCTGGATGAAGATCCCTGGCCATCACCAAGGTATCTAGCACTTGGCAATAGTCATGGGTCGCCGGAAAGCCTTGATTTAGCTTAGCAAACTCGTGATCCATAAAGCCGACGTCGAACGGCGCGTTATGAATGACAAGCTCAGCTCCTTTAATATAGTCAAAAAACTCTTGCGCAATTTGATGGAAAAAAGGTTTATCGCGTAAAAATTCGTTGGTGATACCGTGAACATCAATGGCTTCTTCTTCAATGTCGCGCTGAGGGTTAATATATACGTGGAAGTTATTCCCCGTTAGTCTGCGATTGACTAGCTCAACACAACCAATTTCAATGATCCTGTGCCCTGCTTTAGGATCAATACCTGTGGTTTCTGTATCCAGTACTATTTGCCGTGTGTGCATATCGTTGCCCGCTTAACTTTGCTATTATTTTGCCCTATTCGCACATTTTACATAAAAATAGGCAATTCAGTGCAAAAAACCGTAGAGATTTATACCGATGGCTCGTGTTTAGGTAACCCAGGTCCAGGTGGTTATGGTGTTTACCTTTCCTATCAAGGACATGAAAAAGAAATGAGTGCAGGGTATAAGCTCACAACCAATAACAGAATGGAAATGCTTGCAGCCATTGTTGCACTCGAAACATTAAAGCGTCCCTGCGATATCATTCTGTATACCGACAGCCAATATGTTAAGCAAGGCATTGAGTCTTGGCTTGAAAACTGGAAAAAGCGCAATTGGAAAACCGCAGCTAAACAACCGGTAAAAAATGTCGATTTATGGCAAAGACTGGACGCTGCCACCAGCCGGCACACGATCCAGTGGCGCTGGGTAAAAGGCCACGCTGGAAATAAATACAATGAGCTTGTCGATGATTTAGCACGAGAAGCGGCTTCAGGCTCAAATCTACTTGTAGATGAGGGCTACGAAGCCAGCGTCTAACTAGGGAGTCATTCTATAACAAATAACAGCTCCCTTAAGATTTATCTTAAGAACTAACACTCGTTATTCTTTATCTTGGCAGGTTTGCCTGAGCCCAGCTCCTTTCACAGCGGGTGTCCACTTGGGCTTTACATGCCATTTGGGTTTGATTGGAGTGAGCGGCATCACCCGCTTTCTTGCCACCAACATATACACGCTTCCCATCGGCTTTAAGTAATGACGACAAAAGCGGCGCCATGGCGCAAAACGAGAAAGCCTGGAGCCTCGCGCTAAAGACGCGTAAATAAAGCGCTCGTCACCAACAATCTCAAACCCGAGTAAGTCTAGCCAATCCTTCACCCGAGATGGAGTAAAGAAGCGCCCTGACCAAGGGAGTTTTTCTTTACTAAAGGGAAGCATTTGCGCCACACCACATAAACTAAACGGATTAAAACCTGAGATCACAATATAACCACCGGGAATAAGTGTGCGATGGGCTTCGCGTAGAATATGATGCGGATCAGAATGATATTCTAAGCACTGGCTTAAAATACAAGCATCGACTGAGTTTTCGTAAAAAGGTAGCTCGTCAATTTCAGCAAATACTCCGACATGTTTGCCTTGTGGGGCAACACAAACTTGATGCTTAATCGGGCTGGCAGAGGTATTCATTTGACCGCTCAAACAGCCGAGTTTTAGCATGTGGTAACCAAACATTCTTGGTAGCCACTCATCCAGTCGTTTTTGGATCCCCACTTTTAAATATTCACCGTGAGGAAAGTCCTGCCACTCATCGGGTTTGGGTCCTTGTAAAAAACTTAACGCTGGTTTCATTTACTAAGCTCGTTATACTGGTGTTATTAATCACTTTATAGAGCATTGCGTTATGGTGCAAGTCGATGCAATCAAAGCATTTGATGACAATTATATCTGGCTGATAAAAGACCCTCTACGTTCAAACTGTTGGGTGGTTGACCCCGGTGACGAACAACCTGTTTTAGATTACCTCGCCAAGTTTGATTTAACACTCCAAGGCATATTAGTCACCCATCATCATTGGGATCACACTGATGGCATTGCCCCGCTTTTATCACATTTTCCTAGCTTAACAGTCTACGGACCTAAAAATGGTAAATATAAAGGCATTACTCACGGCCTCAGTGAACATGATACGATCACACTTTTCGATACCACGCTGAACATTATTGCCACCCCAGGTCACACCTTAGATCATATCTGTTATGTAAATGATGAGCTGGCTTTTACGGGGGATACCTTATTCAATGCAGGTTGTGGCAGGCTTTTTGAGGGAACACCAAGCCAAATGTGGCACTCCTTTGAAAAGCTACTCACACTACCTGACACATGCAAAGTGTATTGCACGCACGAGTATACGCTCGCAAACCTTGCTTTTGCTGAGGCTGTTGAGCCCACTAACCAAGCACTGATCCAGTATCACCAACAAGCAAAGTCATTACGTGCCAGTAACGAGCGCACAATACCTACAACAATTGAACAACAAAAAGCAATCAATCCTTTTGTACGTGCCGCGAATGAAGCCATCCTCACCCATATTCCACCACAATTTATCACGTCAGAAAATACACCTGAAGCTCGCTTTAGTGCGCTAAGAAAATGGAAGGATAACTTCTAAAATATTCAATAGTGACCTAATGTAACGCCAAAATGACGCTTTTTTGGCGTACTTACATGGGAAGTATTGAATAAATTATCCATTTTCTTAGCAATGCCGCCAAAGATAAGCATTTCTAACGATTTTTAGGAAGTCGAAATAAAATAATAAAGAAGCTTTAAATGCTGATACAAACTCGGTAATATTGCCGAGTTTTTGTCCGAACCCCCAAGCAAAAGAACGCATTTATGAAAAAGCTCGCCTTTATTATTGCATCAACAGCAATATTAAGTGGTTGTGAAATCACACAAGAAACCCCATTGGAAGCTGCAACTGAACAAGTGAAGCAGGCCAACTTAGATCACGCGAGCCCTTATGATATCTCTCAAACACTCAGCACCTCATGGCAAGACGAAGATGAAGAGGCTGTGCCTGTATTTGACGATGTATGGGAGCGGATCCGTTATCAGTTATCTATCGAAGTACCGCAAAATAGACCTGTGGTCGCCGAACGTAATTACTATCAACGTCACCAAGCCTATTTAGACCGTATCGCAAAACGTGCAGAGCCTTACCTCTACTACATTGTTGAAGAAGTAGAAAAGCGCAATATGCCTGTCGAGATCGCGTTATTACCTATTGTAGAAAGCGCATTCGATCCCTTTGGCTATTCACACCGCACCGCTTCCGGTATTTGGCAATTTATGCCTCAAACAGGTGAACGCTTCAACCTCAAACAAAATTGGTGGTATGACGGCCGTCGCGATATTGTTGCATCAACGCAAGCGGCACTTGATTACCTCACCTACCTCCATAAAACGCTGGAAGGCGACTGGTTAAACGCAATTGCCGCTTACAATTCAGGTGAAGGTCGATTGCTCAGAGCAATCCGAAAAAACCGTAAAAAGCATTTGCCCACCGACTTTTGGTCTCTCGATTTACCTCGCGAGACCACTGCGTATGTTCCTAAATTACTTGCTTTGTCCGACCTATTAAAACGCTCAGATGAGTTTAAGGTCACGTGGCAACCTATCATCAATGCCCAAGTAGTTGATACTGTTGAAGTAGGGTCACAAATTGATCTAGCGCTTGCCGCTGAAATGGCTGATATTTCTTTAACTGAACTCTATCGCCTAAATCCAGGTTTTAATCGTTGGGCCACCGATCCAGATGGTCCACATCAGTTATTATTACCTATGGAAAAGGTTGACGCCTTTCAAGAGAAATTAGCTAAGACAGAAGTAAAAGATAGGCTTCGTTGGCAATATTATACGGTGCAAAAAGGAGATAGCCTGTCGGTCGTTGCGACTAAGTTTAATACTAGTATCGGCGCCATTCGCTCACTCAATAGCATCGATGGCAATATGATCCGTGTTGGCCAGAGGCTATTGGTGCCACTCAGTGATGGCGAATTGCAAAGTGAGCATTTACCACCAGAGGTGCGCCTTGCCGCCAACAAAGTGACCAAGAAAAAGCTCAGCCACACGGTAAAGTCAGGCGATACATTGTGGGATATCAGCCGCGAATATGATGTTACCGTTAAGCAATTAGCTAGCTGGAATAAGTTAAAAACCAATGCCGTTTTGCGCCTTGGACAAAAGCTTACCGTCTTTAAAGATGAAAAAGCAGCAAATCAAACCGTCCTCGTCAATACCGAACGCACAATCACTTACAAAGTGCGTAAAGGCGACTCACTAGCACGTATCGCCACTAAATTTAACGTTAGCGTGAATGAAATCGTCAAATGGAACAACCTGACTGGGCAGAAGTATCTCCAGCCAGGTCAAAAGTTAAAACTGAAAGTTCAGACGAAACGTGTTTAGCGCTAAGAGCTAGGGTTTAAAAATAAAAATCCAATATCAGTGATGATATTGGATTTTTACATATTAAAGCAGCACTTTTAACTCACTTTCCCTTAAAGATTACGATAGTTCTATCGTTTAAATACACAACTTTTCAACGTCGCTTATAGCTGATTTAAACCCAAAACTTTGGTTAGGCTTCAATACTGATTAAAATTATCTAAAGGAAGTTTCATAAAGAACTTATATCGTTAGTACATTATTGGCGTACCACCAATTCTCCTGCAAATTCTCGATGCGTTATCCGCGTCTCGATAATCAGTAAAAGAGTCAGCCCATAACAACTCACCATTTTTGTAACATTCAAGGTAAATTTCTTCGAATGCGGTAGCATTAGACGACATCGCGGTGGCAAAAATAGCAGATACAGCAAATAGAATCGGTTTAATCATTATTTTTTCCTTTTCATTAGTTTGAACTTTATAATATCGGTCAATTTTCATACAGCCAAGACTAATGTCACACAACGTAACCGAAATGTAAACATTTATGTTTTTTTGGTTACTATGACTATGCCGATGAGTTTGCTATTTAAGCAGGCAACGCGACCTATTAAGCCGCGTAAATTGAAAGGTAATGCTGAACAGAAGATAAAACCTAAAGGTTTTTTGCCAATGCTTGAAGCCAAGGCTCAGCAGGCTCCCAAGGCTCAAAATATTCACAGGCATCGATGTCTAGACGCGGTTGTACTCGAGTGGCGTTCAACTCTTCAATCAGGGTATCAATTTGTTTTCCTGCACCACAAAAAGTATCGCCATAACTAGAGTCCCCCAATGCGATGACCGCTACTTTTTTGCCCGTTAGCATCGGAAATTCGCTTTGCATTTGCAAAAATAAAGGCAACAAGTTATCGGGAATATCACCAGAGCCGGTAGTAGATGAAATAAACAAAATGTTTTCTGCTTGCGTTACATCAGTGATGGAAGCTGGTTCAATAACACTTGCCTCATGACCCGATTTATTCAAAAACTCAGCACTGTCATTTGCCAAGTTTTCAGCATTGCCGTACATACTTCCTACAAAAATGGAAACTTTTGCCATTATTTATAATCCTTCTCGTTATCTGACCAACCGAGCTGAGCGAAGACAGCTAATGCTTCTTCCCCCAAATCCGCGGTAATTGAAATCGTCGTGTTGGTATAAGGATGTACAAATTCCAATTTAGTTGCAAATAACATCAATCGACGTAAGCCAAAATGATCGACAAAAAAGTGGTTGTGTTTATTATCACCGTGATTAACATCACCAATAATCGGATGTGCTAAATAGTTGAGGTGGCGCCTGATCTGATGTTTTCTACCGGTTTTAGGAAAACACTCCACCAATGAGTAGCGGATACTTGGATACTTGCCAAGAGGAATTGGCAAGCTACCCTGCAATAAACAATTTATCTGTGTTTGCGCCTCCTGAGGAGCTTTATCCTGACAGGCAAACTTATCAGCGATTTTATCGAGCTCTTCTTTGAGTGGTCTGTCGACGAATCTAGATTCCGGAGCAAATCCGCGAACAAGCGCTAAATAGCGTTTTTGAATATTACCGCTAATAAAGACTTCATTCATGTCTCGCGCGGCCTCAGAACTTAGCGCAAACAGCAGCACGCCTGACGTCGGTCTATCTAAACGGTGAACGGGGAAAACATGTTGACCAAGTTGATCACGCAGCATTTGCATCGCAAATTGTGTTTCTCGCTTATCCAAAAACGAGCGATGAACCAATAACCCTGACGGCTTATTTATCGCAACATAATGCGCATCTTGATATAAAATCTCAAGCATTACGCGCTCTTTGCAATTGTATTATCAAGGTTTTTTAAGCACTGGTGCACTGCATTAAAATAAAGATGTTCACTCAATACCATTTCAGCCATTGGCGCAATCGCCATGTTTTCCGGTAATGCTTCGCCGCTCTCTACCATCGTTCGCATTTTACCCAAGAATACAAATTGCAACCACTGCGCGAAGGTCATCGTATCGCAACAAAATGGCTCTGTTGAGGTAAGCGCCTTAGCCGAAATTGGCTCATCTTGCCAAAGACCCGTTGCTTTTAAACAAGCCTCTAGTTCGTCTAACTGAATCAATAATTCCGAGTTCATCGGTTCCGTCTCTTTCTCAATTTTTTACATTATAGCAATTTGCATTATTTAGGAGCTAGCCAATTCTCTCAAGTGCACCTTTTTCATAGGCTTATCAGCGCCTCCAAAAGTAGCTATAATTGCCGCTATTGAAAATATAAGTAACATATAGAGCATTCATGACAGCGCAAATTTCAACTTTAGGTGAATTACTAACAAACGCCGGTACCCAGTGGCGAGTCTATGATATGGGTCGACGTATCACAAAAATAGATAAGAAGCAGTTTGCGCAAATCGAGAATACTCAAGTCCCTTATCCGTATCCGCTTGGTGGTCATGCCATCATGGCAATTCAATTTTGGGATAATGAAGCAACCGTTGATCCTTATGTTTGGTTTTTAAAATTTCCACTGGATGAGCAAAGCAAACTCATTATCGCCAGCCGTGACCACTTTGCCTCCATGGTACTCGAAGCATTAGGTACACAACTCACGGGCGAAACCGCTCAAGGGAAGCTTGATAACAACCCTTATGTCTTCACACCAAATGCGAACAAACTCGCAGCGTTCAATGCGCTATTAAAGCGTGAACTTAATCGCCCGGCTTCTCAATATTACGAGCACGCCGAACTCTATTTTTCTGGTAAGCTCGGGTTTGAACGCTGGCAAGAAATAGCGCTACAAGGCATTGCTGATTTTGCCCTACGTCTAGACCATGGTCATAATGCGAGCAACCTGCAACAGGTTTGGTCTGTTTTGCCGGCAGAAGTTAAAACCCCATTAGCCGCAATGCTTGAGCACGTTACGATCTCAACACCACAAACCGAAGACTTTTTAGCCGCTTTAACCCGCGCATGCTACGAGCAAAATAAGGACGCTGTAGTCACCAATTTGCGTGCAATGTCGGGAAGTCACGCGCTTGGTCTCATCGCGCAAGCAGTAGACACTATTTTAGCATCCGAGTTGGGTTCAGATGCAGATTGCTTACTCACTATTGCAGGGCGTGCTTGGGAGACATTAACCGACCAGCAAAGGCTCTTTATCTTTATGGAAAAAGCCGCTGAAAATAATCAAATCGATGGACTTTTCAGCAGTATTTTCGCAGACTTAGTTGCAATACCTATATTACGCCCACATGTTTTAGGGATTATTAGGGCAGAAAATCGCAGTGAAACTCTGTCTCGTGCAATTGGAAGGTTATTTTCTTAAATGACAACGCTTTGGCTTTTTATCATCGTATCATCTGTTATCGCGCTATTTTGGTATAGCCGTCAGATCGCAGAAGCGGCAAATAGGCATGCACAGCATCAAGCTGAAAGTTTGCAAGTGCAACTGTTAAGTGTTGCCTGCATTAAGCGCCGTTTCGGCGTATTAAAAGACGGCAAACTTGGAATAAAAAGCCAATTTATGTTTGAGTTTAGTTCAGATGGCGAGTCAGCCTATCAAGGTAAGCTTTACTTAGAAAATGAACGATTAGTCAAAAAAGAATTGCCCGCTTATAAAATCGCGAGCTAGTCTATTAAGTGTTGAAGTAGGTACTTAAATTAAATCGAATTTAAGTACCTATCAAAAGTGTTTAAGCCATCACTCAAAGCAAAATATACACACCCCGCGACGATGAGCCGTTGCCCGTTCTAAAAAGCCAACCAACTCTCTTAAATCGTCCTCGTCAATGCTATCTTCATCATACCGCTCTTCGGTCAATACAGTTTGAAACTTATGATGATAGTCTAACAGCGACTTGTTATTTCTGTATATTACTGCAGGCACACCATCGACACTGATAGGCATACCAAAATCATCTTCATCCCAATCATCAAATGGAAAGTCAAATAATTCAGGGGCGATATCTTCATCTAGGGTAAATTCAAAAGACACGGCTTGCCCATTAGTAAGATAAATACATGCTGAAGTGCTATGATAAGTTCGGCTGCATCTTTACTTTCAAGCGAGTCAGGGTGGCGACTATAACTTTTATCAAAAAGCCTTCTTAGCCCCCTTACCTCTTCATCACTTTTGTTCGCCACTATTTGTGAGAAAATCTCGCTATTAGAACCTGAACTGATCACATTATTAATGTCTTGATGCTCAACTTCATATAGATACATGGTGTGGCTCATTTTATTACCCCTGTGTCGTTAGTTACACATATCCTTTAACACTTGGTCCGTATTCATTCTCTCCAACATCACTATCCAGTACAGTAAAATATATGATGGCTATCAAACCAATAATAGGTACAAAACTTACCAAAACCCACCAACCAGAACGCCCAGTGTCATGAAGACGGCGAATGGATACAGCGACAGTGGGTACTAGTACCACTAAATAATAAATACCAGTTAAAATAAGGGTCCCTAAGAGCCCGTCAACTATCCCAATTACAAAGCCTATCAGCGCGTTGATCAGGATAAACATCCAATACTCTTTACGTCTTGAGCGTCCGCTAAAATCAGAATATCTTTTTAATACAGTTAGGTACCATTCCATTTTTTTTCCTTAGCTATTTTTGTTTGTTATAAGTTTCTGAGTACTGGATAGTCTCTCAATAAAGAGAGCCTGTAGCGCATTGACACCAATTGAATGAATTCTTCGACTACTTTGAAAGATGAAATAACATATGAGCTTCGTTAAAAATGTTTCTTTTAACCAAAAAAGGAAGCTTTTTACCCAGCGACTAAAGTTATTTTCACGTTTCGATGTAAATCAATTACTTAATAAAATCGGTATAAAACTAAAATGAAGGACTAATATTGCAATAAGCATAGAGATGGTTTGAAACTACAAGCCGATAGGTTTTGAGTATGATTCCAGAATAAGGAGCGATTACAGACTCGAGACGCCAAAAAACTAAGGCGCTAGCCTATTTGCTGCGCCTCAATCCTGACGATTATCCCAAGAGGTATCCGATTCCTCTGCTTTACAACCCAAAAGCAATCCGCCAATTCTTCTTCCCCTGAACGGGTATGTACTCCGACTTACCCTACTCTCATCCTTGTGTCATCCATTAGCACTTCCAGTGCATCTCCATTTTAGCCCTCTTGGCCTCCACTTCGCTTCCCGCGCTCCAACACCATCTTGGCTCCGCTTCACATAGTCCTTATGTGCTCCCTATACATTGTTACATCCAGTGTAACCCATCCGCTTCGCAATCATCCAGATTGCGCTCCTTCATCCTAAAGCCTTGCTCATCCCTATTTACTCTTCCTTGCTCCACTACGCTTCCCGCGCTCCTTGACACTCCGTGTGTCTCCTTATCCCTAGTGAAGTTCCACTTCACACTCGCTTCCTCGAGTTCCAGATCTTCCTTGCCTTATGCAATACATCCTTCTCTTGTTGTCAAATTCCTTATCCTTTGACGCTGAGCTCCTGCTCTTGTGTTTCCTTACATTGTTAAGTTTACGGAGATTGAGCATTTTTGTTAGATAGCTAGGAACAATCTTTTTCTTGTCATCTAAAGGAAAAATAAAGTAACTCTTTTAAAATCAGCACCATAACTCAAAAACACACTACAAATTCGGTACTACAAAGCGCCTTTACCCACATTCTCGTACGAGATCTCTCACATAGTAATTTCCATTGTTGCTATTTGTTCTTAAATAACAATGTGCCCTCTACAGAGCTAAACTCCATATTTTGTAAGATTTGATAACCATGACCTGCAAAAAACTGCGCTTGTTCCGGTTTGGTAATAAATACAGCCATCCCGTTTGTTTCTTTACTTTGTGTAATTAAGTCATCAAGTGCAGTAAGTAAATAGTGACCATAACCAAGCCTTTGAACATGAGGGTCAACAGCAATTAGGGATAAAAAGTGACACGGCTCATGTGCTTGCAACGCTTGTCTAATCGACTTTTCTTTCTCAATCAGCTGTTGCGTTTGCAAATACCCTGCGCTCATCATAAGTCGTAATCGCCAATGCCATTGTCGATTTGCACTCAATTCATCACTATTTGCAATAACACATGCTACCGCGACCAATCTATCTTGATGATATAACCCCACCATCGGCTGACCCGTTTGGCCAAATGCTGAAAGCTCTTCACGTATTAAAGATCTGAGCTTTTTTTCAAAGGTGGCTTCTTGTTTTGCCTCCAGTACCTGCTTGAGTAGCGGATCATCATGGTAAGCCTGATACAACACACTCGCGGCTACATTGATATCTTCTGGATTTAAATATCTAACGATTAATTCATGCTGAGAAGTTTCTACTGACATCACGGTTCCTTATTGTTATTGCCCCAAGCTTCTGATAATCATGTCGAAATACTACTTAATATCAAAACCTCAAAATTTTTGTGTACTCCAATAATGTGCGACTATTAATGACAGAAATTGATACTAGTCACAATTTATTCAGTCGTAGACTTGTATATTTATCATCGCATTGGTCATTATGGTTTTTATCGATGACGACTTGCTAAAGGTTTTACAACCACCTTTACTATAGTTAGTGAGTAAAATTCAAGCAAACGAGGGAGAATGATATGGATACTAGTCGCCACACTATGAGTACTTTATTTGCCCAACTTGGGCTGGATAACAATCCCAAGGCGATTGAAGGGTTTGTCAAACAACACCGCCTTCCTGACGGTATGCTGTTAAGCCAAGCACCATTTTGGAATGAAGGACAGCGTCACTTTATTGAAGAATCGCTGAAAGAAGACGCCGATTGGAGTGAAATCATTGACGAACTAGATGCGATGTTAAGATAGCTAAAGCAATCGCTCCTTGCGTAACTTGGTGCTATGATCAATTCCTATGATTAAGGCGTTTAGGAACCTCTATGCACCCTGCTGTTGCCAGAGCTATCAAAAAATTAGTCGATAGTGGAAAGACTCCAACCGTCGCGCTAACAAAAAGCAAATTAACTCAAAGCGTCGCAATGCCAGACGTTATCTCGGGCATTGCTGCGTACAAACAAGACCCTACCTGTATTGATCACTATCAAGAGGTTGAAGAGGTCGTCAAAGCAAGTTCACAAAGCCAATTAGATAGAATTGAAGCTAAGCTTGATAAGCTCATTGCATTATTGGAGAAGTCGTAGTGTTTGTTGTCGACTTAACGTTTGATTGCTATGAGGAAACCACCTTAGATGCTGCTGAGCAGGCCATCAACCGTGTGGTCAACGCACTTCGCTTTAATGGTCAAATCATTGGTGACGAATTTCCAACCGTACTTAAAGATGGTTATTTCATTACTCGCGTGATGTGTCCTGAAGAAGACGCTTTGCATCCATTAAACCATAGTCCTTTTGTGAAGTTTGCGATTGACCAACTACAGCAATCAGGCTTACTTGCACCTAAGGTCAAAGTTTTTGGACAAGATATACATGCCAACAGCGCTGATGCCTGTCATGAACCATCAAGCTACATTCTCTACACCACATACGTACACACTTGTAGTCCACTGTATTGTGGCGACGACTTTTTGCCAGTGCCTTTATATAAAATCCCAGCGATTGCCAACGGTGATTACAAAGCACTGATCAAATGGAAAGAAGATTGGCAAGCCTGCGACCAAATACAGATCAATGGTGCGACTCGCTGCGAATTTGCTGCACTGGAGGAAATTTCCAGCATGAGTAGCGATTTGTTTAGACGTGGCATGGATTTGAGCAAACGTATTCGCTATCTCACGAAAAAGCCGGTTTACTATTATCTGTATCGTGTTGGCGGCGAAAACCTCGCCGCAGAAAAAGCAAGAAAATGCCCAAGCTGCCAGGGAGACTGGTTACTCGAGGAGCCTTGGTTCGGCCTTTTCGACTTTCGATGTGAAACTTGCCAATTGGTCTCGAATATTTCGTGGGACTTTCAATAAGGAGCGCAAGCTCCTTTATATCAATTAGCTATATTGGATAGTTAACGGTCAGCTTTTCCACAAACTCCGCGATAGAATCTGCCAAAACATGGTGCTGCTTCTTACCGACAAACTCTAACCCAACTTGACCCGTAGCGACATCGACCGACACCAATAAGTCATCTGCTTCTGTTAAGCCAATAAATACGGTTTCAGGTTGTTTGAGCCTGCGCTTCATTAAAATATGCCCGGTGATATTTTGCTGCAAGCGCTCGAAGTCATCTTCATTCCATGCTTGCAGTAGCTCAATTTGCTTACCCTCAATAAATGCCACGATATTGCCAGCAAAGAAATCACCATACAGTCCGTTCAATCCCTCAGGAAATTGCGTTTCCAACGCTTTGGCTAAATCATTTAAATGCCCCACTGGCGAGCGCTCTACCGCTAGCCATTTTATCTCGTTAAGCTTGTTCGGTTCACCCTGCTCACATGGGCTTGGCCAACTTTCATCATACTCGGTACTCGGTAAATCTTTAAAGATCTGTTGATGATAATCTACATAGGCTTGATGCAAGCGCGCCATATTTACGGGCTGAGTCATATATAAAGCTCTCTTTATTTTTCTCACCTCGGGCTGAATACTTGTTTCGTTTAATTAAGCAAAATGCTATTAATCCCGAGGTAAACATTCGTTATAATGACCGCATTGTAACGAGATTTGAATTAACATGACAGACTACAGTAACTCGCCAGAGCTGCAATCTTCTGTGCTTGGTAAAACCACAGAATACGCCAGTGTTTATACTCCAAGCCTGCTGCACCCCATTGCACGTAAACTTAATCGTGACCAAATCAATGTTGATGAGTCCGCTTTACCATTCAAAGGTGAAGATACCTGGACAGGCTACGAACTGTCTTGGCTCAATAACAAGGGTAAACCTCAAGTTGCGGTTGCCACTTTTGTGTTTCCTTGCCAAAGCTCACATATCATTGAGTCAAAATCGTTCAAACTTTACTTGAATAGCTTTAACCAAAGTCGCTTTGATACGATGGAAACCGTGCGTCAAACGCTAGCTGCGGATCTGTCCACAGCATCAAATAGCCAAGTTAGCGTGACATTATTTGGCGCAGATGAATTCAATTGTATTCCTTTCACACGTCTCCCTGGTGAATGTATCGATGAGCTGGATATTGAAGTTGATACCTACACACCAAATAGTGACTTACTAAAGCTTGCCTCTGATGAAATGGTTGAAGAGACCCTTCACAGCCACTTACTCAAGTCAAATTGCCTGATCACTTCACAACCAGACTGGGCAAGCGTAGTGATCAGTTACCGTGGTAAGCAAATCGACCGAGAAGCGCTGCTTAAGTACCTAATCTCATTCCGTGACCACAACGAGTTCCATGAGCAATGTGTAGAGCGCATTTACTGTGAGCTTTGGCGCACCTTTAGCCCAGAAAAATTATCCGTTTATGCGCGCTATACTCGCCGCGGCGGGTTAGATATCAATCCTTATCGCTCGAGTGAACAAGATCAAACTCCGTATGCGGTAAGAACTAACCGACAGTAAAACGTAAAAAAGCCATGTTCTCACATGGCTTTTTATCACATCTAAGTATTACTATTTAACCTGAGGTTTGGATAAGGAATGTTCCAACTCATTGTTGTTAAAGCAAAACTTAGTTTTTTCCTTGTCTAGCCAGAGAGTTTTAGGGAAAACAAGGCGAATTTACGCACCAATAGCTGGCTATTGGAAGTGAATTCAACGCAGTTAGCGCTAAAACTAGCTGCTAGAAAGGCATTAATTATCCGCAGCTCAGGTTATTTATTCCCCTTCGCGTCTTCCATTTCAACCGGGACGGAGACCGAACATATATCTATATGGTTTGGCGTATCAACAAACCAATCTCCCGCTCTATTTTTACGCGCAGCAATTAGCGACTCAAAAATCGGCGTATTTGTTTTTAGCCTTTTAAACGAAGGCGCACCTTTTACATCAGCCAATACCGTAACGCCTTTGATAACATTGAACGCTTGTCCCGCAATCGGCTTACGATCTAGGTGCTGAACATGCTCCATTCCCGATAACAACTGTCCAAACACAGTGGTGTTTTTGTCTAGATATCGCTGCGGCGTCAACGTGATGTAAAACTCAGTACCACCACTATTAATATCGTTGGTTCTAGCCATGGCAAACGAACCAACGCAGTGTGTCATCCAAGTTTTGGTTCCAGCTTCATTTTGTCCTACGGCAAAACCATTTAGAAACCCGGTACGTGGCGCGTAGCCGTCCACAGCATCTAGCGATGTGATCTTCAAGGTTGATTCTGTGCTATGAAAAAACTCAGCGGCAATCGCTTTCTTTCCTTTTTGTGGCATTTTTTTGTCCGACATATCGCCACCTTGGGCCACAAAGTTTTCCACAAACCGATACATACTCAAATTAGTGTAAAAGCCCTCTCGTGCTAACGCTTTAATATTTGCCACATGATTAGGTGCAAGTTCAGGATTGAGCACGATGTAGACCGATCCTGTTTGTAATTCTATTTTGAGAATATTTTCAGGATCCAGTTGCTGCCAGTCGCTGCTGTTGGCCTCAGCAACGACTTCAGATGGTGACTTTGTGTAAGGTTTTGCTAAGACAAGAGATGAACTTATGACAAGCGCAATAGATAGTAGGGTTTTTTTCATTATTATTTTCCTTGTTTATACCAATAAAATGGTACCTCCAACGGCGCACTGGGTGGCAGACTTGGATTGTCTAATTCTATGACTGTTTTGTTTTTAAGATCTAGCTTTTCAAGGCGAGCGGAAAAATGTTTTAAAAATAAAGCCTCAAACCGGCCATCTTGCAGTGCATTTTTGAGACCTTTCTCAATTTGACTATGGAGCAACGGGTTGTTGTGAGAAACAAAAAAATATACCGCAGAAGGATAGTAAAACACCACATGCTGATCTGCTACCAAATCAGTGTCACTCAGAGCAGCTTCAATACTCACTAAATCACTTGGCAACACATCAAAACGTTTTTTCAACAGCATGTCATAACCACTGTCTTCTTGTGAAAAAGAGGTCACGCTGAGGCCATTACGCTCAAAAATCTGATGGTCAGGCCAATCTCTGCGTAAACCAAAAGTAACTCGACGCAAGTCGCCTGTATAACGCACGCCACTCAGTAAGGTTTTATTATGCTTGTGCACTAAAGGAATGCGATAACCTAAAATCCCTTTCACTAAGGGAATGCGAATTGCACTTGCGGCCTTTTCGCGCTGTGAGTTAGTCACTAACCAACTGACATCCAGCCCTCCTTTTTCTCCAAGCAGGCGCACCGCTCTGTCTTGAGAAGGGATGCTTCTCACTGATACAAGCCTTGATGACTCTACCTGGTAAGAGAGAGCTAAAGTGAGCAATTCTATAATGTACGGATCGGCACCAGCGCTAATTCTAATTTCCGTCGTTTCTTGTGCTTTGAGAGGAAATATCACAAAACCTAGAGCGAGCCAGAGCAGTTTCATTTGTCATCCCAATCAAACTTGTATAAGAAGTCTATACTGTTGTACAAACCGCTCGTGGCTTCAACATAAAACTTCGAAAAAACACGATAGCGCAGTGCAATTTCATTGATTGACTCAAACACCCCAACACGATAACTGACCTGAACATTGGGGGTGATATAGCCTGACACCTCGACTTGTGTATCGTCGCCACTGCCTTTTGCTGATAGATTGACATCCGAAAGTCCAAGCGATTCACCTGCCTTACTAAAGAATCCTTCACTGCGGTCAATTCCCTGTGAGAGTAAAAACTGCGTGAGTAGCGCATTGTTAGAGGTTTCAGACTCCCCTAAAGGCTGACCGTTAAGTAGGTAAGACAGCGCTTTGGCTTGATCCATTGCTGGCTCTGAAAATACAGTCAAACGCGGCTTAGCAATATTGCCTGTGAGCTCAACACCGGCTATCACATCATTGGCGGTTGTCGCTGGATTTCGAATAGCTCGAATGTTCAAATACGGTTTATCTAGTGCGCCATTGAAGCCAATTTGTCCTGTGCGGATCAACAAGTCTTGGCCAAATGCACGATATTTACCCTCTCTTAGTTGTAACTCTCCTGTTGCTAACATTGGCGACTCAACTTGCTTATCAATTTCGATTGCACCGGTAACAAAGCTATCTAGTCCTAAAGCCTTCACCCTAAAGTTATCTTTAACGGTCAGTTTTAAATCTATTTCGTGTTGCACTGGCACCGACATCTGCTTTTTCACCTTGGCATCAACAATGATTTCATCGTCGCTTGGAGATGTAACTCCCTCTGGCAGAGATTCAATATTTACTCGACCAAACGGCACCACAATTTCTCCAAGTATTCGCGCAATTTTATCTTTATAGGCAAGTGTTAAATCCGGGCTTGCGGTTAGTTCAATCTGCGAGTCTGGCTGCACGTAAATATTTTCGCCCTTTATTTTGATTTCGGCAGAGAGCTCAGGTGACCAAAAAGCTTCGCCAGTGAGCGCGACCTTACCGCCTTTTGCTGCAGTTAACTCAGCCTCTAGTTGAGCGGAAGTAGTATCAAAATCAAGATTGATGTGACCTTTATCGATTTCCACGGGCAAAGAGTCTGAAGACATAAATAAGCGCTGAGCCGTTAGTTTACCGTTCACTTCAGGGGCTGCGAGACTACCTGAGATATTTATATCCCCTAACACTTCCCCTTGCAGGTCAAAGCTTTGTTCCGTTACTCGGTTTAGTAGCGCTGACAAGTTAGCCAACTCAATTGACTCTATTTTTACGCTACCAGCTAATTGGGGGGACTGTTTATCTAACGGCACACGCGTATCACCACTGAACTGACCTAAAGTATCGGAGGTCATGCGCCAATCAGCGTGAATTTGTTTGTTATTGGTTTTTAATAACGCTCTAAATTCAGCAATTGAAAATGTTTGCCCATGAGTCGTAACACCGGCATCAACAATGTTCAGCTCGCCATCAGCTCGGGTCACTTGGCCGTTTTGCCACGCAAGTTTAGCCACGGCCTGAGTTTCACCTGTTATTTTGAGCTCTGCTGGCAACCAAGTTTGTAGTTTAGCCAGTGCCAACTTCTCTAGTTTAACATCGGCCTGCCCTTGTGTGCCTTTTTGCTCGGCTGCAAAACACAAATCAGTATCATCCATCTGCCAACACTGCTTTGCAATGCGCTGACTGACATCACTGATCATGATTGCGGCAGGACTTTGCAATGCTATCGTTTGCCCGTGAGAAGTTACCTCACCAGACGACAACTCTCCCTGCCAAGTAGACTGCTGCATCTTGCCATTGACTTCAAAGCTTGCAACCACTCGCTTATCACGAATATCCAATGTCGCATTATGTTGCTGCTGATTGCCTTTCACAGCTAAACGAATGTCTTCAACCATTTCAGAGTCAACAATCAAACGGTCTAGTGCCAGTTTAATTTGCCCAGTCATTTCATTGGCAATATCAACCGTGCCTTTCGTCGTGAGATCGTGTAGTGCTATATTCTGGTAACGCACGGAGTCAAACTTAATATCGGTCTGAATCCTCGGCTTGAGGTGGTCGCCCTGAACAAAGATTTCACCACTGCCCTTTAAGTCGGCTGGAATAAGCGTATTTGCCGCCTGCTCAAACTGAAAGTCAATATCGAGGTCCAACTGCTGACCAAGCTCACCGCTTACCGTCAGTCTATTTTTGCCATAATTCAGGCGTGCATGGCTAAACTCACCTAGTAGGCTCTCATCCACAACGACCTTAACGTCCGCATTAAGCGGGGCACCCGCTACTTTACCATCGAGCTTAAAGCGCTCAACATTAACCTGCCACTGCTCACCTTGACTGATAAAATCAAGCGCGAATTGACCTGCCAACATATCGTTTTCCGTAAGCCCTGCATCGTATTGCACTAGCCCTAGCAATCTATCGACGGGTAGCTGAGAAAAGTCCCCGTTCACTTTACCCTTCAATCCTTGCGACCAGTTCACTTGTCCCGCTATTTGCGCTTGTGCTTTTTCAAGCTGAAGCGCTGCTTTAGCTAGAGTAAACGCTTGTAGTCCACCTTGCCCTTCAAGTGTCGCGGTAACATCACCAAACTGCACAGTATTAACAGCGAGTGAGCCTGACAAATTATATTTTGAGGCATCTCCGCTCAAGCCGAGTGTCGCACTTTTTAAAGTTGTGGGCTCCGACGGAATAACTAATTTATCTATTTGACCCTGTAAATCAAATGGCCAGTTTGTCGTTGTCAAATCTGCATGGGCTTGCAGTTTTGCAAACGCCATCCCCTCGGTATTCAAAGTAAGCGTAAGATCATGAGGGCGACCCACCAGCGTTAAACTGGCTAAACCCTGTGGCGCACTCAAGGTTGATCTCAGGTCAATAGTCCAGTCGCTAAGCAAGACTTCTGCCGCCGCTGATATAAACCACTCTTGATAGTTAAGCTGAACCTGCTCCACGTCCACATTTTCATCTACTATAACTTGAGAAAGCTTGATATTCTCAAGCGTCTGCTCATCTATCGCGAGGTTGCTAATCTTTATCTCACCGAGCTCAGCGGTTAGCGGCAGGTCTATCTTAGGTAGTTGGAGTGGCGCTAATGCATTAAGTGGTGCCGACGATTTTGTAGGCACTGGCTGATCGGTTGCCTTTGCGGTCAACTTCACGCTGTCTAACAGCAAAGATGGGACATTAAAATGTGAGCCAGAACCTGAAAGCTGCGTGTCCAAGCCTTGCAATTGCACTTTAATATCAGGCGTTTCCAACGAAAATTGCTGAACTTGCGCACGTTTTATTGCAATTGGCAGTGGTAACTCAACTTGGCCACTTTCAGTAGTTTCCTCTTCGTTGACACTTTTCTGCTTTTGTACAATCGCTATCGCTTTTGCGTCTAGCTCAATGCAAACGCTGGCACAGGTCAACCACTCAACAGTGACTTTGGTGTCTCTAAGGCGAATATCAATATCGTCATTGTGATAACGCAACGTAAGATTGGCGCCAGATAGTAAGCGCTTGTCTAAACCATCGATTTCTATGCCTGAAACCGTTTTATTCGCTACCCAAACCAGTAACTTTTGCCCGGGCAAGGTAAAGCATAAACAAACCAACAGTAAAAATAGGCTAATAATGGCAGTAATAATTTTGATTCTTAAGCTTCTGAACTGCATTAGATTTCAGGTCCTATAACAATACTGAGACGCGTACTTTTACTTTCTTTGGTCAGCCCCCAAGCATGGTCGAGCCGGATTGGACCAACGGGGGTTAAATAACGAAAACCAAACCCAGCCCCAACTTCCCAAGCGTCCGAGAAATCGTTCGTCGCAGTACCCGCATCAACAAACAAAGCGGCTCGCCAACTTGGGTGGAATTGATAGTTATATTCCACTGTACCTGTGGCTAAATATCTGCCGCCAAGTATGCGCCCTTCGTCATCGCGAGGACCGATGGATTCATAGGCAAAACCACGGATACTTTGATCTCCTCCAGCAAGGAAACGGTGGGTAAACGGAATTTGGTCAATATCCTTTGTCACGATCGCCCCTAAGTCTAAGCGACCAAAAAATAAATGTTTGGTTTCAAAGCTTCTTAGCCATTCATTGTTCCATCTCACTTTCAACATATTTGCAGACGATAGTACAGAATCTGCTGCAGCTTCAATGGAGATCAGGCGCTCATTACCCCAATACGGTAGCGCGCCACCTTTACTTTCTTTCTTTAAGTAGCTAATGCCTGGAATTAACATTTCCGTGCGCTGCTTTTCGCCCAGCTGTTCCGTGGTTTCGTGTTCACGTTTCAAAAACGCCGTTCTCACCCACTCGTCATCCGTTAGCCATTGTCGCTGTACCTGCACGTTCCAAATTCGACTGTTGATCCCTTCCGTTACTTCATCCTGCACCTTATAACCACCTAACACACGCCATAAATCGTCGTTAGGATTGTCTACCGGGATAGTATAACTTGCTGTGATATCTTGTTGCTTTTGCGACAGCCTCAGATTGGACTCAAAGGAGTGGCCATCCTCAGTGATCCAGGGTTTAGTCCACTTAAAACGGGTTTTTGCACCCACATCATCACTGTAGCCAGCACCCACTTCAAAGCTATTTGCAGGTTTGTCTTCAACACTCACTCGAACTGGTACCTGATCGTTCGTACGGTCCTTTAACAGCGGATAAACCTTTATCGCACTAAAATAAGGAGTTGCATTTAAAGACAGATTAAAGTCAGACAAAAGACTCGCTTCAAAAGGTTGCCCTTTCGAAAATGGGCTTAGTGAACGTATATAGTTAGCCGCTTTGGTGTTTCCCTCAATAGCAAGATCACCAAATTGGTAACGTTTACCAGTGTTGAGCAGCAGTCGCACGCCAGCATAGCGATTCGCTTTATGAACAAGCAATTTGGACTCTTGCCATTGATAATCAAAATATCCAAGCTCTAGCAGCTCGCTCTCAAAGCGGCTTTTCGTTGCCTGGTAATCACCATGATTGACTTGCTTGCCAACTTGAATAGGTACATCTTTGATAAGCGAAACTAAATCCACATTATCCTTACCCGTGCCCGCAAGCTCAATATTAATATCTTTCCATTTCAGTGGTGCTTCAAGTTTGACTTCGGCTATGACGTTTTGTCCTTCTCCACTGATTTGAATATCAAAGTGATAATAACCTAAAGCATGCAAAGCGCGACGTATGTCCGCACGCACCTCTTTCATTACCCGAGGTATTTTTGGTTTACCTTGGTAAGATTTTAAAAAACCAGTGATGTTGTCTTCGACGTCGCCGTTTTCGACTTTGACTTCAATGTTGGAGATTTTTACTGATGCAGGGCGAGACTCAGCACCTACGTAAAACGAGGAAAAACAGCACAAAAAAAGCGCTAGTGTTAAACAAGAGAAATACGGCTTCATTAAAATAAAACGACCTAAATATCGCGACTTATGGGCATCGATAATGCCATTGTGCTTGCGAAAATGGATACTGTAAAACGACTTTTAAGAGAAAGTGCAATTTTACTGAGCTGAAGCTGAACATAGGGTGTATTTTATTGTAACGCAGTGGGTTTTATCGCACATTTATTTACATTCATCCTTTTTATTTTCTTGCAGATGACGGACAATAGCAGCAATTGAACCTGCAGAGTAAAATTATGCAATTTCCAAATGATGATAACGGTGAGCTTCTAGCTGAGATTGCCGCTGCTGGCGTTGATCTGACGCAAATGCAGAATATCGATTTTTATATTCTTTTCGAGCAAGCTGATGATGCTAAGCGTTTCATTAGCGCGATTGGAAAAGACGAATTAGCACCGAAAACCCAGTTACAACAATGTCCTGACACAGGTGTTTGGGAAGTTATCACCACGGTAACTATGGTCCCGATGCATGAGCTACTGAGTCAGACTGAACAATACCTAGAAAGCATAGCCAATGGCTATGAAGGGTATGGCGATGGCTGGGGCTTAATGGCTTCAGAAGAATAAATCGCCACGGAAAATCCGACTTTTATATAGAAAGGCTAACTTTTGTCAGCCTTTCTATAGCTACCTTGATAGTCAAACAGTTTTTCAGAAACCTGCCAACCAAACTTCTTGTGTAATTTAGCAATCACGAAATCCGGTGCAATTAAGTCAGTATCTACCACTTCTTCAGCTAACCGCCATTTCGCAGGTGCCGACGTAGACTTTCGCCGCTTTGCAAATTGCTGGTGGAATATAAATAGACTCTTTTGATTAGAAAAGTCATAGACCTCACAGCAACTTGCTCCATCCTCATCAAAGTAAGTGACTTTTAATCTGTTACCACTGAGCACTTCGCTACATAGCCCGCTGCAGCGTAGTACCATTGCATGTTTTAAATTCAATGCCGCACGCAACTTATCATCTGGGTCCGCCATTATTTCGCCACACTGATGACATTGTCTTGCAGCTATATCATTTTCGGCACCACACTGCTCACATTCTTTAAACTTAAAACGGTAATCACACTGCTGTGAGTGGCCTTCATCATCTTCAAGTAACCCCTGACAGCGCCTGCCGAAATGCTCAATAAGCTTGCCCTGTTCGTCTACTTTTCCCCAGAAAATATTGGCAAAGCCACAACCTGGGCAAAGCACCTGAACGGGCTCATTGTCTGAGTTTGGCTTTTTACTTCCGACTTCAGGTGCAAATAAATCAAAGTCGTTACCTGCATAATCAATGACAAAGCAATCTTCTTTGTTCTCATCTAACCTAAGTCCTCTGCCTACAATCTGCTGATAAAGGCTAACAGACTCAGTGGGCCTTAAGATAGCAATCACGTCAACATGGGGGGCATCAAATCCGGTAGTCAGCACAGAGACATTAACTAAATACTTAATTTCTCTATTTTTAAATTGGACGATAAGTGCATCTCTCACGGCTGACTTGGTTTCACCCGTTATTAGTGCACTATATTGCTTGGGCAAGTAGCCGATAATTTCTTTTGCATGCATAACCGTCGCGGCAAAAATCATTACCCCCATCCTATTTTCACTGAGCTCTAGCAAATGAGTGATAATGCTCTTTGTTGCACGAGTTTGTGCTTGTAATAATGTATTCATATCAGATTCTGAATAACGCCCAAATGAATCTGTACTTAAACTAGAAAAATCATAATTCTCAACGGCTGGGTCGATTTTATTTGGCGGCGTAAGATACGAGTTCTTTATCATATATCTAAGTGGTAATTCGTAAATACACTGCTTGAATGGTGATTCAGCTTTTCCTCTAACAAAACCATGATAATGTTTATGGTATATCCATCCCATACCCAACCGATAAGGTGTTGCTGTTAAGCCTAATAACTTTAGCTCAGGATTAAACTGAGCCAGTTGATTTAAAATTTGTTGATACTGGCTATTATCTTCCCCACTCACCCGATGGCATTCGTCAATGATAACTAATGAATAAAATTGATTGAGTTGTGATAAGTTTCGAGACAATGACTGCACACTGGCAAAAGTTACTTGATGCTGTAACGACTTTTCTTTTAATCCAGCAGAAAAAATGCTCGCTTGCAATCCATAGCTTTTATATTTTTGTGCATTTTGCTCTACCAGCTCTTTAACATGAGTCAATACTAATATTTTGTGCCTCGCAAGCCTCGCAAGCTCTGCAATTACGAGACTCTTTCCGGCGCCTGTAGGTAATACAATGACGGCGGAGTCGCTAGATTTACGAAAGTGAGCCAGTGTATTTTGTACCGCTTCTTGCTGATAAGGTCTTAGAACGTAAATAAGCACCTCAGGATATGAATAATTAAGTCAAAAAAGGCGTATCTGCTAAGATACGCCTTTTATTTAGGCTATTTAAAAAAGCTGCTCAATACCTAACAACCTTCATAATAACGCATAATTAGATTAGATAATCGTCTAGGTTAACACCTTGAAATACTTTAGGTGTTTTACCACGACCAGTCCACTCAATTACCTCACCGTCTTTTTCAATACGGTATTTTGCTTTCACTTTAGAACGACGGTCAGCAGAGGTAGAACCTACTAAATCATCAAGCGTAAGTCCTTTTTCTTTCAGCATAGCCAATACTTCTTCTTTAGCCTGCTGTTGTTCCTTTTGCTCATCCAGTGCTTTTTGGATTAGCTCTAAAGCTTTTTCTAAATCACCGTAACTTGCATTTTTAATAAAAGACTTGATCTCACGCATTGATACTCTCTCAATTAAGCTTAGTTAGTTTTAATATTTATATTGAATACTATATTAAAATTAATAAAAAACAAATTGGATTCTGTGATTTCTGATTTTGTTACGAAAAAAGCGCCATAATGGCGCTTTTCAGTAAAAATCAAGAAGATTTAATTACAATTTATTTAACTCTTATTCAACTTTCCAATCAATTGTCGCACTTGCTTTAATCGGAACAACCGTTCCTTCACCTAATTTATATGAATCGGGCACTTGCCACGGAGACTTAGTCAGCGTAATGGTGTCCGTATTGCGCGGCAGGTCATAAAAATCTGGACCAAAGTGACTAGCAAAGCCTTCTAACTTATCAAGTGCGTTTGCATCTTCAAATGCCTCTGCATAGAGCTCAATTGCAGCATGTGCGGTATACGCCCCAGCACAACCACATGCAGCTTCTTTTTTATCTTTCGCATGAGGGGCTGAGTCTGTGCCCAAGAAGAATTTTTTACTTCCGCTTGTCGCCGCTTCAATTAATGCTTGTTGATGCGTATTGCGCTTTAAGATAGGTAAACAATAATAGTGAGGGCGAATGCCACCAGCCAACATATGATTGCGGTTATAAAGCAAGTGATGAGCTGTGATAGTTGCGGCAACGTTGTCAGGCGCTTGATTAACAAAATCAACAGCGTCTTTTGTCGTGATATGTTCGAGTACAATTTTTAACGTTGGGAAGTTATCAACGACTTTGGATAATTTCGTCTCAAGGAACACTTTTTCTCTATCAAAGATATCAATAGAAGAGTCCGTCACTTCACCGTGTACGAGTAGCAACATGCCAACTTCTTGCATCGCTTCAAGCGCTGGATATACATTTTCAATATCCGTTACGCCCGATGCTGAGTTTGTTGTTGCGCCGGCTGGATACAACTTAGCAGCAACGATATGACCGGTTGCTTTCGCTTTTTTGATTTCTTCAGGAGTCGTGTTATCTGTAAGATATAACACCATTAGCGGCTGAAAGTTACCTTGAGGATTAGCGGCCATAATGCGGTCACGGTAAGCCAAAGCAGTCTCTGTGCAAGTTGCTGGTGGTACTAGGTTTGGCATGATAATCGCACGGCCCATGTAGCGACTAATATCTCTTACCGTATCGACCAAGACATCACCATCACGTAGGTGCACATGCCAATCATCTGGTCGTGTAATCGTTAGCGTTTGTTTGCTCGTCATTGCTCTCTTCCACTGCTGAATTTGCCCGATCATAGGCTGCGCATGGGTGTTAGTAAAGTTTTTCAGGCCAAGCGCAGATTATTTCATTTTGTCAGTTTACTTTTAGCTCGGTTTCATTTTTCGCAAAATTGGTAAATATATACAATTTAAGTTAACTTAGTAGCATCTTTTCATGAGAAATATGTATGCTATCTGAGAACCAAAAATTAGAATCAAAAACTGAGCAGCTTAGCATCATTAACCAGTTTTCCTCGTCGCTGCTGCATCTAACCAAACTTGACGAATTGTTTGAATACGTTACAACACAGGTCGTTAATCGACTGGGATTTGTAGATTGTGTTATCTACCTCGCTGACCCTTATCAAGAGTATTTAGAAGTCGCTGCAAGTATGGGCGTTTGCCATGCTAATGGGGATTATCGTGTTGAACAAACTAAGATAAAGATTGGTTCAGGTATTACCGGGCAAGTTGCAACGACTAGAGCGCCCTTTATTTCTGGGAACGTCGCCTCTCACCCAATGTATATTGCTGATTTACGGCCAGCCATGTCAGAGCTATGTGTACCACTTGAGTATGATGGCCACTTGATCGGTGTTATTGACTGTGAACACCCTGAGGCTGATTATTTTACCTCCGCGCATTTACAGATATTATCAACGGTCGCACATTTACTCAGCGCCAAAATCCATCAATTACGCACCTTAGAAAACCTCCAAACCACGATTACCCAGTTGCACCAAGCGCAGAATTTAGAAAAATCACTACTGAAAATTGCGAACATCACTTACCGCTTTGAGAACCTTGAAGCTTTTTATGATGACTTATATAAAATCATTGCCTCTCAGCTTTGCGCCGAGAATTTCTTTATTGGCCTTTATGATACTCAACAGGATATTTTAGAAATCGATTATTTGATTGAGGGAGGCGAAAAGTGTAATGCTCACCAAAAAGTATCAAAAGATCAGATTAAGCATACTGCATCCTACTATATTCTGAAGAACCAACGACCTCTGCTATGCGATAACGATCAATTTAGAGCGCACATTACGCGGGGTGATTTTAAGATGGTGGGTCGCTCGCCACGCTCTTGGTTAGGCGTACCATTTTTGGTTAATGATCAATATCAGGGCGTGATTGTGCTGCAAAGCTATAATAACGACCAAGCTTTCGTGAGTCATGATTTATCTATTCTGACTTATATAAGTCGTCAAGTCAGCATGGCCATAGATCGGCAGCTTTCAAGGCAGGCACTAGAACATAGAGCTTTACACGATGATTTAACAGGTCTAGCCAATCGCTATTTATTATTAGAGCGGATCAAACATGCTATTTTGAGGCTAGCGCGAGTGGAGTCCTCTAATTTGCACTGCCTGATCTATCTCGATTTAGACAGATTTAAAAGCATTAATGACTCACTTGGCCACGATGTTGGCGACCATTTCTTAATTGCTATTGTTGAGATGATAAATGGCTGCATTCGCAAAACCGACACCTTTGCGCGGCTCGGGGGGGATGAGTTTGCGATTTTTATGGAAAACGTCCAAGACCGGCAACAAGTCACTCTGCTTCTTAATAGGATCACCACCGCCATAACCAAGCCTCTCCATATAGATGGCCATGTTCTACAAGCTTCTGGCAGTATTGGCGTTGCATTCACTGATAACGAATCCGATAGCGCAATTAATTTACTGCAACAAGCAGATGCGGCAATGTACGAAGCAAAATCTTTGGGCCGAGGTCAAGTATGTTATTTTAATAACGCCATGCGCAAACGCTTAAAACAGCAGGCCGATATTGAAAATGATCTGCAGCATGGCATAAAAAACAATGAATTTTCGCTGTATTATCAGCCGATATTTTCCCTAACGACAGGCACTATTGTTAGCTTTGAAGCCCTCGTCCGTTGGTTTCACCCCAAAAATGGTCTAGTGTCTCCAGATGCTTTTATTCCGATTGCAGAGCAAACCGGACAGATCATTGAGCTTGACTTACATTTGCTGGAATTAGCAGCCAAACAACTCAAACGCTGGAAAGCGCAAAAGCAGCCAAAGATTCGTATTACCGTAAATGTTTCATCGCGACATTTCGCAAGCTTAGAGTTCGTAGATACAATTCAGCAACTTTATCATCGCTATGAGCTTACACCTGGTTCTTTATGTTTGGAAATCACAGAATCTGGATTGATCGCGAACCTAGCCCTCGCAACCAAAATTATTCAGGGATTAGAATCCCTTGGAGTGAAGCTTTATCTTGACGACTTTGGTACGGGTTACTCTGCATTAGGTTATTTGCACCAGCTGCCTATTCATGTGCTCAAGATTGATAAGAGTTTCATTGACCAACTAACTGAAAGAGAGAACCCCCTAGTTGATGCGATTTTGAAACTTGCGCAATCACTTAATCTGACCGTTGTCGCTGAAGGTATCGAGCTCGAAACCCAGTGGCAGCTATTAAAGCAAAAAGGCTGTCAATTTGGTCAAGGTTATATTGTTTCTAAACCATTAGCCGCAGATCAAGCGATGGCATTTTTACTGAGTAGAAACTAGCAAACACCTCATTGTATATAAACAATGAGGTATGTGGACTTTTTAGATTAACTTTTCCCTAATTCGCTTCTGAGCTCCTTGGTCGCTGTCACCATATTCTCAAGTGCGGCTCGGGTTTCTGGCCATCCTCGAGTTTTAAGCCCACAATCTGGATTCACCCATAATCTTTCTACTGGAATTTTCTTCGCTGCTTTGTGAATTAAATCTTTTATCCATGTCATCTCAGGGACGTTTGGCGTATGAATATCATAAACGCCAGGCCCGATGTCATTGGGGTAGTCAAAATGTTCAAAGGCGTCGAGTAACGCCATATTTGAACGTGACGTTTCAATCGTGATCACGTCTGCATCCATATCTGCAATGGCGGCGATAATATCGTTAAACTCCGAATAACACATATGCGTATGGATCTGTGTTTCGTCATTCACACCACTTGCGGATACCCTAAACGCATACGCCGCCCAAGCTAAGTAGGTTTGCCACTGACTGGCTTTGAGTGGCATCCCCTCTCTAAATGCAGGTTCATCGATTTGGATCACCTTAATTCCTGCATTTTGCAAATCCACGACTTCATCTCTCAGTGCTAGTGCAATTTGATTCGCGATGCTTGGCTTGTCTAAGTCATCTCTGACAAACGACCAAAATAAAATAGTCACAGGTCCTGTTAGCATGCCCTTCATCGGTTTTTTGGTTAAGCTCTGTGCATAACTCGTCCAATTAACTGTCATTGGTGCTGCACGCGAAACATCTCCCCAAATCACAGGGGGTTTAACACAGCGTGAACCATAACTTTGCACCCAGCCAAACTGAGTAAAGGCAAAACCTTCGAGTAATTCACCAAAATACTCAACCATGTCATTGCGCTCCGCTTCGCCATGAACCAGCACATCTAAGTTAAGCGCTTCTTGTTCTTCAACGGCATAACGGATCTCCGCTTCCATCTGGCTATGATAAGCATCAGCATTCAAGATACCCGCCTTATAATCACGCCGTGCCTTACGAATAGCTTGAGTTTGTGGGAAGGAGCCGATCGTTGTGGTTGGCAATAGGGGTAAATTTAGCGACTGTGCTTGTTTTTTAGTTCTGATCGCGAATTCACTATTGCGTTGACCATCTTTTGCTGTAAGCGCTGAAACACGCTGTTGTGCCTCGCTATTATTCACGCGAGTAGAGGTCAAGCGCGCTTTTACAGGCTTAGAATATTCGACCAACTGGGTAATATCACGTTGTTCCAATGCATTTTTCAATAATGCCAGCTCTTGCCCTTTTTGTTTGGCAAATGCGAGCCAAGACTTTAATTCACTGTCAAGCTGTTGCTCTTGCTCTAAGTCGACTGGCGTATGCAATAATGAGCATGAAGGAGCAAGCCAGAGATTATCACCACGACGTTCATGAACCTGAGTAAGTTGCTGGTATACGCCTTCGAGATCCGAGCGCCAAATGTTACGACCATTCACAATCCCGAGGGACAGTACACTATCTTGCCCAACGACTTCCTCTAACACGGCCAAGTCATAGTTTGCCGCTATGCAGTCAAAATGTACGCCTTCTACGGGGTAAGACTGGATATCTTCAAGATGCGCTTGTACGGAGTCAAAATAACTGGCCAATAACACTTTTACTCCTTGGCCGTTCAACGCATCAAAGCTTCGGCGCAGCGCGTTGCGATAAACATCGTCGATTTCCAATGCTAAAATAGGTTCATCAATTTGTACCCACTCAACGCCTTGCTCTGCAAGCTTGCCGAGTACCTGCTGATATACAATCAATAACTTATCTAATAAAGCCAATTTATCAAACGCTTGACCAACGCATTTAGCTAAGTAGAGATAGGTTACCGGGCCGACCAATACGGGTTTTGCTTGGTAGCCAAGTAATTGTGCTTCCTCTACTTGAGTAAATAACTCCGTCCAAGTCAGAGCAAAGTCCTGCGTTTGTGTTAACTCAGGGACGATGTAATGATAATTAGTGTTGAACCATTTTGTCATTTCACTGGCAGCACACGCACAGCCGCTAGGTGCTCGCCCCCTACCAATCCGAAATACAGTATCAAGATTTACCGGCTCATTATTTTTGTGACGACTAGGAATAGCGCCGACAAGTAATGAAATATTCAATACGTGATCATACCAAGCAAAATCGCCTACAGGGAGAAGGTCAACACCTGCGTCAGCTTGCAACGCCCAATTTTTTGCACGAATACGCTTTCCTTCTGCGATTAGGTCGTCTTTCGTTAAGTCACCTGACCAATAGCGTTCTACTGCAAATTTAAGTTCACGCTTTTTGCCTATACGAGGAAAGCCCAAGTTATGTGTTAATGCCATAATTTAAATCCCATCTAGAGGTTTAGATGTCTAAAATATAGTTTTCATGTTTAAAAACAACAATTGATGCTTTCTCAGAGTTCACATGAATAAAATTAAATTGTAATTTTTTGCAAAATTTTTACAGAAGTAGTGACAACGCTGTCATTTTTAGTGTTATAGTGGATTAGTGAATTTTTGAACAATTCACCGCAGGTATTTAGACGTCTAGACATTGATAATAACTAAATAGAATCGTAATATTGAGAAAAGCTGAGATTTGCTCACTTCAAATATGAGAATTGTTGATAATGATTGATATAAAGCACCTAAAGACTATCTCCACCTTGAAAGAAACTGGTTCTCTTGTGAATACTGCGCGAGAGCTATTCCTAACTCAATCTGCTTTATCACATCAGATCAAAGATCTTGAAAGCAAACTCGACTGCCAGCTTTTTGAGCGCAAAACGCAGCCTGTACGTTTTACCCCTCAAGGGATGTTATTATTGGAACTTGCCAACGATGTTTTACCTAAAGTTGAAGCAACCAAGTGTCGTCTGAAGGAAAGCCTTAATCAGCCTATCTCGCAACTCAGATTAAGCGTGGAATGTCATGCATGTTTTCACTGGTTGCTGCCAACAATTAAAGAATTC
Organism: Pseudoalteromonas galatheae; assembly: GCF_005886105.2. Taxonomy (NCBI): domain Bacteria; kingdom Pseudomonadati; phylum Pseudomonadota; class Gammaproteobacteria; order Alteromonadales; family Pseudoalteromonadaceae; genus Pseudoalteromonas; species Pseudoalteromonas galatheae. The sequence continues at coordinate 2,509,221 of NZ_PNCO02000001.1, forward strand.
AATACCTTTTGGCCTGACATTAAGGTCGATTACGAGCGGGGCTTTAGCTACGACGCTATTCCTGACCTTATTGAAGATGAGCTGGACTTAGTGCTTACCTCAGACATTCGAGAACCCGAACAACTGGAATACGCGCACCTTTTTGACTTTAAATTAAAGTTAATCGTTGCACCAGATCACGAATTGGCCAAGAAGGCCTATGTCACAGCACTCGACCTAAAAGATGAAACCATCATTTCTTACCCTATTCCACGAGAGCGTCAGGATATATTTAAGCACTTCATTCAAAATGCACGCTTTGACGGTACACTAAAAACCGTCGATCAAGGTTTATTAATCTTCCAACTTGTCAGTGCAGGTATGGGGGTTGCGGCATTACCGGACTGGTTAGTGACCCCCTATGAAAGCCAAGGATTGATTAAATCTATTCCTCTTGGCGCACTTGGGTTAAATCGCCCGATGTATTTAGCTATGAAGAAAAGCATGAAAGACAACCCTGTCTATCGTCATTTCCTCAACACTTGCCGCAAAACCACCGCAAGATAATATACTGGGCTCTTTTTGAGCCCTTACTGTTATACATTTCTACAGCTTCAATCTCATGCTAGCATTGCGTTAGGCTTATCTAAATCTAGGACATGTTTAAATGTTTGAAGTCAAAAAGGTTGTCGGTCAACTTCTGATGCCTTTACCGTTATCTTTGGTTGTGCTTATGGGGCTTATGCTTTTTATGTCTAAGATGCGTAAAGGACCTTATATTGCAAGCTGGTTCGTCTTACTCACCACTTGGGCATTGTCGACTCCTTATGTCGCACAACATATTATCGAGAGAGATACTGGCACTCTCGCTGCATTCAATCCAAGTAAGCACAGCAACATAGATAAAATCGTTGTACTTGGCTGTGATTTATACCCAGATAACTCTCTCCCCAGCAACGCCCAACTCGGCAGCTGCGGTCTAGCTAGGTTAGTTGAAGGTGTAAGACTTGCTAATATTTACCCAAAAGCCCAACTGTATGTCTCTGGTTACGGCTATGGCCATGCAACAAGCGCGGGACTTATGGCAAGAACCGCACAGAGCTTAGGTATTTCCGCTACACGTATTAAGCAAAACCCCAATGCCAAAGACACAGCGGACGAAGCAAAAATGCTAGCACCTTTGCTAGTCGATTATGACGTTGCATTGGTTACATCGGCTGCGCACATGAAACGCGCAAAAAACCTATTTGAAGCGCAAGGTATTGAAGTGTTCTCTGCGCCGACGGAATTTTATAACTTCAAGCAATACCCACTAAGCAGGCTATTTATCCCGAACCATAAGGCCTTAGAAGTAGTCACCCGGATTTGGCATGAGCAAATTGGCAGTATGTGGATCACAATTCGTCGTATTATTGACCCAGAAGCACTATAAGCGTCGAAAAAGACATCAAAATCAGGCTAAAGTTCGATGAATTAGCGCTGAAAAACGTAAAAAATTGAAAATTTGCGCAAATATGGGTATAAATAGAGTTTAATCTTAACCCGCGTATCCGCGTACAACACGACTAGGATCTACGATGAGTAAACTAGATAAAACTGAAGTACTAAGCGCTTTCGAAGCTGCGTACGAAGCTGCACATGGCAAAAAGCCTGAAATCACTGCAAAACCAGGTTGGTATAGCATCGATGGAGGCAAAAACATGCGTCTTGCTGAAGTGGCTGAATTAACAGAAGAGCTAACTTCAGGGTCAGCTGTAGCAAGTGAGACAACGCAGGCACCTGCCAAAAAAGCGAAAACGACTAAGAAAGCGCCTAAGGCTGCAGCTGTAAAATCAGCAAGCTTTACTATCGTTACAGAAAACGAAGATGGCTTCAAAGCAGAAGAACAGTGGATTGCTGAATTAGCAGCAAAGGATCACGACTGTCGCTTACCTCGTGGTGTTGTTTAATCACAGTTTCATGAGTGAAGAAACCTCGCAGCAGCGAGGTTTTTTTTGGTCTGCAAAAATCAATTCATACCCAACTTGAACGAAGACCCCCGATTTTTAAGACATAAGTTAAGCAGAGCTGCGCTCCAAAGCACGATAATTAAGCAAGTGAACGACACCCAGGCCGATAAAAATATAAACGAAGCAAAGGGTAACTCTGGCCACCTTCCTGCAATACCATAACCCATAATAGTCTGTTGAGCGTAAAAGCAAATACATAAGATCATTCCAAAGCTTAAAGACAGTGACACTACAACACCTCGATGCTCATCTTTACGACGCAACTTAAACTGCCGTTTAATGTACATATAAGTACCACTGAGAACCAAAAATGAGATCACAATCCCAAATATAAACCACAATATTTTCCCCCATACACCCGCAAAGTTGCCAAAGTGTAGAGGGTCTGCAGTGTCAGATAAGCGCCAGTACAGACCTTGGCTCGATGCTGTTTGGCTGTATACAACTTCACCGCTGTAAGGGTTTACATATATTTTATTTGCCCTATCCCGCACGACCCAATCGTGGGATTGCCCCTCAGCATAAAAATAACCTCCAGAATAGCGGATCGCTTTCACCTCAAGGTCGGGTCTCGCCCCTTTTACTATTGCGAATAATTCTACTACTGACAATTGCGGCTTATTCTGTCGTGGTAGTTCGGGCAAAGGATTAACGGCAAAATCACCAACGTCGGTAAAGGCTGTTTTACCATCAACCAGATCCATTCGTACAAACTCAAATAGATACCAGATACTCGTGAATGAAATAACAATCGCAAGCCATAAGCCCCACACGCCACTTATTTTATGCATACTTGCCATTTTGGCTCGAGCATCCCCGCTAAGTGTTAAGGCAAATAACTTCTTCCACCAGCCGCGATATACATAAAGCGCACTCACAGTCGAAATACATAAAGGCACGGCAAAGATAAGCACAAGATAATATGAAATGATGCTGTCAAAAACGCCGAAAAAATGCATGTGAAAATCGCGAAAAAAGCGCTGAATATTAAAAAAGCTGGTTTCAGCTTGGATAGCTCCTGAATATGGATCGACATAAACATGTTGCCATGGACTATCTGGCATCCGCATCACGATGTCATGCGCAAAATAAGTATCAGGACCTGTAAAGGCAATCCCTATTTGGGCGTCAGGATACGTCTCTTGTACCATCTCATAAGCTGCTGCTAAATTTATGTTTGATTGGCCCTCTGTTGCCCTCACCGGCTCATTGAATAGCCAATCTAATTCGTGGGCAATACTCGCAAACGCGCCAGTCCAGCATATTATGAACAGCAACAACCCAAACCACACGCCACTCAAACTATGCCAGTTGAACCATTGTTTTGCCGTCATGTACCACCTAATAGCGAAGACATAAAACGACTTCACTCCCTTGCTTTGATATTCAAACACAGATAAGCCCCTGTGACAGCGCTATCTAACCTAATTGACACCCTACCTAACAATTAGATCCTGACCAATCTGAGATTTGGGTAAGCCATTATTTTTGCAATAATTCATTTTTTGAATTACCCCTTATGGTAACAAAAAGAATTATCATTTAGAATTGAAAATAATTTCTGTTTTCAGTTAGAACTGGTCGAAAGCTTGGTTCAATCTCAGAAAAATAGCTCCTACATTTCATAGGAACTTTCATCTTTATCTCTTGTGACGAAAAAACAATTTAGGAAAGGAAACACCCATGCAAACCAAAGCGCATCAATCTACAGCACTAGCTCTGATGTTATCACTCCTTTATTTTTCTCCAAATGCGGCAGCAGAAGTCGATCGCGACAATATTGAACGGATCAGTGTTGTTGGCCAGCCAATCAAGCGTAACTCGGGTCCCACAGGACTTGACCTTACTATTAAAGAAACCCCCCAATCTGTCACCGTTTTAAGTCACGATTATATAAAAGACTTCGAACTTAATGACCTCGAAGATATCATGGTACAAGCAACTGGTATCTCAAGATACAAATTTGGAGCGGGTGATAATACTGAGTTTACCTCTCGTGGGTATCTCGTCAATGCCTTGGTCAAAGATGGTTTACCTACTTCAATTGCTGGACCACAAGAGAGTCGCCTAGACACTATTGTCTATGACCGAGTAGAGGTTCTTAGGGGCGCTGCTGGCTTGATGGCTGGCGCAGGACAACCATCAGCAACACTAAATGTTATCACCAAGCAACCAGATCGAGGCGGTTTTGTTGAAGTTGGTGCCGAGATTGGCTCTTGGAATAAAATGCGTACACATGTAGATGCAACCGGAGCTCTCACTAAAGATGAAGCATTGGCCGGACGAGTTATTCTTGCCTATGAGGAAAAAGATAGCTTCGTCGATAAAGAAAATAGTAACAAGATCGTTGCATACACTCAGTTGCATCATTATTTCTCTGAAGATACAGAAGCCTCGTTTAGTGTTCATTACCAAGACAATGAACTGAAACTATCGCCGTGGGGATTGCCAATTTTTTACTCTGATGGTAGCTCTGTTGAAATAGACAAGAAAACAAATTTATCCTCGCCAGATAGTTACAACGGCAATACCCACCAAAGTTATCATTTAAAATTATCTCACCAAATCAATTTAGATTGGGCACTTAACTTTGGCGCACAATACAGTAAAACAGAAGCTGACATTACCTTAACCTACTTTAGTGGAAACCCAAACAAAGAAACGGGCCTTGGTCTTCAAGGCGGTGATAGACGTTGGATAGAAACCGTCGATGGGACTAATTTTATTTTGGGACTGGTTGGTCGATTTGAATTATTTAACCGATCGCACCAAGTAAATATCACCTATTTAAATGCAGATTTTGAATCTACTGACGATCGCTTCGAAGAGTTGGATGAAAATGCGAGGACAATTTTTTATCCACTCCAATCGATTAATAACCTTCACCCTGCTGCTCATTTAACCGCAACCGATAAGCAATTCATTGGCTATTGGGACAAAGCAACAAAAGAGCAGAGTATCGCCCTTAGCAGTAAATTAACGTTAACAGATGACCTTCACGCTATTCTAGGCGTCAAATTCTTCGATTATGAACGCACCAACGAGCGTGATTTTGCTTGGAGCGGATTCTCTAGCGATAAAGGTAAAGAAACTGGTGAAAGCCTATATGTGGGGCTGGTTTACAATATCAATGATCAGATCAGCACGTATGCAAGTTACACCGACGCCTATGAGCCACAACTGGATAAAATAGATGTGAACTTAAAGCAATTAGCGCCGATCACAGCGCGAAACTTAGAAGTAGGTATCAAAACCACACTATGGGACGACAAGTTACGCTTAAATGTCGCTTATTTTGATAGTTTAAAGGAAGACTTTGGTGTTGTTATCCCCGAATATGCGAATGAGCGACCAGCTAGGTATCGACCCGTTGATGGTGCAGAGGCTGATGGATTTGAAGTTGAATTAGAAGCAAAGCTAACAGAAGATTGGCAAGCAAACTTTGGTTACAGTGATTTCGATGTTGTCGACGAAAATGGTGAAGATATTAACTTGTACGCACCAAGAAAGACGCTCAATGCAAGTACTAAATATACTTATGGGGCTTGGAACTTAGGCTTAAGTGCAACTTGGGATACAAACAGAAAAGTTGATATTTTAAACGTTCCTGGTGTTGACCTTGGACTGCCAACAGGTGGCCGTCGAGGCGCAGTGCGCGCTGAGCTTGATAGCCAGCTTTTACTTAATGCACACATCAAATATCAATACTCTAGCCAGCTTAGCGTAAAACTAAATATCAGCAATTTAACAGATGAGACGTTTTACGACACGTACGGTTTCGTACCTAAAAAATATAACGAGCCTAGAGCATACAATTTAAGTATGGAATACCTGTTTTAACACAAAACAGTAGGGCCTGGGTTAGCAACTTATTTCAGGCTTGGTTAGGTATGCAAAACGCTTAAATATATAGAGCGGGTTTATGGACAAAACCCGCTCTATTCTAGCCCCAAATAATCAGCTTCATTGTGGTTTCTGACTTTAGCGCAAAACCTCTTAAGTTAATTATCAAGTAAAGCCATCATTAAACCTTGAATACCAGTACTTGACTGTTTAGTTTTTCAGCGAGCGCTTCTAAATCATTACTTACATCTGCGTTACTTTGTGCATTGCGAGTAATTTCAGAAATACTACTACTGAAGTCGTTTATGTTTTCACTTATTTCCGCAACCACCGTTGTTTGCTCTTCTGTCGCAGTTGAAACCTGAATGTTCATACCGACGATTTCATCTACCGCCTTGTCTATGTCGGTCATGATTTGAGCTGACTCATTAGCCCTATCCACTCCAGCTGCAGCGCTCGATTGCGCACTTTCCATGGATGACACTGCGTTTTGTGCCATGCCTTGTAACTTACTGATCATATCCCGGATCGATTCTGTGGCTTTTTGAGTATTGTGTGCCAACTGCCTGACTTCATCAGCAACAACTGCAAAGCCTCGGCCGGACTCTCCAGCCCTCGCAGCTTCAATTGCAGCGTTCAATGCCAACAGATTTGTTTGTTCTGCAACGCCTTGGATCATTAACACAACTTGGTTGATTTCATTAGACTGATCGTTCAATGCTTTAATCAACTGTGCATTATCCCCAACCTCATTAGCTAGGCGCTCAATAGCCTGAATATTTTGCGATATTACACTCATTCCTTGTTTCGCTAGCTTACCCGACATCTCAGCCTTGTTCGCAGTGTTCATCGCGCTATGTGCAACCTCCTGTATTGCACTACTCATTTCCGTCGCCGCAGTGGCTATCATCACCGTTTGCTGTTCCTGCTCTTGTGACGTACCAGCAATTGACTGGCTAATTCCATTTAGCTCATTGGACGTAGAAGAAAGGCTATTTACCATAGTAACTAGATTAGTGACTAGTTCATGTAAGCTCGACACCATAGTATTAAAATCATTACCTATCTCACTCAATTCATCTTCCCCTTCAATCACTACACGCTGAGTTAAGTCGGCATCTTTTGCGATATTACCAATGCGTAAACGCAGACGATTGAGTGGCTCATTGATTGATCTGAATATCAGCATACCAATCACTACCATAACTATCACAATGATGAAGGATGACGCGATCATGGCTGTTTTGGTTGCACTGGCTTCTGAGCGTCCCTTATCTCTCAGCGAACTTGCTTCGGCAAGCTGTAATTCAATCAACGCATTATAACTCTCACTTAAAGGGTCAAATACGGCGTAAAGGTCATGCACAAATTTATCGTAGGGAATTTCTTCAAATGTATTGGCATTTACTCTGCTGGTGTAATCAGCCAACAACTGTTTAACGGTCAGTTCTGCAGCCTCAACCTCTTTGACAAGCTCTCGTTCTTCATTTGTCAAATCGGTCGATAAATATTGTCGCCATTCTTTTTCCGCAACCTTCTTCGCTTCGTCGATTTGCTTTAATGCAGCGCTATTTGAGAGTTGATGACCTCGTAACTTATGAAAAGTATCAACAATAACCACCGCATAGTTATCTGACACCACTTTTATTTGCCTAAGTGGTACAACTCTGTCGTCATAGATATGGTCAATGTAGCTGATAAGGTTGGATAATGTTCCGATGGTGAAGATGGTAGCAAGAATAAAAAACACAGCAGGTATGCCCGAAAGCGACAACAATCTGCTTTTAACTGAAACCCTATTTAGCATAGTCTGATTTTTATTAAGTGAACATAGAAATAAAGTATTACTCAAAGTTCGTATATTACAATGATAAATGTAAATAAAGCGGCTCGTTTTTGACGTACATCACACTTCTTCGATGTATCTTCTGGTTGTATAAGTTTGATTTTTATATCTATTATAAAAAAAGAGGAGAAGCTTTGGGGCTTCTCCTCTTTTATTCCACGTCGAAACTATACTCACTTAGCACTCTTCGTTTTCAGCGTTCAGGTTCTCTTTTACGTCTTCACAAGCGTCTTCTACGCTATTTTCGACTTCTTGAACTGTTTCATCGAAGCGTTCGCCGGCATCTTCCGCTGGACCTTCACTACAACCAAATAGTGCTAAAATTGAAACAAAACCAAATGCTTTTGCTAATGTAATTGCTGAATTCATCATAATCTATCTCCTAAACCGTTTTTTGCGTTAAATCCCTTTTACCTGGGAGCTCGTGCTTTGCCAAAAATAAATGAAATAATCATAAAGGCGATAAACACAAAGAATAGAATTTTCGCCATTCCAGCCGCAGCGCCTGCGATTCCTGTGAAACCTAGCACAGCTGCGACAAGTGCTAGGAATAAAAACATTACAGCCCAACTTAACATAACGTCCTCCTTAGGCAGTCAGCTCTTGCAACTGCTTCATTTGATCGTGACAAGCTTGCATTCTGGTTTGAATTTGCAGTAATACACTCTTGCATTTTGGTGGAAGGTCTTTACTTAGCGCTTTATCAAGCTTGCTTAACACTTTGTCTTCCACTTCTTCTAGTTGCGAAATATAGGTGTGCTCTTTATCTGTGCTCACCATGCCAATCAGCTTGGTGTATGACTCTCGAATGTCGATGCTAAGCGCTGAATCAGTCTCGATTTCACCTTCGTCGATAAGAACAAATGGTTGTAGATCCGAAATTGCTTGCGCTTTATCTACAATCATTTGGTCAAATACTCGGTTTAATTCGATATTATCTAGCTTCTTTTTAGCTTCGGTGTAAAAATCAACACCACCATTTAATACTTTAATGAGCTCTTTTACCGGCTCCATATCGTAATTTGAATCTGCCATAAATAACTCCTTTCGTTTAAATATTTAATAAGTGCGTTTTGCAAATATTATCTTCTGTCAACTTTACTGATGCAGTTTAGATGCCAAAATATAAACCTTTATTTTTTAAGACTTTTTAATCTGACCGTGTACAGACAGGTGAAAATATTACAAGCTAGGTGTAAATTATTCCTGTGATAATTGCTCACTCAAGGTCGCGCTTCCCTTTGCATTGAAGTCCAGGGTTCTAATTGGGAAAGGAATTAAGATATCGTTATCAGCTAACACACGATTAATGGTGCAAATTGCTTTGTGCCTGACCACCATAAAGCCGGGATCTGCTGGATAGTCTATCCAAAACCACACGAGAAGATTGATAGAACTATCACCAAAAGACTCGGCATAGACATCCGTTTCTTTTTGGTTTACCACAAAATCAAGCTTATTAATTGCCTCGACAATCACCTCTCGAGCTTGCTCTGGGTCGTCCGCATAGGAGATACCAAAAGGTACTTCTATTCTTCGCTTGCCAAGTTTAGTGTAATTTTGTAGTTCATTTTTAAAGAGAATTTTGTTGGGAATATAAGACAGTTGGCCGTAAAAGTTCTCTACTAAGGTATTTCTCAAATTGATTTTGCTTACCGTACCAAAGCAATCCTTGGTTCTTATAATATCACCGACCATAAAAGGTTTTCTGACTCCCATCACAAATCCAGCAATGAGGTTCTCTGTCATGTCTTGGAATGCAAAGCCAATGGCAAGGCCTATGATCCCAGCCCCAGCCAACAATGACATCACGGCGCCTGATAGTTTCACGATATCTAGGGCAAAGAAAATCCCGATAGCAATAATAGAAACTTTAAATATAGAGCTAATAAGAGAAGCGACTTGTTCGGTCTTTATTGCTTTTCTTATCGCTTTAGAAAACCAAACAGATGATATTTTAGCTAGAATCGTAAAAAATATGATAACCATTAAGGCTAGGATCATATTGGGCAATAATTGCACACCAGATTCAAGCCAAGCGATTAACTTATCATTAATTAATGTCCAAAACTTTTCTAAGTTCATAATCACACATTCCTATATAAGTACTAAACAAAGTTAGGATGCAGTAATCATTCCTAGCTATATTAATTAGCGGTTCATTAAAAAGGTAATTATTACAAAGTAATATACACATTTTCTCGGTAAATTCTTCCTTCCTGTTTCCTATAAAAATATAAACCCCTTAATTTTCAATAAATTAAAAACTGGCACAACAGCTGCAATAAGTAATTCGACTACGAAATTAAAGGAGTTTCATTATGAAAAAGACATTAATTGCAACTGTACTTGTATCTTCACTTACTACTGCTTCAGCATTCGCCGCTGATAACTCTTGGGAAAAGGAGGCAAGTGATGCTTGGATCGATGGTAAAGCAGAAGCTACGCTGCTTTTCAACGGTGAATTGAACAGCTTCGACATTAATACTGACGTGAAAAATGGTGTTGTTGTACTTACAGGTAAAGTCGAACATTCAGTAGATAAAAAGTTAGCTGAAGAGCTTGTACTAGGTATCGACGGCGTAAAAGAAGTGAAAAATGACCTGACAATTGTAGAAATGTCAGATGAGCGCAAAAAAGAGCGTAATTATGAGAGCGACAGCGGATTTACTGACGCAAAAATCGCAACGGTAATTAAGTCTCGTTACCTGTTCGACACTGACGTAGATGGCACTGACATTGATGTTGATGTTGAAGGTTTAGTCGTAACGTTAAACGGTCACGTTGGCAGCGAAGCCGAGCGCAAGCTTGCTGTTCAAATCGCGAAAAATGCTAATGACGTTAAGGATGTGAAAGATAACCTTCGTGTAACCAAAAAATCATAAGCCAATTTTAATCTGAGGGGGAATTTCCCCCTCCCATACTTATATTGATTTAAGGAGTAAAGATGAAACAATTAACTATTGCCGCTGCGCTACTAGCCTCTCTAGGTCTTGCATCTACCGCTGCTCACGCGGAGTCTGATTTTGGACTAGATGATTATAAAATTTACACTGGTATCGGCTACGGCCAATACTCTTTCCAATGGGAAGATCGTGAGAACGACACCTCGTTCGACGATGACTCTTCTATGTTAAAAGCTTACGTGGGTACTAAAATCAATCCATATTGGAGCTTTGAGCTTGCCTACGAAAACTTCGACGAAGCAAGTGACATTGACAACTCCGCTGAAATCGACGGTATTTCTTTGTCGACGCGTATCTCAGCCCCATTAAATGAGCATTTCTCGGTATATGCAAAAGGTGGCTGGCTTGAGTGGGATGCTGATATCTACGCGGATATTCCAGCTGTAGGCCGTGTTTCATCTAACCTTGAAGGTGGCGACTGGCTTTACGGTGCAGGCGTTGAGTTTCACCTGAATGAAAACATTAATATGCGTTTAGAATACACGCGTTATGAACTTGAAGACGATATCGACCCAGATATGGACGTAGCTGCCGTCTCTATCGAATATCAGTTTTAAGCAGTAATTTTGGCTCCATAGTAGCCCCCAATTATTTCCCCTTTGACTCAGTCCTAGCTCTTCCACAAGAGCTTGGTTTCGGCGCTATCACTTGGTAGCGCCTTTTTTAGATTTCATTTTGGCATATTAAGTTACTCGCTATATGTTTCACTGTCCTCTACTTTTCAGCTCGGCTAATATCCATTGAACAATTTTTTCTTTGAGCGGGCTTTGTCAACTCACTATCTTCTATCCTTGAGTCCACGTTAAACATCAATTAAACAGCCATGAAGCAGACTTGAAAATCTATTTTTTGTCACCACCTTAGAGCTGAATTAATACAACTAATACCGAGTTATAAGACCTGAATTACTATATTGAGCTTGGAGGTTATATGGAATTGTCTCTCTATTTCGACTTTATGCTTTATATGTTGATCGGTATAAGTGCCGCACTGGGTTGCTTTGCTGTAGTAAATGTTTTTACAACGTGGGTCAGTAAAGTTCAATTCCGAAAGCATCGCTACCCGAACAACCACAGAGGGTTACAATAGCTTGGTCAATGGTTAGTGCCTTCTAGCAAGAAAATAGGGCACTAACCTTGCTCCAGCGGCAAGATTCAACCCTTACTCTCGCTACACGATACCCTGTACTTCTTCCATGAAATTTTTACAACCTTTGTAACTACGTATCAATCCTGAACAGAATGGATTATAAGCCACTGAATTTAAATCACTTTAATTATGGCAAAGCCTTTGCATTAGTAAGAGTGAACTAAACGAATAAGGAGTAGTTTATGAGTAATCAAGCAAATCAAACACAAACAAGCAACACAGCTAAACCGCAGACAAATGGACACGATTCTAGCCATCCTGTTACGGATCAAATCGCAGACACATTGCATGCCTCTGTAGATTCACTGCACGCTTCAGCTTCTCGCACTGAAACGTCGCTGCGAGAGAAGAGCCACAATTCAAGCGAAGCCATCGGTGCTAAGCGTAAAGAGTGGGAACGTGCGTGGAACACATCAGGTATCAAAAAGTATGCCACCGAAAATCCAGTAAAAACGGCTGGTATCGCATTTTCACTCGGTATGTTGGCAACTATGCTATTAAGGAATAAGTAATCATGCAAGACCAAGCTCAAGTAAGAGACCGTCAAGCAGCTGCTCACGAGCGCACTCCAGCGCTCGCTGAGCTTAAAGACTCTGTGTCTCTATTAATAAACAGTTATCAGCAAATCGCCGAAGCACAAATTAGCTTATTAGGAGCCAAATTTAGAGCTAACCTTAAAACCTTATGTATTGCACTAGGGTTGATCCTATTTTCGTTAATATTAACGGCAATGGTGTGGGGTAGCCTACATGCGTTATTCGCGTATGCACTAACCTATGCAGGGCTTAGCTGGTTTATTTCAGCAGGCATTGTTCTGACTATCAATATTGCGGTGATATATTATTTAATTGTGACAGGGCTTAAGCTGTTCAATAACAGCATAAATGATCTTACATCCGGTTTTTTTACCCCGGTAGTGAAGTCGGAGGCAAGCAATGACGAAACTCGCTGAGTTTATTACAGATAAATTGCACCAAGAGGTAGTGGCGGAGAAGAAAAGACTTATCGATGCTAAACAATTTAATCGACTGACTCATGTAAAAGCCAAAAAGGTATTCACCGGCGCGATCAGCTCGCCGCAAGGAATGGGCTTTGTTTTTATGTTTGGCGCGCTCAGCGCTAAATACGGCAAATTTGGTGCATTAAGGAAAATAGTGCTGTTGCAAAGAATGGCTCAAGGCTTAATTTAACTCCTCGAGCTATTCTTTACTACTTCCTTTAATCCAGCTTTTCTTTAACTTCCTTCAGGTCCACCAAGGTAATAGGCTTTAATAACACCTCATCCACTTGCGACTCTGCCAACTTTTCCGGCTCAGGATCAAAACCGCTAGCAATCACAATATGTTGACTGGGATCTTGTTCCTTGATCTCTCGCGCTAGCGTAAGTCCGGACTTATCAGGTAGACCTATGTCCAGTAAAATAGTGTCAAAGCGCTCAGAACCAACGAAGTGTTGCCAACAGTTTTGTGCACAATCGGCCGTAACCACATTCACTTGTAATGAATTCAGTAGCAACTTCAATAAGTTGCGCGTATCTGCATCGTCTTCTACCACTAAAAACTGCAATGCACCATTGGCTTGCGTCATATCAATGCTAGGTGATGGCAACTTATCACTCAAGTAATGCTCTAAACACTTACCCAGCTCAGGCACATTAATAGGCTTGCTCATCATATCGCTAAAGCCAAGCGCCTTTAACTCTTCTTTTGTGCCTTTTTGGGCTGCAGCGGTCAATGCGATAACAGGTAAGTCAATATCACGCTCTCTAAGTGCAACAATAGTATCTCGACCATCCATTCTTGGCATATGCAAGTCCATAAAGACTAAATCATATTTATTTGGGTTATCCTTAAGCATCGCAAGCGCTTCAATGCCATCGCCTGCAATTTCAGCCGTTGCACCTGTTTGGCCAATCAAAGTACGCATTAACATCTGTATCTCACTAATGTCTTCAACGATAAGGATATGCCCTTTTAGGTCCGATGGGAGCGCTTTATTAGCTGCATTTTGCGTTTTATCTAACACAAGTGGAGCAAGAGCCGCTCCGTCTACCTTCTCTAGATCGATACAAAAGCCAAATTCACTCCCCTCTCCCAAGGTCGACTCAACCGCCAGCTCACCGCCCATCAATTTAATCAGTGCTGAGCTAATAGCTAACCCAAGACCAGCGCCCTCATCCGTGCGTGTTGTAACGTTTTGTACTTGTTCAAATGGCTTGAATATACGTTTAAGCTTGGCTGCAGGAATACCAATGCCCGTATCAATTACCTTGAATTCAAGCTTTGCATCCGCTTGTAGTGTGATCTCGACCTTCACAAAACCAGAACTCGTAAACTTAATCGCATTATAAATAATGTTGATAAGTACCTGTTTTAGCCTTGTTTTATCGACTTTTACATCTTGAGGGAGTGGCGTTTTAGCTTCAATACTAAAACTCAAGCCTTTTTTCGCAGCAGCCATTTTGAACAAACTATACAAGTCGCTAAGAAAACTACTCAAGCATGTGTCTTGTTTATTGAGCTGTAATCGGTTTTCTTTTAGCTTTGACAGGTCGAGCACATCGTTGAGTAAATTAAGTAGATGCTCGCTGTTATTATTAATAATAGATAGCTCAGGCTTAACATTTTGTAATTCTTCCCGGGATAGGAGGAGATTGGTGTACCCCAAGATAGAAGTGAGTGGCGTTCTTAGTTCATGACTTAAATGAGCCAAAAAGCGGTCTTTTGCTCGACTGTCAGACTCTACTCGCAATCGCTCAAGGCGCTCACGTTCAAGCTCTTTCCGTGCCAAAGCATAACGGATAGAGCGAATAAACCGCGCGCTGCTTATTTCTGACTTAAGTACGAAATCTTCAGCGCCCGCTTTCAATGCGTCGTTATCCAAGACTTCGTCCGATTGTCCCGTCAACATGATTATCGGCGTATGAACCTGTCTTGCTTTGGCTTCTTTTAACACACTTAACCCAGTTTGCGGGCCTAACTGATAATCCAACAAGCAAAGATCAAAGCCATTGCTCTCCAGCGCTTCTAGAGCTTGGTGGTATTGGCTCTGCCAAACGAGATTAAATTTAAAGTTAGGGATCGACTCCAAATAATCTAAGGTTAAAATATAATCGTCTTCGTCATCTTCAATGAGTAACACATTGACTTCACTGACTGACTCCTTTGTCATATTGGCCTCCGTAAATGAAGTGATAGTAACTCGTTTAGGTCGTCACGATAGGCTGAAACAAGTATAGGACGACTTGGAGTGAGTGAGCGCTTGCTTGCACAAGCGCAATAAGATTAATTTGGCAGTTCTACTATTTCAATCCAGTACTTGCCTAAGTGCTTCATCAAATCCACTAAGCCATCAAAATCAACAGGCTTAGTAATATAAGATGCCGCGCCAGAGTCATATCCTCTTAGCTTATCTTCTTCCTCTTTGGAGGTAGTTAAGATCACCACGGGAATAGAGCGCAGTATTGGATCCTTTTTAATTTCTTGTAGCGCTTCTCGGCCATCCATTCTTGGCATATTCAGGTCAAGTAAAATGAGGTTTGGTCTTGGGTACTGTTGCTTATCAGTAAACTGGCCCTCATTTCTTAAATATTCTAAAAGCTCAACCCCATCCTTAACAAATTGAAACGCATTGAGTACACGGCTCTCTTCTAGCGCATCCTGAGCTAGCAAGCGATCATCTTCGTCATCATCCGCCATCAAAATATGGATCGGCTGAGTTTTTTTATAGTTCATTTTTCAGTTCCTGAATAATTGGTGTTGGTTCAACGAGTAATGTGATCGTGAATTTAGCACCTTTACCATCTTCACTGGTTGCTGAAATTGCCCCACCGTGCCGCTCAACGATGCGTCTACACACGGTTAAACCAATACCAGTACCAGCATATTTTTTTCTATCATGTAGCCGTTGGAAAGGCGAGAATATTTTATCCGCGTATTCAACGTCAAAACCAACACCGTTATCTTCCACTACTAAAGTATAGGCATCTTGGCCCATCAATTGGCTGTTTTCAACTGAAATCGTAATAACCGGGTCGCGCCCGTCTACTCTAAACTTGATAGCGTTAGAAAGTAAATTTAAAAATAGTTGGTGTATTTGGCTGGCATCACATTTTATTGTCGGTAAAACGGCGGCATTTACACTTGCATTGCTGTCCTTGATCGCAATTTCTAAATCTTCCAACACAAACTGTAAAACTTGATTGAGATCTTGCTCTTCAAATGGTTTTGCTCTGGTGGTGACACGGGATAGCTCAAGCAAGTCAGTGATTAGCGTCGACATACGCTGCGCAGCACCTGTCATCCGAGCCAGATAATCCCTCCCTTTATCATCCAGATGTTCACTATAATTTTTTTCGATACGATCACCAAAAGCGCGGATCTTTCTTAGTGGCTCTTGCAAGTCGTGGGAGGCAACAAACGCAAAATCTTCGAGTTCTCGGTTACTTCGGTTAAGCTCTTCAGCGTAATGTTCTAACGCTTCAGTACGCGCCTGTACCTTTTCTTCGAGATGGTCATTCGCTTGTTCTAACTCGTGCTTTGCTCGTTTGGTGCTGCGCAGATTTGCAACCAATAGTAGCAATATGGCAAAAATCATCACGGCACTTAACAAAGTAAACACCACGATATTAGTCTGTGCTTCCTTTCGTACCCGTTTTAACTGATTTAATTGAATAGCTCGAATATCCACTTCCGCGGCCATGATCCGAGTATACTCTTCCCGCAGATCGCCACCAGAGTCCGAAGCGCGATCAAGTAATAAAACTTCATTCCCCGTATCGGTATTACGCGCAACGACTATCGTACTCTGTAACGTTTTAAATCGCCTCTTCACACCGTCAATATAGCTATTTATTTTTTGCTGCTGCACATCACTTTCAGAGTGATTCTGAGCAACTCTCGCAATACTCTCATTAAGATTTTGCAATGACTTTTCAAACGGCGCTAAGTCACTTTCTTTATTTGAGATTAAAAATGCTCGCTGTCCAGCTTCTGCATTTAACATCGCGATATGAAGCTGATCCAGAGACATCATCACTTCGCTGGTATTACGAATACTCTCTTGAACTTGGTTTAACTCTTTAACATTGTTAAAGCCGATTAGCGCATTGGACGCTACCAGCCCTACGCTCACAATCACGGCAAACCAGATGAAACTCAGTTTATTGCTTAAGTTCATAAAAGCGCTTACTCTGGATTCATTGTTCACTCATTATTTCCTTGCTCCACCAGCGTCTGTAACAACTCGCTGCATTCTTTAGTTGCCTTAATAATCGTATTAGCTATCTCGATTATCTGTTGTTGAGAACCTGGTTGTTCAGCTATAAGCTTAATCAACTCTGAGTTCATTGAAATTTGATTCAAAGGTTTGCGTGCGTCATGCACTAATTTCGCAAGCTCACCTTGACCATGTTGTGTCATTGTTCCTCCCCGAAATTATGACTGTGTTTCTCCTTCATAGGCGTTTAAACGGTTGTAGAGTGTTTTTGTACTGATCCCAAGCATTCGCGCAGCCAGTGTCTTATTACCTTCTACTGATTCTAACGTCTGGTAGATCAGCTCTCTTTCTACCTCTTCAATCGTTTTACCAGGCTTCATTTCAGGCGTCGGTACTTGAATGGCGTTTGCTCTACTTGACGTGCCCACCTGTGGTGGAATTGGAGTGCGATTAAGCTGTGCATGCTCCACCATGCGCTTTGCCTGCGCAAATGGTGAAGCGAAGTTCGCATCAAATACTAAACTGTGATCATCGTGATCTGCCATAATATAGGCACGATGAATCGTGTGCTTAAGTTCACGCACATTACCAGGCCAGTCATATTCAACTAAGCGATTCATATCCGCCGCCTTAATCACAAATTGACTATTACCTTTCTTGTTTAACCCTTGCAGAAAATGCTCAGCGAGCAAAGGAATGTCTTCTTTTCTCTCTCTGAGCGGTGGAATATGGATTGGAAATACTGCCAAACGGAAATAAATATCTTCTCGCAGTACATCATTGGTAGCAATGTCTTCAACACTGCGGTTGGTCGCAGATATGACCCGACAGTTTACTTTTATTGGTTTAGTACCACCAACTCGTGTCACCGTATGCGTTTCAAGTACACGTAATAGGTTTGGCTGTTGCTCAATTGGCATCTCGGTTAATTCATCCAAAAATAAAGTGCCATTCTCTGCTTGTTCAAACACTCCGACTTTTTGAGCATTTGCACCTGTAAACGCCCCCTTTTCGTGACCAAAGAGTTCGCTTCCAATCAAGTCTTTCGGGATTGCACCACAGTTTACGTTAACCAAATCCCCAGTTACTGTACTGGCATTGTGAATGGCGCGTGCAAACATCTCTTTACCTACACCACTTTCCCCCATCAACATCACATTAGCGTCGGTGCCCGCCACGCGCTCTATCATCTTATATAGATGTTTCATTTTGGCAGACTCACCCAGCAGCACACCAAAGTGCGCTTGACTCTCGGTTCGTTTAGTTTTGTTTTTAGAAGGGCTTAGCGCATTTCTAAAATCGTCTGCATCAACGGGTTTGGTGAGATAACTTACCCCGTCATGACAAAGTTGAGACAAGGCTGACTTTACTGATGGATGTCCCGTAACCATCGTTATAGGTGTACGGATCCCTGCAGCTCTAACTTCGTCCACTAAATGTAAACCACTGCCATCCGGCAGCATAAAATCAAGAAAGATATGATCAAAACTTTGCGTTTCTAACCATTGTCTGGCCGACGCCAAATCATTTGCTAAACACGCGTCATGTCCCAAGTATTCAACTATACGACAAGCCAGCTCTGCAAAATCATGATCGTCATCTACTAATAAAACGGTTTTCAATTGAGTCCCTCTCTCAATGCTCTAATAGTGTTTCCACTTTTGATCTTTATCTTATGCACACTAAGTGAATGGCCGCAAAATACCTAATTCGGAACCATTACGTTCAGCGCGTGTTTTTGGATCACTATTTCAATATTTTTCGCACTCAGCACTTCACCATCTAATGCAAAGTGTTGTTCCTGCTCAAACTCGATACTTATCTTTTCACACTGTTCTGTGCGAATATTAGAAGGTTTGCCGTCTAATTTAGGTAAAATAAGTTCGGCTACCGTAAGGTTCTGCGCACCATCCGGCTCGACCGGTAAAATCGTAATGTCCAGTTTGCCATCGTCATAGATTGGTTCTCCATGACCTTGAGCAAGAATGGTGGTTTTAGGTGCCGCATTCGCTATAACCAGACTAACACAATCTATTTGAGATTGCTCAGCACCATCAAAGCTGACTTTAAAATTGAGGGGCTTATTTTCACTCACTGCCTGCCATAACCCTCTAATGTAGGCAAGTTGTCCTGAGCTATTCTTTTCTTCACGCCCAGCCTTTTCGATCATTTCCTGCCCAAATCCAATTGCCGCAGCTAAAAGTGCGGTGCGACCATTACAGTTCATTATATCAATAGGCTTGGTTTTACCCTCTAATATTGCTTCACAAGAACGGTTAATGGGATCTATTTTGGACAGTGAGCCGAGTAACACGGTCGCTAGAGAATTAGCAGTTCCTAAAGGCAAAATACCAAACAGTACATCACTTTGATGCATCCCATGAGCAACACTCGCTAGTGTACCGTCACCGCCTCCTGCAATTACGATATTTGGCTGTTTTTCGGACATGACTCGAGTAGCCAATGCCGAAACGTCTGTGTCTTTCTCTGTAAAGTGAATGGATAAGTTATATTTTTCCGTCAGCATACCCACAATGTCATTTTCGTAGGTGAACCATTTTCCTGATCCCGATACTGGATTAATGATTAACGCGGCCCGTTCGTTATGGGTAAAAGTTTGGCTATGATGTAGCTTTGTTAGTCCTTTTAGCTGATGCTTGTTTAGCCTTGCCGTTTCACGGCGGTTTTGGATTTTCTCCAGCGCTTCACGGACGGTATAATCGGGGTTGGTTGCAAGCAAATATGCAGTGCAAAAGAACACTGAGCGTCCTCGCCCCAACGCACAATGCACCACAACCTTTCGCTTTAATTCATGCTGCGCTGCTATCCATGCCATGCCATGCGCTAATTGCTCTGAGGTGGGTGCTTGATGATCTAGCACCGGAATATTGAGGTAATGTAGGCCTTGCTGCTCCGCAGACCAGTTTAAACCATCAAACTCGGCAGTTACGTCTAAAATAGCCTCTATCCCTTCTGCCTTGAGCATATCCACGTCGCTTGGGAATAAGCGACAAGCAACAAATAAGTCATCAGTTAGCGGCTGAAACGCGTCCACAACATCTCTGCCTCGTTCAATCGCATTGTACAAATGTACGCACCCTAAATAGGGCCAAAATAGCCAAGTTGCATACCAAGGGATCTTGCCTGTACCGTGCTTTCTAAATATATGGGGGTAGTTGGTAGCATAAGCAAAAGTAACTAACGATATCGAGACGGTAAACCACGCAAGCGGCAGCATTAACCAAGAGCCTATACTGTGGACCGTGAGTGCAGCTAAACAGAGACTTGCAAACAGGTAGTACTTGAGCATTTTCATTGCCTTTCCTTAATTATTTTTGTCGCCTATGGCTTTTTGTTATCGCCTTGTGCGGAATTCTCTTAGGTTTGTACATATGTAACTAAGTATAGATATGCATTTCTTAATCTGCGCTGATTCATAAACTTGTTTATATTTATCATTAAGATACTCAATATTAACCCAGTCAAGTCATAAAGAAATTAAAAGCGTTAACATAGATTTATAACGACTTATGCAACAGCCGTAACATAACTATTCAGGCACTGTTAATCCATTAAAATTTCTAATGTGAAAACAATAAAATATATTAGTTGAATGAAGCTTAAATGATCACCATAATGGCGATCCTTTAAACGTATTTGGAGAACCAAACAGACAATGGCAAACGAGCTCGACTGGCTACTTAACTTAGTATTACTTACTTTAGGTTTTGGTGCCTTTTTTATTAACCATAAAACGCTACTAAGAGTAGCTGCTGTGTGCGCATGTGGCGTACTTTTTATCTCGTTTAGCCTTGATCTGATGAACACCAGTGTAATTTCTAACCTAAGCCTGATTTTGATAAATACTTTTTATCTATTCAAAGTCTACACCTTTGGTCAAATGGAAGTTCACTAGTTCTCCGCTGCAACTAGTTCCTAGCGACTAGTTCCCAGCCACTAGTTCCCTATTTCACTTCGGTGCGCTAAAATTATGGCCATCATTGCTTGTTAATGGAGAAGCAGTATGGCCATAACTGATGAAGAGCTATTTTTAGCTTCAATGGGCGACGTCACTCCTCTCGCTCAAGACAAAAAAGCAGAATTACGCCGTCACAAGAACGAACCAACCATTTCGCAACTCGCAAAACGCGAAGCCGCCGAGCAAGAACTGGAGTTTGATCCTAATTACTTATCTACAGAGTACGTTGATCTATTAGATCCGCACGATCTACTCGCCTATAAAAAAAGTGGTGTTCAAGATGGCGTGTATAAAAATCTCAGATTAGGTAAGTATCAAGTTGATGCCACCTTAGACTTACATGGCAAACCCTTTCATGATGCCCGTAGAGCTTTGTTTGACTTTATTACGGATTGCCATGCAAAAAGTATTCGGGTGTTATTGTTAAGGCACGGCATTGGTTTAAACAGTAAACCCTTTCCTGCAGTACTCAAAAGCTATACAAACAAGTGGTTGCAAGAAATGCCGCAAGTATTGGCGTTTCACTCAGCGTTAAAATGCCATGGTGGTAGCGGTTCTACGTACGTACTGTTAAGAAAAAGTGAAGAGAAAAAACATGAAAACAGAGAGCGCCACGCTAAACGCTAAAAAACAAAAAGCCGAGTAAAACTCGGCTTATTTGCTATTTGCGGTGGGTATCGTCCCCTGAAGTTCACCAGCACTTGCTTGATTAAACCAAGCAGATACGCCTAACAAAATAACCGAAACCACAACAAGTGATAATTTCGCGCCACCTTGACTTTGCTTCATGGGTTCGACCTTTTTATTATTGTTTTTTTGTTAAATTAATGCATCATTCATAAACTCTCAAGATGTTTTTTTATACAGTAGTTTATACTATTCTCTTTGCACCTTACTCTATGGCTAATTACCACCATTTAATCAATTAGTAGCCCTGCTTTTTCTGAACTAAATGAACGAGTGCTCTGCCCTCCTGCATCGCTAAATAGTTGTTAGCAATTTGCTCAGCAGCCGTATTCAAACTGGTTAATGCGGCAACATGTGGAGTAATGCTAAGGTTTGGCTGCTGCCAAAAGGCATGTGATGCTGGAAGCGGTTCTGTGTTAAATACGTCTAAAATAGCTCCTCCAAATGTCTCAGACGCTAACGCGTCGAGTAAATCCGTCTCGTTAAGATGGCCACCTCTTGCGACATTTATAAGTACGCAATGATCCGGCGCGAGTGCAAACAGCTGGGCGTTCAATATTCCTTTGGTATGTTCAGTCAATGGTAGAAGACACACAAGGTAATCAAGGTCTGCAAGAAAGGCTGCGAGCTCTTCTTGCCCACTGAAGTGCTCAATATTGTCGAGTTGTTTTGCAGAGCCGGACCAGCCTTTGATATTAAACCCATTTACGTATAGCTTTTGCGCGACCGCAAGGCCTAGTTGTCCCATCCCCATAATACCAACCGTGCGACCTGTTCTTGCGCGCCTTGGCTTCCATATTTGCTGAGATTGATTGTGCCCATATTCTCTAACTCGAAGCTTATGACTTAATAGTTGGCCTAATACATATTCAGCCATATCATCAGCTAAATTTGGGTCAACGATCCGCGCAACCTCTACATGTGGTGGTAACAGCCGCATCGGAATGCTATCAACACCGGCACCATAAGAATGCACAACTTTTAAATTTGGAAGCTGTGACCATAGCGTCTCTGGCGCGTTCCATGCCAGTACAAACTCGACCTCCTTTAATAAGCTAACATCATCAACGGGCCATTCAAGCAAGGTTTGCTGCGGCAGCAGCGCTGCTAACTCAGCAACTAACTTGTCATTATTACGACCAGTAACACAAATAAGTAAAGCCATATTGTTCCTTTATTTTCGCTATACGCTATCACTGCAAAATAAATGACATACCAATGCAACATGCTTGTCATTAATAGTTTTTACTCTTGCAAAAAAGCGCCAACAGGTGATGAAAAATGATCAGTGTAGATAAAGTCATTGAAGCAAATCTTCCACAACTTGAAAACTCCCCAAAGGTAAAAGGTTTAGTAAAAAAAGGACTTGGTTATCTCTTGCATGAGCAAGAGTTTGTCGCGTTTGCTGATACCTACCCTCATTTGCAGGGGCTCGAGTTTGTGGAACAAGTACTTGATGAATTAGATTTTGACGCTCGTTTTAAACCAAAGCAAATAGAGCATATCCCAAGCGAAGGGCCGGTGGTGATCGTCGCAAACCACCCAATTGGCTCTTTAGATGCACTGGCACTAATCAAAGTGCTGGCACAAGTACGACCTGATTTGAAGGTCGTCGCTAATCGGATGTTGATGTCGGTTACACCAATGCATCCCCTATTACTGCCTGTTGATAACCTCTCAGGAACCAGTAAAAAGCAAGAACTGGCAAATATTCACAAGCATTTGAAGTCTGAGGGAGCATTACTTATCTTCCCTGCAGGCGAAGTTTCTCGCTTAAGCCCAACCGGTATTAAAGACTGTAAATGGAACTCTGGCTTTTTAAGAATGGCTAAAAAAGCCAATTGCCCCATTCTACCCATTTTTATCAAAGCGAAAAACAGTCCACTCTTTTACGGCACCAGTATGATTTACAAGCCTTTAGCCAGCTTATTATTGGTCAAAGAGATGTTTAAACAAAGGCAAAAGTCGCTAGAATTTGAAATAGGCGCCAGCATTCCTCCAGAGTCTTATCTTATTGATAACCTTAAAGACAAAGAGATAGTCGCGCTTATTCGTAAGCAACTCTATCGTCTTGCCAGTAAAAAACCACTGCCACTCAAAACACAAACCCCGATAGCAGTTCCAGAAAATCGTAAAGAACTAAAAAAGGCAGTGGAAGCATGCGAGTGTATCGGTGAAACACCTGATGGCATGCAAATATACGTTTACCAATACACCGGCAGCTCGGTGATATTTAGAGAGCTTGGACGCCTTCGAGAAATTGCCTTTAGGGCAGTGGGAGAAGGAAGTGGTAACCGGCGTGATATCGACAAGTATGATATGCACTACCACCATTTGTTGCTATGGGATACGAAACAACTCGAGCTGGTGGGGGCTTATCGACTTGCAAGTGCCAAGAGAGTGATAGAGGAGCATGGACAAGCGGGGCTTTATACCGACAGCTTATTTTCGTACAGTGAAGCCATGACCCCATACTTTGAAAAAGGCCTCGAACTTGGTCGCAGCTTTGTGCAGCCCAAATACTGGGGTCGCAAGAGCCTAGATTACCTGTGGTATGGGATTGGTGCATTCGTAAAGCGCTACCCAGAGCACCGTTATATGTTTGGTGCAGTCAGTCTATCAAACGCGTTACCGGATGAAGCAAAAGCCATGTTGGTATATCACTACCAACATTACTTTTCAAACCTTGCTGATATCGCCACGCCGAACAACGAAATGAAGCTGAGTAATGATCAGCTTAACCGTTATCAACACATGTTCAGTGGCAATGACATCAAAGAAGATTTCGCTGAGCTCAAACATATTCTTGCTAATATGGGTGCGCAAGTACCAACCTTATTTAAACAGTATACTGAGCTCTGCGAAGAGCAAGGCGTGAACTTTCTGAGCTTTAGTATAGATCCCGACTTTAATAACTGTATCGATGGTCTGGTACTCGTTGACTTAGCTAAATTGAAAGAGCAAAAAGCGAAACGCTACCTAGGCGACAACCCCTACGCTTAAGCTCAAATACATTGATCCGCTGCAATAAAGATCGCTACACTGCGGTCTTTATAGTTGCTTACTGTTATTACGGGATCATTTGTATGCTCAAGCTACTTGGCCAAGCTTTCATCATTGTGCTGGTGTTTTTCGCCGTTTCAGCCTATCAAGAAAGAAACATGCTTACCGACTCGGGAGAACAAACGGCGCCGCCATTTCATCTACCCATTTTACAATCCAAGCAAACTTATTCGTCTATTCAGCTTAAAGGTCAACAAAGTATCGTGTATTTTTTTGCGCCTTGGTGCGGCGTATGTCGAGTAAGCATGCCGAATATTGATAAACTACATCAGCAAGACAAAGTCAAAGCAGTGGCGATTGCACTGGATTATCGTTCCACTGAAGAAGTAACAAAGTTTGTCAACGATCTACAATTAGACATGCCTGTATTACTCGGCAATCAGACCACGGCACAAGCGTATAAAGTGCAGGCTTACCCTACATATTATGTACTTGATGAAGACTTCAAAATAACTGAGCGCTCTGTTGGTTACTCATCCGAGATAGGGATCCGAGCGAGATTGTAAGAAACCTCGGTATACTGCTTACAGTTAATTACGACTCTCTGAAATTAATCAACAATTATTTCGTTTAGGCTAACGCACATCTTAACAAAGGATGAATAGGAAGCCGACCATGCGCCACGCCACGAACTTTACGCTCAGTAAAATTTCACTCCTCGTGCTCTGCACTACCCTTGCCAATAACGCATTAGCCGATGAGGAGAAAATTGAACACATCGAAGTTATTTACAAACGCAGCTCAGTTATTTCAGAAATTACCGAAGATGCACAAAAACTTGTAGACATGCCAGGAGCTATGGGCGACCCACTCAGGGCTGCTTTTGCTCTGCCTGGCGTTGTTGCCGCGGGTGGTTCAATGGGCGCACCTGCCGTGCGAGGCTCCTCTCCTGACGACAATATCTTTGAAGTAGACTTTATGCCCGCAGGATATATCTTTCACGATTTCGGCAGCTCTATTTTCAACCGCAATACAATTCAAGATTTTCAGCTAAATTCTGCTGGGTTTGGTACCAGTTACAGCAATGCCACTGGTGCCGTGTTTGACGTCACGCTGCGTAATCCAAAATACCAAGATATTGCCACCACACTAGATTTAACCATGTTTAACGCAGGTATTTTTGTTGAAGGTAAAGCGACTGAAAACTCTGCATTCTATGTGTCAGCAAGAAAAAGTACCCTACCGCTATTTTTTAGTGATGGCGAGGAGCTTGAGGACGATGATGGCAAGCCTACAGGGATCACCATTAACGATCCACCGGATGACCACGACTATCAAGCCAAGTGGCTGTGGGATATCAATGCAAATAATACCTTAACGGTAAATATCAATGGCGCGGAAGATTCGGTTGCGGCTGGGTTTTCAGGTGCGTCAGATCTTGCTCTTAAAACTCCAGAATATCAGGGTGATGCTCGCTATATTCGTAAATTTAATAGTCAGAACATTTTGTGGGACCACTACGCCAAAGACTTACATATTCGCGCAGGCGTCGGGTATCTCAATCACCAAGCCACCATGCGCTACGGTCAACGTGCGACTTTATCTGATGGCTATTTTGAGAATTTTGAAGAAGAACAACTCAGTTATAAAGTACGAGCCAGTTATAAACTAAATAAAGAACAACGTGTCATTGCTGATGCTGGCTACTACGACAAAAAATCCACCTACCGCTACGACGCTTTTAATTATGTTTGCACCGAGTTTGATCCCGACTGCGACCTAAATAAAGGTGAAAGGATTAAGGGCACATCGAGTGCTGGAACAGATTCTGCCTTTATTGGGATTAATCATGTTTGGCAGTTTTCACCAAAATGGCAAAGTGAATTAGGAATAGTAGGCGAATATTATGACTACAGTGATGAGACCATTGTCCATCCACGCCTTGCGCTCAATTACTTCTATAACGATGACACCGTGATCTCAGCCAAGGCTGGTACTTACAGCCGTATTCAAGATCTTGAATACATTTTACCTGTTGTTGGTAACCCTGAACTTGAAGCACAGCGTTCAACTCACTATACCTTGGGCTTTAAACAGGAGTTAGAAAATGAGTGGTCATATTCCGTCGAGACCTATTATAAAACTATGGATGACCTGCCAAAAAGTGCCCCTTTATCTCAGGTAAACTACATCAATGGGACTTCCGGTACAGCCTACGGTGTTGATTTTATTATTAACAAAAACAAAACCGATGACTGGTATGGTTGGGTTGCAGTAAGTCTTGCAAAAAGTGAGCGTGAGGATGAGCTAACCGGCATTAAGCGTGACTATTATGCCGATACTCCTTTTATTCTGAATGCCGTGTTTCACTATCACTTTGGTGAAAAGTGGTCTGGCGGCTTTAACTTTACCGCTCGCAGCGGTCAAGCCTATACCCCAATTGTGGGTGTAAAAGAGAATCCTGAATTTGCGAACCGCTACTTGCCTGTGTATGGCGACCCATTCTCAGAGCGTTTTGACACTTATCACCGTCTAGATATTCGTTTTGAACGCAAAACAGAATTATTTGGTCTCGATGGCAAGCTAATTTTGGAGCTAATGAATGCATATGGCCAAGACAATACTGCCTATGTTGACCTTGACTACGATAGAGTCAAATCAATCAATGATTTATATATAGAAGAGGAAAGCGATGACTTTGAAATGCGTCCTTCTATAGGTTTCAGCGTAACATTTTAACTTGCCATAGGCGCACAAGCTCTGCATGATCGCATTTATTTTTGTAATGAGAGTCCCTTCATGCCTAAAGCGTGCGCCTATCATATTTTAGTAAAAACCGAAAAAGAGTGTTTAGATATCAAAGCCAAACTAGCCAAAGGTGCTGACTTTGGCAAATTGGCTAAACAGCATTCCCTTTGCCCTTCAAAAAAGCGCGGTGGCGACCTTGGTGAGTTCAATAAAGGGGATATGGTGAAGGCCTTTGACGATGTGGTATTCAAGAAGCCGCTATTTGAAGTACACGGCCCAGTAAAAACCAAGTTTGGATTCCACTTGATCAAAACCGTCTATCGGAGTTAATCGCTTTTTTGGATTAACCCCATCATGTTAATTCAATTTACCTTCATGATTAATTCTCTATACTAAATTTATTCATTTAGAGGAGAAAAAATATGTTTACTGTTATTTTTGGTCGTGAAGGTTGCCCGTTTTGTGTTCGTGCTAAAGAAGTAGCGGAACGTTTAACGCAAGAGCGCGATGATTTCAATTTTCGCTATGTTGACATCGTAAAAGAAGGGGTAAGCAAAGCCGACCTTGAAAAGTCAGCGGGTAAACCTTGTCCTACCGTACCCCAGATTTTTATTGACCAAGCTCACATTGGTGGCTTTACTGAATTTGAAGCCTACGCAAAAGCAAATTTGGGCCTCTACCAGTAAATTAGCAAAACCATGCAGATTAAATTTTAATCAATATCATGCACATATAAAATAGTGTGAATTTATGCAAGCTTTTGTTTTATCTTTCCTGTACAATTCGCGCCTCTTTAAAATAGTTGAGGCGCATTAATGTCAGAACCAGTCACGTTTGAATCTTTAGACCTTTCTCCTGCAATCTTAAAAGCAGTCGAAGAGCTGGGATATAAAACACCTTCTGAGATCCAAGCTCAATGTATACCGTTATTGCTAGAAAGAAAAGACGTACTGGGACTAGCGCAGACGGGTACAGGTAAAACGGCAGCATTTGCACTGCCATTGTTAAACCAAGTAGACGCATCCGTTAAACAACCGCAAATTCTTGTGCTTACGCCAACGCGTGAGCTAGCTATTCAAGTTGCTGAAGCTTTTCAGCAATATGCTAAATATACTAAAGGCGTTGAGGTATTAGCGCTTTATGGTGGTCAAAGCTACGGCATTCAGTTGAGTGCTCTACGCCGTGGTGCCCAAATTATTGTGGCAACACCAGGTCGTTTGATTGACCATATCAACCGCAAGACGATTGACCTTTCTGGTCTAAACGCACTTGTACTTGATGAAGCAGATGAAATGCTACGCATGGGCTTTATCGATGATGTTGAAAGCATCATGGAAAAAACACCGGAAGAGAAGCAAACTTGCTTGTTCTCTGCGACTATGCCTAAGCAGATCCAATCAATCTGTAATAAGTATTTAGACAACGCCGAACAAGTTAAGATCACTCCGCGTAACTCTACCGTATCCACGATCGAGCAAGTTTACTGGCGTGCAACTGCACACAAAAATAAAGCGATCGTACGTTTCTTAGAAGCGGAAGATTACGACGGTGCTATCGTGTTCGTACGTACACGTAATGACACTGTTCAGCTTGCAGAGCTACTAGAGCGTGAAGGCTTCTCAGCTGCACCGCTCAACGGCGACATGAACCAGCAGGCGCGTGAGCGCACAGTAGACCGTCTTAAGAACGGCTTACTAGATATCGTTATCGCAACTGACGTTGCAGCACGTGGTCTTGACGTAGAGCGTCTAAGCCTTGTTGTTAACTACGATATCCCACAAGACTGTGAAGCTTATGTTCACCGTATTGGTCGTACAGGCCGTGCTGGCCGCCAAGGTAAAGCAATCTTGTTCGTTAAGAACAACGAGCGTTATTTACTTAAGAACATCATGCGCCATACGCGCTCTGATATTGCACAGGTTGAATTACCAAGTGCGAAAGTCGTTGAAGAAAAGCGTATTGGTGCATTAGAGACTAAGATTTCTGCAGCGCTTGAGCACAAAGACATTGAGTTCTTCTCAAAAGTGGCGTCAGGCCTTGCACAAAAGCTAGAGCTGAGCCAAGAAGACTTAGCAGCAGCGCTATTGTGTCTGGCACAGCAACAAACGCCGCTGAAAGTTGAAGATATTCAAATTCAACAGCGCGAGCGTAGAGAGCGTGATGATCGTCGTGGAGAGCGTCGAGACAGAGATGGTAGCCGTGGTGAGCGCAAATCTCGTAGCCGTGATCGTGCATCAGGTCCAATGGATACTTATCGTATCGAAGTGGGTCGTGATCATGGTGTTCAAGTTAAGAACATCGTTGGTGCTATCGCAAACGAAGCGGATATCTCAAGCAAGTTCATCGGTGAAATCCGTCTGTTCAATGAACACAGCACGGTTCAATTGCCGCAGAATATGCCAAGTGATGTACTTAGCCACTTCAAGAGCGTTCACATCTGTCAACGCCCTATGAACATGACTAAGAGCACTCATCCTGCCGACCAAGGTCAGGGTAGAGGTGAAGAGCAAAGAGACCGTAAGCGTAGCTTTAAAGATCCACGTAGTGGCGGTGGTGATAAGCGCCGTCCTGAAGGTCAAAGAAGAGAAAAGCGCGAAAGAAAAGAAATTAGCTTTTCTTAATCGACGCTCTTAAGAAAAAACCGCTCAACTGAGCGGTTTTTTTATTTATATGCTTTAATGTCGTTGCCAATCTCTCGGCTCAAACTGATAGTAGTCTTTTAACAAATTATATAGCTCTGGGTTTTCCTGTTTTAGTTCATGGGGCTTTTCAATAAATGTCTCTGTTACCACGGCAAAAAACTCCGCTTCGTTTGTTGCGCCGTATGAATGAATGGCATGGGGCATATTGTAAGACAGTTGCATTTTTAAGTGCTGGTAAGCCTTTGATAGCACCCTCCCCCAGTCTTGGTAACTCATTCCTACAGGTAACGCAGGCGTTCCATTCGTCGCACCAGTTTGTTGGTCAAGTTGATGGGCAAACTCATGAAACACCAAGTTGTGACCATCCTCAGGTAATCGATTTCCCTCAAGTACATCGTGCCAACTCAGCACTAAAGTACCTCCAGGCCAAGACTCACCTTGACGAACGGCTTGGTGAAAACTAACCAAACCGGCACCATCTCTAGAAGTTTGTGGCGCGTAATAGCTACTGGGATAGAGTAATATTTCTTTAACATTGGGATAGAGTGGCCAAGCTTGCTTAAGTACCAATAAACAGGCATCTGCGGCAATAATTAGGGTCATAGGTCTTGATACCGTTAACCCATCTCTACCCAACACCCGTTTCTCGCCAAGAAACCAGACAATATGTTTTTCTAACTGTAAGCGATCGGCATCTGTCATCTTACGGTAGATAGGCATGTATTTTAGCAATACTTGCTTATCTGACGCGCTCAGCGTTTGACCTTGATATTTCCTTTGCCACTGCAGTCTTTGAATTTTTTCCCAATTCCAATACAGAGAAACAAATAGAATAAGGCCGATAATAAGCACTATTTCTATCATGGCTTTTGGCCTTTATTGAATAAGTCTTCAAATATTAATTGGTACTGACTCCGACTTTTTCAAGCAAACTTTGTTACTATGGCGGAAAAATGCAAATGAACTAGTATGTCTCTACCCATTGAATCTTTACACCCTCAGTTTACGCAAACACTAAGTGAACAAAATGCGATTGTTGTATGTGCGACAACAGGTTCTGGCAAATCAACCCAACTTCCACTTTGGGCCTCACAACATGGCAGAGTATTAGTCATAGAACCTCGGCGTATTGCTTGTACCTCTTTAGCTGAGTATGTCGCGGCTCAAAGCGGCTCACCGCTTGGTGATAAGGTCGGCTTTGCAATTCGGTTTGAAGGGAGGTTTTCACCAGATACTCAGGTAGTTTATGCAACGCCGGGTGTAGCATTAAGGTGGTTTTTTGAGAGCAAACTTGCGGAATTCAGCGTCGTGATGTTGGATGAGTTTCATGAAAGACGCTGGGACATGGACTTATTATTAGCGCTCTTGAAGCAGGCTCAATCACACAAGCTAATTGTTACCTCGGCAACGTTAAACAGCCAAAAGCTAGCCTCTTATTTAGACGCCCCTATCTTAGAATCTGAAGGATTTATTTACTCCGTTGAAGAGTATTTTCACGCCCCTGATCCAAGAACTATGCCCCAAAAAGAGCAACTCGATACTCGAGTTTTTGCAGCTTGCCAATACGCATTGGAACATTGCCAGAGCGATATTTTAGTCTTTTTACCTGGCAAGGCCGAGATCCAAGCAAGCTTAGCTAAAGTGAAAGCGCTGCCAGCGACTACCGTTGGCTTATATAGTGGCTGTAGCCCCGAGGCTCAGCGCATCGCACTAACCGCACAAAATACACGTCGAATTATTCTCGCAACCAATGTTGCGGAAACCTCGCTCACTATTCCCAATGTCACTTGCGTGATTGACTCAGGGCTTGAGCGTCGTACTCATTTACGCCTTGGAAAAACCGTATTAGGCTTAGATGCGATTGCAAGAGATTCAGCAAAGCAACGTCTAGGACGCGCAGGACGTACGCAACCGGGACTATGTATCCGGTTATATGGCCAATATGCGCCTTTGATAGACAGCACCCCGCCTGAGATCCAAAGAGAATCACTGGCAGAGCTTGTACTTGCGGCGGGCTGTGCAACAACAGGCGTCTCGTCTATTGATTTTATCGACCCACTTCCTGAAAGCTCACTAAGCAAAGCTAAACAACAGCTAATTACATTAGAAGCCATTGATGAACAAAATATAGCAACTCCGCTTGGCAAGCTGCTGTACCCG
The DNA here is from genome assembly GCF_005886105.2 of Pseudoalteromonas galatheae. Lineage (NCBI taxonomy): Bacteria > Pseudomonadati > Pseudomonadota > Gammaproteobacteria > Alteromonadales > Pseudoalteromonadaceae > Pseudoalteromonas > Pseudoalteromonas galatheae. Next base: position 2,541,449 of record NZ_PNCO02000001.1, read on the forward strand.
CTGCCCATCGATTTTGAGTTTGGTTATGTGATCCATAAATTGGCTTCAAACACGCTACGTCAAGCGGCTATTGACCTTATTTCGCTACTGTCTGTACCAGCTAGAGTTTACCAGTTACCTAATGATGTGGAGCGCTTAACAAGATTAAATAGCCGATTTACTCGAGGCTCAGATATAGAAATCGCTATCGCGGTGGTGAGAGGACAAACTGAAGAATTAATTGATATTACGCCTGAGGCGCTCACAGAAGCACAGCAATTTAGCGCGCAATTGCGTGAAGCATTCGCATTACCGCCTTTGGATAAGGCAGCCAGTTTTGACCATGACAAACTCGTCATTGAGTTAGCTAAGCTAATGCCACATTGGGTTTATATCAATAAGCAAAACCGTCGCAATGGCTTTAACAATGGCCTAGCTGAAGTCATGCCTTCAAACCATACTCGCGTATCGGAACAGGCAGAAGCATTACTGGTATTAGATACTTTTTCACTCGCAGGTAAGGGTACCAAGCAAGCCAAGACGCTCGCGATGTGTAATGCGGTACTAACGAAAAAGCAATTACTTGAAATGGGCCTTGGCAACCAGACATTACGCTCTGCCCATATTGATAATGATGAGCTTTGGGGTGAGTTTATTACACATTACGGTGACGAGGTTTTAGGCCAACAGACTAAGCGTCTTAACAACCCCAAGGATGTTGTTTCCGCCTTAGTATTACTTATCCAAAATAATACGCTATTTTCAGGTTTGGCCAAGCAAATAGAAGCCAGTATTGAGCAAACAGCATTGTTCTACCAATTTCATGGACGCGATGAACTTGTACCCACACTCAACTCCTTTTTAAGTGAGAAACTCACAGCGCTAGGTGTAGAAAGCTATGATGATGTAGCACTAATCGGCGAACAAGACTTGTTATTCAATGAAGTTGAAGCGTGGGAATTAGCACCATTTGTTGAAAAGTTTCCGCTAACATGGTCAATTCCGGAGCTGACAATGGCAGTAAGTTATAATTTTAAAGGAAAAAGAATCGAGCTTACTCACATCAGCGGTACAAGGAAAGATGCACCAAAAAGGTGGGAATTGCCAGCCTGGAGTGGCTTCAAAATACGCTATCGTAAAGCTAGTAAAGTGGTAGATGTAAAGTAAAAGACAAATCATGAGTATTCAGACAACACACTTGAATACTCACTAGTTTACAATATGAAAGAGCTACCTATCAGTCGTTGCTGTGTTATTTTCAGCATCTCTTATCAGGCGCCGAGCATTTTCTCTCTCATATTCAGCCTGCTTTTTATCAACACAACGTTTTCTCTTAAGTTTACTCCCTGTCATAGAACTAACTTCGCAGTTCATTTCAATTTTTTTATTGGCTACGCTTTGTTCTGCTTGGGAGTTGTCCGTTGAGCTACACGCAAATAAAAATGAAGTAGCAGCTACTATTATTATTGTTTTCATATCAAGTCCTTCTTTATTTTTGGTTTATAAACACAAAAAGCGGGGAAAGTCCCCGCTTTATTTAAGTTTATTAATTAAAACTTAAATGTCGCCTTCGCGTAATATTCACGACCAGTTAGGCGGTGAACACGGATAAGAAGACCATTATCACCACGGCTAACATAAGGAGGCTGCTTATCGAATAGGTTGTTAATACCTAGTGATAGAGTCAAGCTATCCGTCGCGTGATAATAACCAGAAAGGTCATTATAAATTACAGAACCAACGCTGTTAGAAAGTGCATTTTCATTTGGTGCAGAATCATCCACGCCACTTTGATATTGTAAAGTGTGTGCTAGACCCCAGTTATCGCGGTCATACGATGTACGTAGGTTTGCACGCCATTCATTAAACGCACCACGTCCACCATTCGCGATATCCGCACCGTATTTACCTTCTAGCTCATCAACAACCAAACCTTCAGCTTCAAGAGAAGTTTGCTCTAGTAGATGTGTACCTGCTAGTTTAAAGCGAAGATTACCACCTAGCGCTTCTGTCGCGTAGTTAAAGTCGAAGTCGACACCCTTAGAAGTAAAGAAACCAAGGTTTTGTGTCGACAAATCAACACCTACAAGGTTGCCATCTAGGTTACGACGAGGGCTAATACCTTTAGTACCGTAAGCTTCAGGACCTTTGATCAAGTCACAAACTGGTGATGAGAAGTCTTTACTTCCGTAACATGTCTCACCGATAGTTTCTAGCGTTAGGCTTGAAATTACGTTGCTGATTTCAATATCGTAGTAATCAATCGTCGCGCTAAAGCCTTCAACAAAATCTGGTGACCATACAATACCAAACGTCTTACTTTCTGATGTTTCTGGACCTAAGTTTGGATTACCACCCAACCATGAGCCCGATTGCGCATTAGGCTGTGACCAATTTGGTGCAAGGCCATCAGCAGCACAGTTTTCTTTTAAGATTGCATTGTCACTAGCGCCATAGTTTACACATGGATCTGTATATGAATTAGCAGACTGAGTATATGGGCGATATAAGTTAGTGATAGATGGAGTACGGAACCCTTCAGAGTAGTTAGCACGAACCATTAACTCTGAATTTGGGCGCCACTCTAGCGCAACCTTTTTCGTTGTTTCAGCATCGTCAATCAAGTTTACTTCTGTGCGACGTGCCGCAACTGTCAAATCTAAACGCTCAGCAAATGGTAAGTCAGCAAGTAGTGGAATATTTGCTTCTACATAAAACGCTTCAGTGTTGTATTTACCTACAGAGCCACCTGGGGCTGTACCATAAATAGCACCAAGGCCTGATGCACCATCTACGATTGCTTCATAAGACGTTGTAAGGTGTTCGTAACCCACTGCCCAAGAAATCACACCAGCAGGTAGTTCAAAATCACCTGTGTCACCTGCAAGGTTAAATTGTAGCTGTGTATCGTCTGAAATATTAGTATCAGTAAGTGGAACAATTACCCAGTCAAGCATATCTTGAGTTAAGCTATCTTTAACAAACGGGTTCCAGATACCATTTGGTGTACCAGCTACTGCGGCAGTACAATCTGCACTTGCAGCACAAAGCTCTGGATCTACCAGTGTATTCATGCGCTCTCTGTGTACACGGCCATCAATAAATTCGTCTTGACGACGGTGGTTTACACCATAGCTAAAGTCCCAATACCAACCGTTTGAAAGCTCACCTTCAAAACCTGTAGTGATTAGGTACTCATATACGTCAAAATCTGTACGACGGTTGCCTGACTCAGCAAGACGACGGTTTACGTTTAGATCGCCACCGGTGTTGTTGTTAGGATGTGACTCTGGAACATTCATAGTCCAGAAAGTACCAACAGGTGCAAGGTTTGTTGTACTGCTACGGTGAGTAAACATAGACTCAGAGAAAAACTCAATAGAAGTAAAGTCAGTTTCTGCTAACTCGTAACGACCTGCTGCGAATAGGTTATATGATTCGCGTGGTTGATAAAGAATACTTGTAGATGAGTGATTATATTTATCACTTGTAACGAATGGTCTTGGGTTGCCATTCTCGTCCATTACGTATCTAGCCGTACCTTCTCCAGGAATTGTGAACGAAGCTGGATAAGAAGTTGTTGAACCACCACATACAATCTTACCGTTTTCTTCTTCACGCGGACAGCTAGAGAAATCGCGGTCGCGACCATATATAGCATCACGACTATCATAACCTGCCGAGATGATTAAGCTACCTTTTTCACCCTCGATACCAGTTACAAAGTTGATTGAATCAGTTTTACCATCACCTTCTGATGTTTCTTGATAACGGAACTCAAGCTCTGTACCTGTGTAATTTTTCGCTGTAATAAAGTTTACAACGCCTGCAATTGCATCAGAACCGTAAATAGTAGATGCACCGTCACGAAGTACGTCAACGCGTGCAATAGCTGCCATTGGGATTGTGCTGATATCACCACTAAAACGACGACCATTTAATAGTACTAGAGTACGTGTTGAACCCAGACCACGAAGGTTCATAGTTACAGAACCATTACCGCCATTGTTTACGTTGGAGCCGTAGCTACCACCGCTAATTACTGGTAGTTGCTGAACAAACTGCTCAAGCGTAGGAACACCTGAAGCTTTAATGTCTTCCATTGAGAAAGAGCTTACTGGCATTGCAGTTTCTAAATCGGTGCGCTTGATGCGAGAACCAGTAACTTGGATTCGCTCTACGCTTTCAACTGAAGCGTCTTCTTCAGCTACAACTGCTGCACTGAATACAGCAGTCGATGCCGCACCAAACGCTAAACCAAGGCGTACGGCCTTGCTTACTTTATTATTTAACATTGATTACTCCCTGATTTTTTTTATATGAAGCAATGCAAAAATTTATTCCTATTAAACATAGACTTGCTACGCCCCTAATTGGACCAAAACAGAAACAAATTGATACATGACGCAGTTATACTACTTTCAGCACCAACATAGGGTCAACATCCATTTTCATATTTTAAACCAACAAGCCCCCAAATTAACAACAAAACACCAAGAAATAGCCATAAAATACAATGGGTTAAAAAATAAGAAATAAGTTCAATTTTTTATAAAATTTTTCTTGGTGCTAATTTAAAAACACAGAATCGGAACATGGGATTAACAAAAAACAAAGAGATTGGTTAGTTTATGCTCAAACCCATCAATTGTTGATTGGAAAAAGTACACCTGAAAAATGTTGTGAGGGATCTACTTTGATACTGGTGTTTATGATCTCACAATATATAAAGCTTTTTTATAAAAAATTAATTTAACACGTGAGTCATCTGCAATGATGATTTATTACTCGTAAAGGTCGCTATATCGACAAAATTGTTAATAAGCCTTCTTTCCCAGTGAGAAGCAAGGCATATCCTATTTGCTCTAACAGGTAGAAATAGATTGATCTTCCAATTCACTTGAAAGGCAAATAGGCTCTAATGCAAATCGAAGCTTTGTTGTCCATCAGAACGAATTGATAATTTTGAAGCATTTGGAAGCATCTGATATATAGGCAAAATTTGTTTTTCAACGTATTGATAATAATCAATATCTACGAGCTTGCCTTGCTGCGCGAACTTTGGCCCATCAGTACTTAAGTAATACGGTATTTGCGCCCCCTTTTTGGCGGTCTGCAACAATCCATCTTCGATAGCCTGTTTCGCCGCTTTTACCTGAGGAGGGATATTTTTTGTATATAACTCAACAGACTTACCAAGTTTCTTTTTGTAAACGAGCTTTTCGTCTACTTTTCCAGCGAAAATCTGATTTATATATTGGTGGGTGATCTCAACCGTGTCGAGCCCATCAAACAGCGCGCGAATAATTGCTTGTTGATATTCTTTGGCGATTTCCGTCCAATCACTACGCACGGTCTCCATGCCTTTAAAAACCAGCTTGTGCTTGCCAAGCTCTGTGATCTGCCCAACATATCGCTTTTTAGAGCCGACTTCTTGACCACGAATGGTAGGCATAAAGAATGGGCTATAGTGTGTTTCAAACTCTATTTCTAAATGACTGTGGAGGCCAAAGCTTTCCATCAGCAATGCGCGCCAGCGCTCGTTAATTTCCATCATCAACTGCTTGCCTATTGTTTGGCATGCTTCGCTACTCAAAGACTCAGGTAAACAGACGAAAGTTGAGTCAGTATCACCATAGATCACTTCATATCCGAGCTCTTCAATCCAAGCTCGAGTTTGTTGCATTATTTGATGACCGCGCATCGTTATTGAGCTTGCAAGACGTGGATCGTAAAAACGACAGCCTTTTGACCCAAGTACGCCGTACAAGCTATTCATGATGATTTTTATCGCCTGTGAGAGCATCATATCTTTGTCTAATTTGGCTTGTTCACGTGCGCTGGAAAGCGCTGCGACTAATCCCGGTAAATGATGTTCCGTGCGACTAAATTTACCTTTATTAAAGCCATCTATAGCATGCTCAGGATGCTGTAACCCTTCTATCAACCCCATAGGGTCTATGCAAAAAGTGCGGATAATTGAGGGGTAAAGGCTTTTAAAATCCAGCACCAAAATATTTTGGTAGAGGCCCGGCTTTGAATCCATGACATAACCACCAGGACTGTCAAAGTTAATGCCATGCTCAGATAAGTTTGGTGCAATGTAACCGCTACGGTGCAATAAGGGTAAATACAAGTTGGTAAACGCAGCGACTGAGCCACCCATTTTCTCAAGCTCCAGTCCCGTCAGCTGAGTTCGAGCGAGGGCAAATTCAAGTAAGTTTAGTTTACTAAAAATGTCTAACACCAATTGACAATCTTGTAAGTTATACGCCGCGAGCGCAGGTTTATCATGATGAAACTGTCTGATGATTTCCTCAAGCCTGTCATCTTGTGCAATAAGCTTGGTGCGACCCAAAATCTTCTCAGCCACAAAGCTCAGTTTAAATGTTTCAAAGTGATAGGTCGCATTTTTCATCATATCGATGCCATCTAGCATCACTCTCCCCGGAATAAACACCCGGGTATAGTTACCTTTGAAGGTCGACATCGCTCCGCCATCTCGCCCTATCGTAAGTGCGACACTGTTAGCCTGCGCGCGTTCCACAAGTATTGCGGCATCGAACTCAATCACGTTCCATCCGATTAACACATCTGGGTCTAAACGATTCACTTGCTTGACCAGCTCTTCTAGTAACGCAATTTCATCTTCAACCCAAACTACATTGACGGCAGCATGTTGCGCCTCACCTATCATGATCACTAGTTTTTCCGTATCGGTCGCTAGACCTACCGAAAATAAGACCCCCTCGCCGTTGCATTCTATATCGATAGAAAGCATTTCAAGGTGTGGTCTATAATCATCGCAAGCCTTAAATTGCGCCTGAGTAATTTCAATGTAGCCCGGTTTTTGCGTGGCTTTACCTTTGACCCAAGCGGCTCCGCGAATAAAGCGCTCCATTAAATAGCGGTCGGAATGGCGAATATCCTCTTCATATAATGCGACTTTATTTTCAAGTAGCTGTTTTGCGTCATAGAAGTGGCTCAAGGTGCGAAATTTTACAACACAGACGGGGGCTTGATCGAAGTGCTTTAATTGACTTGGCGAGATACTACACTGCAACTGAGCGCGACTTAGCAGCTGTTCTACTTCTGTTTTTTTATCTTGTTTAATGAAAAAAAGTGGCTGCTCATCCTCTACCCACACCTTGAGTAACTGGTGTTGCGATTTGAGCCAATAACACAAGCGCAGTTGGCCATTTACCTGCATCTGCTGTCTCGATAAAACAAAGCCCTGATATATCGCTTGTGCCAACTCCAATACCACCCTAAAATAGACGAATCACTGTAATTATATCCATCTGTTTATTGAACATAAAGTCACAAACAGAATAAAACCTATCCGTTAACGCAGTGATTAACTAAAAATCGAGACTCAAGTGGTAGGCTTGCTTTATATCAGGACTCTAGGCTAAATAGATTATGCTCTCAGACAAACTAAAAAAAACCATCCGCCAAGCACATCAAAATGTCGCCTCTGCTTTAGATGGCTTTCGTCCTCGTCCGAGTCAAAATTATCTGGTCGCCGAAATCGCAAAAACACTCTCAGGTGATTATCACCGCACTCAACGTATTTGCGTGATTGAAGCAGGTACAGGTACCGGAAAATCTTTAGCCTATCTACTCGGAGCGCTTCCTGTCGCACTCTCAAGTAAAAAGAAACTCGTCATTTCAACTGCAACCGTCGCCTTACAAGAACAATTGATCAACAAAGAGTTGCCGTTTTTAAAAGAACATTCAGGCATAGACTTCAAGTTTGACCTTGTAAAAGGTCGTCAACGCTACATTTGTGTACAAAAACTGATGGCTGCCGTCAGCGATGATGAGATGCAAATGTCGATGATGCCGACAACCAGCAGCCCACTTTCTCAAATGGAGCAAAAATGCTTAAGAGAGTTAGCACTTGCATACCAAGAAAAGCGCTGGCAGGGTGACAGAGATAGCTGGGAAGACACAATTCCAGATAAAGTTTGGAATGTTATCGCTTGTGATAAACACGCTTGCCAACGACAATTAAAATCTCACCACTTATGTCCTTTTCATTTAGCGCGACAAAAGATCGCGCAAATGGATGTGCTAGTGATTAATCACGCTTTGTTACTGGCCGACTTAGAATTGGGTGGTGGAACGATATTACCAGAACCAGAAGAAACATTTTATGTAATTGACGAAGCGCACCACCTGCCCCATATTACCAGAGATTTTTCTTCCGCCGCGGCGACGATTAAAGGCACTATCGAGTGGCTAGAAAAGCTACTTAAGTTTAGCGGAAAAATGGCAAATACCGTGGTTTCACAAAAAGCCATTGGGCAGAATTTCAAACTGAATGATGCAGCCAATGACGCTGCAAAGTACCTTAGAGCGGTAAGGGATATACTCGATCAGAGCGACTTTACTTATAACGATGACGATACCTACCGCTTTAGTCATGGCGAAGTACCAGAGGCGCTCACTGTAAAAGCAAAAGATATTGCGGATACCACGCAAGATGCACTGCGTTGTCTTACCAAGATGCATGATGCACTATCGGGCGATGTTTCAGACGGCGATGTGCAAGCTTTTTTAGCCGACCCGTTATTGGTTGAAAGCGGTCAATATATCAACCGGCTTGAGCAACTCAACAAACTCTGGTTTAGCTACGCGCGAAAAGGCGACAGCGTGCCTCATGCAAGGTGGATAAAACGCTTAGAATACAAACATCATCACGACCATTTACTTTGTGATTGTCCGATCGAAGTCGGCTATTATTTGAAGGATAACCTCTGGCGTGAGTGTGCAGGCGCGGTGCTCTGCTCCGCAACCCTCAGTGCTTTGGGCACATTCGATCATTTCGCCCACGAAAGTGGGTTGGCAAAAGAGCCAGGTGTTAAATATATCAAAGCTGATTCTCCGTTTGATTATCCCAATCAAGCGACATTGCATTTGCCAAAAACCCAAACAGATCCAACGGATAAAGCCTTTAGCGATTATTTAGCGGATACCCTGCCAACCTATTTAGACACCAATAAGGCCAACCTTGTCCTGTTTGCCTCTTATTGGCAAATGAATCATGTGGTAGAAAAATTAAGAGGTAAAAATCTTAATATTTTGGTACAGGGTGAGCTTTCCCGTGATGCCTTACTCACTCGTCACAAAGCAAATATCGACTTAGGTCGCGGCAGTATCTTATTTGGTACACAAAGCCTATCCGAGGGGCTAGATTTACCCGGCAAATACCTAGAGAACCTCGTGGTGACTAAGATCCCTTTTGCCGTGCCAACCTCTCCTATTGAAGAGGCTCAAGCGGAATTCGTGCAAAGTAAAGGTGGGAATCCATTTTTATCTATCACTGTACCCGATGCTGCAAAGAAATTAGTACAAAGCTGTGGTAGACTGCTGCGTAAAGAATCAGACTCCGGCCGTATCACCATCTTAGATAGACGTTTAGTTACAAAACGTTATGGCAAAGCCATGCTTGATACTCTGCCACCATACAAAAGGCAAATTGATTAATAATGTTTGAACTCGCTTTAGATCCCACAACTTGGGGGTTACTTTGCTTAGTCGCACTGGCTGCTGGATTTATTGATGCAATTGCAGGTGGCGGTGGGCTGCTAACTGTGCCAGCCTTGCTTACTGCGGGCCTTCCTCCACATTTAACCTTAGGTACTAACAAGCTTGCCGCGAGTTTTGGTTCCTTAACCGCGAGCTTTACCTACTACAAAAAGCAGTTATTCAAGCCTAGCTTTTGGATTGGCTCCATTATTGCCACTGCGATAGGTGCCGTATTGGGCACACTACTTGTCGACTTTCTCAGTATCGAGTTTTTAAACAAGCTTATTCCCGTAATTATCATCGCTGTCGCAATTTATAGCTTGTTCGGTAGGCTAAGCCCAACAGACTCCCATACTTTGCCTGAGGCTAACCGAGCACTCAAAATCAAACAATGGACACAAGGTTTGTCGTTGGGATTTTTTGATGGTATGGCAGGGCCTGGTACTGGCACGTTTTGGACTGCGTCCAACAGTATGCTCTATAAAATGAGCTTACTTTTAAACTGCGGCCTTGCTCGTTCAATGAACTTTGTTTCCAACTTTATTTCGCTTATCACCTTTGTAGCCCTGGGTCATGTTAACTTTATGCTGGGTATCACCATGGGCGCATTTTTAATGTTTGGTGCTTGGCTTGGTGCGCATTCAGCTATTAAGTTTGGCAACAAACTGATCAAACCTCTCTTTAACACTGTGGTTATTGTACTTGCGGGCAAGCTTATTTTTGAGGCTTACTTCTCGTGAGTACAGGACTTATCAAGCTTGAGCAACAAGTCAGCCGCTTAAAGCAACAAGCAGCGCAATTTGACTCAGCAAAATGGTTTGATAAGAATCGTTATATGCAGGCACAGCCCAGCTTATTTGATGCCCGTGTATTTCGCACTAAAAGCTTAAAGCTCAGCGACTATGTTGAAGAAATAGTAGAAGCAATGTCCCATCTGCCGCCAAGCGAACAGCGTCACGCCTTTGCATTCGCCATCGAACGAATAGGTTCGCAAATGGAAGCTGTGTTGAAGGTGTTAAAATCAACCCCTGTCTGGGCGAAAGAAAACAAACTGAATACACCAAAAAAAGCCAAAGTGTATAAGAAGGCAGTGCAGAAGATTATGCAGTCGTCCCATGAGTTATATCAGGAGCTGTCGCAAAATCATGAATTTGAGCGTCGGTTGCAAGAAATGATTGACCTCAGAAGACTACAGATGGATAAGGCAGCTCCCTCTCAGGCTGCCAAACTCAATGCCGAAATATTAGCCCTTCATGCTCGTCTTGGCCGCTGTAGAAAAGCCATTTCGGCCACAGAGCAAAAAATTCAAGAAGTTGAGAAAAGTCAGAGCCGTTAATGCTTTACTACCACCCTATTTATAGCGAGCTAAATCTACCTGAAAAGCACCGCTTCCCTATCAACAAGTATAAAAAATTATACCAACGAATAAACGCCAGTAAGTTTGCTAAATTTATCAAAGAACCCGAGCAAAAAATCACAGCTGATGCGCTACAACTTTGCCACGATAGTAATTACGTTGATGCCTTTTTAAACGGCACGTTGAGCGAAAAAGCCATTAAGAAAATGGGCTTTCCTTGGAGTGAACAACTCGTACAGCGCACTTTGATTTCTTTAGGGGGCGGTCTAGCGGCAGCAAAATATGCGCTCGAATATGGATTTGGAGCAAACTTAAGCGGCGGCTATCATCACGCACATCGCGATTTTGGTAGTGGCTTTTGCATATTTAATGATTGGGCGGTGGTCGCAGCAACGCTCATTGCCCATCAACAGGTTGAGCGCGTGCTAATCTTTGATTGTGACGTGCATCAAGGCGATGGCACTGCAACAATCGTTGCAGATAGAGACGATATCATTACTTGCTCCATCCACTGTGAAAGTAACTTTCCTCGCGTTAAACCGCAATCCGATTTGGACTTTGCCTTGCCTGTGAATACACAGGACGCGCAATATGTGGCAACCGTCCGCGAAGCCTTACAACTGGCAGTTCGATTATACCAGCCAGACATCGTCCTCTATAACGCCGGCGCAGATGTGTATCAAGGTGATGAACTAGGACACTTTAGTGTTTCAAAGCAAGGTGTTAGGGCTCGAGATTCGATTGTATTTGAGTATGCGCATCATCTTAATATTCCATTAGCTTTTGCCCTAGGCGGAGGCTATCAGCGCGACGTTGATCATCTTGTAGATATACATCAACAAACCTTTTTGGCTTTGTTCGATAACCCCGCTATTATGATATAAACTTAAAAGGAATGTGCAGGAGGCTGTATGAAGTTACATGATGATATTCATAATTATTATGAAAAGTTAGTAGTCGAACATATCGTCCGTCGTAAGTTAGATAAAATCTATGATGAGGACGTAATGGCTGACTTTTGTTGTACCGTTTTGAACCAACTGCCATCGCGCTATATTCGCTACGATGTAGACATGGAGTTTTACCTGCCTCAGCCCGAGCGTGCGAAGATGGAGCAAGCGGTAGAGCGTGCAATTGATTTTGCCATTGCACAAATCGCTAAAAAGGAACAATTTCAAGTATGAGTACCCCTTTAGAACAAGCACCAACTCATGTAAAACTTGCTGTCGACCTCATTATGTTGTTGGAGGAGCATGATCTTCCTGCGGAGGAAGTCATTGCTGCACTTGACATTGTCAGATCTGATTTTCAAAACAAACTAAACAACCAAAAAACTTAACATTAAATATACATTTAAGTCATACTTCTATTTTAACCTTAGACTCTAATCGTTAGCGGTTGTGCAAAACGGCACAACTGCATTTATTAAGGAAAGCAGTATGACAACAACACAACTCCCCTTATTGTCCCTCGCAATTGTTGCAGCGTCTACACAATACGCTTACGCCAATGACTTTGCGGCATTAGACGAAGCCCTACCAGCACCCTACATTATCAATGGTACTGAACCTGTGTTCGATTTTGACGGTGATGGTTGCCTCCCGAGTGCTGGGATCAGTAGAACTGGCGTGCAAAATTCAGGGCTAAAGACATCGGGGCGCATCACAGGTGATTGCCGAGATAATCAATTTTTAAATACTTCTAATACTGTGCATCGCTACGCTTGTAAAACCACTGCTAGCGGCGAGTATTGTGGACATTTCTATGCACTTTACTTTAAAAAAGACCAAGTGTTTGATTATTTTGGTGGTGGTCATCGACATGACTGGGAATATGCGGCGGTATGGACTCGAGATGGCATAGTTACACACGGTAGCTATAGCGCACATGGTGACTTATTCACTAAACCCGCCAATGAGCTACCATTCGAGAACGGTCATTTAAAAATTGTCTATCACAAAGATGGTATTTTGACCCATGCACTACGCTTCGCCAAATCAAACGAAATCGCTGAAAATAATTATCATCGCTTTGTTACTCCCACAGTCATTAGTTGGAATAAAATGACTGGGGATGGAATTTCCAACTCCGAATTACGAGAAAAGCTAAATCAGTATGATTATGGCTCCGCCACCCTGCCCGTAAAAGATAATCGTTTCCTCAATAACCTCAATCGCTTTAAACCAGGTGACTATCCAACTTACGCGCAAAGTGATGTAGATAACGCTCAATGATCATTACGAGCAACTTGCTTCGCTGACTGGTGAACTAATTCAATGCGTTAGCCAACATCTTGCTGTTGCCTGCGCATTTTTGCTCGCTCTAGTTTATATTGTGCAAAGAAGATACTATCCATTTCACTCGTTTGCGGATCGATAAAATAGGCGATATCGCTTCGGTGTGGTTCAGGTGAAAAGTGCTTGCCATCTTCCCAATAAAGCACAGCATGTTTAACTAACTCACCAAGGTAGGTGTGATCCCATGCATAATGGCTAAAGCCATAGTGTTCCCCCAAATTAGGTGAATATTCTTTTTCAATATATTTCGCCTGCCCGGTATTTTTGTAATCCGCAAATTGTTTAGCATCTTGCTCCGCCGATTGTGGATCAGTGAAATAGGCAATATCACACCTAGGTGGTAAGGCTTGAGGTAATCCAAACTTATCCGTAACACCACTGCACTTTACGACTATCCATTGCACAAAATGCGCTCCGATAATATGGTCCCATTTTAACGCAACGTACATATAACCTCCTTTTGAACATCATTTATCAATTATTGCTAAGAACTGATCATACTCGGCTAAGTTTAGCCACTTCTATTGATCTTACTAGTACAAGTTCATTTGCCTTTAATTCAGATCAAAAAGTTTTTCAAACTACAAAAAAGCGTTACAAGGTATTACAAAAGTACGTTTTATCGCTGATTTTTGCTAATTTATCGCGAACTTTGGTAAACGTGAAATTCATCTTACTGGCACTTTTTTTACATCACACTACAATGCAGAAAAAGCAAGATTGGAAATATACTAAATGAACGTGACACGCAGTTCGCTAAAAAATCCAGCGAGTGTAATTGTCATCTTGGTGTTGATTATTTTATTTGGGCTGTTAAGTATATTTAAACTGCCCATACAGTTGACACCAGATATTGAGCAACCACAGATCACGATTTTCTCGGGATGGCGCCAAGCAGCACCAGAAGAAATAGAATCGGTGATCATCGAACCGCTAGAAAATGCGGTAAAAAACACACCCGGTGCACTTGAGGTTAATACTAACATCAATCGTGGTAATGGCTCTATTACACTAACATTTGCGGTGGGTGCAAATATGCAACAAGCGATGTTAGATGTGCTAACAAGCTTAAATCAGGCCCCACCGTTGCCACTTGATGCGCTAGACCCAGTCGTTTTCGCCGGCGGTAATAACGGTGAAGCAGCAGCCACTTTGCTGGTCACGCCCAAAGACTATCAGTCAAATAGTCTTGATTTTGATATGGCGCAGTTTCAAAAGCAAATCGACGAGTTTATTGAACCAAGACTTGCACGTATTCCTGGCGTAGCACGCGTTGACCTTGCGAGTGAGCGGCCAAAAGAGCTGCGTATTACTTTCGACCCACACAAAGCCGCCGCGCTTGGTATTAGTTTAGATCAAATCAGTAATGTACTTGCGAGCTCTCGCGATACCTCTGGAGGTCTCGCCAACGTTGGACGTCGCCAATATACCGTGCGATTCACCGGCCAATACGACCTTTCCAGTATGGCCCAAATGCGTGTCGGCTATTCTGGGGACAGGCCTATCTACTTAGGTGATATTGCAAGTGTTGAGCGCACCTTCTCAGACCGTTTGGGCATGAGTGGCCGCAATGGTAAACCGGCCTATTATATTCGGATCTCGCGGGCCAACGAAGCAAATACCGTTGCCTTGCTTGATGAGATCAACCTTGCAATTGATGAACTAAACCAAGGGCCGCTGGCTGAGAATGGCTTATCAATTGAACTCAGCTTTGATGCCTCCGTCCACATTCGTAATGCACTTTCTTTAGTAAAAAGTAATTTAGGCCTTGGGGTACTCTTATCTTGTTTAATTCTGTGGCTATTTTTTAGAGGCTTAAAAGCAACCTTGGTGATTGCAGCTACAATCCCAGTTTCATTGATGGTCGCCTTTTTAGCACTTAATATCTTTGACCGTAGTCTTAATGTGATCTCGCTGGCGGGGTTAGCATTTGCAGTGGGCCTTGTACTAGACGCCGCAATCATAGTCCAAGAGAATATCTCACGCTTAAGAGCAGAAGGATTCGATAACAAAAAAGCCGCCTTAAAAGGAGCAGCACAAGTGACCGGAGCATTATTTGCTTCGACAACCACCAGCGTCGCCATCTTTTTACCTATTCTCTTTATGGCAGGTATTGAGGGGCAACTATTCTCCGATTTAGCACTGACACTTTCGATTGCCGTTATTGCGTCAATGTTGTGTGCTATTACCCTTATTCCACTGGCAAACCATTTGTGGCCAGACTCTGAACTAAAGCCAGATCCTTATCATAAATACTGGCAAAAGCTCACCAATTTCATCATGAAGTTGACCAATAATAGAGTAAAGCAACTTACTTGGATTGCCGTATTATTGGGTGGCTCGGTGGTTACAACCATGACCATGCTGCCAAAAACTGACTTTATGCCAAGAGCCCCCACCGATGGCTTTTTCTTTAGCCTAGTGACACCACCTGGAGGCAACGTACAGTTTATGGAAGAAGAATTGCTGCTGCGTGTTAAAAAGCGCTTAATGCCCTATTATCAAGGCGAAAAAGAACCTGGTATTAAAGACTTTAATTTCTATGCGTTTGGTTCTAATGCAGGGGGTTTTATCTACTCAGCCGACCCTCAACGTGTGGAAGAGTTGATGAAAGTGGCCAAAGAAGAAATCTTCGTTGACCTTCCCGATACTCAAGTGTTTTTCTTTCGCGGCTCCATGATCCAAGTCGCCAACGGTGGCGATGGTCGCGATATCAATATTGACCTTACAGGTCCCAATATGGACGACTTAATCTCAGGTGCGCAAGTGGCTTTGCAAGCAGTACAAACCGCGCTTCCAGAGGCAACTGCCAGACCTCAGCCGCGATTGGATATGGCAGAGCCAGAGCTTAGATTAACGCCTAACGATCGCAGGATCACCCAAGCGGGATTAACCCGTCGAGATGTGTCTCAAGCGGTACAAGCTTATACCGGTGGATTATTCGTCAATGAGTATTTTGATGGTAACGAGCGTATGAACGTTATTCTTCGTGGTATCCCTTGGCAAAGCCCTGAGGAACTAAAAGCCTTGCCTATCGTAACGCCTCAGTCAGGAATTCAAACTCTCGGCGAGTTGGCAAATATAGAACGTACGGTTGGCCCAACGCAACTGCGACGTGTCAACGGCCGTCGCACGGTCAGCATTGTTGTCACACCTCCAGCTGATATGAGCCTGCAGCAAGTGCAAACCATCTTGAGTGAACAGGTAATGCCAAAAGTGCGCGCAAGCCTGCCGGCCAGTGCCGGTGCTATTTTGGCGGGGAATGCGCAAAAGATGAATTCCGCAATGGAAGAAATGGCACTGAATTTTGTCCTTGCGTTGTTCATTTTGTTTTTGTTGATGACCGCGCTATTTAAGTCTGCCAAAGACAGCGCCTTGGTATTGTTAGTGATGCCACTGGCTATCGCAGGTGGCGTGCTGGCTCTGTATATCTTAAACCTCTTTACCTTCCAGTCCTTGGATTTACTGACCATGATAGGCTTTATCATCTTGCTTGGACTGGTCGTAAATAACGCCATTTTGCTGGTGGATCAGACTCGCGTTGCGATGGCATCAGGCATGAGCCGTGAAGCGTCGGTCAGACAAGCGGTGTTACTAAGAGCAAGACCCGTTTACTTGAGCACCTTAACCAGTCTGTTTGGCATGCTGCCACTCATGCTCATGCCAGGCGTCGGCTCAGAAATCTACCGCGGCCTTGCGACCGTCATCGTCGGTGGTATGGCTATCAGTGCACTATTTACTTTAGTGTTGATGCCAAGTTTATTGCAACTTGGGCGGCAAACTCCGCCATCCGAAACAAACAAATCAACGGCCAAAGCCCCGCTCAGCCTAGTTGCCAATCAGTGAGTAGTGAGAACAGAATGAAAAACCCGATAAAACAGACACTTCAGGCCCTAGCACTGTGTGCTGGGATCGTTGCGCCACAAGCCTTCGCCGTCGTGCCAGTCACCGTCGCTGAAGTGACAAAAGCCCCCCTCACGAGCGAAATTGAAGTTAGTGGCACACTGTATGGAAAAGACGACGTGACGCTGACTGCAGGGGTTAGTGGCCGTTTGTTGTACGTAGCAGAACCCGGTACCAGCGTCGCAAAAGACGAAATCTTAGTACGTATGGACACACTCCCACTGGAACTCGATAAAGCCCGCCAAGCCGAATTATTAAATCGAGCCAAGATCAATTTACGCTTATATCAACAAGAATTGACTCGATTAAAGAAGCTCGCAAAAACCAGCAGTGCGGCAGAAAGCCAAGTCGATGAAATGCAAAATAAACATGACCTAGCGCTGTCGGATATCGCCTTAGCAGAAGTCGAACTTAAGGTTATTGACGATAAGTTGTCTCGCGCAACGGTCCGTGCTCCATTTGATGGCGTTATCAGTGAACGTTTTAAGCGCGCGGGTCGAGAAATAAACCGCGCCGATGAACTGCTCACCATATTAGATATCCATCATCTTGAGGTTCGCTTATATGTGCCCGTTAAGTACTTGAAGTTTTTGCAAAAAGGCATAGCGCTGCCAATCCGTTCTGGTGATTTATCGCAGCCAGATAATACGTCAGCAAAAGTCACAGCGGTGATCCCTTCAACCGATCCGCGCTCACAAACCGTTGAAGTGCGTGCAACACTTGCAGCAGATCAAACCCATACGTGGGCAATTGGTCAATTAGTTGATGTCGCAGTGCCGCTCACCAGCAAACAAGCCGTATTGCTGGTTGACCGGGACGCCTTAATATTACGTAAGCAAGGCACCCATATCGTCAAAATAGACGAGCAAAATAAAGCCGAACAAATTCCTGTCACCGTCGGTAATGGCAAAGGCCAATGGGTTGAAATTACTCCCCGCACCAGCGATATCTTACATGCCGGTGATAGAGTCGCGGTTCGCGGCGCAGAGCGTCTACAAACAGGACAAGACGTTGAGGTGACAAACCCTTAATAGCACCAGTTACTAGCCCAATGAGCTCACTCATGGACGAGCGGCTCATTTTTCTTTTCTACCCCCACGATATTCTCCCTTTTTGATCTATCGTAAAACCAGTTAAACTAGCGCTATCTAAGAGTTAGGGGGTGTTATGAAACGAACCAAATTAGTGAATCAATTAACGGAATTACTAAAGCCATTTCAAATTAACGATTACTGTCCAAATGGTCTGCAAGTAGAAGGAACTGACGAAATCCAAAAAATCGTCACGGGTGTTACCGCAAGCCAAGCTTTAATTGATGCCGCTATTGAACGCGGTGCAGATGCCATTTTGGTTCACCACGGCTATTTTTGGAAAGGGGAAGATCAATGTGTCACTGGCATGAAAAAGCGCCGCCTACAAGCCCTGCTTGCCAATGACATCAATTTAATCGCATACCACCTCCCACTAGATGTTCATCCTGAATTCGGGAATAATGCACAGCTCGGTAAGTTACTTGGGCTTGAATTTGAAAGACCGCTTGAACCTTGGAATAAAAATAGCGTAGCGGTAAAAGGCAAATTAACGACGCCAATGACAGCTGTTGATTTTGCCGCTTTAGTTGAAGAGAAACTCGGTAGAAAGCCGCTCTTAAATGTTGCAGGCGATCATCCAATTAGCACTATTGCTTGGTGTACAGGTGGTGGGCAAAGCTTTATCGATCTCGCAGCAAGCCAAGGCATTGATGCCTACTTAACGGGTGAAGCATCAGAGCAAACCATTCATTCATCTAACGAGCAACAGATCCACTTTATTGCGGCGGGACATCATGCCACAGAGCGATACGGCGCGAAGGCACTTGGCGAATATTTGGCTGCACAATATGGTTTGGATGTTGAATTTATTGATATCGACAACCCAGTTTAATACCACTTTGCTTAACTAAGTGACCTCGCACATGGCTAGAAAAAAGCAGCAGCAAAAACCGGCACCGACAGATAGAAACTTTGCTGAACTAACGCACAAGTTTAAAAACAATATCTATGGCACCAATAAAGGTAAAATCAGAGAAGCGGTGCTCAAGCGTGACTTAAGCACACAAGTTAACTGGCTAACGCAATCAAGTGGCAAACGCATATTAGATGTTGGCGGCGGACAAGGGCAATTGGCGCTCTTTCTAGCTTCGCTTGGCCACCATGTCACTGTGATTGATATTTCAGAAGAGATGCTCGAACTTGCCAAAACGCGCGCGAATGAAGCTGGACTAAATGACCACCTTCATTTTATCCACGCGCCTCTGCAAGCGCTCGATACGCTGAACTTAGGACAATTCGACTTAGTATTGTGCCATGCGGTGCTTGAATGGTTGGTTGAGCAACAAAGTGCACTTATGCTGCTAAAGGCGCAGCTAAGCAAAACTGGCTTGCTTTCGCTAATGTATTTCAACCATGAGGCGCATCTGATGGCCAATATGGTGTACGGTAACTTCGACTATGTGCAAAAAGATCTTAAGGTAAAACAAAAAGTAGGTCTCAGCCCCAATAAGCCAATTAGCCAAACTGATATGGCAACTTGGCTTGATGAGGCAAAGCTCAACGTTATTCAAAAAACCGGTGTTCGCTGTTTTCATGACTACTTAAGGGAGTTAAATAAGGCGGATGAAGGTTTTGATGCTTTGCTCGCTTTAGAGCTTAAATACAATCGTCAAGAGCCTTATGCGTCTCTAGGTCGCTATACCCACTTGATGTTAAAAAAAGCGTAAGTACAGCACTGCTTACGCTTCTTCCGCTCTTAGGGTTAACACTTCAACACCGTCGTCTGTGACCAGCACCGTATGCTCCCACTGCGCCGATAGCTTTTTATCTCGAGTTACCACAGTCCAGCCATCTTTTTTGGTTTTAATTTTTGCGCTTCCCTGATTGATCATCGGCTCAATGGTAAAGGTCATCCCCGGCTTTAGCGTCATCCCGGTATTTGCTTTGCCATAGTGCAATACATTTGGCGCTTCATGCATTTCTCTACCGATCCCATGACCACAATACTCGCGTACCACAGTGTAACCGGCTTTCTCAGCCACTTGCTGTACAGCCGCACCGATGTCCCCAAGCTTTGCTCCTGGTTTGACCATTTTTATTCCAGCCCACATCGCTTGGTAAGTCGTTGCCACTAATTTTTTGGCCGGGAGTAATGCTTCAGGCATTACGTACATTTTGCTGGAGTCGCTGATAAAGCCATTTTTCTCGAGTGTAATATCGATGTTTACAATATCTGAAGACTTTAAGATTTGCGATTTACTCGGCACACCATGACACACAACCTCATTTACAGAGCTATTGAGGACGAACTGATAACCATACTGACCAAGGCTGGCTGGACGCGCTTTAAGCTCATCAACAATAAAGTTGTGCACTTTGTCATTAATCTCTAGCGTAGAAATTCCGGGTTCAATCCAACTATCAATGTAGCCAAACACCTGCGTAAGCAATCGCCCACTTTCGCGCATCAATTGGATCTCATCAGCGGTTTTGAAGGTAACCTCTTGCATCTCAATTTCCTTTTGGCTGTTGTAACTTTACTCGTGACATCTCTGCCGCAATGATCTCTGTAAACGTAAGCGTTGGATTACGCTCGGCAAGTCGCCCAATTTTAATCCAGAACTCAGCCTGTGAATTGATTGAACGCGACATCACAGTGCTCGCTTCACGGATCTCATCGTGTAGTTCATCTGAAATTTTTACGATACCCACTTATATAAACCATATACATATCATATATACTTTATATAATAACGAAGTTGCGGAACAATGCAAAATCTAATGCCAATTCGCTTATTATTTTGAAGCAAAAAATTTGAGGCAAAAAAATACACCGCTTCGGCGGTGCATTCCGTATTTCAAGCTTAGGTTGACTCACTAAAAGCTATAGCGCATCCCTAATTGCCAATTGAACGGTTCGCCGTGCATTACGTAGCCGTCCCAAGATGAAATACTGTTGTAGTAACTTTCATCCAGTAGATTGTTGAAGTTAAGCGACACACTAAGCTGTTCACTCACTTCATATCTTGCCATTAAATTAAGTAACGCACCGGAAGATTGTGTGATCTTATACGCCTCACTACCGCCGCCCGGCAATGGCCTTTGTGGTATTGCATAAAAGCTACCTTGCCAATTAATTCCAAGCCCCGCAGTAAAGCCGTCAACAAACTCGCTAAAGTCATAGGTGGTATACAGGTTGATCAGCTCTTTGGGCTGATCCGTTAACAGCTCTTTGCCATCTTTTGATTCAGTTTTGTGGTTTGATAGCCCTAAGCTGATATTCCACTGCTCATTGATAGAGCCTGTAAATTCAACTTCAAAGCCTTCTGTCGTATCGCCTTCACCGCGCTGAATATATGGTCTATTGCCCTGCGGAGTTAGATAGCTGTCTGGGTAATTTGGATCGGCAATTGCAAGTCCATTTTCAACATTGCGATACACCGCCGCCGTAAAGTTCAAGGTGTCATCAAGTAGCTCACCTTTTACCCCTAGCTCGTAGCTTTCGCCTGTGCTTGGGTCAAGCATTTTATCATTGATATCAAAATAGGCCTGTGGCTGGAATGCTTCTGTGTAGCTTGCGTAAACACTATATTGTTCATTAATATCAACCACGAGCCCGGCATAAGGCGTAACTTCTGTATCCACCTTTTCATGATAGCGGTTACGAAGAAAATTACCGTTGTTAGGATCATAAAGGTCAATATCGTACTCCCAATTGGTGATCCTAGCACCAACAATAAGCTTAACATCATCATGCGGGTTAACACGCACGGCCACAAACCCACCACTGGAGTCTGTTACCGTCAAACTATCACGGCCTAAATCTTTAAATGGATAGCGCGGCACGTCACCTGTCCAATCATGAAAATTTAACCCTTCCAATGAAATCGTGGTTTGGTCGGCTTCATTACCAAATGACGTACGCTCTCGCTTGAATTGGTTATAGCTAAAAATAACATCATGCGTACGACCAAATAGCTCAACTGGGCCTTGGAGTGACAAGTCTATTGTCTTTTGTTCATCTTCAGAGCTACTTATTACAGCACTGTATCCGAATCCATTATCGCTGCTGCCATCTGGGTTGATAGGCCCATCAGGATAGACGAAAAAGAGCTGCCCACCTTGCATCTCAATAGTATTGTAAGTCGCGATGGCATGGAGTTGCCAATCGTTTTCAAACGCGTGATCAAGCCCAACAAAATAGGTGTATTCTTCGATTGGCCAGCTACTCCATTTTGCCGTCATCCCGGTGTCACCACGGCGTCCCTGATAGCGACTACCATCAGCGTAAAAGTAAGGTTGAGAGTGGCTATTTATCGCCCCTTTCGAAGCGGTATCAGCATATTCTACACCGAGTCGTAATAAGGTGTAATCGGTCAGATCTGCCTCAATAGTAGAATATATGGACGTCTTCTCTTGGCTATAACGCTCAATGTAAGAATCTCTTTCATAATGTGCAGCAACAAAGCGGCCACGAATACTGCCTTCTTGGTTTAACCCACTCGCCACATCCACCTCTGCTCGGTAATTATCCCAACTACCAGCCGAAACCGCCACGCTGCCCTTAAACTCATCGCTTGTTGCACGTTTTCTTACTAAGTTTACGGTGGCGGTTGGGTCACCAACGCCAGTTAATAAACCATTTGCACCACGTACAATCTCCACGCGCTCATAAGCAACCGCATCCCCGTTTACATTCGGTCTTCGGCCACCAGGAAACTGTTGCACACCGTCGATTTGGATTAAATTGACATCACCGCCACGTACAGAAAAACGTGTCCTATCAAGACTGGCTCCCCGCTTTGCATAAAAGCCAGTTGCATGTTCCAAGATCTCATCAATGTTAACCGTTTGCCAATCTTGCATCATTTGATTTGTGATAACGGTCACCGCTTGAGGCGTTTCACGCTGTGATAAAATCATTTTTAATGCCGCTTTGTTTGCAGATTCAGTGTAATTTTTTACACTCGTACCTGTCACATAAATATGTTCTAGTTCCTGAGCCCTACCGTCACCCGCAGCATCAGCTGCTAGCGCATCATCGGCAACTTCAGCAGCATGTGCATTGCCATGTAATGAAAACAGCACAAAAGTGGCGCAAAGAGAGAGTTTTAAAGAATGGTTTAGTGTACGTGGAGATGAAGATCGCATCGTTTTTCCCTAAATTAACTTCATTACGAAAACGATAGTGATTATCATTTATATTAATGTTTGTTTCAAGTCCCTATTTTAGTTATGTGGAGTTATTTTAAGCACAATAAAAATGTGGCAGCGACCAACCTCTGTTAAACTTTACCGCCTCCCTTTTGTTTTTTACTCTCTGCTATTGACTCAAAAAAGTAGGGAATCCCCTACTTTTTCACCACAGGTAGAGACTCTGCCAACCACTTATTCATATCACCTTCTAGGTGTTTTAAGGTGTAGCCTTTTGGCGCTAGTGCCTCAATAAAGATGCCAGCCCTACTTCCAGATCGGCAATACACAACGAGTGGTGTATTTGTCAGTTTAGCTAGCTCTTCCTGATGTGTC
This sequence comes from Pseudoalteromonas galatheae, assembly GCF_005886105.2. NCBI lineage: Bacteria > Pseudomonadati > Pseudomonadota > Gammaproteobacteria > Alteromonadales > Pseudoalteromonadaceae > Pseudoalteromonas > Pseudoalteromonas galatheae. The sequence continues at coordinate 2,565,079 of NZ_PNCO02000001.1, forward strand.
TCAATCTCATTAAAAGGAATGTTTATTGCCCCTTTGATATGTCCTGCGGCAAATTCTTCAGGGCTTCGTACGTCCACTATGGTGTAAGCGTCTGCAGACATTTGGTTTATCATCAGCGCTTGCTGTGTGATCGTTTCCGATTGTGCATAGCAAACACTGCTAACAAACCACATAAAGCCAATAATCAATTTACTCATTTTTTAGTCTCCTTTTTGTATAATCCATCAAATACCATTTGCCACTTGTCGGTGCCTTGCTTACTCTGCCAAACCTGACGTACGGTACCATCTGGATTCGCAGTCCATGTTATCTTATCCGTCACCTTAATACCTGCTGCATTTATTCTATCCCCTTGTAATACCATTTTCCCTTCATGAAACTCACCATCTAACTGTAACAATAACCCACTATTATCCACCCAAGTTTGATGCCAACGATGAGTGGATACATCATAAATATTTATACTCTCACCACGATACCCAAGCTCTGTGGTATAATTCTCTTTAATGACACAACCATCGTACTCTCGGGTAATGCGATTACGTCCAGACTCAATGCCTCCTACGCTCGTTACCGACCAATCTCCAAGCCAAAAGTCAAACTGCCTAAATCCTTGATCTTCACATTTAGCTAAGCTACTGCAGCTAAAAAACAAAATACTACTAACCAGCCATATCTTCATTTCACTAACTCCTTATACCTGACTTTGTTAGCTTAGCGGGGATTAACCAAACAGCTAAAGAAATCGGGAAATACTCCGATACAGTTAGCAATAGAGATAACAAGGATAACGTTATGGAAATTCAAATGAAGCCACATCACTTTGCCGGCGCACAAGACGCAAGTAGAGAAACACCTACTTCCACGAGTAATTCCACAGAAGAAACGGAAGAAAAACCTACAAATGAAGCCATATTGACGGAGTTTATGGACAAAAAGGCAAAGAAATACAAAGACAACAACCCAAATTTTAAGCAACAATATGAAGCGCTAGAAGAGTCAGAAGCCCTATTAAAGGATCAGGTAGAGCATTTACAGCAGCTTATTTCCGAATTGATGAAAGCGCCTTTACAACGAACAATGAAAATATCCGATGAGAGTAATATCGACACTCCTTCACAGCACGACGCCACGCTCAGATACGAGCATACCGGTGCCAAACAATATCGCGACAAAGAGACTGAAAAACAAATCGAGGTCTTAACCCGTCAACTTGATGAGCTAAAAGCACAATATGCAGATGTAAAACAACAGATGATCCAGATGGTTCGAGACGAAATGACCAGACAGCGCGATAAAAGATACGAAACCTAATATCAGTTGTTCATCACTTTTAACTTTTGTTCATTTAAGTATGGCTGTAGTCGCGGCAGGCAGTTTTTTACTGAATCGCTTCCCCTGCGTGGTTACTATACCAATTTTCACAATTAAAATTGCCGCTGAATTTTTATTCACAAAAATTCAGCCACCATTTTATCCACTAAAAATAAGTTATATAAAAATCATACGGTTAAGAAAAGCAATACAAGCGTCCATGTGTATTATGCGCGAACTTAAGTACGTTTTAATAAAATAAAACCATTAAAAAAGAATAAAAAACCACGTTGATTTTTTACTCAAAAACACAAAAAGCTAAAACACAAAACTTGGTCAACAAATAATACAAAATGAAAACATTGGCAAAAAATATTTAATTATAAAAACCACTGACTTTTCAAATACAATACCGCTTCTTTAAATAGCAACCATCATCCACGGATTCATTGAGCTCCAATAATGCAGTTAAAAAAACTATCTATCTCTAACCAAATAACGTTAAGTTTCACCTTACTTTTTGTCATTTTCATTGGTGTTGGCCTGATGAGCTACCAAGGAATGAAAGAAGTAAACGCCAACCTGAACGACATAGTCAGAACCAGCATTCCATCAATGGAAACCATCAAAGACATTAAAATTGACTTAGCAACGATACGAAAAGATGAGTTTAGTACTGCGCTAAACCCTGAAGATCCAGAGGTGCATAACTGGCTCACTATTTTAAGAGATTTGAAAAAATCACTCAATGATAAGGTAGCATTTTATCAATCATTACCTGTCAGCAAAGAAGAAAAAGCTTTGTTCGGTGCCTTCATTACCGCTTGGCAGCGATACGCCAATGCCACGTATAGTTATGAGAGCCTCATTCTAAGTGGTAATGCCAAAGAAGCAAATCGAATTATTTTGGATAGTTACCCACTGTTTGCCAACGCCATGTCTGAGCTTAGCGAATTGGAAGCTTTGAATGATAGTAGTGTTGAAAAGTCCGAGCGCTCGGCTATATCGGCAGTTAATAGTACCCTATTCACCTTGGCGATTTCCGGAATACTCGTTGCAGTGACCATAGTAGTTATCTGTATGCTGCTGAGTAAAACGATTAAAACACCGCTTGCTTTATCCGTGGATCTTGCAAGTAAAATAGCCCGTGGTGAACTAAATCACGCGATTACTGTTGAAGATACAGGTAAAAACGAGCTCGGTTTATTGACCCAATCTTTGGAAAAAATGCGTTCACAGTTACACGCTTTGATCACCATAATCAATGATTCAGCCATCCAATTAACCGCTGCGGTGGAAGAAGTGAATGCTATTTCTTACCAAAATGCACAAGGTATGAATGTACAACAGAATGAATTGCAATCCGTCGCATCCGCGATGACACAGATGCAAGCGGCAATTAGCGAAGTCGCTAAAAGTACAGAAATGGGCGCTGAATCAGCAAATCAGGCGAGCGAAAAAGCCAGAGAAGGCAGCGATGCACTTAAATCAAATATCAATCATATTTCAGAAGTTGCACAAACGGTGACATCTGCAGGCGAGCTTGCCAATAATCTCGAGAAAAACTCACACAACATTAATGTGGTTGTTGACGTGATCAGAGAAATCGCGGAGCAAACAAATCTATTGGCATTAAATGCCGCCATTGAAGCCGCTCGTGCAGGCGCCCAGGGACGTGGTTTTGCCGTTGTTGCGGATGAAGTTCGCTCACTGGCCCAACGCACTCAAGATTCAACCACACAAATTGTTGAAATCGTCAACGACCTACAAACCAAGTCGAAGGAAACCGGTGTGGCAACCAAGAGCTGTGAACAAGGTATTGCACTTTGTGTTGAGCAATCAGAAGTCGCTGGTAATATGATACATCAAATTGAATCTCAGATTGATAGCATCGCAGCAATGAGTACGCAGATCGCGTCAGCTTGTCATCAACAATCAGTTGTTTCTGAGGAGCTGAATAAAAATATCGAGACTATCAATTACTCGGCCGTTGAAATGACCGAAGGCGCTAACCAAACCGCAACGGCGTGTAACGAAATGAGTAAACTTGCCCACGACTTAAAGTCACAAGTCGACAAATTTACGCTTTAGTAACTGGGCAAATTTTTGCTATTTTAGTGGCTCTAAATGAGAGACCTTTAACACAGTTAGCATCAAATTTGCTCTTTCAGATTGAGTCAGTATTAAGACAAATTGGTATCACAGAAATGTGTAAAACCAGAGCTTGAACACAAGCTCTGGTTAATGGAAATTAGCCTCACACAATTTAGTGCTGAATGCTAGTTTCCTGCCTGTAGGCTTTGATGATTAGTTTGACATTCAAGGTCGTCTTTTAACAGAAGTACTACTAAATACAGCACTCCTAAGGGTAGTGCAAATGTCAACATTACTCCGATAAACGCAGCAAGTTTAGGTTGCTGTGTTTTGCGCTTGCCCAAAAAGTACGACAGCGCGCCCATAACCACAAACGGTACGAGCAGCAGAAAAAGCACACTCAAATCCCACACAAAATAACCAGCTAAAGTATTAGATTCATCCATATTAATTTCCTTATTTTTACAATCGCGATCAAATTATACACAGCTAACTCTAATTTGCATCTGTAAATTGATTTGCGTTATCGGGTTTCTACCGATTTCCTTTACGTTTCAGGTCCCGTTCCCCCTTTGCTCACTTAGTTTTTTGTAGATAAAGTTCAAGACTACATACTTCAAACGTTATTTGAGCATTTGTAGCATGTGTTAGCCTCCGTTTCACTACACTTAAAGAGTAAAGCGCACACCAAAGTAGTCACTGTGCGCTGCATACCAATCCGCTAATTGGCAGGTTTTAGCGTTTCGATTACCTGAGCATCAACCCAAAAAATATCAGCATTTCTTGGAGGTGTTGTACGATTAAAGAACAGATATTTGCCATCGGGCGTTACGCTCGCTGACGCCTCCCGCGCACTCGTGGTTACTTTGTCTCCCAAATTAATCGCTTCGCCCCAACTACCGTCTTTCAAACGAAAACTGATATAAAGATCTGAGTTGCCAAACCCTGAATCTCGAACCCCGTCCCATATAATGTAAGAATCATCGGGCGCGATAAATGGATGCGCATTATATAAGTCAGTGTTAATTTCAGGACCTAATTTAACCGGTCTTTGGCGTTGACCGTTTTTCACCTCAGAGATCCTAATAACATCGCCGCTTTTATTATCGTCAAACACATACGTACCACTCGAAGATGCACTTAACCGCATGATCCCCTAGCTTTCTTTATCAAACATAGGGCCTAGACTTTTGGCTTCAGACCAGCTCCCCTCTCGACGCGTCATAACATATTTACTCATATGCATGGTCACGCCATCTGGTGCTAATAATGGCCTGCCAACTCTTGGACCAACAACCGTATCATGCCACTGTTCTCCTCGCAGCTCGTACACAATTAAACTCCAACGGTTCACGTTCAGATCCTTTCGCGTAAAGTAAAAGTTTTCATATCGGGAGAGAAAAACGCATTGTGATCTCTGTGCTCTGTTTACACCGTGCCAAGCGCAAATACTTGAGGTGTGTCCCCAAGAGGTGTTTGACCAAGATAAGGACCTATTAAAGATACTTCTGCGTCTTGAGCGAGGCTCTTGCTGACCATTACTAAAGTTACGAATAGTATCAACCATTCAGACGTCAATAATTTGTTATCCATTTTTAGCTCCCTATTACTAACTAAACTTTTGAAATCAATTACAAAGGGTGCTCAAGCTAGCAGTTAGTGAGAGTGATGCCATGAAATTTGGATGAATTTTCGCTGATTTTAACGTTATACTTTTCTATCTTCTTCTTATAAGTTAATGTTTTTGTTTGTTTAAGCTAACATTACGGGTGTTATAGGCGCTATTCATGGAGTTCATATCAGTTTTAAACGTACCGCTATATTTTATTTATATGTTCACGTTGAGCATGTGATACTCATCTGATATCGGCGCGATTTTTGCAGTATTTTTATTGTAGAATAAACGTAATGCCATTAGCAGTTTTAACGTCAAAAGTTTAGCCCATGACCAAGATTCAAAGTGTAATCAACAAACAGTATCCAGAACACATTGCCGTGATCACTGAAAACGGCGAATCCTATACTTATCGAGCGCTGCTTGATGATGTTGCAAATGCAGCAAAACCCTTACAGCAAAAGGCTTTACTTTTTATCATCGGAAATAATGATTACCCTTGCCTTGTTCATTACCTCGCAGCAATAGAGGCAGAAGTCGTAGTACTGTTTTTAAGTGCAAATATGGCAGTAGAGCAGCTTGAAACGCTAGTGTGCACATACCAACCTAACTATGTTTTAACCAAAACAGAGAAAGCAGGTATTTTCTCTAAGTACACAGTTTTAAGCTCACAGGGTCAATATCAACTACTATGTAGCCCGTTAAATAAACCTCACACTTTACATCCCCAATTGGCATTTTTGGCTTCAACCTCAGGATCGACCGGCTCACCAAAACTCGTTAGATTTTCTAGACAAAACCTATTGAGTAACGCGCAAGCTATCAAAGAATATTTATCTATCACCCCATTAGAGCGCGCTATTGTACATTTGCCTATTAGCTATTCTTATGGATTATCTATTGTAAACAGCCATTTACTTGCAGGTGCCTCAATTTATCTTACAAATGAAACGATAATGGACAAGTCATTTTGGGAAAATATGACGACTCACGAAATTACCAGTTTCTCAGGAGTACCATTTCATTATGAATCACTACTGAGAATGAAGCTTGATACCATGAAATTGCCCCATCTTAAAACGATGACACAAGCAGGTGGTAAATTGGCAGAGCGATATTTGTCAAAGATACAAGCATTGACGAACACAATGGGTATTAATTTTTGGGTGATGTACGGTCAAACAGAGGCTTCACCTAGGATATCTTATATGCAGCCTAGTGATTTGAATACGCACCTTGGCAGTATCGGTAAAGCAATTCCGAGAGGAAAACTATGGCTCCAGGATGAGAACGGTAACGATATCACAGAGTCAGGCGACATAGGCGAGCTCGTCTATGAGGGAGATAATGTATGCTTAGGTTACGCTGAAACTATTTTCGACTTATCTAAAGGTGATGAAAACCAAGGCATTTTGAAAACAGGCGATTTAGCAAGCTGCAAACAGGGCTATTTCTATATAGAGGGCCGTTTAAAGCGCTTTATCAAAGTGTTTGGAAATCGTATATCTCTGAGTCATGTTGAAGCAACGTTGCAAGAATTAGGGTATGAAAGTGTCGCCTTTGGCACTGATGATAAGCTAAATATTGCCATTGTAGATGGCGAAGAAATTGATCTACGAACACTTAAAAAAACGTTCGCTGAACTATTTTCCATTAATTATACGGCCATCAAAATTCAAACTGTTTCACACATTCCTAGATTAGAAAGTGGCAAGGTAGATTATCAATGTCTTATGAAGTAGATGAAGTAATATTATCTGATTGGCCACCATACGCATGGCCTAAGCAGCAAAAGCAATCTGTATTAATATCAAAGTTGGCTGAACTAGATCAAATTCATTTGTCTCAATGTCCGCCATTTGCAAAGCTTAAGCAGTCGATGCCTAATATTGACTTAAATGGCCACCCATTTAGTCCGTTTTTTCCTCTGCCAGTCAGACTATTTAAATCTCAAGAATTAAAAAGTGTACCACAAGAAAGTATTATTAAGACGATGATGTCTTCGGGAACCTCTGGACAATCCGTTTCCAAAATCTATCTCGATAAAAGAACATCAGCGCTGCAAGTAAAAATACTCTCTAAACTAGTTACTCACTTAATTGGTAAACAGCGCCTTCCAATGCTAGTTATCGACTGTCCGTCTACCGTCAAAAATAGAACAAAGTTTTCGGCTCGTACTGCGGGTATCTTAGGGTTTTCAATGTATGGGCGAGACATCACTTACGCATTGAATGATGATATGACAATAAACTTTGATGCTCTCAACGCATTCATAGACAAATATCAAGGACAGAAAAAGTTTATCTTTGGCTTTACTTATATAGTTTGGCTTCATTTTGTTGAAGCCTTAGAGCAATTGAGCAAAAAAATTGATTTATCCGAAAGCATTTTGCTTCATGGTGGTGGCTGGAAGAAAATAGAAGCAAATAAGGTAACCAAGTCACATTTTAAGTCTAGATTAGCTAACGTTACTGCAATCCAGAGTGTACACAATTACTACGGTATGATTGAGCAAACAGGGTCTATCTTTATGGAGTGTAAACAGGGTCACTTCCACTGCTCATCATGGTCTGAAGTAATAATTAGAGATTTTAAAACATTACAACCAGTTAAAGATGGTAATTTGGGGCTTATTCAATTAATTTCTGCACTCCCTCATAGCTACCCTGGACACAGTATCTTAAGTGAAGATATCGGTGTAAAGCTTGGAGAAGATGACTGCCAGTGCGGCTGGAAAGGTACCTATTTTGATGTGCTGGGTAGAGTAAAACAAGCGGAAGTGAGAGGGTGCAGTGATACTTATTCCAAATAACATTCAAGCTCACTTTACAACCTTAGTTGGCTCATCATCTGATTTTCATATTCAGCCAACAAGGGCTTGGGAAGAGCAGACCATATCGTTTTTAAATACACTTTCAGCAAGGCTACGACGACATCCAGAGGCAAATACGCTGCCAGATCTAATGGCGCTCGCGTTTTGGCTAAGAAAGGCCAACCTTTTATCAATGAAAACAAGCTCCTACTCAAACAGGCTATCTATAGGGCTAGGCTTAACCTTTCATATCTGCCCAGCAAACGTACCGATAAACTTTGCCTATTCACTCGCATTTGCGCTACTTGCAGGTAATAGCTGTGTTTTGCGCTTGTCATCTAAATCAAACCACAGCACAGATATTGCTTTACAAACTCTCTCGCAATTATTATTAGAGTCTGAGTACCAACCAATCGCACAACGAGTTTTTCTTATTCGCTATGAGCATAATGATGATGTCACTGCATTTTGGCTCAGCCAAGCAGCAGGAAGAGTGATTTGGGGCGGTGATCATACCATTAATAAAATGCGCCAATTTGCCACGCCTCCTCGCTCTAGAGAAATAGCTTTTGCAGATCGCTACTCTCTATGTTTGCTTGATGCTACCTATATTAGCTGTTGTTCTGACGAGCTTATCAATACCCACTGCCACCATTTTTATAATGATATATATCAGTTAGATCAGGCGGGTTGCTCATCACCTCAACTGTGTGTCTGGCTTGGTGATGACTCTTCGGTTATAGAAGCAAAAAGTCGACTTTGGCAATGCTTAGCTGACATTGCGGCAGATAAATACGCGATTGAAGACATTCAGGTACTAAATAAATTTGTGGATACTTGTAATGCAGCTATTGACCATGAAAATATCGCCAATATTGAAATTGCTTCACCTGAACTTACTCGGATTGAGGTAAAATCCATCAATATATCTCAACAAAGCTTCCGTGGTACGAGTGGATTAATCTACGAAACCAGAATTAAATCGATAGCGCAGCTTGCCCCGCTAATCAACGAGAAAGTGCAAACTTTAAGCTATTTAGGCGTTGAGAAAAGTACTATTGCTGAGTTTATCTATAGCAATGGCTGTAGCGGAATTGATCGTATAGTCCCCATAGGTAACGCACTGAATATGCACAATTTATGGGATGGATACGATATAATAACGACATTATCCCGAATCGTAACTATCGACTAAGATATTTAAACAAGGCTCTGTAAAAAATGGAAAAATTCAGTTTAAACTGTGTTGAACTACAAGAGTATCAACCTAACCGCTACCCTTTTCTCATGATTGACCATGTTGAGGAAGTTATTCCCGGGAAATATGCCAAAGGCTATAAAAATCTAACCATGAATGAGTGGTACTTCCCTGTACACTTTCCTGATGGTCCAAATATGCCTGGCGCCTTGCAACTCGAAGCGTTAGCGCAAATGCTAACGGTCGCGATTACTACTCTTCCCGGCTTAAAGGGTAAAGTGACACATGCCTTGCAACACACCGTGCGCTATAAAAGAGAAGTAAAACCAGGTGAAAAGTTTGAAATTGAAACTGAAGTACTGTCTTGGAAAAGAGGTATTTGTAAAGGCAGGGGTGTGGCAAAGGTTAATGGCGAAATAGCCTGTGAGGCCGATATGATGATTACTATTCCGGAAATCCTCGAGCAATATCTGCCAAAAAAGAAAACTGAGTTATGACCGCTAAAGTAGATATTATTATTGTTGGATCTGGTGCAAGTGGAGCAGCCGCTGCTTGGCGTCTCAGCCAGGATAGCAACCTATCTATAGTTTGTATTGAACAAGGTCGCGAATCTAACCCAGCTCAATACCCTACGACCAAAGCGGATTGGGAGCGAGATAAGCAACGATCGGCGAGTTTTGACCCAAATGTTAGAGCTAACAAGGCTGATTACCCAATTGATAACAGTAATTCAGCTATATCTCTTGCCAATTTTAATGGCTTTGGTGGTAGTACCATCTTATATTCAGGGCACTTTCCGCGCTTTCACCCTTCTGACTTTGCCACATATAGGCTTGATAAGGTTGCAGAGGATTGGCCATTTGACTACCAGACGCTCACTCCTTACTTTAATCAAAATGAAGAGATGATGGGCGTTGCAGGGTTAGTTGGAGATACTGCATACCCTGAATATGAAAACTTATTGCCGCCGATCGCGATGGGGCCAGGTGCGAAAAAATTGGCTCAAGCTTTTAATCGGCTTGGCTGGCATTGGTGGCCATCATACAGTGCTATCAATACTAAAAATCACCAAAATCGACCTCCTTGCATAAATTTGGGCCCGTGTAATACCGGGTGTAGCCAAGGTGCCAAAGGCAGCGTTGATATTACTTACTGGCCGCAAGCAAAGTTACAAGGCGTTCAAGTAATGACTGAATGCCGTGTTTTTGATATTCCAGTTGATAAAGAACAAAAAGCGACAGGAGTAAAATATTATGACAAACATGGAAATGAGCAATTTTTAGCCGCCGCCCTTGTCATTCTCGCTTGTAGCGGGATAGGTACACCTAGATTACTACTAAATAGTAAATCCGAACTTTTCCCTAATGGGCTATTAAACAACTATGACCTTGTTGGTCGCAATTTGATGTTACATCCACTCGCATATGTCGAAGGTGTATTTGATGAACCTCTAGATACAAGCATCGGTCCACAGGGCTGTAGTATTTATTCTCAACAATTTTATGAAACGCAAGAAGATAGAGGCTTTAAACGCGGCTACACATTGCACGTATTAAGGGGCTCTTCAGCAGTAGATAGCGCGTGCTCCGGATACATAACGAGAAGAATACCTCTTGGAAAAAACCATCATCAGGCTTTTTCGCAATATTTTAACCATAATATGGGCATTGCCGTCATTTCTGAGGATTTACCAGATCCCGAAAACCGTATAGAGCTTGATTATTCGAAAACGGATAGTTTTGGTATGCCCGGTATCAAAGTGCACTATTCTCTACATGAAAATACAAAAAAAATGCTCGAGCATGGTATCGAACAAACTAAAAAGTTATTCGCCGAAGCCGGAGCGAAAATTTCAGCAGCTCATTATCCTGTGAAACATGCGGGTTGGCACCTAATGGGAACAACCAAAATGGGAGCAGATAAAACAAATTCAGTGGTCAATGAGCATGGGCAAGCACATGAGGTAAGCAACCTTTTCATCGTCGACAGCAGCGTTTTTATCACTTCAGGAGCTGTCAACCCAGTCGCTACCGCCCAAGCTTTAACTCTAAAGTTTTGTGACCACATCAGTAAAAATATAAAGAGTTGGGTAGTATAATGAGTTTATCGCAATTTCTAGATGTTATTTTACCCTCAGATACAAGCCTTAATATGCCCTCTGCGACGGATCTGCATATAGATAAGGCTGTAGCAAACCTTTTAGAACCACAGCAAATTGAAGAGTTTTTATTCATTTTGAATAATGTTGCGCAAGAAAAGTTTTCGAACTCATTGTCCTGCCTTGATGAAAAAAGCTACTTACTTTGCATTGAAAAAGCTAAGCGAGTGGATGTTTATTTAGTCAATTATATCGTCCAACAATGTCTTACTGCCTACTACACTCACCCTAGCGTGTTAACCAAAATTGGTTCAGGCGCGGTGCCTCCTTTTCCTGACGGGAACTCTTTGGAATGTGATGACTGGCTGCTGCTTGAGGATGTGTACGAACGTGGGCCTATTTACAGGAAAGTCATATGATACCTTACATTGCAGGGCAACTTGCTAGAAATAAAGTTGCCGTTGTAACTGGCGCAAACAGGGGGATCGGCAAAGCGATTAGCGAGACCTTGTTGGCACATGGTTGCACGGTAATCGCTGCTGTCAGAGACATTGAAGCCGCAAAGGCAAGTTTGACACATCAAGATAATCTGCACTTTGTGAAATTAGATCTAAACCATGAAGATAGTGTCAAATCCTCGATAAAAGATATTAGAGCAATTTCTAAAACGGTCGATATATTGATAAATAATGCAGGAATTGCAATGGGTGGATTGTTTCAAATGACTTCAATGCATGATGTTAAACAGCTATTTGAAGTGAATTTGTTCAATCAGTTATTGCTAACTCAGCAGATTTCAAGACTAATGCAGCGACAAAAACAAGGGTGTGTAATCAATATTCTTTCAAGTGCAACGCATCAAATTGATCGCGGTACACTAGCGTACGGTAGTGTCAAATCTGCATTTGAGCGTGCAAGTCTAAGTATGGCAGTAGAACTTGCAGATAGCGGTATTAGGGTGAATGCTATTGCGCCAGGTGTCACTAGCACCGATATGGCTGAAGAGATGGATGAACAAGCAAAAATAGACTTAGTCGCTAAAAGTTTACTGAAAAAGGCTGCGATACCTCAAGATATTGCAAATACAGCTTTGTTCTTATGTAGTGATTTAGCGACGCACATCACAGGCCAAGTGCTCAACGTTGATGGCGGTTTAATTTAAAGAGGAATGTAATGAGTTATCCAGAATTAACTGAGTTTGCACGTACCATGAGGCAAAAGATACTCGATATTAGCTACCACAGTGGCACATCTACTCATATTGGTGGTGCTCTGTCTATGACTGATGTCATGGCGGTACTCTACGGAAAAGTACTTAATTTTGACGCCCAAGATCCTCGCTGGCCAGAACGAGACCGTTTCATTTTAAGTAAGGGCCACGGTGTACTTGGATTTTATCCTGCACTGCTTGGCGCAGGCATCATTTCTCAAGAAGTTTTTGATACCTTTCAACAAAATGGCAGTGATCTAATCGCCCACCCCGTGATGAATCTTGATTTAGGGATTGAGTCCTCTAATGGTAGTTTGGGTCACGGCATATCAATGGCGGTCGGAATCGCTTTCGCGGCTAAAAAACAAGCAAAGCCTTTTCATACCTATACATTAGTTGGTGATGGTGAAACCAATGAAGGCTCCGTATGGGAAGCTGCAATGTTGGCATCCCACCTAAAACTGGACAACCTAACCGCTATCATAGACTACAACAAACAACAAAATGATGGCTTTGGAAAAGATGTACTTCACATCGACAATATGGCAGAACGATTTCGTGCTTTTGGCTGGCATGTTATTGAAGTTGACGGTCATGATATTGATGCCATTGTTGAAGCTTTTGAAGAAGATCCTCTAAATAAGCCTAAAGCCATCGTCGCTAATACGATTAAAGGAAAAGGTGTTTCTTTTATGGAGGGCGATAACTCATGGCATCACAATCGTCTAACTAAAACTAATTACGAAGCAGCTGTCGCTGCCCTCAATAATTCAAATAACGAAAGGAGCGACAATGGAAATAACGTCTAAAAGTGCACGTCAGTGGGCAAGACTCGGTCCGAGAGGGGTGTATGGTCAAGCTATTCTTGCCATAGCAGATAAGCACGATGACCTTATGGTAATGTCAGCTGATTTGGCAAGTTCATCTGGGTTAGAACGTTTTCGCACGACCTACCCAGATAAGTTTCTTAATGCTGGTATTGCAGAGCAAAACATGATTGGCGTAGCAGCAGGACTTGCAAAGGAGGGGTACAATGTTTTTGCCTCTTCCTTTTCACCCTTTATCGCCATGCGGGCAAGCGAACAAATTCGAATGAATTTGGGCTACATGGAGCTAAATGTTAAAGCTGTCGCAATCGGTGGTGGAATAAGCATGGGCTTTTTGGGGAACTCTCACTTCGGAATCGAAGATATGGCGGTCATGCGTGCTATCCCAAATTTAACCGTTGTATCCCCTGCAGACTGTGTCGAAGTCGTGAAGTTAGTAGAATCTGCTGCCAGTTTCAAAGGCCCCATGTATATACGCCTCACAGGCACAGCAAACTGTCCAATCGTCTACACAGATGATTATGAATTTGAAATAGGAAAATCAATTCTGCTTAGGGAAGGGGCTGATGTAACTCTTATCGCTTGTGGCTCAATGGTTTACCAGTCTTTGCAGGCCGCCGAATTACTCGCGGAGCAAGGAATATCGGCATCCGTCATTAACATGCATACTATCAAACCTTTGGATGAAGCTAGACTGCAAGAAATCATCGCAAAAGGCAGACCTATTATCACCGTCGAGGAACACTCTAAAATTGGAGGCCTTGGTAGCGCCATTGCTGAATATTTATCGCCTCTGGGCTGTGGTATTCGTCACCTCTCTGTTGCCCTACCCGATGCATACATAAAAACAGGTGATTACGATTATATGCTTGGCGAGCAAGGGTTGGACGCAAAATCAATAGCTCAAAAAGCAGAAACATTTCTCACTAAGTAATTGGATTAAAGATGCAATTTGAACATAATCATCATTCTGTCACTCAAGCGCTTGATAATATCGTATCAGCAGTACAATTGAGCTTTAATCAATGTCAAAGTGATGTATATTGGTTGTCAGTTGATTTTCGTATGCTGATTGCTGCAACAGGTGTAAAGCACACAGAAGCACACAAAGCGGCAATATATATTGTTGATTCATTGGTAGCACAACTCAAACCTAATGAGTCTTTACTTGTTTCGTCGTTTTACTTTAGTTTTCCTCACAGTAAAGCGTTTTCTCCCTACAAGAGTGAAGTACAAACCGGTGCTTTTGGTGCAATGTTGTTAGCCCAATATCCGCAACACAGAGTTCAACAACCATTTTATTCATTTTTAGTTTTTGGCCACGCCTACCCCTCCCTCACACAAAATTATATCGCTAAAAGCACTGGACCCGATTCCATTTTTGAGTGGGTGATAAAAAACAACACTCAGCTCACCTGTGTTGGGCATCACTATGTAAAATCACTCTCAAGCATTCACCATGCTGAGCATTGTGCCGATGTTGATTATCGCTACGTCAAAACATTTTCAGGTTCACTGCTCTTACACAACACCAAAGAGCAGCACATTGAAACTCAGTTTTATGTTCGAGACTTAGATACCTGTGACTTTTCTTCTTTAACCCATACTGGAGATAGAGCTTTTAGAGAAGCAGCAGTTATTGAATCCCAACTCTTATCCACACTAAAAAGACCTCTTCTCATTCACAGCATCAACCTACTCTGTGCACATGAAATGATGTTGCAAGATCTAAATAGTGGAAACAATCGATATGTTGATTACTTTGGACCGATGAAACAAGAGCATGAAGTGATCACCGGAAAGGTCGCAGATAAACTGTATACCAAAGAGTTAAACGCGCTAATTAATACCCAAAGCTGCTGATAATTAATGCCCTTTTACGACCAACAGTTAATTCAGGCTATTGGTCGTAAATCATTCAGCTGACTTAGGTACCGCCATTAAGTGTGGAGAAGCATAACTAAATGTGCCTACGCAAATTTTTGTGCCGTCACACAAAGCAATTACTTCGCCCTTACATATCCCCCTTCTCATAGAAAGTATGGTTGCTTCATAGCGCAACTCCGAGCAATTGGTCACTGTGACTGCCTTCATCAGTTTAACGTTAATATTGTTTACATAAGCCCGATGCTCTCCGTGCTCAAAAGAGTCGTAAATCAGTAGCACCAACGTTTGTAACATACCTTCGATTTGCAATGTGCCTGGCATGACTCCAGATTTTGGTAAATGACACTCAAAAAACCAATCATCAACTGAGATAGACTTTGTCGCAATAGCCGTTTTCCCTTTCTCAATCAACTCGTAATTATCGATCATTAAAAAAGGGGGGGTTATATCCAAAGCGGTAGATATTTGTTCCGCAGTTTTCATCATCATTTAGCCTCCATATCCACTACAACTCTGCCATATATATTCTGCTCCTTAAAGTTTTCAATAGCACAACTGACCCCTGCTAATTTCACTTTTTTGTAGACATCGCAAAGCGCAGAACTTCGCCAAATTGAGGCCAGTTTTATCAGTAGACTTTTTCTACTTTCGACCGAGGTTCCTTCCGCGTTGATACCTATTAGGCTAATCCCACGAAGAATAAAAGGTAATACATTTGTCTCAAAATGCGTCCCCGCAACAAGCCCTGTGCTCACAACAATGCCATTCTCTGATACCTGCTTTAAAATACAAGCGAGCACATCTCCACCAGCCACATCTATGACTGCCTGCCACCTTGAGGGCAATAAGTTTTGTGTCGTCTTCACATCTGACGCATTTAAATCAACAACAGCAGTGACCCCTAAATTC
This sequence comes from Pseudoalteromonas galatheae, assembly GCF_005886105.2. Classification (NCBI taxonomy): domain Bacteria; kingdom Pseudomonadati; phylum Pseudomonadota; class Gammaproteobacteria; order Alteromonadales; family Pseudoalteromonadaceae; genus Pseudoalteromonas; species Pseudoalteromonas galatheae. The sequence goes on from NZ_PNCO02000001.1 coordinate 2,581,043, forward strand.
TCAAGGAAAACTTTACCATTTTCCCGAGTTACACTCACTTCAACGTCATAACCAAGATGCTTGAGAAGTAATACAGCGATACTGCCAAGACCACCGCTGGCTCCAGTTACCAGCACCTTACTAACTGACTTGTCGATACCATGCTTTTCGATTGCTTCAACGGCAAGTGCCGCTGTATACCCAGCGGTTCCATATACCATTACTTCCTCTAGGCACATATTTTCTGGCAATCGGATGAGCCATTCAGCGGGTACGCATATATACTCTGCAAGACCGCCCTGATAATGCATCCCCATTGGTGTGCAAAACACAGCTACTCTATCGCCTCTTTTAAAAAGAGCTGAATTTGATTGCTCAACTACCCCACTTGCATCAAGCCCCGGAGTATGAGGGAAGCGGCGAGTCACAGCAGGATTGCCCTGGCAGGATAAAATATCTTTATAATTTAAAGAGGAATAGTGCACTTTTACGAGTACTTCAGAACTAGGTAGATGTGTTACTGGCAAGCTTTTAACTCGATATGCAAATTCTCTTGGAGGTTTTTTTTCCACTACGAGTGCATTATAGTATTCTGTCATGGCAAGTGTGTTTTAATATATCAAGATACAGACATTCTTTTATAGATGCTATTGATAGTCAACGAATATTCTTTCACAATAATAGTCATTGCTCGTCGTCAAATAGGAACAATAAATGAGTAACTTAGAAAAGTACAATCAGGCCTTTATTACAGCTTTTGACATCACTGAAGCACAGCTCACCGATGACTTCGGCTATCAAGCAATTCCAGAGTGGGACTCAGTCGGTCACATGGGACTAGTTGCAGAATTAGAAGATGCATTTGATATCATGTTAGAAATGGAAGATATCATAGACTTTAGTTCATACGGAGAAGGGAAAAACATACTTAAAAAGTATGATGTTGAAGTTGTATAATAACTAGTTTAAAAAATGATAGCACAAGCTTAAAGCCTGGCTATCATTCCGCTTCTAAAGCATTTCAAGAACACTTTGTTGCTCCAGTTTACTGAGCGCACTTTCCATATCTACTACACTACAACCCGATAAGTTCGCAATATCTATTGTGTCATGCTTTCCATCGCTATAATTGAGTAGCATCCTGATATGATTCAACTCTTCTAATTGGCCAACTCTTTCTTTGCTGAAAAAGCTCAATGTCGGATACAGCCCTCGCTTGCCTAAATTTGGTTCACCATAAGGAAACTTGTTCTCGAACGTTGCTGTCTGCTCCAACGCAATAAGAATCTTCTCAAGTTTGTCGATACTATCCAATATCGGTTTAATCCCCATATTTTCTTTATCGTCTAACGAAGTATGATACTCATTGTAACCTGCATGAAAACATCGACTCACGCAACATACTGGAAATTGAAAACCTGGCGAATTGTATTGACGCTCATCTGAACCACTTAATGGACTGAATGGAATGTTTTGGTGGTGAAAGCCATGTTCATTAAGGTGATATAGCAGTTTATCTAACAATCCATTATCGTTACGACTATGCTTGAATACTAATTCTTCAGGCTCACCACCCATACAGTTAATTACAAGACCTGAAACTAAATTTTCCTTTAAGTAATCGCCCTCTAAATGAAGCAACCCTAAACTACCAATTGTTTCTGGATGCAAAGCAAAGCGATACGAATAACGTCGCTTTGGCCAGTGCTTAATTCGGTGATATAAACCGAGCAGTACCAAAGGTCCACTGATTTCATTATTTGCCATTGATGGATGACATAAATAAGAACTAAGCAGGATTTCCTTTTTTGACTCTCCCTCAAGGACAGTCTGTGCAATATCCAAATGACCATCAACAAATTCGCTGTCAATGACCGCTTTATATATGCCGGGTTTTAAATTATCCCGAATATTCTGAGATACACAAAACCCCCACCTTTTTTTGTAATAGCTGGTCACATATGGAATGGCATTCGGTAATTCAGGAAGGCTGTAAAGGTGGTTTTGTAATTCTTCGAGCTCAATCTCAGTATTTACAGGCTCAGAGTAATTTACCACTTCCAGATTTAAACGTTTCATATCGGCGACTTTTTGCCCATCCGGATCTAGAAGGTATGCATCATTACAGTGCCACTCTTGTGGAACTGTCCAATCAAACACCGAGGTACCTGTCGGGATAGACTGAACTGTCAAGGGCATATAACGAGAGAAGATATCATAACTCTGACGCAAGCCTGGTCCCGTAATTGAACGTAATATGGGGAAAAGCTCATCAAAAAGGCCACTATAAAACAACTCTGACTCTTGATATTGCACGTTCTAAACTCCTTATTTCCCGAATATGATACACTTTATTTTTCTGGTGCGCTTATTGTTCTAAATGGATATAGTTGGCACGCCACACACTATTTCCAAAAAAATTATCCAACAAAATATAACTCTCAAAAATTACTTATACAACATACTGTTACCTTTTAGTGGTAAAAAGTTACCGCTTTCCTTTACGTTTGAGCTCCTCTAATCGCTCTCGCTCCGCCAAAATCATCTTTAACATCTGAATGCGAAGCTCCGCTTCTTGCTGTTTAAATTCGGAGAGCTGTTCTTCAAGCACTTCCACTTCATCCACTGTTGTTTGGTCACGGTACTTTTTGCTACCTACGTGTTCGATTACAGCTTGCTGCTCATCATTAGTCGCGTCGGGGTGTTGTTCGACTCTTAAAAAGCGCTGTTCTTGGGATTGCATCAGCTTATTAATTCTTTCTTGGAGTTTACGAATTTGCGCTTGAATAAGGTCCATTGCCTTTTCTAAGTTTTCATAATCCTCTTTAAATACAGGGTTATCTTCCTTATAACCTGCTGCTTCATCATCAAGCTCTTTGGAGAGCATCGCAGGTATCTCTTGCTTTTCTTCCGTATCACTTGGTGATTTCGTCTTTATCTGGTTAGCAGCAACTTGAGCTGAGCCTTGTGATTTCAATTCAGTCTGTTGCTGCAACGGTGGTAAGCCACCTTGATGTATTTGAATATCCATTTTCACTCCTTGGGATAGACACTGTTTGCTATATATCGGAAAAACTGAATAAAACTTAATTAAATTTATGTTGTGCGTTCCTAATTTCGTTTCCGCTGTCTTCAAACTGACATCAACTCGCGACCAATTTGTCATAAATACCAGCAAAAATACTAATTAAGCTAACTCGGCTAGGAAGTATGTTGGTATAGCCTCTTTTTTCGCGGGAGCGTTATGGAAAACAAACAAATTGCGGTGGTGACTGGTGCCTTTGGTGGGATTGGTTCTGCTATTACAAAAACACTCATTGAAAAAGATTTTTTTGTTGTCGCGATAGCAAGTGAAAGGCGTAATGAGGCCGACTTTGACCTCTGGCTTAACACGCTACAAATAAATCCAGCTGCGGTAAAACCCTTATTTTTGGATGTAACGCACGCTGAACAATGCCACACAGCGATGGTTCAGGTTCTACAAGAATTTGGTAATGTCGATCTACTCGTAAACAACGCCGGGATCACACGCGATTCAGCGTTTAAAAAAATGACCCACGCGCAGTGGAGCGAGGTGATCAACACCAATTTAAATTCCCTCTTTAATATGACCAACCCGGTCTTTGCGGCAATGTGCGCAAAGAAGCGAGGTCGTATCGTTAATATCTCTAGCGTTAATGGCCTAAAAGGTCAGTTTGGGCAGGCTAATTATTCCGCCGCAAAAGCAGGCATGATTGGGTTTACCAAAGCACTGGCCTATGAAGGTGCAAGAAGCGGTGTTACCGTCAATGCTGTAGCACCGGGCTACACAGAAACGCCTATGGTAAGCGCCATGCGTGAAGACGTGCTAAATAGCATAAAAGCACAAGTACCGATGCAGCGTTTAGCCACGCCTGACGAAGTTGCAGCCGCAGTTGCGTACTTAGCATCAAAAGAAGCCGGTTACATTACTGGCGAAACCCTGTCGCTCAATGGCGGCCTATATATGCAATAACCTAAATACCACCGAGGGAGCGAGCTGTACCTGATGTTCGGTGGTGCTAACTGATCACTATCATCCATTGTGTTAATTTAATCGATAACAAGGAAAAGACCATGTACAGCGATTTATTCAAAACATTCAACGAACAAACTGAGCAATTTTTTGCACCAGCGGTACAGTTTAACCAAATCGTGGCAAAAAACATCGAAGCACTATCCAAAATTCAGCTGCACTCGGCTGAGCAGATCACTAAAACATCCATTGAGCAGCTAAAGCAAGCGACTGAAATCAAAGATGCAAAATCTATGATGGATTTCAACGCAAGTCAGCTGAACGCGTTAAACGCTCTAAGCCAACAGATGATCCAAGATGGTCAAAAGCTTTCTCAATTAGGTCAAGAATTTAAAGACAGCTTAGAATCTCTTGGTAAAGAAACGCTAAAAACAGCGAAAGCGCAATAACCTGCAATTTTGGGCGACTTAGGTCGCCTTACCCGTTCAAACAACACAAAGGATCTACCTGTATGGGCACTCAAGAAAATATTGGGCAAGGGTTAACTGCGTGGTGGCAATATAACCAAGAATTGTGGCAGCTCGCAGCGACAAATTTTGGTAAAGAGAATCCATTACAAAATGCATTAAATGAGCAAAACCAAGCCGACTTACAAAGTTGGCTCAGTGCACTCAATCAGCAACCGGAAACCTTTATTAAACAGCAAAATGCGTGGTGGCAAACTCAGTTTGCTATTTTTCAAAACAGTTTTATGCCACAAACTGCCGGTGAGAAAGAAGACATTATTAGCCCTGAGCGTGGAGACAAACGCTTTATAGACCCAGATTGGCAAGAAAATCCTTGGTTTAACTACCTTAAACAAAGCTATCTTTGGTTTGGACAATCGCTACAAAACACCATTGAAAATACTCCAGGTCTCGACCCAAAACTTAAAGAACGATTAGCGTTTTTTGCAAGACAGTCCGTGAATTCAGTATCACCGAGCAACTTTGTTTCAACTAATCCAGAACTACTTAAGCTGACGCTAGAAAGTAACGGGCAGAATCTATTCGATGGACTGGCACGCTTAAAAAAAGATTTAGCCAAAAGTACTGAAATGCTTCGAGTCAGCATGACTAATGAAAATGCGTATACACTTGGAGAAGACCTTGCTTGTACGCCAGGTAGAGTGGTATTCCAAAATCACTTATTTGAACTGATCCAATACCATCCAACTACAGAGCAAGTGCACAAGACTCCCCTGCTTATCGTGCCGCCATTTGTGAATAAATACTATATTTTGGACTTGAGAGCAGATAACTCCTTGGTTAAATGGGCACTTGAACAAGGGTATACCGTGTTAATGATGTCATGGAAAAACCCTGATCCAAGCATGGCAAATATTGCATTTGACGACTATGTCGTAGACGGTGTGCTATGTGCTTTAGAGCAAACCGAAAAGCAAACAGGTGAAACGCAAATCCATACTGTAGGTTATTGCATCGGCGGTACTCTACTCACTACATGTATGGCCTATATTGCTGCTAAACGCATAAAACAAAGAGTAAAAAGTGCAACCTTACTGACCACGATTTTAGATTTCTCGCAGCCAGGTGAACTTGGCGCATTTATCAATGAGCCCACCATTAACGCACTAGAGCAGTATAATAATCAAAATGGCGTGATGTCAGGGCATCTGCTCGGTACTTCTTTTAGTATGCTGAGAGAAAACAGCTTGTATTGGAATTACTTCGTTAATAACTACCTCAAAGGCAAAGCGCCTGCCGACTTAGATTTACTCTACTGGAATAGTGATAGTACAAATCTAACCGCGGCCTGCCACAACTTTATTTTACGAGACTTATATCTCAATAATCAGCTTATTGAAGACAAGTCTGTCAGTATTCGTGGCACTAAAATTGACCTCAGTAAAGTAAAACAACCTGTCTACTTCCTATCTACCCGTGACGATCATATTGCGCTGTGGCAAGGCACTTTTGAGGGGGCTAAAAAGCTCAGCAGCCCACTCACCTTTGTGCTTGGGGAGTCTGGCCATATTGCCGGAGTGGTCAACCCGCCAAGTGCAAACAAATATGGTTATTGGTTTGATGGACAAGGCCAAGAAAACCCCGCCCAGTGGCTTGCTTCGGCAAAACATGAAAGTGGATCATGGTGGTCACACTGGGCACAGTGGCTACATCAAATAAACCCAGAACAAGTGCCAGCCCGTGCCGCACAAAGTGATGAACAACCAGGAATTTACGATGCCCCTGGAGAGTACGTCAAACAGAGTATTTAAGAAACTTACAATCGATTAGAGGCAAGAAAACTTGCTTCTAATATTTCCCGTTATTGACACATTCTATACATTCGGTCAGTCTAGGACGCAAAAATATAGGGAAATAACATGATTGGCTTTCTTATACTTGTCGCAGCATTTGTGGTCTTTGTTGGTGTATTACAATATCAAAAAGTAAAAACGATAGCTCATAGACGTACGTTTATACAAGATTACGACCTCACGCATTTAAGACCCAAACTCAGTCACCATTATCCTGAGCTTACCGATGAGCAACTGACACAGGTTGAATTTGGTCTCAAGCAGTTTTTCCAAGCGAATTTATTGCTCGAAGATCAATCCTTGGCTATGCCCTCTCGGGTTGTCGATGCGCTGTGGCATGAATTTATTTTACACACTCAAGAGTATCAATCCTTTTGCTACGAAGCTTTTGGCCGTTTCTTACATCATTGCCCATCAGAAGCGATGAAAGGGAAAAACAAAGCGCAACTCAGCCTACGTAAGACATGGCGAGCCTGTTGTAGCATCGAGCGCATATCCCCGCGTAGGCCAGCTGCTTTACCAATATTATTCGCACTGGATGCCTTACTCAACATCCCAAATGGGTATTACTACTCAGCAACTGACTTTCGTGAACCTGTTACCAAGGGCGATTCCAGCAGCACAACCTATGCAGGTCACATCGGATGTACTTCAATGGATAGTGGCGACAGCTCCTCATCATCAAGTTCTTCAAACTCAAGTTGCAGTAGTGGCTCAAGTTGCGGCAGTGGCTGTAGCAGTTAGGCTTAATACTTAATGAAGATACCTTTTACATTCGTTAACGTTCGGACCTTATATTGATGCTAAAGATTAGCTAAAATTTGTACCGATTTGACGAGTTTTGATTTGGTGTTCAAGTGTCCATTATCCATAAATATTACAGCATTATGTTTTCAGCTCTGCTGATATCAGGATGCCATCAATTGGCAGAAGGGCAGTCGCTATGGAAAATTGCCTCAGAAGGGATCATCTTTAATGGACAGCTGCAAACTCACCTTTCAGCTCCCTCAATTGCATGCGAGCAATGTGTAGTTAAACGCCAAACGGATATTCGTCCGTCAGGCCCTGCTAACTACACCTTGGTTTCTGAAAACCAAAAACTAAAAGCGATATGGGGCAAAAGTAGTAATGCCGCTTTGTATATTCCAAATAACGCCGGTAGAACCTTAATAAACTTGGCTCCGGATACCGAAACGGGTGTCTGGATTATGGACTTAGAGACTACGCCAAAGCCACTCAAGGTGGGTAAGGTTAATTATGTAATGCTTGGCGCAGAAACTTATCAAGTGGTTATCAGTCCAAGCTCACAGCGCACAAACTTTGAGTACGCTGTACTTGTAAAATAGCATTTATTTAGTTGCTAGAATAGTTACTGCATTAGGCTTAAGCCTAACTAAACTCATTCCCTCGGTAACTTCGCTTTCATCAAACACCTCGCCATTTTCGTGTGCTCTGTGGGCTAAATAACGCTTGGTTTTCTCAATATTTAACTCAAACTGCTCAAGGACGCCGGTCGCATAAGCGCGCTTACCAATGGCAGACATTGGGAAAACCATATCGCCATCACGTACCTTTACGTTTATCTCCTCGCCATTATCTACTTTCAGCGTCATCCAACAACCACGCTTTTTACACACTTTGACCACTTCACCTGATAGCGTGATCTCACTTCCCGTATACCGCTCTGTGTTTTTCAGTACGTCTGCAGCTGTAACGAGCTTGTTCATGTTCGCACCACCGCCAAATTCATTTGTTTTAGCGTCTGCTGTTGATACAAAAAGTGTGACAACGAAACCACAGAGTAATTTGTTTATCTTCATATTTTTTCCTTAAAAGTCAGAATAGTAACGCCTTTAACTATATAACTATAAGTAATTATTTATTGCAATTAGATCTTATAACAACTAACATCCACGCCGCAACTGCAAATAGTAATTGTTTTTATTAAGGATTAATAATATGAAACTCTCTACTCTCTCTTTATCCATTCTTGCAACGTTCTGCGGCTGGAATACATATGCTGAAGCGCCTTCGTCGACCAATTCCGATATTGAAAAAATTGAGGTATTGGGACATAAATTAGCAACATTGAACCATGATGTTGCCGCGTCAGTTTCTGCGCTAACAGAAGAGCAAATAGCACGGCAACAAGCGTCAGATCTAAACCAATTACTCAAGACTCTCCCCAATGTTGAACTATTTGGTAGCGTGACTCCGCTCTCTGGACAACCCGCCATTCGAGGACTGTACGGTGAACGAATACACATCTCTGTAGACAATGTGAAGCGCAAGATTGATTCCGACGGCAGCCAAAATATCGCGCAAATTAATTCTTTGGGAATAAACCCAGATCAATTGAAGCAAGTGCAAGTATTACGAGGTGCCGATTCTTTAACCGTTGGCTCTGGGGCAATCGGGGGAAGTATACGTCTGGTTACCAAGAACGCTGCTGATTATCTAAATGATCAGCATGGCTTTGGCGGCAAAGCTTCGGTCACACATTTATCTGTGTCGGATGCCAACGATATTAACGTTAGTCTATTTCACCTAAATGATCAGAGTGATACAGTCCTGTCTATTGGCCAAGTGGAGTTTAACGATATTGATGTAGTGGCAGACACCAAAGCCACAGAAGATGATAGTATCCAGCAGATCAGTAAAATAAAGAATCAGTCAAAACGTCAAAACCTCGCGCTTAAAAATACATGGTACATCGATGAATACCATACTTTGAGTAGTAAAATTGATTACAGTAAAACCGAGTCAATCGATCAGCCGTATGCCCAGCGCATCGATTTAGCATTGGCCTATCCTACGCTTGCTGAAGATTACAAAAATGACTATTTGGAAGGAATGCTCAACTATACATATCAAGGAGCTAGCGAGCTGATCGACTTGGATGTACAAGCATTCTATTCGCGCAAAACCTATGATGAAATCACCAAAGGTTATATTGAACGCGGCAGCAACAAAATTAACTATGATGGTGAAAAAAATGGAGAAAGTACGCGTAAAGGCCTGAGAGTTGCTAACTTGGCTACCTTCAACGGCAAGATAAAGCACAAATTAGCCATTGAAGCGCAGTACGAGTCCGAAAGCTTCGACCAACAACAATGGGACGAAAACCCTACTAATAAATCAACTTACTATGGCGATAGCGATGCCTCGAATTGGTCTATTTCTGTTATCGATCAAAGTCAGTTTTTAAATGAGAGATTACTCCTGACAGGTGGTGTGAGATTCGATAAATACACCCGTTCAAGTAATCACTTTGTCGCCTATTCCGATAATGATGATTCTGAGCTCTCTAGCGAGTTGGGAGTAACTTTTAAAGTCGTGGATTATCTTAATTTTTACGCTAAAGCCGCAGAGGCATTTCGAGCCCCTTCGCTCCAAGAGTTGTATAAAAAAGACGAGTGGAGATGTCATATTGGTGGAAAAATTTGCTTTAGCGAACCACAACCAGATTTAAAAGCCGAAGACTCTCAAAGCTACGAAGTTGGTTTTGGTTTGAGCTGGCAGGACTTATCCTTCGCGGATAATTTCAGCGTAAAAGCCATGTACTTCGATAGTGAGATAAATAATTACATCGACAATGTACCTTTTATGTATTACATCGATGAAAGCGGCAATAAGCAACTCGGCTCACCCGGTCCTAAGCCCAGCAATGGTGTGCCTGTCGCCACACATCGTGACTACAGTGCAAAAAATATTGGTAAGTTATTCAGTCATGGTATTGAAATTGAAGCACAGTATTCATTCAAAAAATTAGATATCTACCTTGGGTACGCCTCTATGAATATGGATGTCGTCGGTGTACCTAGTTTCTTTTTAGGCACTATTGACTATACGCGCCAACCATATTCTGAAGCACCAGCAGATAAGCTTACTTGGAATACCAATTATCAATTGAATAGTAATTTAAATCTGGGTTTTCAATTATTACACTACAGAGCTCAACAGCGCCTTAGCGAAGATCTCATCACACGCGGATACGGTACCGGTACCTATACTATCTACAACCTCAACGTAAAATACCAAGGCGAGGGAGTATTATCAGGTTTCTCTGCCCGACTTGGTGTAGACAACCTAACGGATAAGCGTTATTTGCGCGCGCCAGCAAGTGAAGCGAACGACCCCGCAGAGCTTGGAAGAAACATTAAAGCAACAGTGAGCTACCAATTTTGACAAAGCAAATGTGGTTTTAGAACAAAAATGCCGACTTTACGTCGGCATTTTTAACATCATTTTAGTTTTTGCTAGTTATACCAATTGAATTAATTCTCTAATCAATTTGAAGGGTGAAATAGCATATTAGCTTCGTTAAAAATTTCTCATTTAGAACAACTAAATAGCAAAATTTTTGCCTTGCCTATATGGATATAGGTACCTTAGCGGTAGCAGGACGCGAGAGCGGTGCTACTAAAGCTATTTCCCCACTTCAAGATAGATCATTTACTTAATACAACTGGTATTATAGTTTTTTCAGCTTCATATCTGTGCCAAATACAAGACCATGGTCTGCCACATCCATACTAAACTCAAATACCATATTCTGCTGTAAGAAAGCATCAATACCTTCAGGCATTGGTTGACCAGTTGCTTTTGCCGCTTCTAATAATGGAGCTACGAAAGCCTGCATATCCATGCTGAAATGCGTCATGCCATTACTTTCTAGCACTTGGCTTGCCATTTTCTCAGCAATAACAGTCGCCTTTTCACCCGTATATAACACTAAGTGATCGCCTTTAACCGCCAGCTTAATATCCATGTCTAATGGCTGTGGAGACGGAATATATTGGTTAATTGAAACCGGTGTACCATCTTCTGGGATTTGAATTTGCCCCAGCATAGGTGCCAGGCCTTTTACCGTATTAACGAGTACTAACGGGTCTTCAGCAGACAATGTAACTAGAGCATCAAACGTTTTAGGTTCCGGCGTGCCTTGGTCGTTTGGCTCCATAACAAGATCGAAAACCGATGCACTCACGCCTTTAACCGAGTTTGCCATGCCTGTCATCATCGCAATAGCCATTGGGCTATTTTGTTTCGCTTGCTGCTGTAATGCAACGAGTTCAGAACACTTGAATTCAGCTTTAGTAAAGCGGCCCCAAAGGGTGTTTACAAGCGGCGCAACTTTTGCGACATCAACACCATAGCCAAACCCTAGTACTTTTTCTTCGCCGTTGGTGACGTGCGCAGGAATAAAACCACGGATCGACCCAAGTGCTTTCATCAGTTCAGCATCTTGACCCACCACTACAGTATCAACTTCAAAGTCGATTGCGGAATTAGTAAATTGGATATTCTTGGTGCCCAGCACAGTTGCAGGCCACAAATTCGCGATTTCACTGTAGTCCGCCTGACACTCAGGGGCACGTACCGCTGCTAATTTCTCAGTCCCACCGCCTAGCTGCAAGATGTTATCTAGCATACGAGTAAAATCAGACTGCTTATTTGCGGTTATACCATCGACGATAGCCACATGGTTCAAAAATGCAATTGACGAACCATCAAAGCCAAACTGCGTATTATATTGCTCAAGCTTGCCAGATTGTGCCAATGACTGAGCTGGTTTGGTGATACCCAAAGCAACTTTTAGATCTGCTTCGGTATTAATTGGCGTGTTAAATGTCGTCGTAACCCATTGACCCTGCACGGAAGTGATAAGCTCAATTTTAGCTTCTGGCGCGAACTCAAGCTGATAACGCGTTAACGCGACACCATCTAGCGTATCTTCTCGATATGTAATTTCGGCATCTTTTGCAGCCATTTTTATCGTACGTTGAAAAGCCTCAGGATCCGCCAGTTCATAGCGCAATGTAGGCAGTAAACCAACTGTGTAGAATACACTTCTAACTGTCTCACCCATGCCTAAGATAGCTTTCATTTGTTCAGGTGAAGTCAAAGCTAAGTTGTATTGCTCTAGTAGCGTTGCTACAAAGTCCAAGTGCTTATCATTTTCTTTTCTAAGCAACCCAGTTATCTCTTCGATATTTTGAACCTGTCTAAGCTCTTTAGGCATGAAAGACAAATATTTTTGTTGCTCAAAAGGCGTTAATTGCCCCCAAAATACCGCGGTATCAGCCGGAACATATTCCAGTTGTTCCATCGCGATGCTTGAAGAAGATGATGATTGAGTGGTTACATAAGCACCAACGGCAATAGCCACAGCACCTAAGCCAACGAGAAGTTTTGTATTCATAAAGTGATCCTTGTTATCACCACGGAACATAGCCAAACACGTGGTAAATTTATTCTTCCCTACGAACCGCAACGATTGCGCGCGTCAGAGGTCGTTGCATCAAAACACCTAAGTGTCCAAAAATGCAGCGCTATTGTACCTTGATTATTGTCTCAATTCCATTAATTGTGCGCGGTTAAGTTACTCTCAATATTCGGTCAGTTTAAAAGTGAACTTGATCGTTACATCAATAACCACCAAGCTCTCATTTACAGGATTATTGACTTTCTGCTTGTAGATTCACTCCTGAAAAAGCAGCGTAACCATAGAGCCCAATATGCCAAGTTCCCGCATTTGGATTGGTGATTGTGCACGTTTCATTATTGCCATTTTCATAAGGCCGACATTCGTAGGTATTACTATTTGGTTGTTGACCAAAACGCAGATATAAATCAGCATCTCCAGTACCACCCGATGCCTTTACTTGCAGGCTCTGTGTTCCCTGTGCCACGTCAAAAGTATAATACTGCCACTGACCTTTACTGGCGGATTGATCCAACCATTGCTGGCTATTACCTTGATCTGGAGGAGTGTCAGTATAAACCGTAGCCGTTAGCGCAACGCCCGAATAACGCTCATAGCCATCAAGCATGACATAGTATCGGCCTGTTTGTACTGGAGTAATCGTACAGACTTCATTATTACCTGATTTATAGGGTCGACAATCGTAGTTTTGTGTCGTTGGTTCCGCATTAAAGCGCACGTACATATCTACATCACCACTGCCGCCCGCCGTTTCAACTTTTAGCTGTGTTGCTCCTGCTGGCACATCAATGTAATAAAGTGTCTGAGAAGACTTAGCGCCAGTGACATTCGCTTGTGTTTGACCACTGATAAGTTCAATTGCAGCTGGCGGCTCAATAATGGGAGTTTCTATCACAGATAGATTATTGCTTGCTTTGATCAGATTCAGTTCATCACCAATTTCAGCGGCATACCACCATGTCATATTCATAGGTAACGCGAGCGGATCGGCATCTCGCTGCGCTTTAGATAAGGCAGTTGCATTGCTTGAAAACTCAGCAGTTCGAACAGTAAGCTTATCATTTGTCACACTCAACACTTTAAACTGTTGAATACTCGCAAGGTCGATAGTCCAGCTTTTTGGATCATTGGCGCTTCTTGCCGGTGCACCCCAACTTCCCTCACCCACATAAACGGTGCCGCCTTGGGTCGTTGCCGTAAAGCCATTGCTGGTAGGCGTTAGTGCGTAAGTCAGTTTATTGATATGAGTATCGGACTCTACCACTAAGTTCATCGCATTATTATAGAAGTCTTGTGCCCACCAAGAGTGTAATATGGAGTTATCTGACTTACCTGAATAGTGAGGATACATCGGCTTGTGATACTGAGCGATACGCCACGTTGCGCTGTTACCCTGAGACTGTAAGTCGCTTTTCAGCCAATTGTTCATCGCTGTGGCATAGCTCGACCAGCCACTATTTTTAAATTGGCTATTTAAGGTATAAACCCTTAAAAGCCCCGCCACGTTAAAAGCACCATAGGTATCTTTTGCTGTACACGCACCATCTTGGTCATAATCTACGCCAAATACTTGGCATAGCGTTTTGTAGTTATCGTCTTCGTGATTGCCATGTGTTGCTACAAATGGATAAATTCGCTTGTATGCAAGGCCATCAATCAAATCATCCGAAAAGGTTAATTGCCAATCTTTTAAGTATTCACGCATTTCAGAAACGGAGTTTGCATTGGTGTAATCGCCACCATGCATAATAAATAGCGGTCGAATTTTAGCGATCAACTCATTGCCTTTACGGCGCGTTGTCCAACCTGTGCGCGTATCACCACCAGCTACAGCAGTGATCCCTGATGCCGTTTGCGGCGCAGTTCTGAACCACAAACGCTGACCGCAACCTTGTGAATCACAAACACGATAATACACCGCACTATTTGGGGTTAAGCCGGTTAATTTCACAAATGAACTTGAGAGGCCCCCATCAAAAGTATGCGTTGCGTTGACCGCTGCGCTTTGCCAGCTCTGTTCATCTGTTGTGCTGCCATATTTAACAATATGATTAGTGCCTGATGTGGGTGTAAATCCTATTGTTGCTGAAGTGCTTGGACTGGTGTCCCACACAAGACGATGGTAGTCACTCGCAGCAAAACTGCTACAAGATAAACCAGCTGCAACCACAAAAGTTGCCATTTGAGTATATTTCATTTCCTTGGTTCCTAGTTTAGAGTAACAGGCTCAGCACGACTTTGAGCCAATGAGAGTGGTGTTGACGGCGTAGCCACCAACATGACGAATGCGGCGTTTGCATAAGGGAGCGAAAGCGTCTTTGCAGATTGAAAATTCACGGCCGTTGCCCCTAACTTTTCACGCTTGAACGACTTGGGTAACGGCACGCCAGCCTCACCACTCCAATAGTCACCATTTTTAATGTGTGGGAAAAAATCACTTGCGATATGGGGTTGTCCGGGACCATTTGGCGTTTGAATTAAAGAGCGCAGCTCATCAGATGTAGGTAAGCGCCACTCGGCACTACCACATAATCTAGCTTGGTTGGTTCTACGGATCAGATCTTGGCTATCGCAGTGGGATGCTTCGAAGTAACAATCACCTTGATCAGCATGACCAAACTGACCGTCATACCAAGAGTAACTCCAATAGCCATCGTGAATAGACTCATCATCTCGTTTTACTTCCCAGAGCAGATTAAGCTTTTTGTCATAGACGCAATGCCAAGGGCCTTGCCATACAGACAAAAACTGCATGTCATTAGTGACTTTAATAAAGCGTGCGTGAGTTGGAATTTCTCGCTCAGAGGCGCTGAATAACAAGTAGCTAATCGCCACAGTGGCAATCGCTAAACTAAGTATTAAACGTGAGGCAACGGTCATAACATATACCTCAATTGGATCGCTCTGTGGTGACGAGTATGCGCGATTTGTGCGTGATCGAATGCGGAGACCCACATGCAAACACCTGAGCGCAGTTCAACATCAAGGGGAGAATGCGTTTGGTGTTTACGTACCAGCTCTAGCGTCCAATAACCATCGCGCCACTCTCCCCTAGCCCTAACATCGGCTCTATCTCCCTCAAAGCGATTTGAACGGTACAACACGGACGGTAACTGTTCGCCAATTTTCGCCATGTCTCGTTGAGGGTTGTAGGTTTCGCTGGCAAACCAATCAAGGACTTTGCGCTCGGTGATATCTGGCGATGGGATTGGCATTCGCTTTGGCGTAACCTCAGTCGGTGAGTACCAGCGCCAGTTCATCACATAAGCACCGCTTTCTTTGCCATCAGGTTGATACCCTGCGGTGTAGCGTCTTTGCCCAAGTGCAACGCTTTGAGGTGGCCCAAAAAAATTATCATCGGCCAAGTACATG
Source organism: Pseudoalteromonas galatheae (assembly GCF_005886105.2). Taxonomy (NCBI): domain Bacteria; kingdom Pseudomonadati; phylum Pseudomonadota; class Gammaproteobacteria; order Alteromonadales; family Pseudoalteromonadaceae; genus Pseudoalteromonas; species Pseudoalteromonas galatheae. The sequence continues at coordinate 2,596,937 of NZ_PNCO02000001.1, forward strand.
TCATTAGTTCTCAGCGCTTTCCAGTGCCATAAGTCTCGTGTGCGGCCGTCCGTACTTGCATGATAGCCCTTGCCGTGCCAATTACGGGGTTTGTCTGCAAGCGGCGCATCGCCGTATTGAACGGTGCCATCACCTCCTAGTTCACAGGTTGTCGATAGCATGATGGCAAACTTATCTTCGTAATAAGTGCGCTCGTCAAAGCGATAAAAGCCATTTTCTTGTACTTGCCAACCGTCCGAGGTTTTTTCCAGCGGCAGATGCTCTAGGCTTTCGGTCGGATCTTGCCAGCGGATCAGAAAGAAGGTTTCATCATGGTTGCTCAACGCTTTTATTTCGACCTCACTACTCCCATCCAAGAAGTTTGCACCACCAAATGTCGTTAACTTAATAGGCTTGGCACGCAACCATTGTGGCTCGTCTCCTTTGCCGTCTATTTCAAGGTGGCTTTGCGTTGATAGCGGCGCAACTTCTAACCGTAAATGCTGTTCTGCAACGATAAGGCGTATACCAAGGCCACAAAAATACACCAGAGCAATACTGCAACAGAGTAAAATAAGCGCATTTCGGGGCACTAATACACTTAGTACTTGCTTACCCTTAAACACGGTGTGCTTTATGCCATGTAACACCAAATACAAAAAAATGCCTGTCGCTGATAACCCATGAATGACTAAACTTAGACTCTCTGGATTGAGCCAAAGTAACCATCCTGTGACTATACTCAGCACGATAACCAGATACCCAAAGTAGTTAACGGCTTTATCAAACTCGCTTGGAGCGCTGTGAAACGGTGCGCGAATAGTTGCCACAGTAAAAGCAATCGCAATCAAGGTGAGTAAGCAACCAAATAACACATGCATTGACAGCAACGCACCTTGTGGAAGCAAAGGTGAAAGAAACGCCAGAAAGTCATGATTTATAATGCCCAAGCGAGGGCCTGTCAGTAACCCAACCAAGATAACTATTACCGCCATAACATGAAAAATGGCAAAACTACTTCGACGCACAACCGCTCCCAAAACAAATAAAGTAAATTTAGTGTAAACAAATAAATTTACATAAATATTTCATGTTTGGAAAGATGAGACTTTCTCATCTTGGTAATGAAAGGCACATGTAATGTCGTGTAACTTGATTGTTAATAGCTTTGTACTAAGGTAGTTGATACTTCCACCGTCACGGACAGTTCAACATGAACAATAGACTAGTAATAAAATATGTAAGTACGGCAGTGGCTTGCACACTGTTTCTCGCAAGTTGTAGCTCACCAAGTAAAAAACCTTCAGTGCCCAAAGAAACGCTCGACCAAGTCGCAGAATCTGGTCAAGTGCCTGAGCGAGTTTGGCTCAATCAAGGATGGTCAGATAAACTTCGGCAAGACTTTTGGTTCACAGGTCAAGGGTCACAAATCATTCCCTATACTTGGTTTACTTGGTTAGAGCAACCCAACAGTAAAAAGCTCTTTCGCGATAGCGAACATATGGAAATGCTGCGCTATCTACCCAGTAAAACCGCCGCCAATAACCCTTCAGGTTTGCCCATCGGCTTTGCCGTGCATAACAATCAAACCACAGGACAAGCTTGGGTCGGGATGACCTGCGCCGCATGCCACACCAACCAAATTGATTATAATGGTACAAAAATTTTGGTAGAGGGTGCGCCCACCCTCGCCAACTTTGTACTCTTCTTTAGCCGCCTAAATGCCGCATTAGAAGCGACCCTCAACGATAATCAAAAGTTTAGCCGTTTCGCGATGCGGGTATTAAAAGAAGGAGCATCGCAAGAGTTGATTGATGATTTACGAGAGGATCTCAAGCACGTGGCGCTTGCAACCGCCGAGCGACAAACCGTTAATGACTTGCCCGAAGATTATCCAGACGATTTTACCAGCTATGCTCGACTTGACGCGTTTGGCAATATACAAAACGCCGGCACGGCATTTGCGCTTGACGACCTTAACAATAAAAATGCGCCCACCGCGCCCGTCTCCTATCCATTTTTATGGGGTACACACCAGTCCAATGTAGTGCAGTGGAATGCCTCAGCACCAAACGTACCTGTAATTGGGCCTCTGGTTAGGAACATAGGTGAAGTGGTGGGTGTATTTGGTTCGTTATCCATTGAAGAAGCACCGGTTTGGCAGCGTGTTTGGGGGAAACATGCGCGTTACAGCTCAACCGTTGACTTGCAAGGATTAGGACAATTAGAAGCGTGGGTAAAAACGCTACTTCCTCCCGCTTGGCCGGAACAATACTTTCCGGGAATTGACACTAACAAAGCGGCACAAGGAAAAATGTTATTCCAAGCAAACTGTGCTAGCTGTCATCAATTAATTGACCAAAAAAATCTACTTAAAGATTACGAAGCAGTCAAAGTGCCAGTAAAAGAGATAGGTACCGATCCTACTATGTCTAATAACGCCAGCTGCCATATGGCAAAGACCTTATTTTTAGAAGGTACTAAGACAGACATTCTTATTGGCGACAAATTCCAAGCGGTAGATAGCGCTATTGATATCCCAGTAAATGGCGTTGTGGGTTTGGTGTTAAAAGACCCTATCAAAGCAATCGAAGCAGGCCTAATAGCAGAACGCACCGGGCCAGATGGTAAGAAAACCACTGTGAAAAAATCCATTGAAGAGCGCCTTAAAGTCTACCTAGAAAATAGACACAAATTGAGTCCGAACACTAATGAAGATTGTGTGGATGGTTTCTACGACGCGGGTGTCTACAAAGCAAGGCCGTTAAACGGAATTTGGGCAACCGCGCCTTATTTACATAATGGCTCAGTGCCAAACCTATGGTCACTATTACAATCACCAGAGTCGCGCCCGGATACCTTCTGGGTTGGTAGTCGCGAATTCGACCCTATCAACGTTGGCTATGTTACTCATCAAGGCATGAACGAGTTCAAAGTGAACAAAGCCAATGGTGAGGTTATGCCGGGCAACGATAACAGCGGTCACGTTTACGGCACTACCTTGAGTGACAATGAAAAGTGGCAAATCGTTGAGTTTTTGAAAACGCTATAAACGCTATTTAGCGCTAAAAACAAAGGGCCGAATACAGGCCCTTTGACTTATAACCGAAAACGTTATTTAAAATGACTCGTGCAACACCACCAGCGCACTTAACTTGCTTGCGCCAAACGTCATCATTTTTTCAAAATCCGACCTTGCGATGGGAACTTGCTGGCAGTCGATAGGATTTTGGTCGTCCTCGACATCAGGGTCATTAAGATATAAACACAATTCATCCAAGCCCGTAATAAGCACCCAATGCGGCGCTTTTTTACCGTTTAGTCTATAGGTGCTGATCAAAGCCAATACCGCACTACCCTGTAACAACCATTGTTCAACCTGTTCAAGCTTTACATCGGCTTGGTGAATAGCAATATCACGATATTCACACTCTTGACGGAATTGCTCATGAACTAAGGTCATCACCTGTTTTTTCTGCGCGCTTCTAACGCCATCTAAAAATAGTGGGCCCGCCGTATTCACCATCACCTCTGCCGCAAAACCACGGCGCTCCGCAGCCAATGCCAAACCAAATGGGTGACAGCCGCCGTGACCTGCAGTCATAAAGATGGTGGTCGCTTCACGCCATATTTCAAGCTCTAAGGCCTGATCGCCCATACAGCCTGGATCTATACTCGCCATTGCCATCATCAGTGACGCCGGTCCGCAAGTAAAGTCTGTCGTTTGCTGATACCAAGGTGCCTGATGCAACACCGCCTTTTGCGACAGTTTACGTACGCATTTTTGCATTCTTAGCGCGTCATCATGATCCGCGTAATAGTTTTGATACTCGCCAAATACACGATAACCCATGCGTTTATATAAGCCGATGGCCGCGTCATTGCGTTTAGCCACTTCTAAACGCATATACAACCAGCCCATTTCACCCGCTCTGGCCTCAAGCTCTGACATCAGTTGACGTGCGATCCCCTTACCTTGATGATGAGGCGATACCGCCAATGAATAAAGCCTGGCCAGCCGCGTTCCTTGGTGCAACCAAAGCAATCCATAGCCCACAAGTTCCCCTGCTAACTTTGCAGTAAGCAGCAGGCTATGTTCAAAACTGATGTAATGCTTGAGTTGGCGACGACTCAGTCTATCTGCACTGAAGCAGCTTTGCTCCAGCGCATTCAGTGAATTCAAATCCTGCAGTGTCGCCTTTTCGAGCACCAACGCGGCTTGCAACATTACTTTTTACCTCTCGCTTCAAGACGCCTTGAAAATTCAGACATCACCTGCATGTACAGCTCGTCACCGAGATACTTGTCTTCAACCCCTTGGTCAATATTCGGATTGTCGTTTACTTCAAGCACGTAAGCTTTGCCGTTGTGCTCTTTAATATCAATACCATACAAACCATTACCCACAACTGCCGCCGCTTTTAATGCTGCACGTAACACCGCCTTTGGCACTTCAAACGTTGGTAACGTGTCAAACCCACCCGAGAAATTACGTTTTGACTCGTGGTTATAGATTTGCCAATGGTTACGTGCCATATGGTAACGGCATGCATAAATTGCACGGCCATTTAGCACCCCAATACGCCAGTCGTAATCTGTGTATAAGTAAGCTTGCGCCAACACAATCGCAGAGACGCTCATCAGCTCTTGTAACCGCTCGCCAAGTTCTTCTTTGGTTTTTACCTTAAATACGCCTTTTGAGAACGAACTCTCAGGCATTTTAAGCACCATAGGTAGCGATAACTCAGCAATGAGTTTATCGATTACTTGTTCATTACACTGGCTCACAAATCGCGTTTCTAAACTTGGCACCTTCTTGTAATTAAAGGCATCATGTAAAAACACCTTATTACAACAGCGTAGGATCGAGCTTGGGTCATCAATTACCACTAAATCTTTTTGCTCTGCTTCTTGCGCAAGGCGATAAGTATGGTGATCAATCGCTGTGGTTTCACGAATAAATAGCCCATCGTATTGGCCTAAGTTGTATAACTCAGCCGCTTCTAATGGATGTACTTTAATGCCAAGCTTTTCACCCGCTTTTACAAAACGGCTGATCGCCCCTTTATTACTTGGCGGCAACTTTTCATCGTGGTCCACCAACATCGCAATATCCCAGCGATACTTTTTGTGGCTCTTACGTTTGTTCCACTGAGTGGCATGCACATGACCTAATACTTGAGTACAAAACTCAAGCTGCGCCACCTGCAGAGTCGAAAAGTCGCGACGCTGCACCTGCACGCGCACGCCTTTGTCTTGCTGCTGTAATGTCACTTTTAGTAAAGGCGCTGGAAATTGCTGAAATAAATACGCCGCCAACTTACTAAACTCAGGCTGTTGGGTTTCGCCCATACAAATGATCAACTCAGCGTCATCGGTAATCGCGATCCCACGCTTATCAAACCAAGCTTGCGATAAAAACAACACATTATCGCCATCACGTAAACCGTTAATAACTTTTAGACTCGGAAGTACTTGGTGATTACGCGCTTCAGCAAGTAAAGAGCAGTAATAACCTTGACTTAAATAACGATCACAGTCACATAAATTAATCACTCGAAGTTTTGATTCACCGAGCTTTGGGTACTCTTGCAAATACGTTTCAAACGTCACTACGTTATTTGCCAAAGGCAGTACATCTGCATTTTGATCAACAACGAATAGAGTAGATAGCATCTAAATAATCCTTAGGTGGCGATGCGTTGGCACATCATTACATGATGGTTTAGGCACCCCACGATTTAACATAGGGTTAGTGGGCAAATTCAAGGGCCCACATTAAAGTGGAGTAGTTGTAATCTTAAATATAGCACTTAGCAATTGAGTAATTTTGATTCTCAAGATAAATCTTTTTTGCTGTCGAAAACTCAAAGAAAGGACTTAAATTTCATACAGTTAAAAGTTTAAAAGGTTCAATAAATAAGATTAATGCTAACGATTAAGAAAAATTGCATTATCAGTAAAGTTTACAATACTTAATTGATTAAAAATAAAACAACAGGATTTCCTCATGCAAAGGAAAGCAAACCTTCTGGCCCGACTTCGTATCGCATATGAAACAACTAAAAAAGAACTACTAATATTTTTATTGTTGCTTGCAGTCGTTGTTGACATGCTGCCAACTGAATTATTTTTTAGGGTTGAAGTAGCTAACACTATCAAAACAGGGTTGATGTTACCTATTGCATTTATCTTGCTGGAGCTTTTGTTCAAAATATACGATGCCGTTTTGCACAATCGTAGAGAGGTAAAAATCATTAAATCCAATGACCTGTTAGGAGACATTGGTCGACTATGTGAATCAGAACGAGAAATAAACATTAAATATATCGGTGTCGCAGGAAGACATGGCTGGAGTACTGTAATTGCCAGATTTTTAGATCCAAGCTCAGAGATGTGTCTGTTGAGTAAAAAGCAAATAGTCATAGAGATAGCTTTATTAGCACCTCAACAAGTCGGCTCTATCGATGGTGGTACGGAAAGGTATTCTGTAGTTCAGTCGGTAATAAAGGAAATAGAATTTACCAAACAGAGATTGCTAGCCGAGGGAATGAAGCACGTCACGATCAAAACCTACCTTTATGAACATACTCCTAATTTTCTTGGTTTTTTAGTTAATGACAATTATTTATTCACTTCCTTAACCTATTGGGAATATGTTGGCACCGGAGAGAAGTACCTTAGAGGTGGGGGCACTGATTACATTGTTTATGATAAGAACGATGGATTCGGAGGAGCTTATTACCTCAAACGTTTTGAAAGCTGGTTTTGTCATTGCATAGAAAGTACGCATCAAGAGTCATATTGCTCTGAAGAAGCAAAGCATAAAGAGGACTAGCGGTTTAACATGATAAAGGAGAACAGCCAACTGTAGCTGACGAGTGCATTGTGTCACCCTCGCGACAGGTTTAGACGCCCGTCCATAAAAATACAGGCTTACCCTAAAGAAAAAGAAACCATACAGATACTACAAACAGTTAAGTCAGCCTCACCTTCCACCTCTGGAGAAACAAGTGACACCTATCACTATGTGTACTCCAACAAGCAACTGTTAACACAAACCGCGTGTCTCATAAATACTAAAGTGTTAGGCTACAAACAGTACCCGCAACATGGACAAAAACATGGCAAACCTGAATACCGTAGAAATAAAGTCTTTTGTTCCAGCTAAAGACTTTGAATGCTCCAAACGCTTTTATCAGATGATTGGCTTTGAAATGGCTTTTGAAGCTGGAGATATCGCATATTTTAACTCTGGCTCTTGCTCTTTTTTGCTCCAAGATTTCTATGAGCCATTGCACAGCAACAACTTTATGATGCACCTTTTAGTCGAAGATGCCCAAAGCTGGTATGAACATGTTTTAAAACTCGAGCTGGACAAAGCGTTTGGCGTAAAGGTAACTGAGCTTGTCGAGCAGCCGTGGGGAATGCTCGAATTTTGTATTACTGACCCAAGTGGCGTGCTGTGGCGCATCGCCGAGAATCAGTAACCTAACAAAAAGATTGTGGCGTCAATAACTGACTTTATGCTTTGCCGATTTCCAAATTAATCGAATTGGATATGAACAGATAGCACCATTCACTACGTTTATCACGATAGGGAATCGATGATACCCAATACATATTTGCACCGAATCTGGGAATTTGACTAACAAACCAAACCTTACCTACCTTCGGTTCTTCACTTTAGCTTTGACGGTGGCTTCCCATACCATTTTATACAAACTTTATTCAGCGCACTTTGCTCTGTAAAACCGAGTGCATCGACAATATCGAGCAATTTGGTGTTGCCGATAAGTTGTTCAAATCGATGCTTTCGCTCTTGGTCAAGTAAGGTTCTAAAGCTGGTGTGTTGTATTTTTAGCTTACGCTGCATCGAACGCACACTCATGTTTAATGCCTTAGCAATACTTGCTTGGTTGACTCCAGCCAGAGAGTGCTTTGCCGCTAGTAAATTGGCAACACGCGCTTTTAAGTCATGATTATCACAGAGCGCTGATACGCTTTTTGCAACCACTTGCTCAATATGTTCGTGCATTAGGCTGTCGACGGTAGCGACTGGCATGGTAAGAAAATCTAACGGAAAAGACAGTGCATTTTCAGGGCAATTTTGTGATACGGAGCAGCCAAACCAAGTTTGTAAACGTTGTAACTCTAGGTCACACACGCTAAAGCTAAGCTGGAGTTGGTTAGGCGATAAAGTTGAACGCAAAAGCTGCCGTGCAGCGCTCACCCAAGCGGTCATATTACGCAAAATGGCTTGCTTACCCAGCGGGGTTTTTGGTTGCCAAGTTAACTTGGCATTGTCGCTATCACTTGCGAATACAGCGAGGCCAATATCGGCGACAATGGCGTCGTAATGCAATAAGGAGGTAATAGCTTGCTGTAAGTCTTTACTGGTTTCGACCAAATAACCAAGCGCCCCATAATCATGCAGCTGAATGGCTTTACCCAGTTCAAAACCAATTAAGGGATCGCCGCTCAGCTCCTGTCCTACCTCAAGCAATCGCTCATACTCAACGAGTGCTACACGTTCAGGGCGTGACGCTACTAGCTCAGCAAACTCGCCTCGCAGCTTCTTGTCATCGGTAAAACGGTCATGGAGATATACCCACGCACTATAAAAATATACAAACGAAGTGGAGTGCATTGCAGTTCCTTTTGTCGTATTTGGACAAATTGTTGGCGCAGTTTGGCAGGATTGTCAATGGCTAACCCGTTACGCTAGTGCATATAAAGTACCAAAGCTTTGGCTAAAGAAGGAGCTGTATATGGTTGATGTATCGCTAATTTTACTGGCACTCAGTCCCATCTTTTTACTTTGTGTTGCCTGGGAGTATATCAAGCACCACGAACACTATGATTGGCGAGATTCATTACTCAATGCCCTACTCGCCTTGCTCCACCAAGGCAGCGACGCGCTGGCTTTGCTTGTACTGATGCCGCTCTTTTACTGGCTTCATCAATTTGCCTTATTCACAATCGAATTAAATCTCCTCACTTTGCTTTTTGGGTTTATCTTGCAAGATTTCTTGTATTACTGGTTTCACCGGGCATCACATTGTATTCACTGGCTTTGGAGTGCACACGTAGTGCATCACAGTTCGAACAACATGAACTTTACCACCGCATTTCGCCAAAGCTTGCTATACCCTATTGTCGGTATGTGGCTGTTCTGGCTGCCTATGATACTGCTTGGATTTACCCCGACCTTGGTATTTGCCATCGTCGCAATCAACTTGGCTTTTCAATTTTTTGTCCATACACAAACGGTTAATCGGTTAGGAGTGGTTGAGCGGATCTTTAATACGCCTTCCCACCACAGAGTCCATCACGCCAGTAATCCTGACTATATAGATAAAAACTTTGCTGGGGTGCTGATCATTTGGGATAAGCTTTTTGGCACCTTTGTTGAGGAGCGTGAGGACATCACAATTTGTTATGGAATAAGAGGTGCGGCACCAAAGCAGACCCCTTTAGATGTAAACTTTGCTCAGTGGCGTCATATGTTCCACTGTTTTGCACAAGCAAACACCTTAAAGAGCAAATGGTTGGCGCTATTTGGTTACCCAACCCACTTACCCGAAAAGCCTAAGAATACAGCTTCAGTCAAGCCCTAGTGCGTTATTTATACCGCTCGGCCTTTTCTACAAGCGCTTGGCAGTACACTCTTAGTTTATCGCGCAGCACTCTCACGCTTGGGTTGATCATTTGCTTTGACGGGCAGATCAACCACAACGGCTTACATTCAACGCGGTAGTCATTTAATATACTTTGCACCACACCTTGTTCTAGTTGGTCTGCTACATCTATCGCGGAGCGCAATGAAATACCCGCTCCTTGCGCACACCAGCGCTTTACCACATCCGCATCATTACTGGTTCTACGCCCTTTAAGCACCACTTTGTAAGTTTGTTCATTTTTCGTCAGTTTCCACGTATCAAACTTACTGCCTCTGATCAAAAAGAATAGCCCTTGATGCTCACTTAGCTCCTCATGATCCTTTGGCGTGCCTTGTTTTTCTATGTATTCCGTAGAGGCACAAAGCAGCAATGGCACATCACAAATTTTAAAGCCGTAGAAGCTACTGTCTTCAGGCGCGCCATAGCGCAGCGCGATATCAACACCGTCACGATAAAAGTCGAGATTGTGATCATTAAGAATAAGCTTCAAGGCAAGTTTGGGGTATTCATCAAGTAATTCGTCTAGCCAAGGTAGGAGAATATTACGGCCAAAATCTGACGGTGCGGTTAATCTTAGCTCACCGTCAATTTCGTTGTCGTTATCAAGCACCTGTTTTTTGCCATTATCCAAAAGCGCAAGTGCCTGCTCGCAAATTGGCAAGTAAGTTTCACCTTGCTTTGATAGCCTTAAGCTACGCGTAGAACGCACAAAAAGTTGAAAGCCAAGGTGCTTTTCCACTCGCTTTATCGCGGCGCTCGCTGTAGCAACCTGCATATCTAACTGTGCAGCCGCCGCACTAATATTGCCAAGCTGAGCCGTTTTCATTACGACGATTAAATCTTGTGTATTCATTTTCAAAAAATTTTTGAAACTATTTAACTCATTATCATCTTTTTATTGATTATGTAAATCCATATTATGTCTTTAAAGCAATTTTAGGAGTCTGATATGTACACATTACGCGATGCAATTAACAATCGTTATTCCACAAAAGCCTTTGATCCTAATAAAAAAATTAGTGATTCAGATATTGACTTACTCAAGCAGGCGCTAAGACTAAGCCCGTCTAGTACCAACGTTCAGCCATGGCATTTTGTCATCGCAAGTACTGAGGCAGGCAAAACTCAAGTGGCTAAAAGCACACAAGAGAATTACAAATTTAATGAAGCAAAAGTACTTAACGCGTCACATGTTGTTGTATTTGCTGCAAAACAAAATATAGATGATACGCATTTAGATAAAGTGCTTGCCAAAGAAAGTGCCGATGGCCGATTTGAAAAAGGCTCTGAGATTGAGGCACAAATGAATAATGGCCGTCGCTATTTTGTCGGCTTAAATCAAACCAGCGATGAAGCAATCAAAGCATGGACTGGCAAACAGGTTTACTTAAATCTTGGGCAATTTTTGCTAAGCACTGCATTACTAGGTATAGATTCTGTGCCAATTGAGGGATTTGACGCCGATATTCTCAGCAATGAGCTTGGGTTAACTGAGCAAGGCTTTGACGCTCTTGCTATTGTCGCATTGGGCTATCGAGACGAAGGTGATTTTAATGCTAAATTACCTAAATCTCGCCTCGCAATCGAAGACATCATTAGCGAAATCTAAGACCCAGTTTGGCACTGATAATGGCTAGCTAGATAACGTCAGTGCCACTCCAACTTCGGTTGGAATACCATTTCAAACATCACAATGTAAACCAATGTGAATGAAACAATAAATTCACAACTACCCTCTCCTCAGTTTTGTACTAAATTTATCCATATTTTTCAATAACATTACATTTATTTGAAATTATTGGTAATTTTCAAATGTAAATTTTTTAGCTCTGTTGTGAAAATTCTGCTTGAAACATCGAATATATTATTGTTAATTAAAAGTGAAGATTGAATTCATCTTTAAAAATAACGAAATGACAACAAGTAAACTCAGTCCTCACTACTGGTTTTGTACCTGCCAGCCGAGAGACTGTAGCAACCTCAACAGGAAGAAATAATGAAGCTACTATCACGCACACTATCAACAGGGTTACTCGCGGCAGCCGTAACCGCATCACTGAATGCTCAAGCAATGAATAAAGACCTAGCGGTAAGTGTTGATGTCGACACAAAAAGCAACGGCGATGTTATTGCGACACTAAATATCACCAATCAGGGTAAAGGTAATCAGAAAATTCTAAGCTGGTATACAGATCTTGAAGAAGAGCATATTTTCAAAATTACGCGTGATGGTAAAGAAGTTAATTTCTTTGGTCCTCACTACAAACGCCCGGCTCCTACTGAAGCTGACTTTATTAAGTTAAAGTCTGGCGAAACACTCACTAAATCATTTGAGCTTTCGGGCCTTTATGATCTTAGCCAGCCAGGTAACTACGAAATTAGTTATGATGTTGAGTCATTTGACCTTTTCGGTAAAAAAGAAATGCCACGTATGGCTGCCAGAACGATGGGGCAGCAATCAATGATGCGTGCCGATGTAGCAGAGCTCAGCTCAAACTCGGTAAACCTGTGGCTTGAAGGCGTTGCGATGACGAAAGGCAATGTTCAAATCAATGCAAAACCAAGCGCCCGCGCTGCTGACTGCACTGATGGCACTTGTTTTACAGGCCGTTGTAGTAACAGTGAAAAAACCAGTATTTTGTCAGCACTAAATGCTGCAGATCAGATCACTAATGACTCTGTTGCCTACCTAAATAGCCACTCAGCAAGCAACCCGTCTACGCGTTATCAAACTTGGTTTGGTGCAGCGACAAGCAGCCGTTATGCAACCGTGAAATCCAACTTCAATGCAATCAATGATGCAATCGACAACCAAGATCTCACTTTTGACTGTAGTTGTAACAAATCATACTTTGCTTATGTATACCCAAATCAACCATACAAAGTCTATCTATGCCGCGCATTTTGGAGCGCAAATGAGCTGGGTACGGATTCACGTGCAGGCACGATTGTTCACGAGCTAAGTCACTTTAACGCCGTGGCGGGTACAGATGACATCGTTTATGGTCAATCTGGCGCGAAAAACTTGGCAATTTCTAACCCAAGTCAAGCAATTCAAAATGCTGACAGCCATGAATACTTTGCGGAAAATACCCCATATCAAAACTAATCTCGACTAAATATCCCTGAACGAGTATCGGGTTTAGGCAACCGTCCAGACCCGATGCTATTCACAGCGATTTCAGCTAACATGAAATATACTTCTTGAATTCACCTATTTGCTGAGGAATTTCATGACTTGGGTTATCGTCGCGCTGTGTGGTTTTATCCTACTTGCTACGTTATTGCCACTTGCTAAACATCCGCACTGGAGTGTTAGAGCAATGGAGTTCCCGCGACTTCAGCTCGTTGTTATTACTGCATTTACGCTACTGCTGTCCATTTTCTACCTTAATCTTCAAAGCGTAGCCGCGCTTGCTGTCATTTCTTTATTAGCCTGTTTAAGTTTTCAACTGTGGTGGATTTTACCCTACACCCCGCTTTGGCCAGTCGAGGTAAAAAAAGCGACAACCAATACTCACACAATCAGCCTAATCACCGCCAATGTACTGCAAACCAATCGACAGTTTAATCTGCTATTGGAGCAAGTCCGAGTACATCAACCTGATATTTTAGTCACGTTAGAGAGTGATGAGATATGGGAGCAACAATTAGACTCGTTGTTAGATATACTGCCCTACAGCGTTAAATGCCCGCAATCAAATTTATATGGCATGCATGTTTATTCTCGCTACCCGCTAGACGAGGCAAAATGTGAATATATCGTTGAAGAAGGTGTACCTTCGATTCATGCAAAACTCAAGATCGCTCCCCATATCATGATCCAAGCCCATTTTTTGCACCCAGCACCGCCAAGCCCCACCGAAAACGAAACGGCCATTGAGCGAGACGCAGAATTGGTGGTTGTCGCCAAACGCGTCATAAATGAGCCTTTGCCTACCATAGTCACTGGCGATCTCAATGATGTTGCTTGGTCTCCAACCACGAGATTATTTAGGAAAATAAGTGGGCTTCTTGATCCACGAGTTGGCCGAGGCATGTTTAACACGTTTCATGCACAGTACCCGTTTACACGCTGGCCGCTGGATCATTTGTTTTCGAGTCACCACTTCACAGTAATCGATATTAAAAGGCTAGACAACATAGGGTCGGATCACTTTGCGCTTTATGCAAAACTCGCTTATCAACCGGTCAAAAATGAAGATGAAGCAGGACTTGAGCTGAAAAAGAAAGATATACATCGCAGCAAAGAAATTATTGAAAATGCCGTGGCAAAACCGAATTGCAAATTATGATCATGAGTTTAAGTACAGTAAGTGTGAACGAGTGCTAGAAATAGCGGTTTGTAGATAACTTCAGCTTGAAGCCAGCATCGTTCACTGACTTCAAGCCGAAAAGTATATTTACGACTTCAGAGAATTAATCCAAGTCTTGATATCTTCTTCAACAAGCGCCATTGGCCTTGCGCCTTTTAGCAACACTACGTCGTGGAATGCTTTAATATCAAACTTATCACCTAGCTGCTGTTTAGCGTACTCTCTAAGTTCAACTAATTTAAGCATACCTAACTTATAACCAAGCGCTTGACCTGGCCAAGCGATATAACGGTCGATAGCCGATACCACATCACTCATAGCCGTACCAGTTGCATCAGCAAAATAGGTGATCGCTTGGTCGCGTGTCCACTTTTTATAATGCAGGCCCGTATCAACCACCAGTCGAGCAGCACGATATGCCTCAGCTTGCAGGCGACCTAAGTCTCCAAAAGGGTCGTCCTTATACATCCCCATTTCGTAAGCCAATAGCTCTGAATACAGCGCCCAGCCCTCAACATAACCATTAAATGAGGCATTTTGACGCATCAAACCAATTTCTGTTTGCAACATATTAAGCGCAATTTGGAAGTGGTGACCAGGGACCGCCTCATGATACGTTAAGGTTTTCATGCCAAAGCTTGGTACTGCTTTCATGTCTTTTAGGTTGATTGAAAATACCCCAGGACGACTTCCATCAAGCGATGGACCGTTGTAGTAACCACCCGGTGCACCCGCTTCCACGGCTTTTGGTATACGTTTAACTTCAACAGGTTGCGGTGGAATAGTAGAAAAGTAATCTGGCGCTTTTTGTAAAATGCTCCCTATTTCACCACGCAAGAACGATAATAACGCTTCACGACCTTCGTCAGAATCCGCATATAAGAATCTCGACTCTTCATTGAGCTGCTTCATCCGGTCGCCAACAGTGCCTTGTGAATAGCCGTTTTGCTTGAGGATTTCGTCCATACGCTTTGAAATACGCTCCACCTCAGCAAGGCCAATTTGGTGGATCTCTTCCGCGCTCATATCAGAGTCCGCCAAATAGGTGATCTCATGCTGGTAGAAAGCTTCGCCATTTGGTTGGGCCCAAATACCGACATTTTCAGGCGCTTTACTCTCTAGAGCGTGCATAATCGCAGACACATTTTTAAATTCAGGATAAAGCTTTTGCTCAACAATTTGCGTTGCCTGTGCAACATAATCAGCGGCGGCTTTATCCGTAATACCGTCAAGATCTGCAAGTTTATCTTTAAACGATGCAACCAAAGGGTGTTCTGCACCACTTGGCGCCGTGAAGTTATCTAAATAGCCTAGCGTGTTTGGAAACAGTACTTTTGGTAAAATTACGCCTTTATTGGCATCCGCTTTTACCTTATTTGCAACTTGTTTCGTGACTTCAACAAAGGCATGTAGGCGCGCAACATAGTCTTTTGCATCTTGCTCACTCTCTATTCCATGCTGGTCTTTAAGCACATTTGGAATATCCAGCAATGGGCCGGACAATTGGTTAACAATATATGGCAGGTGTCCGCCCCAAGTATCAATATAACCTGCCGAGAAGCCTTTATCCCCAGCATAATAACATGCAATAACTTCATTTACTTTAAGGTGCAACAAGTCGTCAGCGTTCGCCACGCCCGATTGTAATTGTTTTAATTTATCTGCGGCTGCGTTCATATCCACCTGAAGCGCCTGCATTCCGACAACCGAGTAATCCGGTAGTCTATTAGCATAGTGACCATATTCACTACTTGATAATTTAAGCGAAGTGGCAAGCGCGGGTTGGTGGTTAATAAATTGCTTGGTGTACTGCTCTACGACTTTGTCGATTTCTGCACGAGAGAGAGTTGGTTCAGTGGTTTTAGCAACAGATATCGTTTCTGTTGTTGGCTTGTCTTGAGCACATCCGCTCAAACCTAGCACGACAGAGAGTGCTACCACGCTTATTTTATTCATTATTACGCCGCTCCATTAGGGTTGTTGTCAAAGCTAAAAATACCAGTGCAGATCTGGTTGCTGATGGAATAGTCATACCAATTTGAAAAAGCAAATGGATATAAGCACTTTATTCAGAAATGAAGTGCTCATGCTATTCTCATAGATGCAACTACAAGTAACATATTTGCGTTTTTGTTACAGCTATAAAAGACGGAAAATTGCGAATTAATTGACTTTTCCCGCACTTTTGCAAACTAATTTGCTTAGCTTTCGAGCACTAGAGATTTTGGCGTGTCGACGCATTCCGGTGGTAACTCAACGATAATACGCTGTACACGACCTGTTGACTTGTCAAACAAAAAGCAAGCGTGTGGCCTTTGCTCCAGCTGTAAACTGATGGTGATACTCAAACTTTTAGGTAAAGCCTGCGCTATCACATCTCTCGACGCTTCTGTAAAGAGTACTGATTCAGGGGTAAATTGATAAAACTGCCCAAACTGTAAATCACAATGCTCACCTTGCTGTAAGTCCTTCCTATATTCATATTGGTAGAGCTTGCATCCACAACCTGGGCCAAAATAATTGGTCGTCAATGCCGTAAAATTATAGTCCCGTGCCTGCGGAACAAAGCAGTGTTGAGAGCCCCGCTTTGGTGTTGGATGCCAAATCTGTGCACATACTTTAAAAAATGGTCGTTTATTTTCATAAAGTACATAAAGATCATCATTGTCCAACATCCCTCGAACGTGGTGCTGGTAGTCACTGCTACTCGCCACTTGTGCCGCGAGAAATTGCTTATTTTGTGATAGTCGATACAACATTTCAGCAAGTAGTCTTAGCGTACTGTCATCCAAGCAGTCTGGACCAGTATATAAGCTAGAAACGCAATTAATAAAATCACTAAAATTAATTGCCCCATGACTATAAAAGTTATCGAATTGGCGTGCCATATTTCTTCCTTGTGTTTGAGCGTTTTAGTCAGACGAATAGTGAGTACGTCAGCTAAAATTCGTATTTTTTAAAACAGAAACTTGCATATATCCGATTGCAAACTGCGCTGCTTTTTTCTTAGTCCCTAATTAAAGCTAATGCAGACTGGGGAGAACGCAACAAATTAATTACAATTTTAGTGACAGCCTAGTTAAGACTATTAATGAGATGAGTCAGAGATGGCAGTTTAGAGTTTATACGCTATACAGAGCGTAAGTGAAGCATGAGTAGATATCATAAAAACTTCATGCAAATTTATGCACTTAACACTACGCGCAACAAAGACTGAGCCGAGCGCAATATTTATATTAATTTTTCATCGTTTCGAATGACATTAATCAGCAAAACAAGATAAATTACGATCCAAACTTACTTAGGTTCGGACTCGGTAATCACCTCGTCTTGGCTAAACATCTCAGCCTGAGTTGCTTGAGATGAGATGCTATGAGCATCAGTTGTTAACGTTAAAATAACAAACAATACTGTCATCACTGCAAATGCAATATTGACCGTTTTCCCTAAAAAGCGTGTTTTTAGCATCACGATTTCTCCTAACATTATCACTACTAAGCTTAGTCGAAATCGTGAGCAAAAAGGTTTAATTCAAACAAAAAAATAATTTACTTAATGCAATTATCGAAACCTACGGGTTTATGTGCTAGCCAACATTCGAGTTAATTGGTTTTAACGTCTTGATAAGCTTGAGTTCCCCATAATGGCACTGTTGATAAGCTATGCTTAAAGCTACCAGAGGTTTCCTTAGTGGTATAGGCTAAGTACATCAAGGTTTGGTTTTTTGCATCAAAGATCCTTCTCACTTTCATTGATTTAAAAAATACACTTTTTGATTTTTTAAATACCACTTCGCCAGAGTCACTTTTATCTATATTCGCTAGCATTGCAGGTGTTATTTCGCTCGTTTGACGACAAGAGATAGAGCTATCGCTTGGGTCCGAAAAACTCAAGTCGTCTTCAACACTCGCCACATGACAGGTCACACCCGTTACAACAGGGTCAACCATAGAGTCCAGCTTTATATCTTTGAGCGTAAATAGACCTAGTGACACATCACCAACTTCACTGTCAGAGCAACCAAGTAACGTACAAGATGCCAACAATGCAAACATCAGCTTTTTCATTGTTTTTCCTTAAGATAATCGACGTACAAAAGAAACATACGGAGTTAATACTCTAAGCTATTTGAAAATTTTCGCAAACCATCTCACTTGAAAAAGAAATAACCATTCAAAAAAACAAAATAATTATTCACAAAACAAGAATAAGCATGTTAGCATGCGCCGCAGTTTCAAGGTGGCTAAATTTACCTAAACCATGAACAAAACATGGCAAGTCAATTCACCACCGGTTGTATGAAATTCTTTCTAAACTCGGGACAGAAATGCACCGCCTGCATAGTTACCCACTTCTAAAGATTGAAATTTCGTCATGTTTAATTCTTAATTTGAGGTTTCACCATTCATGAGTAAGCTCCATCCAAGCTTAGTCGCACTAGCAGTTAGTTCGAGTTTTTTTGTTGTTAATCAATCACAAGCTGAAGAAAGTAAGATTCAAGAAAAGTCAATTGAACGAATTCAAGTAACAGCCACTCGGCGCGCCGGCACAGTTCAAGAAGCGCCATTAAACATTACTGCCGTCGATAGCGATGTGATGAGCGACCAAAATATTGGCGACCTTGAAGATGTAGCAAGATGGGTTCCTGGTTTGACAATCACAGAACAAGGTGGCCGTGAGGGCTCACCTATTATTGTTCGTGGCTTGAATACTAATTCGTCGGAACGTGCCTCTGACTCGGGCACTGTAGCAACTTACCTCGGCGAAATTCCAATCAACGTAGATTTGCGACTAACCGATATCGAGCGTGTTGAAGTCTTAATCGGCCCACAAGGTACGCTATACGGTGCAGGTACGCTTGGTGGTGCGATTAGAACCATGCTAAAAGCACCTGTGCTTGATGTCATTGAGGGCAAACTCAGTGGCGACGTATTCAGTATCGATGAAAGTGACAGTAACGGTCATGAAATCGGTGCTGTCTTCAATATGCCTATAGCGATGGATGAGTTGGCCGTTCGTGCGAGCATTAACCGCTATCACAACCCCGGCTTTATGGATTATAGCTATGTGGTTAAGCAAGCTGGCGTTTCAAACCCAGACCCCGACTGGTCCAATGCTGAGAATGTTAAAGCGAATATCAACTCAGTGGCGGATGCAAATGATGAGACCATTACCACCACGCGTGTTTCTCTACGTTGGTTGGTGAGTGAGAATATCGATACCACACTGAACTATTTCCATCAAAAACAAGAAAATGGTGCTAACTCGATTTCACAGTATCAAAGCCTTGGCGCACAACACCCGCTTGCCGACTCTATTAAACCATACGAGTCAGCCTATCGCGTGCTTGAACCTAATGAACAAGAAGACGACCTGCTTAGCCTTGAAATCAACGCCGATTTAGAGTTTGCTGATTTAGTTTCGGCATCCGGTTGGTCAAGCAAAGAACAGCAAGGCCAACGAGATCAAACCGATCTCCTTTATGATATTTGGCCAGGTTACGCGGACTTTCCTAGTTTTACCGCTTTGACTAAAGACACCACAGATCAAGACACGTTTACCCAAGAGATCCGGTTAGTCTCTAAAGGGGATGACGCACTAAATTGGATTGCAGGGGTATATTACAGCAAACAGGAAATTAGCTCGGACGATAGAGAGTACACGCCAGGGCTCACGGAGTTTTGGGGCGACGAAATCAACAATATTGAGCAAGATCTTGAATATATTGCACTGACCAATGCCACCAGCAAAGAGTCAGCATTGTTTGGCGAAATTGGCTATGCATTTTCAGATGATTTTAATATCACAGTGGGCGCTCGTTTCTATCGCTATGATGTTAAAACTGAGTCAGCGGCTGAAACCCCGCTCTATTCTGGTGGCCTGCCAAGCCTTGAGCAAATTTCATTTGAACAAGTCAGTGCCAAAGACAATGGTAGTTTGTTTAAATTTAATGCCAATTACACTTGGCAAGATGGACTGCTGACGTACTTCACTGTCAGTGAAGGATTTAGGTTAGGCGGTGGCAACGGTTTGGAGTCCTGTCCAGAAACACTACCTGAGCAACAGATCATCTGTGCACTGCCGCATGAGCTTAGCTATAAACCAGATACCACCACTAATTATGAGCTGGGATTAAAATCTACATGGCTGAATAACAAGCTGCATTTTAATGCCGCATTATTCAGTGTTGATTGGGAAGATGCACAGATCTCATCCGTGACGGTAAACGGTCAAGAGATCATTACCTCCAATGCAGGCTCTGCGAACTCTACTGGTATCGAGTTATCAACCCGCGCTATGTTGAACGACCATTGGACGGTGTATGCAACCTATTCTTATGCAAAAGCACAGCTAACTGATGATGCACCAGCCCTGTTTGCGGTATTCAAAGAAGGTGACTATAGCGCTGAAGAAATCGCGCTTTACCAGCCGTATTATGACGGTACAGACGGCGACCGCTTACCTGGCGCCCCAAAACAGCAGTTCTCATTCGGTTTAAGCTACGAACAAGAAGTGTTCGACGACAAAATGCTTAACGTTAATTATGGAGTAACCGCACAGAGTGACGTATACACGAAAGTCGGACTCAAAGCTGACGGAGAGGTATTACCAGGATTTGCCTTGTCTAACCTCAGTGCGAAGCTTTCAAGCGAGCAATGGGCCGTCACTTTTTATGTCGACAACCTGTTTGACAAATTTGCTTTCACCTCGGTAAGACGCGACAAGTCTTGGGCTGGTGAAGCTAAATTCGCGGCGTTAAACAAAGCCTTGCCTGAGCAGCAGCGAGTGTACGGACACTATGTCACAACACCTCGTACCGTTGGGGTCAAGCTTAACTACCAGTTTGAGTTATAATCAGCAAAAAACTAAAATAGAGAGTGAAGTTACCTTCACTCTCTTTACGTTGCGATGACATCATACAATCAGATCCAAAGCTATATTCAACAGCGTCAATTTCAAGCGGCGCATCACGCATTAGTCGCTCGCATTAATACCAATGCCAACGATCACCACGCGTACGCCTTATTGGCCGAATTGAATATCGCTCTCGGTAACCTCAGCAAAGCACTAAAAATTTACGACAAGTGCCTAAGTTTATTTCCCTGCGCATTTTACTCATTGAGCGCTGCCAAACTTGCGCTGTTCACACAATCACCATTAGCTGCAAAGCGCTATATACAGCATTTGCTAGGCAGCACACAATTGTCGGGATCTGAGCACGATACCCTCGCAAATATATTACTGAGATTAAATCAATATACTGACGCTGGTTGGCATTTTAGCCATGCCTATACACACTCACCACACTGTCCTGAAATCGCGCTCAACTATGCAATGCATTTAAAGATGTCTGGTGAATTAGCACAAGCGCGGACACTGCTTGCCTCTTTAGTGCAAGCAAACCCAAGTAATGCAAAGTGCCAGTTAGCCTACTCAGAGCTTACTCCTGTAGAATTAGCATCGACTCGCATCACTCAATTAGCAACTGAAATAACAGCGCAAACTACACCACTTGCATTACAGCGGCTTCACCATGCACTGGCACTCGAATACGAAAAGCAGGAAAATTATCCCAAGGCATGGCAAAGCTTTATTGCCAGTAAACAAGCGGTCAGTGCAGAGGTCTCCTATTCATCTAAACAAATGACAGGCTATTTTCAATCACTTCGTAAACTTCTCGACAAACCTATTGAATTTGCACCGGAGCAAACGCTTGCACCAATATTTGTCGTTGGGCTGCCGCGCTCAGGCACTAGCCTGATGGAGCAAATTTTAGCGCAATTGCTGTTACAACCGCTGGGAGAGACCAGTATATTGCCTCAAGCACTTAGGGTTTGTCATGACTATAACAGCAATATTCAACATCTCAGCCGCGCCTATGAAGAGGCTAACGCCATTGGGCAATATCGTCTCTTTAGCTCACAATCCGTTGATGGTGAGCAACGTTTTATAGACAAACAACCATTTCATTTTTTCTTTATCGATTTGCTCGCAAAGGCGTTTCCACGCGCGAAGTTTGTCGTGATGAAGCGAAACAGAACAGATACTTGTATCGCAAACTTCCGTCAACTATATCAAACGAACAGTCCCTTTCATGGCTACTCATACCGGATACAAGATATTCAAGCTATGTATGATGATACTTATACGTTTTTGCAAGATGCTGCACAAAAACATCCGACTCAAATTAAGTTTGTGAATTATGAATCGCTGGTAGAAAAGCCTCAGGCTGTGATGAGAGAAGTCTGTCGATTTCTCGAGTTGGATTGGCAAGACGGCGCACTTCACTTTTATAAGCAGGGTTATTACTCAGCAACAGCCAGCAAAATGCAGATCAGACAGCCATTAAATAACTCCAGTGTGGGTAAATATCGAAATACATACTCCATCTAGGAATATTGCTCCACTTCCGTGATGGTGCTAACGTTAAGCAAAAGGACTACAAAATAATAACGATATGAAGCAACTACTTCCTATTATATTTCTAGCTGCGTTAGCGGCCTGTACGCCATCAGAAATCACCAAAATAGAGCAAGAATTAACCCTTGCTCAACAGCAACGAAATTTAGATGCTCAACTTAACGCGCTCAAGTCGCTCAATGAGTATGATAGTAATAAGTGGCAAGCGTTATATTTAGAAACATTAAATGCCTCCACTTTGCTATCCGATGCACAACGCGCCTATGACAACGGCAACATTGTTACAGCTCAAATAGAGGCTGGACAATCCAAAGGGGTTAATAACTCATTGCAAGCGGATACATTGCTGCGTGCGTTATCTATCGACTACCCTTTGACTGAATTGATCGATGAATTAGTCCAATTGCAAACGACAGCAAGTAAAAATGAAATATCGTTCACCCGTTTTTTTAACCAGCCTCCTAGCAAGTGGAATACTATCGAAATCAATCAAAAGCTGCTTGCCATAAATACTAAGATAAAAACAATTACTGAGCTGATTGAAACACTGCAAAATACTCAAAGACAATCTCAGAGTTACCAAACGGTATTAGTAGAAGCAAAACGGCAACGAGGTTTACTAGCTGAACAGGAAGCGATTTTTTTACGCCACTTGCAACAACAGTTCAGTGTTTTACATCAAGCGCAATTTGCAAAGATTTATCAAACAGTGGTCGAACAACTTAATAACTTTGAAGAACGAGTGGTAGCCTCGATGATCCGCCAAGATCAAAATAAGTTAATTGAGACAATGCAGCACCAAAGCGAGCTGCTGTACAACATTGATCTCATGTTAAAGCAGACAGGCTCTGCAAGACATGCTGAGTTTGAGCCTTTTTACCTTGCTTATATTCAACTGCTGAATAAGTCCAAAGATTACAGAGAGTATGCTCGGCAAGGTGAAGCAGCCCTCGCATTATTTGAGCGCGCCGGAGCGCCTCATCACTTTTATCAACAGTATCAAATGTTGATGTCAGAGCCACTAGCACTGAGCGATGATTTACTCGCTTTTGCACGATCACAAAATGAATCAAAGTTTTTGTATAGAAAATACTAGCGACTAGCTATCCACCATGCGAGCAGCACAATGGCCGTTGTGAAAATGACGGCTTTTATTTTATGTTGTTTAATTAGCTTTTCAGCCTGATCACCAGCAAAATAAACGACCGCCGCCAAGCCAAAATAACGTAGTGAACGGGCAATACAGGTTGCAATTAGAAATTGTAATAGTGAAAATTTTGTGGCGCCAGCTGCTAACATGGCAATCTGAAAAGGTACTGGCGCAATACCTAAGGTCAACACAAACCAAAACCCCTGACTTTGCATCTGTGCTTTCACCTGCTCAAACTGAGACTGGCTCGATAGCAGCTCAATAACGGAGTCCCCTACTGCATCAAATAAATAATAACCCAACGCATAACCAAATAAGGCACCCATCACACACCCAACCGTTGCCATTAACGCAATTAGCCATAGTTTTTCTCGCCTTGCCTGCATAAGCGGCACCATCACAGCTTCAAGCGGAATCGGCACTATGGTTGACTCTAAAAAAGAGGCAACCGTGATCCCTTTGAGCATATTTTTTGATTCTACTAGTCGCTTGGTCTTTTGCTTCAATTCAGCCGTTAACGCCATCACACTTCCCCTGATGTTCACAGTAATGGAGACAAGCATAACCTAAGCTAGGTTTCTCCTTCCTGAATTAAATGGCTGGTATTTGTATGTGCGGACAAATGCGATACTCTGTTGTAGAGTGAATTATTGGGGGGATGTTTCTGTGAATTATTTGGCGCATTTGTACTTTGCCAAACCGACTGCCGCATCGCACTTTGGCAACTTGCTCGGTGACTTTCAAAAAGGCGTGAATATACAAGTACTGCCCAAACCTGTGCAACTTGGTCTACAAACACATAGGCAAGTTGATAAATTTACTGATAGCCACTCGATTACAAAATCTGCTAAACAACTTTTTTCGCCCGCGCGTCGCCGTTTTGCAGGCATTGCACTGGATGTGTTATATGACCACTTTTTGATTAAACACTGGCAGCAATATCACAGTACCTCGCTTGATGACTTTAAACGTCAGAGCTTTTCATTGCTGCACGATAACTTGCACATCATGCCTGCGCACATGCAACGAGTCGTTAGCGCAATGACACAAAATGATTGGTTTGCCACCTATGAATCCGTAGCTGGTGTAGGCCACGCGCTGGACAACATCGCCAAACGAATTCGCTTTCAAAACCAATTTACAGGCAGTGAAATGGATATAAAAAAGCACTACCACCAGCTTGAATCTGGATTTCAAACCTTTTTTCCGCAGTTGGTTGAGCATATGCAGCACCAGCCCACAGAACATGACAATTTAGAGTAAATACTTCTGCATATTTACTCCACGATTATCAACTATAATGCAAATATATTTGTTGGTTATGGGCTTTTTGCAGTGTTGAACATAGTTAGGTTGCTATTTACCCAAACCGTATTTACGCTATTTTTACTTTTAGCTTCATTTTCTACCCAAGGCAGTGCACTATTACCTACACTTGAAACGTTAAAGCAGCTGTTATCTGATAACCCTTCCGTTGCGCTTGAAGAAATTGACACACTCTTAAACAAAAACACAACTCCAACTTATCTCTCAGCAGCCTGGTTTAAACTCAGCCTAATGAAGATTGAAGCCCTCTCCTTGCTTGGCCATTATGAAGCTGCCTATCAAGCGATAGATGAGCTCAATCAGGTGTTAGATAAGGTCGCAGGCCCTAATGCCAAAAGTAAATTACTATTGAGTCACGCCACTGTGCTACTTAGTCAAAATCGTGCGACAGAGGCAGAAGAAAAACTTGAGCTGGCACTCAACACCACCTCTCAGGCTGATGAACGACTCATTGCCGACATTCATGGTCGCCTTGCTCATATTAATCGCTTTCGAGCAGACTACCTCAGCGCGTTAAATCATGCCGAGCAGGCCATCCAACTTGCAAAACGCATTAATGATGTTTCGCGACTCGCAGACTTCTATAACCAAATTGGCATTGTTTACGATTACATGGGCCAAATTGAGCAAGCCATCAGCTTTCATGAGCAATCTCTTATGCTACAGCGCAAACGCAATAACCAGCAAGGGATCTCCAACTCACTGTACAACATCGGCGAACTCTACCGTGATTTAGAAGAGTTTCCTCTTGCACTATCTCATTTTGAACAGGCACTCAAAGTCGATAAGTTATTAGGCAATCCGCGTCATATTGCCAACAGCTACGGTAAGATTGGTCAAGTCTTATATCAACAAGGAGAATATAAGCAAGCTCAAGTGTTTATTCTAAACGGCCTTGCCCTGACCAAGAAAATGGAAGCCGACAGCGATACGGCTTGGCAATTAAGCAATTTAGTCAATGTCCAACTTGCTCAAGGAGATGTGAATGATGCCTTAGATAGTGCAAATGAAGCGCTTACACTTGCGATAAAATCTGGTGCCAACCGAACCGAACGCACCGTTAGGCTGGCACTTGCTAATGTCTATTTGGCCCAAGATAAGAGTGAAGACGCCAAAGAACAGCTTGAACTATTGCTAAAGCAGCCTCAGCTTGGCACTCAAACGCAAAGCGATATTCACAAACAGCTGGCCTCAATTTATCAGCAAGCAGGCGAGTTTGAAGCCGCACTTACTCAATTAAAACAATATCAGCACGCACAAACTGAGCTAAAGAAGGTAAGCGATAAAAACAAAGCGTACAAAATGGCATTAAACATAGAGCTGGTGAAAAAAGAACAAGCGCTTAGCCTGTTACAAAAAGAGCAGTCACTGCAACAAGCAAATTTAGAAAACCTAAAGTTACAGCGAGGCTTGGCTATTTCCTCAGCCCTATTGCTGCTCGCAGGGCTTGCCATATACTTTTTAAGACAACGCCAGAAACAAAAACTAGAAGCCTTAGAGCAGCGTATGGCCGCGCGAGCTTTGGAGCAAAAAAACCAATTACTCGCCGATATTTCTCACGAGTTGCGTACCCCGTTAACTGGACTAAAACTGACAATTGAGGCGATGCAATTTAATATTGAGCCTGATATCGATGTCGCTTACAAAAAAGTGAACGGTAAAATCAACCAGCTGGACACCTTAATCTCAGATATTTATCAATCCGCTCAGTTTGACAATAATGTGATATCGTTAGAGCTCAGGCCGCTTGATATTAATATCATTGTTAAGGATTGCTGCGCAGAACTCGCACCCGTCTTTGCGAAAAAGCAGCAATCTCTGCAATGTGATTTAAGTGAGCTAGCCTTGCAGATAGAAGGCGACCCTCAGCGCCTAAAACAGGTCATCCTGAATCTTTTGCGAAACAGCCATTTTTACACCGATGCAGCGGGAACCAGCCTGATACATACACGCTTAGTCAACTCATATGCCATTATCACAGTGGAAGATTCAAGCCCAGGTGTAGCCACCTCGGAGCTGGATAAAATTTTTGAACGACTTTATCGCTGTGAACACTCTAGAAGTCGGGATCTTGGTGGCTCGGGGCTTGGACTTGCGATTAGCAAACATATTGTATTGGCACATCATGGTTCTATCCGCGCCAACCACAGCCCGCTTGGCGGGCTACTCGTTGAAGTGAAACTTCCGATTAAATCCGCTCAAAACGATATAGGCTACGCCAAATCACCGCAGTGATCTCACCTTTGTCATTCGTTTCAATGGTGACATCCGCGCCCCCTTCAAGTTCAATCAGGGTGTCTTCCTCAGTGGCGACAAATGCCATCAGGTTATCGCGGGCCATATCTAAGACGTTAAATCGCGTACCATCTCGGGTGATTTTCATTTTAAACTGATGATCTTTATCATAAGCATACAAACCTTCCAACTGCTTTGCCCGTTCCTCAGATAATGTAATCGCAGTTATCTTTTTACTGCGTATAAAATCCCAGCCGTAATGTTCGCTGATGGCAATGCGAAGCTCACCAAATACGGTACTCGCGGAGTCACCATTGGACATCAACACCATACCCTCACCTTTTTCCACAAATGCTTCAAAACGGTTGCTAAAGCCTTTATTTTTACCGCCATGGGTGAAGACAAGCCCTTGCTCACGCTGTTCAAGCTCTGGTCCCAAACCCCATACGTCATGATGAACTTCAAGCATTTGCTTCGCCAGCTCAGGCGTGATGGGCCCCACAGTATTGCCGGCATATGCTTGTTGTACGGCCATAATATATTTAGCGAGATCCACCGGAGTGGTCCAAAGACCAGCAGCGGCTTGTTCTGGATAAACATGCCAGTCTCCATCGACTTGCTCGCCCTTATCGTCAAACGCGGCACTGGCTTTTGACCATAACGTTTTAGGTAGCGGTTGCGCATAGGTACTGTTGTGCATCCCTAGCGGAGTTAAAATTGCCTGTTGGACATACTCTTCAAATGGCATTTTTGTCACATCTGCCACGAGCAATTCCATTACCGTGTAGCCACCGCCAGAATAGCGCCAAGCTTTACCTGGCAAAGTGTCAACTGTCACTAAATCGGTATTGCCTTTACCCATTAAGACTTCAACGTCAGTTGGAATTTTACTGCCACGCACGTAGCCCGGAAAACCGTGTTGAGTGAGCCCCGAGGTGTGAGTCATTAACTGCCTTAAAGTAACGGGGTTGGCTTTGGTAAATTCGTTTGTTGGTACTTTCCAAGAGGTGAGATATTGATTAACGTCAGCATCTAAATCGACTTTTCCGTCTTGCGCTAACTTTAATACCGCGAGCGCTGCAACGGGTTTACTAATTGACCCTGCCTGAAACAGCGTTTCAGTGGTCACTTTACGATTTTGCTTTTTATCTGCAATGCCATAACCCTCAGCCCACACCACTTTACCATCTTTGATCACGGCAAGGCTTAAGCCCGGTAAATGCGTTTCTTGAAGACGCGTCTGCAAAGCTACAGGTTTATATTTTTGGCCTTCTAATTGCACTCTAGGTAAAAGGTTTTGTGCAACTTGTTGAACTTGATGTTGAGCCGCGTCAGTGGCGAAGGATGTCTGACTTAGCAAAGACGAGCAAAATATGGCGCAGTACAATAGTTTCGACATGATATTTCCCTTGTTATTATCGTTATTCACTCACTTTACACATTGATAAATGTGCGGTGAATGAATAACAGTATAATCATGAGATGAAGAAAAATGCACCTACATCAACTTTGTGCCTGAGACACTCGGCGATTAACGGGGTAACGCTCGAAATCCTCCCAGTAATGAATTCCACCTATCATCTCTTTTACTTGATAGCCCATTTTAGCAAGCTTACACGCGGCCTTTGTCGCACCGTTACACCCTGGGCCCCAACAATAAACCACGATTGGCGTGACCTTGTCATACTTAGCCATCGTCAGTTCGCTTATGTTTGCGCTTGGCATATTGACTGCGCCTTGAGCATGACTTTTGGCAAAGGCTTCATTCGACCTGACATCAAATAGCACAAAATCTTGCTGTCCTGTTAACATCGCCTGATAAACATCAGCACAATCCGTTTCGCAAGCCAGCTTCATTGCAAAATACTGTGATACATCTACTTTCATCTTCTAACTCCTATTTAAATACCTTGGGTCCTAAATAACCAGAGCTGCGGATAAATATTTAACCTCACCCGAGGTCAACTAGGTTACGCACTTGATAGGCGTTAATGAATTCATATTTTTTGAAGGCGATGTTCATCATTTCGGAATAGGCAATCACAGCAAGCTCATTTAAACTGGTGGTATTCAATACGTGATTGAGTTTAGTGCAATGGAGTTTTACCATTTAAGGTCGTTTGTTGCGGTTGCAGAGGCCCAAAATCTAACGGCAGCAGCGAAACGACTGTACACCACACCACCTGCTATCAGCGCCCATATCAAAGCGCTTGAGGAAGAACTCAATACCGTATTGTTTCATCGTTCTAGCAAAGGGATGCAGCTCACAGAGCAAGGTAAGATCTTGCTAGACAAAGCTAAGTTAACGCTTGCAAGTGCAAATGATTTAATGCACACCGCAGCGCAAGCCAAAACAATGCTCACAGGCGAGTTCAGACTTGGCTTGAACCACCCTATTGGCACCTCGAGCGAACTTAGCACACTAATAAAAACCCTCAACCAGCATTTTCCAAGTCTTTCTTTTTCGCTGGAATTACTCTCAAGTGGTGTCATCGTCGACAAACTCAGTGATGGCCTACTTGATGGTGGAGTTATTTATGGCGAAGTACCTGCACATTTTAGCGCTGTACCGCTCACAGAAGTTGCAGTTACCACCGCTTATCCAGCATCTTGGCCTACGCCATCACATAAAGCAGAATTGGCACAGATGACGTGGATACGTATGGGAAAAGGCTGCCCTTTTGATAAGCAACTTGATCAACAGCTAAGCGAAGTAAACGCGGTAAATATTAATGCTGCGGATGAGCGCTCCCGCTTGGCTTTAGTTAAGGCAGGACTCGGCGTGAGCTTTATTGAAGCCAACGCCATTGCAGATCAAGGAGCAGAGGTTGCCTTGTCTAGTTTGCTAGACTTTTCGCTCCCCGTAAGTTTTGTTGTGGCAAATCAAACGCTCACAGAGCCTAAAGTGAACGCTGTGTACCAAGTCGTTTGTGCATCTATTGATGCTGCGCAAGGATAATACCCTGCTGCTTTTTCGGCATTTTTTCGACTACAAGGCGAAATGAGTTATCCATCATCCGCTCAAGTTCTCCTGTAGGAATGGAGCCATCAAGCACCACCGTGTTCCAGAGCTTTTTATTCATGTGGTAACCCGGTAACACCGCACTAAAAATGTCTCGCAGCGCTTGCGCTTCATCAGGATCGCATTTGAGATTTACGCGCCAATGGGGATGCTCGTCATCTTCTTTGCCCATTTTACCAAGCGCCAACGTCGCAAACATTTTGTCCTTCACTTTATATACATCAACGCCTTCACCAAAAGGCTGACTTACGCTGGTATAGGGTTTTGCAAGCAAGTAGTCGTGTACTTGTTGATGGTCCATTGTGCAACTCCTGTTTTATAGAACGAGACGACCCGATATAGTTTGAACCTAATCACTCATAGTGTATATCAACCCATGTTTGGTATCTCATCTATAACACTGTATATTTAAACACTACTGACACTCCCTGACACACCATCGTGGTTTACTCTTTTTGAACTCAAAAAGGAGAAAGACCATGCAACAAAATGTCGTAGAGATTGTAAAATTTAAATTGGCTCTTGGTGCTACAGAGAGTGACATTATGGGTGTAAACCCAGCTTTTACCGAGTGGGTTGAACAGCAACCTGGGCTACTATATCGTTCGTTGACTAAAGACAGTCAGACTGGCGAGTATTTAGATATTATTTATTGGCAATCGATGGAACATGCAAAAGCGGTTTCGGCGCAGTTCCCAAAAACCGAGGTATGCCAAAGGTTAACGCAATACATAGACAGCGAGAGTGTCACCATTAGTCACAGTAATGTACTCTCTCAAACGCCATGTAGCGGTTAATTAATCTGAGATTTGAATAACAAGGAAAACTCGTGCATAAATCCGAACGTCTCTTTCAGTTAGTGGATCTGCTCAAGGGTCGACGATTAGCGGTTACCGCTAAGTCATTGGCCGATCACTTTACGGTATCTGAGCGTACGATTTATCGCGATATTCAGGACTTACAAAGTTCTGGCGTGCCAATTGAGGGGGAGGCAGGTGTCGGCTATATTATTGGTGACTACCCACTGCCCCCTATGATGTTTAGCTATGATGAACTCACCGCACTGTTACTTGGCAGTAAAATGGTTGGAGCGTGGACGGATCCCGAACTAAGCGCGCATGCAAAAGCAGCAATTGCCAAAATAGAGGCCGTGCTACCCGCCCACCTCAAACAACAGCATGACCACTCCCCTTATTTGGTCTCGAGTTTTAAGCACGGACCACAACAACAATCCTTTAGCGCTACACTTAGGCTCGCTATTGCGGCTAAGCAGTGTGTACAACTTGAATATCAAGACGTTGCAAAGCAACAAACCCAGCGTATTATCGAGCCACTCGGATTGGTTTATTGGGGTGGAAAATGGACGCTGGTCGCATTTTGTCAGCTCCGCAGTGATTACCGTGAATTTCGCTTGGACCGTATCACCGCGATACATAAAAGTGAGCTGACCTTTACCGTAAATCCTGATAAAAACCTCAATCATTATGTTGAATTAGTTAAAGCCAAATACGCCGAAGAAATTGCACAGTACCAATGCCAAGCGCCGGATAAAAGTGGTAACTAATTCTAAGCTCACTGCCCAATTCATATTTTGTTACTAATACTTGCGTATCTAAAACCAACCTTTTCAAACTGCACCGCGACTAATTCTGTAAATCAGACATACTCCTTCGAGGTGCTTATGAAAACCACAAAATCAATACTCATTATTTCGGTAACACTAGCTTTGAGTGCCTGCGTTGGCTACTCCAATGCAAATCCAACAGAGCCGCAAACACAAGGTAGCTACCAGCTTATCGCTTACCAAGACTGTAACCCAATAATCAAACACACCATGGACGCCGAACAGGTTGCCGCATACAAAGTGCTCAAAGCAGCAGAGCTTGATATGTCAGCTTCTGAGTTACCAATGAAAGATATCGAAGACAAGCTCGCATTACTCAGCAAAGAAATGGAAGCCATTAGTAAAGAGGCTGTACAAGAAGACGACGATCAACTTGTGATCAATAAAGCACTACTGGCTAAACAAGAAGAAAAGGCCAAGCAGATTGAGGCGGTAATTGAAAGCCACGCTGCTAATTTTGATGCCATTGACGACTATGCAGAAAAAATCGAAGCGGCAGCAAATCGTTTTGATAAAGCTTTAAAACCCATAATCGGTGACTTAAAAGAGGTCAATATTAATATCATCGAACCCGGTGACACCCAGAGTGTCCAGTGTCTCGCTTCAAGCTAAGCAAGTTGAACTAACGAAATGGAGGAAAATATTCCTCCAACTGTATTTGCTCATTGCTGTTATCACCGTTTAGACAAATTGATATGGACTTTAGCTGGCTTGCGGGTGTGAGTGTTTTAACTCCTGTCACGATATGAGGAAAGTATATAGGTAGCGAAAAACCATATAACTTGCTATTCATATATAATGAATATGGACACACCTTTTTACAAAAGAGGCAAGTGCTCTTTGACTAAATCTTTAAGTATCATGGAAAAGAAAGAAGCAAGTATCCCAGACTGGGTTAAAGATATCGATATTGGAAGAGCAACAGAGAACCTCCTCATGGGACTTCTTGTTTAGACCTCAGCGAGTTAGGGATGAAGCCTTATCAATCTAGGCTGACAGTCACCGATTGAAAAACGGGTAACTGTCAGGTCAAGTCTGAGCTAGTACAAATTATGCTACGCAAGCTTCCTCTTCTGTATAAATGGCACTCTAACTACTGCAAAAACAGACTTGAAAGTTCAATAGGTCCTAAGATAATTTACGAAGTTTTTGAGCACGAAGTCTCTAAACACTTTTATTCTCATAGGTTGATGTTTGTCCTGTAGATAGACTAGGGATAATGGCGTTGATTTAGGTTGCCAATATTCAAACACAGGCACTAAGCTTCCCTCATCACGCTCTTTTCTACAATAAATCTCTGGAACCCGAATAATGCCATTCCCACGCAGTGCTGAGTAGAGCATTATTCTCCCATTTTTACATACAAGGTCACCTTTTACCGTTACTTCTTGAATAACTTGGGATTCACTGTTTTTCAATGTCCAAGTATTCATACTTCCCACTATACATTTATGTTCAACTAAATCTTTCGGCTCGCTAGGCTGACCATATTGTTTTACGTACTCCGGGCTTGCATATATACCAATAGAA
Organism: Pseudoalteromonas galatheae; assembly: GCF_005886105.2. Taxonomy (NCBI): domain Bacteria; kingdom Pseudomonadati; phylum Pseudomonadota; class Gammaproteobacteria; order Alteromonadales; family Pseudoalteromonadaceae; genus Pseudoalteromonas; species Pseudoalteromonas galatheae. The sequence goes on from NZ_PNCO02000001.1 coordinate 2,630,223, forward strand.
AGTTCGGTCAGCTTCCTTGCAATCAATGCTGAATCCGCTAACTCTCCCATTCTAAAAACAAAGTCAAATTCACCTGAAACCAAATCAACTCTCCTGCTACTAAAATCGAGTAACACATTCATTTCAGGGTTTTCCTTCATAAAATCAGCGACCAATGGGCCAACAATATTTTCCCCTATATACCCACCCACACAATTAATCTTTATTTCACCCGAAAGCTCGGTTGCGCTTTCCATCGCCCTGTCAATGGCATGTTCTATACCATTGAATGAACGTTTGCATTTTTCGTAAAAGAGTTCGCCAGATGGTGTTAGGTGTTGAGTACGTGTAGTCCTTACCAACAGACTGACACCTAGGTTAGCTTCTAGTTGAGATAACTGTTTCGATACTTGTGAGCGAGAGCAAAGTAGCTTGGCAGCTGCTTTAGTAAAGCTTCCTTCTTCAACTAACACAATGAAGCTCTTAATATCAGAATAATTAATGTCTCTCTTCATGTTTCATACCAAGTTGAGTTCAAGTCTATAATAACTATTCGATCCTTTTTGTAAACAGTAGTGTGAATTAGAAACTATATATCATCAAAAAGATTTTGAATAGAATTTCTCCTGTAGCTTAAATAGTAAGTTTATTAATTCAAAAAAACATCATGAATAAAATTAGCGATGCTCAATACTTTGAACATCATCTAATATGGAGAGAATGATAATGAAAAAATTGGTTGTTATTACTGGCGCAAGCTCAGGTATCGGTGCAGCAATTGCCAAGCGTTTTAATGCAGCAGGTTATCCTTTACTATTAGTTGCGCGACGTATAGAAAAGTTAGAAGCGCTCAACTTATCCAACTGTTTATGTGAACAAGTTGATGTAACCGATAGAGAGGCTTTTTCTATAGTCATTGCAAAAGCTGAAGCACAATATGGTCCGGTCGAATGTTTAATCAATAATGCTGGAGTGATGCTACTTGGACAAGTAGACACTCAGGACAGTGATGAATGGCAAAAGATGTTTGACGTTAATGTGTTGGCCTTACTTGGCGGTATGCAAGCCGTTTTATCACCCATGAAGAAGCGTAATAGCGGAACTATCATCAATGTTAGCTCCATAGCCGGTCGAAAGACTTTTAGCAATCATGCCGCATACTGTGGAACTAAGTTTGCCGTTTCTGCAATATCTGAAAATGTAAGAGAAGAAGTTGCAGACTTTGGCGTGCGTGTTTCTACAATTTGTCCGGGTGCGGTGGAAACAGAGTTATTGAGTCATACAACGTCTGACGACATAAAAGATGGTTATGAAGACTGGAAGCAAACGATGGGAGGAGCATTAGTTGCTGATGATATTGCTCGTGCAGCGCTGTTTATTCAAGAGCAACCTCAACAAGTTTGTATTCGTGAGTTATTAGTTGCAGCAACTCGCCAGCAGCCTTAAACACTCATTAAGCGATATCCGTACAAAGTAAAACGCTGACATATATGGACGCTCTGCTGCTGTCAAGTAATACTCATCCAACAAGGTTGTTTTAACAGCCTTGTTGCTTCTTTTATTTATCTCTCATTTACTATTTGTATGTATTGATAAACAGTCACTTTGAGTCACCCTAAATAAGGTGCTGCTCTGACATATATTCGGGCTTAACTGACTTTCAGCGCCCCTAATGAGTTTCGAACCTAGCCACCCAAAAAGTAGAATACACCCACGCGGCATTGAATGCCTTGCCTATAACGGGTTTAACTAGGTAGGTTTGACCTTTTGTTCATCGTTATGTTTACAGCAATGAGAATATGGCTATCAAGGGCTCATAAACACCCACTCGGGCTCGAGGCCCTTGTCACGACCGGGCTCCTTAATAGCCATAATTTGAGTCATGATTGCGCCTCACTTTGTGTATATTGGGCTTTATAAGGTTCATTTCTTTGTAGCAATATCCACATTAAGCGAGCCAATCGGTGGGCCGTGGCCACCACCGCTTTATTTTTACCGCGACGTTCTACCAATGCGTTGATCCATTTGTTTAAATCATCCTGCTTTTTGTGCGCATGATTGACCACTGTACGGGCACCATGAATGAGTTGTTTTCTTAGATAACGATCACCTCGTTTGGTGATCCCTCCCATCTTCTTGGTTTCACCCGAAGCATATTGACGTGGTGTGATCCCAAGCCACACAGCCAACTCCTTTTTATTAGAAAATGCTTGCCCTTTATCTATTGTGGCACTCAATGCCGATGCGTTGATAATCCCAATTCCGGGGATGGATTGGATAATTTGAGCAGCTTGGCTCTGTTCATTAAACTGCTTAAATTGTGCCTCTACATTTTTAATATTGGCGTCTAACTTTTGCATTTCTTCATAAACGTCTCTGAGGAGTAGATTTAAAGCTCCATGTAAATTACGGTTGAGCAGATCAGCAATGGTTGCACGAAAAGACTTTAAGCTCTTCTTGATGACGATGCCAAATTCAAGTAACAAACCACATGTTTGGTTGATGCAGGCAGTTCGATTATGTATGAGCCGTTCCCGATAACGATGTAGTGCTAGGATTGCTTGTTGATGCTCTGTTTTTACAGGAACAAAGCGAATGTTAGGTCGAAGGCTCGCTTCATAAATCGCCATACAATCATTTTTATCGTTTTTATTGCCACGGACAAAAGGGGTAACATGTTGCGCAGGGATAAGCTGAACTTGGTGCCCAGCTTGTAAGCAGCAGCGCCCCCAATAATGAGACGTTGAGCATGATTCCATAACAACATTACAAGCAGGTAATTGGGTCAATGTTTGCAAGAGCTTTGCTCTATCTAACCTTCTGGAAAAACATTTATTACCTTGCTTATCAAACGATAAAAGTTGGAATACATTTTTTGCTAGATCAATTGAAAGCGTGCTAACGTTATTCATGATGGACTCTCCTAATAACTGTGTTTGCAACTATCAGTTTGGCGCATTGACGCCGATTTGGGAGCGTCCATCTCATCACCCACCATTATTGCCACTGAAGTTTGAGGTGGGTGTCCGATTGACATTATCTGATTTAACTACTTTATGGGCTTCCAATTTAACTTCTATGCTCTATTGAGTTAAGTCTATACGTTGTTGGACTCATCGCTTTAAGTCGCAATAGCCATTGGAAAACAGAAACACCATAAATCATAGTTTTGGTGCGCATTTTGCTCTATATATTTGCTTGCAACTTGGAAGGGATCTCAATACCTCACGCAAGCAACCCAAATTGCGGTAGGAAACTACCCATTCATTTTTTACTAAGGAGTAGAGCAAAATGAAAAAACTGTTAACCTCAGGCGCTTTTATTATCACCTGCGTTCTAAGCGGTTTTGCACACGCCAACGATATCAATCCGCAATTACAAGCAAAGCTAGATGAAGCAAATTACTTATATGAGTCTGGCCGCTATCGAGAAGCGTTAGATATCATTCATTGGCTTGATAAGAAGGGGGTGGCAATTGACCACGATTTTTATCCAGTGCGTTTAGGCACACTTTTGCCGCTCTGGAAAAGATTATCCTCAACATACAACCCTGCGCGAACTAGTTATAATTCAAAGTTAAAAGTCACCATTTTTAATACGATTAATAACCCTCAAAATTGCACGAGTTATGACGACACGCAAGTAATGCTCGATATCAATGGCAGCTATGATGAGTTTATTACTTTACTAGAGAATAAAGAAGTTGATTACCCGAAGGTGTGGCAGCGTTGCTGGGATCAAGCTAGTACGTTAGCAGCAGTGGAACATGCTTCAAAACCGCTAATCGAGTCATACTTAGTTGACTTATCTGATCACTTTGACTCTCATTTTGTGCCATTAATTGATGGCTTATACATACAATGCTCAGATTATGATGGTGATGAAGAAACGGAGTGTCAAGACGGCGTCAAAGACTATCTCATGGGTATCTCTTTATCATACCAAAATGCGGCTATGATCCATTATGGGCTATCAGAGGCAGGGAGTATAGGTGGATCGACCTTAAAGCTACTTTTAAAGTGGCAAAACTTAGAACTTTAATTTCACAAACTAACTAACGTGAAAGCGCGGGGATCTCCCTGCGCTGCAAGCTTCACACCCTATTCCTTCAAGCACTATATTACATTTATCGTTGTTGTTTTATTCACAATGACTTCGCACTTATATGTGCCTTTTACCCCCCAACCTTCTTTGTGAGATTACTTATACATTTAATTACCGGTAAATACCTACAAGCAGCATCACTAAAGTGGTTGGCAATAAAACATCGAGATGCCAAAGAAGAGCCCTGCAGTTTATCCAAACGAACATACACCGAACTAACTCGAACATCCAAGACAACAGATTGACGTGCTTTGAATGTGCTTTGCCATAATCCCACTATTCTTACTATTGATATATTGAAAAGCAACGAAGAATCTAAACGCTGACACTTAGCATTATTCGTAGCTAAACCCTTGGATGTGTCGAAGTTAGTGGTGATTGCCTGACCCATATAATATCAGGATAGTTACATTCAAAATAACGAACTCGTTTTTAGATGGCAATTTTAAAGCATAGTGCTCTAGCAAAAGATACAAATTATGCTCCGCTATAGCCTTCAAGACAGGCTACTGCGTTGTATGTTTTAGTGTATTAAATCAGATACAAAGTATGTTATGTTCGTTCATGCTAGCCTCAGCTGTTTAACTATTCAACAAATTAATTATGGCTTTGCTTTATATTAAGCTAACCCACAAAAAAGAGAAGGCGAGCATGGTGTGGGGGTCATTGTATCTATATATTTCGGAGGGTCGGCAGTGAATGATATTGAAAAGAATAAGTTAATCAAAACAAGCTGGGATTTACATAGTTTGGTAGAAAATAGCTACCTTGACAATCCCGCTACCAAAGGCGATGAAGAATGGCTAGAAAAACAGCGTATTCTGCTAGCTGACATGACCATTCATTTATTACAAACAGCTATTAAGCCAGGTAACATAGAGCTTGATAAATTAAAAAATAACCTGCACTCCATTCTAACAATCACAGATCAATTTTTACCCCACTCAGGGCTTAAAGAAGCAACAGAGAAACTTTACAAGTAAATATATAAAAACACTGAATCTATTAGAACTATTTTTAGTAGGTAATTTACATAAGCAACACTCAAACCGATCTGGTTTAAAATTGAAAAAACAGTTTAAATAACATTTTTGTTGAAAAAAATATAAAACCAACATAAAATTCAAAATGTCAAAATTTAAATTAAAGGATTTATATATGAAAAGTATAGTTAATGTTATTATAGCTCTTATTCTTTTGACTTCGTTTTCAAGTTTTGCTGGTAGTGGTAAAGCCATAGTACCACTATGGAGCGCAGGACCAAACCATCATACTTTTATTGATATTTCAAATATTACTGATAACTCACTATACGTCGAGCTCACAGTGTACCGACGTTCAGGTGATGTTGTGCCTAGTTCAAACCTTACTTTTGACAATATTAATGCATCGACTGGAGAAATTGCTCCTAATAACACAGGCTATATACTCGTTTCAGGTTTTTCCCATGAAGAATATGGTTACGCCACGATTTCATGGAAAAATAAAAATGGCGATGATGTAGTTGGTCTAGTTTCCCAAGGTGTAAGAGTAATAAATCCAAATGGAAATCGTGCCGAATATGCTGTTATTGTAAATAATGGTATGCCATTCTAGAATAAGCCTCAGTAGCTTTGATTAAAACTGGCAGTTACTTTTGCTAAGTTTAGTAGCTGCCATCCTACATTTCATTTCAACCAAAATAAGCATAGAAACTACACAAACATTTTTTCTACCACTTGATTGCTCTACAACTAATTTCTCTTCGAGATAAACTTTTACCCTTGCGTTATTTTGCTTCTTAGTTGCGCTTAATTTTCAGCTTTACTATCGCAAAAAAAATCAAAAATAACGTATTAGTATTACTGTGGTTTGGTTTTCTGTTGTAGTCATGTTTTACACTTGATTATAGCGATAACAGCCGATTTTATTTATTGCACTACTGATACTTTTGCATATTGAGCAAATGACAGGACAATTCTGGCTTGTGCTTAATACCGTGTTTGTCGCTGCAAGATATTGGCTCAGCTACGAGCACATACTAGTCAGTAATTTACGGTTGCGAACCCTATTGTTTCGGTTAAGTAGCTTTTGCTTGTTTTTTGCCTGGTTTAGCTTCTTGTTCGACAAAGTGTAAAAAGTCTCAGATTAAAGGGTTTTACACTGGCTAAGTTACGCACAAGTTTGTTACATTAACTACAACAATAACCTTAGGTTTTGGTTGTGCTGCAGTCTAGGTTGAATGGCGTCAAAATACATAGCAACTTTAGTGGGAAGCTTACGCTCCTACTCGCTGTTATTTACGGCGCCGTATTTTTGTTTAGCCCCTCAATTTTTGCGCTTGATGACAATTGCTCACTCACGACCACTCACGGCAACTCGATTTCGCTTGCTATCAATACCACGTCTTATCGCAAAATTGAGCGCGGCAACAATACCGTCTCGATAGCCTGCAATTTAAATGAAGACAGCGTTTTTTCATTTGTAGATGTTGGCCTTAATCACTATCAGTGGCAAGTCAACGCCCCTTCGCCCGTTAAGTTCTCACAGCCCGCATTTATCATTCCAAAAGGTCAGTACACAGCAGCCTTAAGCTTAGGTTCTATGCAAATTCATACGCCAAGATTTAGGCTGATGAGCATGGAGAAATTTATTTGGGAAAGTCAAAAAAGCAGCCTAGTCATGGGCGCATTTTATGGCCTTTGCTTTACCTTGATTTGCTATGTATTGATCATGGGGAGTCGCCTCAATGATCCTATATTTAGGCTTTACGGCGCTTATATCTTCTGCCTTTGTGGATTTGTATTATTCCAAGAAGGGCAATTAAATCTTTTTGTTTCATCTCAGTATAAGCCATTACTCAAACACGCATATTTACTTAGTATTGGTCTCACTGTGGTTTCAGCAACTTGGTTTATGTTGAGTATCCTACTTGTTGACAAACAGTGGCCAAAACTCGTGTTGTTACTTAAAAGTGCCGCGGGTATCGTGATGCTCCTGAGCATACTTAAAATTCCCACTCAACAAGCACAATTGTCCTACTTATTAAGCCAAATTATGGCCTATATCACCCTCGTTATTGTTGCCACTATCTTTGTGCTATCAGCTCTTCAAACCAAGCGTAAAATTGGCGAAGCAAGTTTGGTTTTTGCGGCACTGAGCCTAGTATTAGTCGGTATGGTATTTCGCGTGCTGTTAGTGGGATATAGCCCATTTATGCAGCGCTATGCACTTATTTTTGCGTTTGCCATTGAGTCTTTACTGCTTGCCGTTGCGGTATCTAAACGCATCGGACGACTCAGACAGCAAAAGCAACAAGCTGAAAATGAAGCAAATTATGATCAATTGTGCGGCATTTTTAACCGTCGAGGCTGGTACAAACAAGCCAACGTGCTAGTCGAGCAGTTTAATAAGCGCGGTGGTGTTTTGGCATTATTTTACATTGACTTAGATAAGTTTAAGTTGATTAATGACCAATTTGGTCACGATGCTGGAGATAAGGCGCTTGCCCATGTTGCGACGTTTTTGTCATCAAGTATCAGAAAACAAGATATTGTAGGACGCCTAGGTGGTGATGAGTTTGCAGCGCTCTGCTTATTTGACGACACACAATCTGCAGAAGAAAAAGCACAACAGCTGCAACAACAACTCAATACCTTGCAATTTAGTCATGGAAAACAAGAGGTAGCAATTCAAGGTAGTGTCGGGCGAGCATTTTCCCAACACCCGATAACAGATATCAGCGACTTAATCGCACAAGCTGACAAGCAAATGTATCAGCAAAAAACCTTATCTTAAAGCTTAGGCTGCCTTAAGGTAAGGCTCTTGGCCTTTGTGCTTTACGCTACGTTGATAACTACCTTTGCCTTTTTTGCTCTTTTCAACTTTCGCCTTAAACAACGGGCTGGTTACCAACGCTTTTAGTGCGTTGTCTTTGATTTCACCACGCTGATGAGCATGCTGAAGTTTGCTTTTTTTAGTCATGACTTACTCCAAATAAGAATCGTATAAATTGATAGCGTTGATGCATAATTTCCAACCATCAACAAGCGCGAATATTAACCTAAATGCTTTAAAGCGCAATGGCTTTTAGCAATAAATTTTCGTCTTTTTGACTGTTATTTTAAAGTTAAGTTCATACCCACGCTCTATACTTAAATGCAGCCCTTTCAAGTCAAGCTAAACATTCGCGACAATGACCGATATCAAGATTGCAACCGGGATCAGCATACATTATCAGGATGAGGGTGCGCCTCACGCCCCCGTTATTATCTTGATAATGGGTCTTGGGGCACAAATGACAATTTGGCCAGATGAATTGTACTTTGGGCTAGTCAATAAAGGTTTTCGGGTGATCCGTTTTGATAATCGCGACACGGGATTATCGAGCCACTTGGATCATCTAGGTTCACCAAGTGTGATAAAAACCATGCTGAGCAAAAAACTTCCCATTCGCGCTTCTGTTCCCTATACCCTAGAGGATATGGCCGAAGATGTTGTCGCTTTGATGGCAGGACTTAAGATTAAACGCGCCCACCTAGTTGGTGCTTCTATGGGCGGGATGATTGCACAAATCGTTGCTGCTAAGCATAAAAAGAAAGTGGTTAGTTTGACCTCAATTATGTCAACCTCAGCGTATCCCAAGTTTACCGCAGCAAATGTAAAAGTCATGCTGCAACTGGCAAAAGCACGGCCAAAGTCAGACTGCCACCAATCTGCCATTCAATACAATATAAAACTCAACCAGCTGATCGGCAGTCCCGCTTACCCTCAAGACGAAGGGACGCTACATCAACAAGCCAAACACAGCATTGAACGCGCGCATAACCCGCAGGGATTTAAGCGTCAGCTTGCGGCGATTGTCGCAAGCCAATGTCGCAAGCACACGCTGGCACAGATAAAAACGCCAACACTTGTGATCCATGGTACCGACGACCCTATTTTTCCCGCAGCCGCTGGTCAGCAAACCGCCGCAACCATTCGCAAATCCAAACTAAAGTTGGTCAATGGGATGGGCCATGACTTCCCTCCAATGCTCATGCAAAAAATTGCCAAGTGGGTGGCAAAGCACGCAACTAAAGCAGAGCGAAAGCGATTAAAAAAGAAACAACGAAAACAAAATGCGACCCAAGAGACTGCGAATGAAAAAATCCCGAAAAATCAATCAAACACAACCCAACAAAATACAGTTCACAATAAATAACATCCCCTAATATTACCCCCGTAAAGCCTGATGCCGCTCGCCTTCGCAGCGTAATTCAATCTAAATGAGAAGCAACAATCTCACCTTTATCGTTAAATTAAAGTAAATTACCATTTGACAAACGCACATAAAAGCAACAACAATTAAATCGTTCCAAACACATTTGGACGAAAAATGAAAATAACCATGGATACAACATCAACAGATATCTGCCCACAAAAAGTGGAACGATACAAAAGAGGTCAACATGAGCATCATTATAGCTAAAACGCGATTCCAACGTTCTTTTATAGCAGCCGCTTTAGTGAGCCTGGGCTTAAGCTCGGCGCACGCAAACAGCGATCTGACTACTGCCAATGCCGCTGCTATCAGCGTTTCAGGAGAAAACCAGCCCTATGAAGGCAAAGTCAACGCATTTGATAATAACCACTACAGCAAGTGGCTTACTTTTTCAGCTTCCGGTTGGATAAGCTATGCGTTTAGCGAAGCAGTTAATTTAACAGCTTACACCCTCACTTCCGCGAACGATGCGCCACAAAGAGATCCCAAAAATTGGACGCTTCAAGGCTCTCAAGACGGTCAAGTGTGGTTCACTATAGATTCGCAAAACAACCAAAGTTTTACTTCAAGACATCAAACTAAGCAGTTCAATGTCAGTACCAATCAAGCGTACCGCTTTGTGCGCTTAAATGTCACCGCAACGCAAGGTGCCAATTTATTACAGCTTGCAGAAATCGAATTTATCGGTGCTCCGGCAAACGGTGGTACAACCTTGCCATTTAACCAAAGTGGTAGCGTTACTCCTGGTCAATGGGCGCATTTTGGGCCATTTACAAGCTCAGCTCCTATCACAGCAACCTTGACCGGCAGCGGTGATGCAGATCTATACCTAAAAGCAAATAGCCAACCGACCACCGCAAGTTATGACTGCCAAAGTATCAATGATGCTAGTTCCAACGAGCGCTGTGATATAAGCTCAAATGCGCCGGTTTATGTTTCTGTATACGGTTTCCAAAGCGCCAATTATGAATTAGCCGTCAGTAGTGAAAGCACACCACCAAACGACACATGGCAACGTCCGGAAGTAAACTTTGTTGATGTTAACCCTGAAACACAAGGCTCGGCATTATTTAAACGGATCATATCAAACCCAGCCGCGCATATGGCCGAACGCTGTGTGGATGTAGCAAAAGTGCTATACCGCGACGCCAGTGAATCCCAGCGTTTTAGAAAATTGCAGTTTGAGCTAAGAGCCAAAGATCATTGGGGTAAGGATTTCGTTGCCTATAAGATGGGACGAGACGGTTCAGGTGAGATGACTATCGTCGTTAGCACCGCGCATTTAGAACGTATTTATCGCGATAATAATAACAACGATGCCGTGATCCGTGATGAAATCGACGGAATTTTATTCCATGAGGTCACCCATGGTTACAATAACTCGCCACTGACTCATGACAGCTATGGTGATGGCAAGGCAAACTGGGCATACACCGAAGGTCTAGCTGACGCAGTGCGGATCGGTGCGGGTTTTCATAAATCACGCTCACCAGATATCATCAACGCTAAACGCTGGCTTAGTGGCTACACCACAACTGGGTTTTTCTTGCATTACGTCAAACAACAGCACGACTCAGAGTTTATCTACAAGTTTAACAAAGCGGCGAAAGATATGGGCAATTATACCTGGTCATTTGATGCTGCATTTCAACACATCTTGGGCCGAAGTGTTGAAGATGTTTGGAACGAATATGTCGCCTTTATCCAAAATGGTGGACAGCTGGAGTATTAATTTTTAAATAGTAACTCCGCCACGTAAAAGGGTCTAACAAATTTCTCTGAGAAACTCCTCTATAAGACTCCTTTACGTGGTATTCGTTATTTTTGTAACGCCTGCTCGTGGGACATTGTTTTTAGTTTAATCGCGAGGCCACAGGAGAAGTAGATCTTCACCACTCCAACAATGATCAAATGAAAGTTTGGGTGGGAAAGCAAATCTAAGTCATAGATATAGGCTGCTTTTATCGGCGCGTCGCCATTCTCTATCATGGCGATTAGCCAATGATAGATTGCAATCCCCTCTTTGATAACTCCAAGCACTATCAAGGCTACGCCCGTTAAAAACAACAAGCGACAATACCACAGCGCAGTTTCTAAACCCGGACAGCGTAAATTACGAAACGGAATTAATTTCATGTCAGTCCTTTATTTACCTTTTGATTGCTCGATTTTGATTAGCTTAACGGTATGGTGCAACAAAGATAAATCCCCTTCTTTACCATGCCCTGGGATAACCATGTTTGCTTCCGGATATCGGCTCAATACCTTGTGTATAGACGCTTGCCACTCATCAACTGAAGCATCCTCCAAGTTACCTAAATTTTTACTTGCCACACTTTTCACAAAGCATCCTGCGAATAAAGTTTTAGATTGTGGCAGCCACACGACAATATTGTCTCTCGAGTGCCCTGCACCTGGGTAATAGGTTTCAACGACACCAGACTTTATCGCTGCTGAGGCTTGCGGCAAATTATGTAACGCGATTGCGCTGTGTTTTTGGGCTAATAGATGATTAGTTTGGGCTGATGCATAGGTTGGGATCTGGTGTTTATTTAATACCGCTAGGCCACCGCTTGCATCTTGATGATAATGCGTGACCACCGCCCCTTTGACATTGAGCTTGCGGTCCTCAGTCCATAATAGCAACGCTTCTGTGTCTTGCTCGGTCCAAGGTGTATCAACAATGTACGCGTCTTGACCGTCGACCACAATCAACCCTGAGCCTGACACTAACCCCCAGGGTTCAACGCGTAGCGAAGATTCATGTTTATAAACATGCTCTGCAATCGGCGTTACCACTAAAGTCGACACTTCCGTTGCAACTGTCACGCAGGACAACAAGAATAAGAAAGGAGCTAAAAACTTCATCTGAAGTTGTTCGTGTTAATTAAAAGTGACGAAAGACTATCAAGTTCAAGAATATAAAGTCCAGAAATAAAAATGCGCGGCAACCTAAAATCGCCACGCAAATGGTTGGAGAAGTGTAACTTAGCCTACCAGTGCAAGCAAAATACCAGCAGCAACCGCACTGCCTAATACACCCGCGACATTGGGGCCCATCGCATGCATCAGCAAGAAGTTATGTGGATTACTTTCAAGGCCGACCTTATTAACCACACGCGCAGCCATTGGCACTGCAGACACCCCAGCGGCACCAACCAGCGGATTAATGGGCGTATCGCTAAACTTATTCATAGTTTTAGCCATTAACACTCCTGTTGCTGTGCCAATTCCAAATGCCACGGCACCTAACGCTAAAATCCCCAACGTCTCAACCGTTAAGAATTGATCAGCTGCCAACTTTGAGCCCACCGCCAATCCGAGGAAAATGGTGGTGATATTAATCAATTCATTTTGTGCTGTTTTACTCAAACGATCTACTACGCCACACTCTTTCATCAAGTTACCCAAACAGAACATACCAACCAAAGGTGTTGCAGCAGGTAAAAACAATATCGTCAAACCTAGTACGGCCAGAGGAAATAAGATTTTTTCGGTTTTTGATACATGGCGCAGTTGTGGCATCGCAATCTGACGCTCCTGCTGCGTCGTGAGTGCTTTCATGATTGGTGGTTGAATAATTGGCACCAACGCCATATATGAATAGGCCGCCACCGCAATTGCCCCTAGTAACTCGGGTGCAAGCTTAGACGCGAGGAATATCGCAGTTGGTCCATCTGCACCGCCAATAATAGCGATTGCTGAAGCGTCTTGCAGGGTAAATTCAAAGCCCGGAATATAATTCAGCAAAATAGCCCCAAACAAAGTGGCAAAAATCCCAAACTGCGCAGCGGCACCAAGCAACAGCATCTTGGGGTTGGCTATCAAGGCACTAAAGTCTGTCATCGCCCCCACCCCCATAAAGATCAGCAAGGGGAATACTCCGCTGTCTATACCAATGTAATACACGTAGTACAACAGTCCGCCTGGATCGGCAAGCCCAGCAACAGGAATATTCGTGAGTATGGCACCAAAGCCAATCGGCACCAGCAGGAGCGGCTCAAAGTTTTTGGCGATCGCAAGATACAAAAGTCCGCAGCCTACAGCCATCATGCAAAGTGCTGGCACTGTGAAGTTGGCAAGCCCTGTTGCTTGCCATAAATTAAGTAACCCTTCCATCACGACACCCTTATGCTAAAGACATGATGGCATCGCCAGCACTGACGGAGTCGCCTTCAGAGACGAGTAGCTCCGCGACTTGGCCACTGTGTGTTGCACGCACCTCGGTTTCCATTTTCATGGCTTCCATGATGAGTACCACATCGCCCTCTTGTACTTCATCTCCTGCCCGCACCATAAGCTTAAAAATATTGCCGGCAAGTGGCGCATTCAAAGTTTCACTGGAGCTCACAGAGGTTGATTGCGGAATAAGCTCACTGTCTTTGACTTGTACTTCTTTGAGCTCACCACCCGGCGCAACCACTACATCGTATACTTTACCATCCACCTTTACGCTGTAACGCTCAGCAGCTGATGAATTGGCTTTAGCAGGCGTCGCTGCAGCTTTTTGTTCTTTACTTTCAACAAGCGTCGGCTTTGGCTCAAATGCATCTGGATTATTGCGATTTTTCAGGAATTTAAGACCAATCTGAGGGAATAATGCATAGGTAAGCACATCATCAATAACCTCATCTGCTAGGTTAATTTGCTCCTCTTTTGAAGTGGCGACTAACTCGCTTTGTAAACTATCCAACTCAGGTTCAATTAAGTCAGCAGGACGGCAAGTAATAGGCTCTGCGCCTTCAAGCACGCGTTGTTGCAAAGCTTGGTCGACTTGCGCTGGTGTCGCGCCATATTCGCCTTTCAGCACGCCAGCAGTTTCTTTGGTTATAGACTTGTATCGCTCACCAGTCAGTACGTTTAATACCGCTTGCGTCCCAACTATCTGTGAGGTTGGTGTTACGAGCGGCAGATAGCCAAGCTCTTTACGCACACTTGGAATTTCTTTTAGTACCGCGTCAAGCTTGTCACCTGCACCTTGCTCTCGAAGTTGATTTTCCATATTGGTTAACATGCCACCTGGCACTTGTGCAGATAGAATACGACCATCTACCCCTTTCAAGCTGCCTTCAAAAGCGGCATATTTCTTTCTCACTTCACGGAAATAAGCTGCAACTTCTTCAAGCTCAAGTAAGTCAAGCCCTGTATCACGTTCTGTGCCTTCCACAATCGCCGCAATAGTTTCTGTTGCGCTATGGCCATAGGTCATACTCATCGAAGAAATCGCCGTATCGAGCATATCGATACCCGCATCTATGGCTTTTTGATAAGTTGCGGTGCTGAGTCCTGTGGTTGCATGGCACTGCATTGCGATAGGAATCGAGACGGACGCTTTAAGCCCAGAGATTAATTTTTCGGCATCATAGGGTTTCAGTAACCCAGCCATGTCCTTGATACAAATAGAGTGACAGCCTAAGTCTTCAAGCTGCTTAGCTTGCGTGAGCCACATTTCCAGCGTATGAACTGGGCTTACGGTGTACGAAATCGTCCCCTGCGCATGCGCGCCCACTTTAATGGCCGCTTTAATGGCCGTTTCTAAGTTGCGCACATCGTTCATTGCGTCGAATATTCTAAATACATCTACCCCGTTATGGTGGGCACGTTCAACAAACTTTTCGACAACATCATCAGCATAATGACGATAGCCCAATAAATTTTGGCCACGCAGTAGCATTTGCTGTTTGGTTTTCGGCATCGCAGCTTTCAGTGCACGGATCCGCTCCCATGGATCTTCGCCTAAATAGCGAATACACGAGTCGAAGGTTGCTCCCCCCCATGATTCAACAGACCAATAGCCCATATTGTCGAGCTTCTCAGCGATGGGAAGCATATCTTCCAAACGCATTCTGGTGGCGAGTAATGACTGATGCGCATCGCGCAGCACTAATTCGGTTAGCTTTAACTGTGACATGCAAAACCCCTATTAATTGTTTTTTCTGTAGGCTGCAACGGCAGCACTAATGGCTGCAATATGTGCCTGCGGCACACCCTGTGACGATGTTGCTCTGGTAGTTTTTGATCTTGTGGTACTTGGCGCTACTTCTTTAAATTGAGCAGCAAAGTTGGCCAACAGCCGCATCGCAAAAATCAAAATGGACAGAAAAACAAAAACACCAACCATGCCGGTCAGCATGAGATTTCCTGCTTGCAGTAGCTGCGCTCCAATATCCATTTTTACCCCTTACTTGCTGTTTGGTTTTCCTATTCGATGTTAACGAACTGGTATAAACCTTCACTTTTTGTAGATATTTATTCACCTTATAACAAAAAATGTTCCAATGTAAAGCCCATTGTAAATTGGTATTACCAAAACACTTAACTTACAAATAATCAGTGAGTTAACTAGGAAAGTACTAATAAATATAGAAAATTAACGTAATAAATATGAAAAATATTCAAAATAGCGTCAACTAATACTGAGATTTTAATGAATATAGAATGGATTTTTGATTACGCAAGGCAAATTGTAAATTGGACAGACCAAAACGTAACGTTTACGTAAACGTCACCCTGTGTAGCACGTATTTCGCTGGTTGTAGCAAAAGGCAGCTGCAAACAATTTATTCGCATTACAGCTTTTTCAATACAGATGGGTATAATAGGGGGAAATTTTTGCCAAAACGAACGTCTATGCCCTCCCTTGAACAAAATGAAAATTTATCTTTTCAAAGCCAATTTAAGTTAGATAAAGCCTACTATCGAGAGTGTTTTGAAGAATCTGAAGCTAATGGGCTTGCGGTTAAACCGAAATATGGTCTCCTTGTACTGCTAATTGCGTTGGGGCTGTTTGCAATTTACGGTTTGCAAGAGCATTACGTCGGAAACTTTCTTATTTTACTAGCTGTGGTTGAATGCGTTGCTTTCTATTATCGCAAAGCGTGGTGGGTGATAAGGCAAGCATATTCTCGCGCAGCTGGTAATACCGTTGAAGTTTCAATCACTAAAACTGGCATTAGTACCAAGGCAACACATGCCGAATTTTCTTACCCATTTGACGACTTAGATAAACTCGTCGAAACAGACAGAGGTTTTTTGGTGTTTCACCAAAATAAACCGAGCTATATCAGTAAATCTGGACTTAGCGAAGAAGCAATTACCTTTTTATCTGGGCAAAGCCAGAAATAAAAAACCCCGCAGCCGCGGGGTTTTTTTGCTAGTTAACATGATTTAACTAGCATCGTAATTCAGTATTTGGTCAATTACATATTGCCTGGGCTAGATTTTTCAGCCTGAATTCGCATGTAAATTTCTTCACGGTGAACTGAAACATCTTTAGGCGCATTTACACCAATACGTACTTGGTTACCTTTAACACCTAGTACTGTTACAGTCACTTCATCACCAATCATCAGGGTTTCACCTACTCGACGAGTTAGTATTAGCATTCTCTTGCTCCTGTTATTCCAAAATTTAAAAGATTCCGCGTCAAATCCATTTTAAATAAAAGTTCCTAGAAAAGTAAGCAAAAACTTCTTTTACTCAGTACTTTCCAATCCGAATTTGGCATGTAAAGCCCGAACAGCTAGCTCTAAATATTTTTCTTCTACCAGTGCCGAGATTTTTATCTCTGATGTGGATACTAATAGAGTGTGAATATTTTCTTCGGCCAATGCCATAAAAAAGAGACCAGCAGCACCTGAATGAGATTTCATCCCGATGCCAACCACTGAGATTTTTGCCACGTTAGCATTAACCTCTACGGTTGCGCCACCTAAATTTTGTGCATGTTGCGCTAAAACTTCTTCCGCCAGAATACAATCATTTGTGTGCACAGTAAAAGCATAGTCTATTTTTTTCTCACTGTGGTTCAAATGGTTAATCATATCGACTTCAATATTATGCTCACCAAGAAGCGAAAGTACATTGGCAAGATTACTAGGTTTTGCATCGACATTGTTAACTAGGATAAGTGCTTCGTCTTTGACACTCGCTACCCCAGAGACCACTTTAGTGTTTTTCATCTTACCTTCCTCATAGCTAATTAAGGTGCCGTTATCGGGAGAAAACGAAGAAAGTACGCGCAGTGGTACATTGTATCGACCGGCCGCTTCAACCGAGCGGATCTGCAAAACTTTAGCGCCAACACTTGCCAGCTCCAACATCTCAGGAAAAGTAATATGTGATAAACGCCTTGCATTTGGCTCTATTCGTGGATCGGTAGTGTACACACCGTCGACATCAGTATATATCTGACATTCGTCTGCTTGCAAAGCCCCTGCGATTTCAACTGCTGAGGTATCTGTACCACCACGCCCCAACGTGGTGATATTGCCTTCTTCATCGCGTCCTTGAAATCCGGCAATAATGGTTATTCGGTTATGCTCAAGCTCTTGCTTTAAGCGGGTCGTGTCTATTTCCGTGATCCGCGCTTTAGAGAACATGTTATCGGTTTTAATACCAACCTGATCGGCAAGTAAGCTCACGGCAGAATGCCCACGCTTAATGATGGCCATCGCCAATAACGCGATAGAAACTTGTTCGCCAGTGGTGATCAACACATCTAGCTCACGAGAACTTGGACGTGCATCAATTTGTTGGGCAAGGGAAATAAGACGGTTTGTCTCGCCTGACATTGCAGACAACACGACCACCACTTGGTGGCCTTGTTGTTGTGTTTTGATAACGTGTTCGGCAACAGCCTCAATACGCTCTACCGAACCTACCGAGGTGCCACCAAACTTTTGTACAATCAGCGCCACTTGCTGATTACTGCGTTACTTCATTTAACCAAGTTGGAACACTGTTTAGTGCTGCGTCTAGGTTTTCTGGTTGTGAGCCACCAGCTTGTGCCATATCAGGACGACCGCCACCTTTACCACCGACTTGAGAAGCCATGTGATTAACTAGCTCACCTGCTTTAACTTGACCTACTAAGTCTTTTGTTACGCCAGCGATTAGGCTTACTTTATCGCCATTCGCTACACCCAGCGCGATAACGCCTGAACCAATCTTGTTCTTCAGATCATCTACCATGCCACGCAGTGCTTTAGACTCGGTTCCTGCAACGTTTGCAACGAGTAATTTTATCCCATTCACTTCCGTAACAGAGTCAAGCAGCGTTGCACCCGCTGCACTTGCTAGTTTGTCGTTTAGCTGAGCAACTTGCTTTTCAAGGCCTTTTGACTTTTCAAGCAGCGCTGATACTTTTTCTAGCACAGATGAGGTATCACCCTTAACCAAAGCCGCGATTTCAGAAAGCACCTGTTCTTGCTCATTAACATAAGCGATAGCATCAGCACCTGTTACTGCTTCGATACGACGAACACCTGCTGCGATACCCCCTTCTGAGACAATTTTGAATAGGCCAATATCACCTGCGCGTTTCACGTGTGTACCACCACAAAGTTCAATTGAGTACTCTCCGATTGATACGACTCGAACTTCATCGTCATACTTCTCGCCAAATAGCGCCATCGCACCTTTGTCTTTAGCAGCATCGATATCCATCAACTCAGTTTGTAAAGCAAAGTTGCGGCGGATTTCTGCGTTCACTGCATCTTCTACTTGCTGCAATTGTGCTTTAGTGACGCCTTCAAAATGCGAGAAGTCGAAACGAAGACGATCTGGTAATACTAGCGAGCCTTTTTGTGTTACGTGATCGCCCAGTAAATCGCGCAGTGCTTTGTGGACCAAGTGAGTTGCAGTATGGTTTTTCTTCACTCTCTCGCGACGCTCTGCGTCAATACGTGCATCGGCTTTATCGTTAACACCAATACGGCCAACCACATGGCCATGGTGTGCAAATGCATTACCTAGCTTTTGCGTGTCAGTAACTACAAACTCGCCGTTAGCTACTTTTAGTACACCCGTATCACCAACTTGGCCACCTGACTCAGCATAGAAAGGCGTGCGGTCAAGGATAACCACACCTTGTTCACCATCTTCTAACGTATTGGTGTGTTGGCCCTCTTTAAAGATTTCAACCACAGTGCCGGTATAGTGCTCAGCGTCATAGCCTTTAAAGTCAGTGTTTTTATCAGACTTCAAGCGCTCGTTGTAATCTGCACCGAACTTGCCAGCCGCTTGCGCTTTTTTACGCTGCTCTTCCATACATGCTTGGAAGCCGCGCTCGTCTATCGTCATAAAACGCTCACGCGCCACATCCGCAGTTAAGTCCGCAGGGAAACCATAAGTATCGTAGAGTTTGAACACCAGATCGCCTGGAATAACGTCGCCTTCAATACCTGCAAGGCTATCTTCTAGGATAGTCAAACCGCGGTCTAGAGTTTTACCAAACTGATCTTCTTCAATGCGTAATACTTTTTCGATAATCGCTTGTTGCTTCACTAGTTCAGGGTAAGCTTCACCCATTTGCT
Source organism: Pseudoalteromonas galatheae (assembly GCF_005886105.2). Classification (NCBI taxonomy): domain Bacteria; kingdom Pseudomonadati; phylum Pseudomonadota; class Gammaproteobacteria; order Alteromonadales; family Pseudoalteromonadaceae; genus Pseudoalteromonas; species Pseudoalteromonas galatheae. Next base: position 2,649,864 of record NZ_PNCO02000001.1, read on the forward strand.
CAGCGAGTGCGGCAACTAGTTTATAGAAGAAGGCCCCTTTTGCACCGAGTTTATTACCGTGACGAACTGCACGACGAATAATACGGCGCAGCACGTAACCACGGCCTTCATTCGATGGCATAACGCCGTCAGCAATAAGGAACGCACACGAACGAATGTGGTCAGCAACCACACGTAATGATTTATCTTCTAAATCTTGTGCATCTGTTACTTTTGCAGCAGCTTTTATCAGCGCTTGGAACAAGTCAATCTCATAGTTTGAGTGCACACCCTGCATAATTGCAGAGATACGCTCAAGGCCCATTCCGGTATCGACCGACTGCATTGGCAGCGGTTCCATGGTGCCGTCGGCATGACGGTTGTACTGCATGAATACTAAGTTCCAGATCTCAATGAAGCGATCACCGTCCTCTTCTGGTGAGCCCGGAGGTCCACCCCAAATGTGCTCACCGTGGTCATAAAAGATTTCAGAGCAAGGACCGCAAGGACCCGTGTCGCCCATTGACCAAAAGTTATCCGCCGTCGCAATACGGATGATCCTGTCTTCTGGAACACCAACTTGTTTTGACCAGATATCAAATGCTTCATCATCTTCATGATAAATGGTGACCAATAGCTTTTCTTTTGGCAGCTTAATTACATCCGTGAGGAAACCCCAAGCAAACTTAATTGCGTCGGTTTTAAAATAATCACCAAAGCTAAAGTTACCTAGCATTTCGAAGAAAGTGTGGTGTCTTGCGGTATAACCTACGTTTTCAAGGTCATTATGTTTACCACCCGCACGAACACAGCGCTGTGAACTAGTTGCTCGCGTATAAGGGCGCTTTTCCGCTCCCAAGAAAGCATCTTTAAACTGCACCATTCCAGCATTGGTGAACAGTAAGGTGGCATCATTACCCGGAATTAACGAGCTTGAAGGCACCACTTGGTGCTGTTGTTTAGCAAAGAAATCTAAAAAGCTTTGCCTGATTTGTGCGGTAGTCATATGCTGCATGTGATCATTCACCCTTTATTTCTTCTTGCTCTGCTGCTGTCATTGCAGCTTCAATTGCAAAATCTATTTCATCAAAACTAAAGCCACGATAACTCATGTAACGCACGCGCTTAGTTTTTTCTTTATATTCTATCGGTTGTGCGCAAATACCGTACTTTTTTTCATAGGTTTTTGCGGCTTGCATGTACCAATCAATTTCGCGCTCAGCAATTAGTGTATGCAGAACCTCTCGGCTCACCCCCTTTTGCCCTGCATCCATTAATACACGCTTTTCTCCAAGTCCTTTTGCAATCTGGCGGTTTAGAAAGCTCTCTGCATAGCGGTCGTCATTAACGTAATCGAGCGATTTTAGCCAAGACACCAATTGCTCTGCGACTGCCGCTGTAGCCCCTTTCTGCAGTAGTTTTTGCGTCAATCCTGACTCAGAGTACTCTTGTCTCGACAATAACCAAACCGCATAGTTTTTTAGCTTTTTAATTTCTTGTTCGTCCATCAGGCGTCAAAGCGTCCTGAGTCAGACTGAGAGATGTCAGCGTTCTCATCATTTTCTTTCTTTTCAACGACGATTGGCATAAACATCGCCTGAAAAGAAACAAAAAAACCTATCATCGCGACCGGCATGATTATAATTGCAGGGATCATAGACAGCGGTATAGACGCGACGATAAGTGCGGCGACGACTAAGCCGTAAATACTCAGCGCAGCCATATTATGATAAAAAGCGGCAAGCGAGCACTTCATCGCGTGAAAAATACGTTTCTCACCCTGGAAAAAGACCTGCGGCACGACAAAAGCAAAGGCCATCATAATGACCGATTGTGCAATCACAAATACTGCAACTTCGGCAAAACTAATATTGCTCGCGATGAGTCCGATAAGTTCATTCGGATCCGTGTTTGGGCCAACACTCTCGAGCGCAGTCGCTACATCACTGAATAGCACACCGGCAACCATAGTCAGCAACAGTGCACCTGCCATTTGATATATACCAACGCGGAACAAATTTAATCGCCGCCCTTTTGCTGCAAAAGGCTCAAAGATATCAGCCAATTTTATGGGTTTATCGATCTGTTTATTGATGACAGCAAGATAGAAACCAGCGCTTAAGAAAGGACCAGACAATGCAGCGATAATATGAAAAATAGGTGCGAACAGAGGCAATAAACTTACTACTGCCATGAAAATATACATCAGCATGAAAGTCATAGGCTGGGTTTTGAAAATTGCCCACCCGGCTTTTAGCCACTGCACGCCCATGCTTGCTTTGAATGTTCTAATTGGTGTCGACATAGTCCACTTAATTTAAGCTATAACGCCTTCGATTATACTGATTACCACGTCGGGTGAAAAGCCATGAAAGGCGTATTTATCAGCGCTTTTTCGCATATTTTAGGTAAATACTGACAGTTAACGTAACCTATTTAAACATCTTGAGTTTGAGGAGTTAAAAATGAAAATTAAGTGTTTGGTGCTTCAAGCCAACCGGAGCAGTTATCTAGTTGGCTTGTAATAATGGTTTTATGCGATTGGGCTAATCAGCTTTTGATATCTTTTTGATATCGAGCATGTGGGCACCATGTTGAATCTTAGTTTTTAGATATTGTTCATTACCAGAAACCCCTGCTTTAACATGCGCCTGAGTGCCGACCACTTCATCGACGATAATACCTGCATTTCTCAACGCCTTTAGCTTTCTAGGATTATTCGTCATTAACTTAACGTGGTTTAATCCGAGCGCCTGAAGCATCAACACGGCATCAGAGAAATCTCTTAAGTCATCTTCAAAGCCGAGGTGGTTGTTTGCCTCGTAGGTGTTCATCCCTTGTGATTGCAATACATAAGCATCGATTTTATTGTATAAACCAATGCCACGACCTTCTTGGCGCAAGTATAGTAATATGCCGCCCTGTTTATGCATCGTCTCGATGCACTCATTTAATTGTTCGCCACAATCACAACGAGAAGAATGAAAGACATCGCCAGTCAAGCACTCAGAGTGCATACGGATTAGGGGAATTTGCTGCTGACTGTCTGCGCCATTAAATACTAGCGCAACGTGTTCTTGACCATCTTTTAGCCCAGAAAATGAAACTATTTCTGCAGGGATGTTACTGTGCTGCCCTACTTTCAGCCCGACTCTCGCTCTTACTTCTGCCACGTCTCAATCTTGCCTAATGTGATAATATAACAATATGTTACCATAAATGGGATATGGTGTCTCTTGCATCATTATACAAGGGCGAGACGAACATCGCATTGGTAAATGTCAAAATTCGAACTAGGCTGTATAAAAAGGAAAGCGAAAACGTATATATCTCATGCGCTCTGTTTTTATCTGCCTACTATTATTTTCAACCACGTTTAGCTACAGCTCTGACATTGATTTCAGCGGCTTCGCTACGCTCAAAGCGGTTAAAACAGATTCACACACAGCCAAAATTAGAGAGACCATCTCTCAACCAAGTGGTGTCACCAAAGATGAGCTCGACTTTTCATTTTCTTCTTTGGGTCTACAGGCCGAGTGGCATGCAAATGATAATGTAGAGCTTGTTGGCCAATTGCTTTTAAAAGAGCAGCGTGATGATCGAGTTAACAATGCAATCAAACTAGCTTTTCTACGCTACAACCTAAATTCAAACTGGCAATTTCGCGCAGGACGCACCGGGTTAGACCTATTTTTAATGACTGAATATCGTGATATTGGCTATTCAATGGATATGGAGCATCCGCCTGTCGAGTTTTATTCTATTATTCCTCATCAAAACTTGGACGGTGTTGACTTGCAATATCGCGCACCACTTCATCAAGGCATAGCCGGCATCAAAACATACTGGGGGCGTTCCAAATCTCCTATATATAGTGATAATGATTTTTTTTGGAATGTAGAGCTCAAGTCTATCTTAGGCGTGGCGATACAATACGAAACGTTAAACTGGCTGTTTAGAGCCAACTACACAACGACAAAGTCAGCAAATGAACACCAGCAGCAACGGCAATTACGTGACGCTTTGTCACAAGTTCCGTTACAAGTTTGGCCAACAAGAAATGAGCTGATCGAATCATTGAATATCCTCGATAAACGCTTTACTTATAGTGCGTTCAGCATGAGATACGATGACTCGAAGTGGTTGGTACAAAGTGAAATATCTTTGACGGATTCAAATTCCAGCGTACTTAATCGCTTAAAAGCAGGTTATATCACATTGGGTAAGCGCTTCGATTTAGACACCTTGTCTTTCACTTACTCACTTGCTAAATCCGACAACGAAGAGAGAGTAGAGCCAGGTCCACTTGTTCCATTACCCGAGTTAATGCAAATTTATGAAGCCGCCTCCATGCATTCTGGCTTTTATCAGCTGGATCAGTATAGCACCTCGGTTACTTGGAGACGTGAGCTAAGCCCGACATTAGCTTTAAAGCTCAACTGGAAACATACATCAGCCGATCACTTGCCAAGCGCTTTCTATCTTCATCACATTGACCAGTTTGATGATCCCGACCTCTCGTTCAACACCTTTACGCTTAGCTTTAATTGGGTGTTCTGATGGGTAGGTTACTTTCTATTGTTTTCGTCCTAATTTCTTATCCATTCTCGGCAACTGCTGATATTGCGGTCATTGTTAACAAAGACAACCCTGTTGACTCTATATCTCAGCGTCAGCTCATCGACATGTACATGGGAAAATACGTTGCCTTTCCCAACGGCGATATGGCTGTGACCTATGACTACGAAAAATCTCACCCTTTAAGAGGCCCTTTTTTTCTGGCACTGACAGGACGCAATGAGAGCCAAATCAACGCCTATTGGTCGAGAATAAAGTTCAGCGGTAAAGTTTCTCCCCCACAGTCATTTTCCTCACCGTCGGCTATACTTGAAAATGTTAGAAATATTCCAAATGCAATCGGCTATGTTCCAGCAGACTTTGTAACAGGTGATGTGAAGGTAATCTATCAAATCAATGACTAAGTATGGGTTGATCGTGCGACTGGCACTCGTGCTTGTTGTCTCGACTTTTATTTTTTCGATGCTTTACGCTAAGTTATATCACGACCATATTTTTGACCGTGAGCTTCGGCGCTCTACTACTATTATCGGGCAAATTGGCCAAACTGTTTCATCCTCCTCTTCTATTGCGACTTATCTCAATGATAAAGATCTTGCTGTAGAAGTTATTAATGGCCTAGTCAGTAATGACGTTATTTCTTCGGCTGCAATTAAGAGTGAAGCAAAATGGCTTGCTCAGAGTGTAGGGTTTAAGCCACAAGATGCCACTATTATTAAACTTAATCATCCATTTTTATTGAGCGAAGTTGTTGGTGAGATCTATATACAACCAAACTCCGTTTTTATCGAACAAAATGCTAGAGAAATCGCACGTTCAAGCGTTCAAACCTTACTGGTCGTAATCATCCCTATCTTGATCATCTTCACTGTTGTAACACATTTCATAGTGACAAAACCCCTAAGCAACTTGAGCAGTCAGATAGCGACAGTTATTCCTGGAACACCTTTGAATTTAGTCGTGCCAAGAGGACACAGATCGAGTGAAATCGGCGACATTGCGAGTAATGCCAATCAACTTATTGCCAAAACCGCTTCTATGTTTGAGCAAGAACGGCAACTAAGAGCTGATATTGAAGTGCTAGAGAAGCGCTTTCGGCTCATGTTTGAAAGATCTTCCTCTCCCACTTTATTGGTAAAAGATAAAGGCGAAGTCATCTTAGCTAACGATGCTGCCTGTGATTTACTGGCTCGCATGGCTATTGACCTTGATGAATATTTCCCAGAAAGCTTTGGTCGGTACTGCACGACTCCAGATATTCTTTATACTTTCACTGAGCATACACTGGAGTTAAACCAACCAACCCAGTCAGAGTTTGAATTCATTAATCCGTTAACCGAACAACCTGTATGGTTGAGCATTATCATGTTGAGAGTCGAAAGCGGTGGGCATTTCTACTTACAAATCTTATTGTCAGACATCACCCTACGAAAAACTGTGTTTCATGAGCTCAATAGAAAAGCAAGTCGCGATAAACTTACTGGCCTTTATAATCGTCATGGTACTGAAATAAAAATCAACGAGTGGTTAGATAACGAAGCTCCCTTTAGCCTCTTTATTATTGATTTGGATGAATTTAAGCCAATCAATGACATTTATGGCCACAACGCTGGTGACGCGATGCTAAAACATATCGCTTTACAGATTAGCGCTCAGGTTAGAGAACAAGATGTGGTTTGCCGCTGGGGGGGAGATGAATTCTTGATTGCCTTGCACTGCGCCAAAAATGAAAAATTGCAGCGTATCGCTGAAAGTCTGCTAGCGGCGATAAACACTGAAATGATTTGGCAAACGCCCGAAGGGAAATCACAACCACTACGAGTTGGTGCGAGCATAGGTATCGCAACTTACCCAAGGGACGCGGTTGAATTAAGTCAATTAATTGAATGTGCTGATGTCGCTATGTATACGGTCAAAAAAGACAAGAAAAATGCCTTTCAATTCTACTCGTTAAGCGCTTAGAGACTATAGCTCGCGTTAGTGTGTACTGATGAACAACACAGCCCACCAGCACACATAATTTACTTGTATTTACTGAAAGTGGCTTATCTGCTGCATTGCCTCTTGAATATACTCAAAATTTGGCTCTTGTTCAGATGGCTTGTTCGCTGGGTCGAGCAACTCATAGGTTCCCATGGGTGAAACTTCAATAATTTGCTGCTTACTCACAACCGCATATTTATTATAGCTGCTAAGTAGTAACCAATTTCTCTGTTTAACCGGTCCAGTTAAGTTATAACCCGCGCTATAACCTTTAGGCGTACTTTTGACCCCCAAGTACTCGTTCATCAACGTCGGTACCACGTCTAAATGACTGGTCACCACATCTGAGGCTTGCCAATGCTGCCACTTTTCGCTTTTTGGCCCAACCACAACAAATGGCACTTTTATCTGTGGTTCCGTAAAATTACTATTGTGTCCCCAGTAATTAAGCTTGTTGTCATTAAGCTCTTCACCGTGATCAGAAGTAATGATCACAAGTGTATTTTCTATATCGAGTTGCTCTAATACCGATGCAGCGAGACTGTCTACAAAGTGTGTACTGGTCAGATAACGATTTAAAATTGGTTCTCTATCATAATTGTTGTCCAACAACATATGATTAATGGGGCCGTGCATTGGCTCAAACCCAGCATGGTAACCCTCAGGAACTGCATAGCCATGGATTGCGTCATAGAAAATAAAGCTAAATGAAGGCTTATTTGGATCTCGCTTTGTGTACCAAGAAGACCAGTTTTTTGTGACCTGCTTATCTCGCGCTAATACGTCATCGCCTTTTGTATGCGTTTTTAGTCCCTCAATGCGAGCAAACACGGTTTCATTAAACTCTGGGCGAACCAGTTGTGCAGACGAAAATATCCCAAATTGATAACCCAAATCGCGCATTCTATCCATCAATAATGGCGTAACTCGATTATTGTAAATATCCTGCCAAGCAGTGCCAGGCAAACCATAAAACAGTCCAGAGATCCCCGTTCGTGTAGAATTACCTGTGGAGAAATGTTGATTGAAGACCACTCCCTGTTGTGAGAACCGCCAAATATTCGGAGTAACTTGTGCCGTGAAAGCATCATAACGCCAAGAATCTAGTACCACAAAAACAATATCGAGAGGCTTTTCAACTGGCTCTACTTCAATAGGTTGTAACGGATAGTTAAATTGTCCTTGTGTTAAAGACATAGACTTTTGCTGTGCCAGTGCCTCCTCGTCAACAAGACCGTATTTACGCATGAAGGAGTTTGCTGTAGCTGGTTTAAAAAATGGTAAGTATTTACTGAACCCCGTAATCGGTTGATATACCGTCGCACTAGCCCAAGCATGCATTGTGTTACTCGCCAACAGCGCTATAACGGTCACACTGGTAAACTTTCGACCAAGCCGCAACTTCATAACAGTTCGGGGTTTACTCAGCCACGTTGCAAGATAAAACTGGAAAACAAATATCACAATAAAAATAACGATCGCTTGAGCCCACGCTATTGGAGAAAATTCTATAACTTGCCCGGCAAGCAACATATCAACAATAACACCATTAATATGAAATTTGTAAAGCTCAAAGCACAAGCTATTCACAATAAGCGCTACAAAAAACAATGCATAGAATAAAGCAAAGCAAAAAAACCTTACTTTATTTGACCGTAACAATATTATCGGCATAGCCACAATACTCACTAAAGCCGTAAGCAAAGCCATGTGGCTCCATGTCGATATAGAAGCATAGAATAGCGTCAATCCGTGATAATCGACAGGGTTTGTATTTACGACATTTATGGTAATTAAGATTGAGAAAAGAGAATTGATAAGAACCAACCAGCCAAACTGGTGTAAACGATGACGTAATAGCACAACCAACCCGTTCCTTTAATAGAAAAAATTGGCTTGCTATATTACCGACATGAAACAAAAGTGTCACATTAAAAATTGTGAAAATTTATAAACTTAATCTAACTCACTCGGTTAGTATTTTTGTAAAAGCACTTCGTGGTAATTTTCTGCTTTTATTTCAACCTGATACTTGGACGCAAGCGCATCTAGCTCCGCTTGCCACATCGCTAAATCATCCATTGTTATGGTGTTGTCATCCAGTTGCCACAGTTGACGAGACCCAGCATAGCTATACTGTATTGCCGTCATCGCGTCCACATCACCTTGCTGTGCAGCCTGCTTTAACTTCGACATTTTACGGGTAATTTTGTTCAGTGACTGCTTTAAGTCCCACACATAACTGACTTCGGTCATAAAAGGGTGCGCTTTATACTTTTTGAGCACAAGTCCAATGACGATGCAGGTCGCTGCCACACCAGTTAAATTCCAATGAAAGTGACTGCCATCGGCGTCAGGAAATAGCTGGATCAATAACTGAGCAATACCTAAACTGCCAACAGTCAAAGCCACAACACAGGCAATAATTACTTGATTTAAATGTTTGCGATAACGCGCTTTATTGATCTCAACTAACTTCATAACTACCTATGATGACCACGAAAAATAAAATATGTGTTCTGCTTTTCGTGCATTGTAATCCATAGCCTGCAACCGAGCCAAGATACATATCAAAAAAATCTAAAAACTTTCACCCTGTTTCATTTACCCAAACGTTCTATATATGAAATATCATACTGGGGATGAAATCATGACAACATTAACGACATTTAAACAACCGAATTCAACGATTCTAAAACTTGCGTTTTCATTTGCTGGCGCAATTGTGATTACTTTTGCTACTTTCAGTTTTATGCAAAATTTAGTTTCTCAAGAGTTAACGCGTCCAATTGTAGATATAGAGGTATTTGACCTTACGATAGCAACAGACAAAGAGGACTCTCCTGTAGCGGAGAAAAGCACAAGACCTGAACCACCCAAGCCCATGGTTGCGCCTGTTAGACCAGTTGAAAATATTGTTGATACAGGAAATAACCTACAAATTAGTAATGAAGCACCTGATATCAATTTAGGTAAATTCACTAATACTATGACACTAAAACTTAACACTGATGGGCAAGCGACTCCACTTGTTAGAAGCAACCCTAACTACCCACCAGCAGCCGCAAGAGAAGGAGTGGAAGGCTGGGTTGAAATGGAGTTTACCATTTCTCCACAAGGTGAAGTATTTGATGTTAGAGTAACAAATGCAGAACCCAAAAGAGTATTTAACCAGGCCGCTATAAGAGCACTGAGAAAATGGAAATACAGACCGCTCATCGTTGACGGAAAGCCACAATCACAATACGCTCAACGTGTTGTGTTAGAATTTACATTACAACAATAAATAACAGTAGATAAGTATCCAACCAATTTGAGAGGTTAACTCCAAAGTAAATCACTGAACAACACAAATTGGTATAACGACGTGGAATTGCCTATGCTGAGTAGCCTGAAAATGTGGCGCATTCGCGCCACCAGCAATATAGAAGATCCGCTCTATGAGTATGCTACGACGGGTAAAGTGAAGTACCTAGAGCAAGTCATTGAGCGCTATCAAAGTGATTTATTTCACTTTCTAAGAACACAAACACAGACAGCATCGGCAGAAGATATATGCCAGAAAACATGGCTTAAAGTCATCGAAAAGAAGAGCTCTTATCGACAACAGGGTCACCCCAAAGCTTACCTGTTTCAAATTGCACGTAACTTGTTAATCGACTCTATTAGAGCATCAGATAAACTCTCGGAGCTTACTAACAGTAAAGTAGGCACCATTAGCACCGATGCACTCACTAAGACCTCTGAACAGTCGTGGCTATACCAGCAAATAGCTGCGCTTCCTTTATTACAAAAAGAAGCGCTAAGCCTACAGTTAGAAGGGTTCAGCTTAGCTGAGATAGCCCAAATTGTCGGGGCCACACAAGAAACTGTGAAAACTCGAATTAGATACGCAAAAGAGACTATTAAGTCTCAGGTGAGTGAAGAGCATGAGTAATTTAGATGAATTTGACGTAAAACTGAAAGAGGCTTATCAAGCTAATAAACAGAACAAACCGCTAACACTGGCAGCTCGCGTCAAGGTACGGGTGGTGAGCTTTATCCATCACTATCTCAGTCGCGTAGAAACATGGCAGTGGAGCGCAGTTACTTGTTCACTCGCCTTACTTTTCACCTTGTGGTACCAGAATCAAGATTTTAATTTTAATAAAGAATACAATTCAAGTGCACATTTAGTGAGTTATGGCAACTTTCAGCACATCGAAACGCATGAGCTAACACAAGGCCAATATCTAGCTCGGATAGATGAACAAAAGAAAGTATTAGATGCCCAATTTGAAGTCGCAAAGCAGCGAGTTCAAGAGCAACGTTACGGTAGATTGATTGCGATTAACGACAACGCTTGGTTGATTGAGGAATGTAATACTCGTACTCTAATCGAGTTAAAAGAGAGTTTACTCAGTGCTATGCCACAATCAAAAACCAGTGTTATCAATTTTAATACACCCGTTATGCTCGCACTGTCGACCGCCGAAAAAGGTCAAATAATTGCAATTGAGAGTATGGGGCAACACCAAGTTTTGGCTTGCCCCTAACAGGCGCTCTTAAATCATAATAAGGCTGGCAATAAAGAAGCAGATAATAGCTAATACGCCCCCCACCAGTGCATAGGGTAGTTGGGTTTTAACATGAGTTAATAAATCACATCCTGATGCCAGTGCCGATACTGCGCTGGTATCAGAGATAGGCGAGCAGTGGTCGCCAAATATGCCGCCACTTAAGATAGCTCCAAGTACGAGTGACGGCGGTAAGCCAAGCGCTTGAATAAGTGGCACACCAATCGGTATTAATATGGCAAAGGTGCCCCACGACGTACCGGTTGTAAATGACATGATTGCACCAGTAATAAAGAGCACTGGCACTATCAAGTAAATAGGCAGATAGTCACCAACTAAAGACGCGACAAAAGTCCCGGTTCCCAACTCTTTTAGACTTGCACCTAAGGTCAAAGAGAGCAACACAATGCTTACCAGTGGTAGCAGCTCCCCCATCCCCTTAAATCCAACATCCATTAGTTCGTGATGACTAAACCTCTTGCCAGTCAAAAGCAGCAGGTACGCAACCGTTGAAGCTAAGATTGTGGCATAAAGTACTGACTTAGAGCCGCTACCATTTGCCAATACACCATCGCCTGTCCAAAACATAAACCCAATCATACTCACAATCAGCGTCAATAAAGGGATCAGCATATAACGCGACTTGGTGGCGCTCGGCCCACTACTTAATTCACCCGTATGGTGCTTTAACTCTTGCTCTTCACTCTTCATCGGTCCATGGACCTTATCAAAGACAATCGTATAGAGAACAATTAACAGCGCGATAATCGCGTAAAAATTAAACGCGACACTCCCCCATAAAATGCTCACTGCTGATTGCTCAAGTTCATAGTTGCTCAGCAGTCCGAGAATATAAGCGCCCCAGCCATTAAGTAAAATCAAAATACATACAGGAGCGCTAGTACTATCGATAATGTAAGCCAAACGAGCTCGGCTCATTTTGAACTTATCAAATAGTCCCCTAGCAACAATTCCTGAGGTTAGCACGCTCATATTTGATTCGATGAACACCGCCGTGCCTGTAAACATAGTCAATAAGCCAACCTGACGTTTACTCTTAGCAACGCCTCGATTAAGCAACATATTCACCGTTGCTGCAACACCGCCAGACTCTCGTATGTAGGCGAGCAATGCACCGATCACTATGCTAAAAATCAAGATCCGACTGTTACCTGCCGATGTTGCAACCTCGATAACACGTTCAATACTGCCCACAAATGTGCCTGCAACTAACGACTGCTGGCCATGTAAAGCTAATAAAAATTCGGAAGAAACTAGCGCTAAAATCAATGCGATAATTACTTCTTTACGCCAAAACACGACTGCAATTGCAATCAAAGGTGGCAAAATCGAGTACCAAGCCATATAGTTTAATCTATAAATTCAAAACACTTAGCTTAAGTTAAGCGGTTTAAAACACCAAGTCTTTGCGACTAAATTAAATTTAAGTCAACATTTAACCCCAATACTGGTACAATGAGTGTGTTTTGTGCAATGATATTCCTTTTTGGTCTATCGTAACGTTCCAATTGGACCTATAATATGGACAGATTAAATTAGTTCGGATTGAGTATCGTATGTCTACATTTGTCAAAATAAAAGCACTTCGTCCATCACTATCTAATAGTGAGGCAAAGCTTGCTGACTTTACCTTGAACTCGGGCGATAAAATCCGTGCGCTTTCCTCTGTTGAACTGGCACGCGAAGCAGGTGTCAGCCAATCTAGCGTCGTAAAATTTGCCCAAAAGTTGGGTTATAAAGGATTTCCAGCTTTTAAACTTGCCGTTGTTGATGCGCTCAATGAGCAAACAGACAATAGCGCCCCAATTGATGAGTTAATTTCCAGCAATGATTCTATCGAGTTGATCGCAGATAAATTACAACTAAAACAGCAAAATGTTATTTCCGAAACTCGAAAATTGAACTCAGCAAAACAGTTCGAAAACGCAATTCAGTTAGTGAAAAATGCACGAAAAGTCATCGTATGTGCACTTGGTAGCACTTTCACGATGGCACAGGATTTAACTTGGAAACTCCAAAAGCTTGGTATACCTGCGATTGCTCAAGTTGATGAAATCAGCGCCTCTAGCTTTATTGCAACAATGGGGAAAGACGATCTTTTAATTGTGATCAGCAATACAGGAACCAGCAAGAGCTTGCTAACCTTGACTAATCAAGCATTGGATAATGGCTGTAAATGTCTCGCCATTTCACGTTACGGTAGCCACTCACTCGCAGAAATGGCGGATGCGATACTATATTGCATTAATGAAGGGGAACCACTTAAACATTCAGGTATGCTGTCTCGTACTTCTCAGGCCTACCTTATTGATGTTTTATTCACGGCACTTACGCAATCTAACCTACATTGGCAAAAACGTGTGGATAAGGCCAATGAAAACATGCAAATATTGCGTAGCGAGTAAGATGTAAACCTCTAACGGCAGACTTTCACTGCCGTTTACCTCTAGCAAAGACCCAATACTACCTCGGATATAATAAATACTTTTTCCGCTGCTTTAAAAAACCTTGTACATCCTGCTGCCACAGTTTTCTCAATTCTAATGCTGATTGGCCAGACTCAATGGCTTTGCGGATTTTGTCCGTGCCAGCAAGCTTATCGAGAAAATCGGGGGACTGAAAAAACGCTTTATTCTCGTGCTTGAACTGCGCGTATGCAGCAACAAACCAAGTTAGATCAAAACCTCGTACATTGCTGTTTCTTAAATCCTGACCAAACGCAGTCACACCGTTTAATTTAGGATTAGAAGCCGCGCCTAGCACTGGTCGAGGAGTGAACTGAAACTCCCCCAATTTAGGATCTGGGTAGCCAAAAACTTGAAATGGAAAATTCGTTCCACGACCAACAGAAATAGGTGTCGCTTCAAAAAAGCACAATGATGGATACAAGTAGATTGCTTGTTGGTTTGGTAGGTTAGGACTTGGCGGGATCGGCAATCTATATTCAGTGCTGCCACTATAGTTTCGCATTGGAAATACTCGTAACTGTGGCGCTTTAAGCGAGGTTAACCACCCCTCTCCTTTAATCATAGTTGCCAGTTCGCCAACGGTCATGCCATGCAATACAGGAATGGGATGCATACCAACAAAAGATTGAAATGGTTTTTCTAATAATGGGCCATCAACATACGCAATATTTGGATTTGGCCTATCAAAAACCCAAAATTCAATATTTGCATCGGCTGCAGCTTCCATCGCGAGGTGCATAGTGCTGATGTATGTATAAAAGCGCAACCCCACATCTTGAATATCAAAAATAAGCACATCGATATCTTTGAGCTGCTCAGGCCTTGGCTTTTTATTACTGCCATAAAGCGAAATGATTGGTAGCCCAGTTTTCACATCCTTTGCATCATCGACTTTAGCACCCGCATCATAATTACCACGAAAACCGTGTTCCGGTGCAAAGACCTTTTTAACATCCACTTCTTTATTAAGTAAGTAATCAACTAGATGCTGGTCGTCAACGCGAGATGTTTGGTTTACGATTAATCCGACGCGCTTACCTTTTAACACAGGTAAATACTCATCTGCGCGCTCAGCACCTAATGTAAGCGCTTCAACAGTTAAAGGAACACAACAAAAAGCAAGCAGTAAACAAATTCTGAGTGATTGAAACATATAACGCTTTCTCTAAATAAATACGCGATTAGGGTATCAGTCAGAAAAAAAATGAAAAGTGTTTCGGGAGTTTAATCATGCAGTAGTGAATCTCTGAGCGTTGTCGTCTTCAACTTTCGTAAAAGATCGCAGGGTAAACCTGCTCCTACACGAGATATTTAAGTACAAAAAAACCGACTTTCGTCGGCTTGTTTATCTCTTTATTTCACCACTTGAGGAAAAGTGGCGGACGCAGGACGTGTGTTATGGAGAGTGAACCTCCGAGCGCCGTCGTATTCAACTTTTGTAAAAGATCGCAGGGTAAACCTGCTCCTACACGAGATATTTAAGCACAAAAAACCGACTTTCGTCGGCTTGTTTATCTCTTTATTTCACCACTTGAGGAAAAGTGGCGGACGC